>JBGSNE010000025.1:0-6297 GCA_041739785.1 Pirellulaceae bacterium
TCTCTATTCAGCGCCGGAATTGGCATCGACGCTGCGTCGGGGACGGTCGATGCAGGACCTTTTTCTCGGTGACATCTACAGCTTGGGTGTTTTGCTGTATCACATCGTCACTGGCGATCTTCCGCATGATACGCTCAACCAGGTCGTGAGCCACGCACCGTTCCGCAGGCCCAGGGAACTGAACTCATCAGTATGTCCGGCGGTTGAAGAAGTCATTCTTCGCTGTATGTCGCAAAAACCTGAAGATCGCTATCAGACGATTTCGGAGTTGATAGTGGCGGCGAGCAGAGCGCGTAAAGCACAGATTGACTATGTACCAGAAAAGTTAATTTCGCGCCCCAGAGAGAGGACGTTGGACTGGTCAACTGATGTGGTCGAGTATCTTCTACAGTCGGATTACGCTCGAGCGGAGGCGATAGCAAGAGAAGAGTTTGAGGCAACTGGCAATCCGCACGCGCTACTGATCATGGTCAACGCATCGCTTAGAGCAAAACGCTGGTTCGAAGCTTTGGATGTGCTTGACAAGAATAAGACCCTTGTCGAAAGCGAGTCAAAGGTACAGTCAGATCTCCAGTTTGCACTGCTGAAGGCGTTATTGGAGACTCGTGGAATAGCTCGAGCTGAGAAGCTGTTGACAAACTTGATGGCGAAGTTCGGCGAAACGCCGGATCTGCTTTTCAAGCAGGCGTCTATTTTGGGGGCCCAAGCCAAGTACGAAGATGCCTGCACGATCTTACTTCGCTTGAATCGCGATTTCCCAAATCGCCCAGAGTTGCTAAAGCGTATCGTCACCGTATACGAGCAACTCCGCGATGTACAACGCGCCTCAGCATTCCTGAAAGCCTATGAACGCCAAGTGCCTGCTGACCCATGGGCGGCGGCAACGCGTGAACGATATTCGTTGATAGGTGTACGCTGACAATTTGTGCCAGGACATTAATAGTCACTGGCCTGCCCCAATTCAAATCGCGAATAACATATTGCAGAACCGACGCAGTTCGCCAAATTTGTCCTATTTGCTCGCGTTTCGCCTAAATGAAATTCTACTGTGAGGCCCTATGCGATTCGTAGAAAATGGTCCAGATATCCCAAGCGATTTATTGGAGGCTAGAGATCAGGGCTCAGTCGCATTCTTCTGCGGTTCAGGCGTCTCAAGAGCGTATGCAAAACTACCCGATTTCTTTGGGTTAGCTCAGAGCGTTCTCGATGAGTTGCGCGTTCCAGCGCAGGCGGACGCTGCAGTCGTGTTTCGTGAAGCCAAGGATCTTGGAAGCAGAACAAATGTCTCTGGACTACTATCGGCGGACCTAGTTTTTGGGTTGCTTGAAAGACGCTATCCGCTCGAGGAAATTCGATCAGCGGTTGCTCGTTGTATTGGTCGCCAAATTCATAAGAATCTCGATGCACACAAAGTGTTAGTTCGATTGTCCAGGACGCCAGCACGTCGGACTCAGCTTATCACGACCAATTTCGATCGGCTGTTCAGTGACTGCGACCCTTCAATTACAAACTACGTGTCCCCGAGGCTTCCGCTGCTGACAGAATTCGAGCCGTTGGACGGTATCGTCTATCTACACGGTCGGTTGAATACCGATTACTCCGATGTCGAACACGGCAACATTGTTCTTTCGTCAGCGGACTTCGGCCATGCTTATCTTTCAGCGGGCTGGGCAAGAGAATTCTTTCGAGAGCTTGCAAGAAAGTACACCATTGTCTTCGTTGGTTATTCTGGTGATGACCCGCCGATCCGATACATGCTTGAGGGTATCAGTCGAGGCCAATCGCAACTCGGGACTTTGTTTGCACTACAACAACATGAGTCCGAAGATTCATTGGCGAAATGGCGTAGCAAAGGAGTGGTGCCGATAAGATTTGACTCATTTCCCGCGCTCTGGTCTACTCTCGAGCGGTGGGCAGATAGAGCAGATAATCCATCGAAATGGCGAGAGAGTGTAGTTACTCTCGCTTCGCAATCCCCTAGAAGTTTGACGGCTCACGAAAGGGGCCAGGTAGCGCAGCTGGTATCGTCATTTGAAGGGGCAAAGGAATTTCTTGCCGCGAAGCCAAGCAGTGAATGGTTAGCTGTTTTTGATCCAAAGATTCGATTCAATCGGGGAGATCAAACGACGGATGAGCTCCTGAACAAAGCACCCGAGTCGCCGTTCAGCAACTACTGCCTTGATAGTGATCCGATTCCCCAGTTCGCCGAGAAGAGAAATCGACAAGAAGCCGTCGAGATCCCACCCCTCCTCGTTAATGTATTGGAGCCAAACAGCGTCGATTTAGCATCAATTGGCGAAGATGTACGCACTTCGAAAATGCTTTTGACTTCAACCCTAATCATCCCACTGTCGAAACGCCTTCAATGCTTGGCAGAGTGGATTGCTCAATCTGCCAGTGAACCAGCGGCGATTTGGTGGGCAATGCGGCAGCACGATTTTCATCCAGATATCAAGGGACGATTACGGTGGCGTATATCGAGATCTACTCCAAAGCTCGACAACAGGATTGCACAGCGCTGGAGCCAACTGTTAGACGTTTTGGATGCAGTCGAAGCACGCAAAGGTGTCGGATGGTACGATTTTTCTGAACATGTCCGCGAAAATGGTTGGAGCTACACGGCCCTAAGACTGTTCAGCCAGGTCATCAGGCATACAGTCGCGATCGAACAGCCAATTCTGTCGAATTTTGCAGCACTTCCGCCGTCAACTTTTGATGGGATTACCGTGGACGACATCTGTCGGATCAAACTCCAGATCCCGCAGATTCAACCAGGGTTTGACGTGCCTGATGAATGGGTTTTTGCCGTTAGCCAACAGCTCGCGCAATCGATATTCCAGATTGAGCTTGCATGCAACGAATATGATTGCAAGTACGAGCTGGATTTGTGTCCGTTGCACATCGATCCAAGCCCAGAAATTGACGGCTACCGCAGAATTACGGGTGTCTCAGGACTGATGAACCTTTATCTAGGACTATTCACCCGACTGCTAAAAGCGGACTCACCACGCGCTCGTGTAAGCTACCTAGCTTGGCCGTCGGATAGTGTAGTTTTTGATAGGTTGAGGATTTGGTGCATATCGATTAGTACGATCGTGCCAGCACACGATGTGCACAAAATTCTTAGTTCAATTGACAAGGAGCTGATTTGGGATACCGATTCGCGAAGAGACCTGCTCGTCTCGTTGAAGCAGCGGTGGCGTGATGTCACTGCTCTGGATAGAGCAAGTCTCGAACAAACACTTTTAGATGGGCCTCCACCGTGGGACAAGGAGGATGCTGGCGATTTTGATGCAAGGCGAAGGTACAACATTGCTTTGGTGTTCACATGGCTTCAGTTGCAAGGATGCGATTTGTCTCCAAGCACTTCAGAAGAGCTCAAGCGAATCAAGACAGAAGTACCTGAATGGAAAGATGAATACGGCGAGCGAGCGGCCGACTCTAGAGAGACTCGAGGCGGTTGGGTTAGGACCGATACAGACGCCAAGGAATTACACAATTTACCCATATCGGAAGTTATTGAAGCTGCACGTCTACTTGCTGGCAGATCAACTGAAACGTTTCTGGTTGAAAAAGATCCATTCACAGGATACTGCAAGGAGTACCCTGTCAATGCGCTTGAGGCGTTGAAACTCGAATCGGGTAAAGGCAAATGCGCCGTTGCTGAATGGAACAAGTTTCTTGATTCCAAATTGCGGGCCGTTGACTCTGCCGAGTTTCAATATTTGATTGCAGATGCCCTCTTAAAGGTGAAGGATGAATGCCTCGCTGAACTGTCGTATTACTCATCATGGTGGTTCAAAGACCATTTTAAGAAGCTTGTTCAATGCTCTTACGGTATAACAGAACAGCTTTTGGATAAGTTTGTTGAAGTCATCAAATGCTATCCGCAATGTTGTAATTCAGCGGTTTCGGCGACTCGCGAGGATCGTGACTGGATGATGGAGGCAATCAATTCGTGTGTTGGTCGAGTAGCGGAAGCAATTGTAGGAAGCTACTTTTCTGAAGATGGGCTCGATAAGCGTACAGATCTAAATAGGCTAGATCAACTGCTTGCCCAGCAAGGAACTATTAGGCAGCACACTCTTACGATCCTAAGCCAAAACCTCATTTGGTTTTACCGGAAAGATACGCCTTGGACGGAAGTTAGTATCATCTCAGCGTTACATGAAACGGAGACATTTGATGGTCAGGCGGCTTGGTCTGGCTTCCTATGGAACCCTGGAGTGGACGACAAGCTATTTCCTCGCTTAAAGCCCGGCCTGCTCGAACTGGCAAAGCGACAAGCCGGATTCAGGCGAGGACACTTGCAGTCGATTTCAGGACTTTTGCTCTTAGGATGGCTACCCAATGCAGCCTCCGGCAATGTTCAGCAAATAACGAACGAAGAGTTTCACGACGCTATACTCAGCGGCGGGCCTGAGTTTCGAACACAAATTCTTTGGCACCTCCAGCGTGACCTTTCCAACTCTCCAGACCTTCGCGATTCGCTCTTGCCATCAGTTGTAACACTGCTAACTCAAGTCTGGCCGAAAGAAATTGAAGTTCGTAGTCCAGCGATTTCCGCGAGTTTACTCGACATGCTTCTGGTGGATGAAACCGTATTCGGTAACCTCATCAACGTGGCTTTACCATTCTTCACAACCCTAACGCAGGAGCAACGGTATCATTTTCATTTCCAAGAGGAAGAAATTAAGCCCGTGATCGATGGGAACCCCGAAAGATTTCTCGCGTTACTTGTCAAGATTCTTCCTGAGGAACCGGAGCTTTGGCCATATGGTTTCGGAAATACTCTGCAAATGATTTTGACGGCTGATCCGAGTCTAAAGAATGATAGTCGATTCGAGTCGTTACAGCAGCGGTGGAACAAGAGGTGGTAAGTAGCCACGTTGCCCTTGTCGGTTTCGTGTGACGTCTAGTCTTTTTTGCTTGGATCTGCGTGGTGGAATCCAATTTTCTTAGCCGGGCAGAGGCCACATTGTGGGATTTCTTCCGTGGAGATGAACGCTTTGACCTCGTCATCTGATGCGGTAGGCGGGCAGGCTTGGTAGTCGCGGAAGAGTTGCCAGGCCGGCTCTGAGTCGAGCTTCAGCTTGCGGGACATGATGGCGTGGTAGGCGAGTGCGGGGCATTTGAACAAGCATTGCTTGTAGAGCTGGGTACATGTGCGCTGGAGGCAGATGCTCCATGCGGCGCGTGGATCGCTATCGAACGGCATCGGTCTGCCATCAACTATGCGATATTGCTGTCGCCAGCCGCGATGCGATTTGCGGATGTTGATTTCCAATTCGGGATAGGCTGCTCGCCACTGGCGGAGTTGCTGGCGGATGATCCGAAACCGTTTCATGTACTCCGGCGCGCGTCCATGCTGGGAGACGTCCATGCGGAACCGATTGTCGATTAGAACTCGGGGCAGGCCGGGATGACGATCGAGGAAGAATCCGTTCGTTACGAACAGGCCTTCAGCGTTTGGGAACGACTGTCTTGCAAGCTCGATGATGGGGATCAACTCTGGGTTGAGAGTTGGTTCGCCACCGAGAATGGCTATACGCTTGGGCGCGAGCCGTCCTCTCCACGGGTCGAAGTTTGCGCGTGCCTCATCGAGACTAACGATACCGCCAGCGTGGAAGTTTGAATAATGCGAGCACTGCGCGCAATAGAGATTGCACGCATGTGCTGCATGGAACTCGAGGTTGGGTAACTCGATCATCAACATCCTTCCGAATCACTCGAACCAGCTTCGTCGCCCGATCCTTCGCTGCCTGCGTCGCCACTTCCGCCTGGCGGCTTCGGTGGTTTCACGTCGTGGCCTGGATGTCCTGGTGGCAAGTTGTCGGGCCAGTGGTAGCCAGGTGGCAGATGGTACGGATGGTGTGGAGGTAGCCGCGGCCAGATGATGTTGGGCAGCGGTGGCGGTGCCAATACTTCAATCGGCGATTCGGGCACTGGCGGCCATGGCCAGTCCTCCGGCCACCAATCTGGACGAGGCTCGGAGGTTGAGCCAGGCGGATCTGGTGGTGGAACGTAGGGCAGCGGTTCGCCTGGTGGATCAAAGGGCGGTGGAGGCCAACCCGGCGGTCGCTCTCCGTTGGGTCCGAATGGTCCTTGATTAATTGTGGTCATCTTCACTCCTTTGAGAGTTGGAAACAGAAGAAACAGGAATCAACGCCAAAGAACTTTGCGAAGGCTATGTTTGCGCAAAGCTTGTTTTAGAAAGACAGGCCGATGTCGCTTGTAGGCCGGTGGATCGACGTGGATGTGCGGGAATATATGGTCCATGGCCACACCAACCTTCAC
>JBGSNE010000036.1:0-6095 GCA_041739785.1 Pirellulaceae bacterium
GAACTGAGTCAAACAGGCTGCCAACGCACCACGAATTGCAGCGAACTCCTCTGCGTCCATTGCCTCCGCTTCATCGGCAATCAGGTTCAGAACCTCGTCGCTCAACACATGCCGATCACGGCGTACCGCGCCAATCGCAGATAGACACTTGAATCGTAGAATCACCTTCGCCCATGGCAGGAACCCCGATTCATCCCGCAACTGCCCCAGTTTCTCCCACATCGTGACGCTCGCTTCCTGAAGGGCGTCATCGACCGAATTCCAGTCGGGAAGAATCGACCGCGCAAACGCTCGCAAAGCAGGCTCATGCTTCACGAAAAGCCGCATGAACTCGCCTTCGGACAATCGGCTGGGGCTTTGATTGGAATCTGGCATACAGTACTATTCACGCTCCAAGGCAATCCTGCCGAAAATTCTCGAAAATTCGTCCCGCACACCCAGCAACGCCATTTTACCTGCTTGCGCGGCCACGTGCGAAATCTGATTCTCACATTGAGGGCGAGCAGCGTGGTTAGCTCTCGAAAGACATGCTTTCACGTCGAAACTGAGCCCAACGCGGATAGCATCCCGCTCCATACCTGTGAAACGTCTTGCTGTGTAGTTCGCCAATTCGTCACGGAAATTCGGATCGCTGGCACTTCGACGTACGCCGTTGGCGTCATGTAAAGTGCTCCGCCAGATTGCACGCGGTTTAGGTAATCCTGAATCGCTCCGGGCGTCACGGCTTCACCAGCGAGTGTAAATACGATGCCGTTCATTTTTACCGGTGCGAGCAACCGAAACCGGTCGCAGGATTGGATCCTTTCACCAAATTCCTCGGCGATCTGGCAATTTCGCATCACGATCTCACGGTAGCCCTCTCGGCCATAAGCCATCAACGTGAACCAAGTGGGCAAGGCGCGGAATCGACGCGAGTTCTCGGGAGTAAGATTTACGAAATTGGTCGGTGTCGGCTCAGCTTCGAGGTACGCCGCAGAGTTTTGGAAAACTTCGCGTTGCAGTTGCTGATGCCGCGTGAAGACCATCGCCGAATCGTACGGCACGTTGAGCCATTTATGTGCGTCAATGGTGATGGAGTCCGCGCGGTCAATTCCAGCTACGAGCGTTTGCTTTTCGAGCACGCAAGCTGCAAAGCCACCGAAGGCAGCGTCCACATGCAACCAAGCCGCAAACTCGTGACAAAGATCCGCCATAGCGTTCAGTTCATCATAGTCGACGCTATTGACCGTTCCCGCATTGCCTACGACCAAACAGGGTTGGCCGGATTCGCTCAGCTCCACCAATCGTTTCCGCAGCGCCACAACGTCCACGGCTTCCCGATCGGGAAGTCTTGCGATCCGTTCCAAGCTTTCGCGTCCAAGCCCGAGCATCGCGATTGCTTTGTACACACTGGAGTGCGGCGTTCCGCAAAGCACACGGATTGACGGGATTCCCGATAGTCCCAATCGAGCAACATCGAAACCGTGCCTGTGTCCAAGCCATTGCCGCCCCGTAGCTAGACCGACAAAGTTGGCCATTGTGGCGCCGGACACAAATACTCCCGCGTGTGCTTCCGAAAGACCAAACAAATCTCGTAGCATCCCAATCGCGGCAAGTTCAATCTGCGGAGCAATCGAATCGTTAGAACCTGTCACATTCTGGTCATAGATACTCGTAAGCCAATCGCCTGCGATACTAGCCGGCGTCGCGCCGCCAGTGACAAGCCCAAAGTAGCGAGGACCGGCCGACCCACTCATCCTGTCCGCGTACTTTGAACGAAAAAGATCAAGCGATCCCATCGCTCCAATGCCGGCTTGGGGTAGTGTTTCAGCGACAGTCGACTGCGGCACGCCCGCAGCAGGCCTCGTACCAAGTGTGCTGAGAAAACGAACGCTGTCGTCCAGTACACTCGCCAAGATTTGCTCAATGCGTTGGTGATCGTCGTGAAGCTGTTCGTACATATTGAGGGTCATTGTTCTTATGGCGGGGAAATTCTGACATGCTAGGAATCGCGGCCCTATTCCGTTTCAGCCTCGACATTCGCTAAAGTCTGGCAGAAATTCATCGCCAAGTTGGGTGACTACTGCCGAGCTGCAAGTTGCTTGAAGTACTCATCCCAGCTTTGATGAGGACGTCCAGCAGCTTTCTCGAAATGACTCTCATTGTTGGAAGCACCGTTGCGAATGCCTTCATAGATTCCAGCGATGATGTTGCCCATGAATTCACCGAGTTCCGCTGTGCGATCTTCTTGATACTCTGCGACTGACATCTTGCGGTATTTCAACTCTGTGCCGAATGCGGCGTTCAGATAGTCGGCCAATTGTTGCTGTGTGATGGCTTCGCCGTGCAGATTGAACGTTTGTCCGTCGAGTTTAGAATCCGTCAACATCTTTGCGTAGGCGTAAGCCAACTCGCTTCGCGTTGTGTAGCCGCATAATCCGTCGTCCGCACAATTCGCGATTTCGCCACGTTGTTTGTACGTCTCGATGTACTCGACGTCGGGCTCGATGTAGATTCCGTTGCGACCGATCACCCAGTGGAGACCACTGTTGCGCACGTCTTCCTCGGTTTGCCGATTGCTTTGGACAACGGGCGAGAATGGGGAGTTCTCTTCGGCTCCTTGGATACTGGTGTAAACGATTTTGCTGACACCAGCCGCTTTGGCGGCTTCGATCACGTTGCGGTGTTGACCAATCCGTTTATCTGGGGCGTCCATTCCGGAGATCAGCAGTACTGCGTAAACCCCCTGCAGTGAGTTTTCCAAATCGCTGGGCGCTTCGTAATCGCCTGACCTAACCTCGATGCCAAGCGATTCAGCTTTGCTGGGTGTGCGGGCGAGCCCGATGACATTCTCCTTGCCGACGATCTCGATCGTGGCTGTTACAATTTCCGAACCAAGCTGGCCGCTGGCCGAAGTTACTGCGATATTCTTCATTGCTCATACCTTTCTCCACTACATTTTAGCGATTAGTTGTCGACAACCACTTTGCCCATCGCTTTTCCGCTCTCCAAGCGAGCGTATGCTTGTCCGACTTGTTCAAGCGAGAACTGTTCTTCATCCAGTACTGGCTTGAGTCCGCCGGACTCGCAAATCCGAGTTAGATCGCGCAGGATTTCCGCGTGATGTTGTCGTTTGAAGTTGTGCAGCATCGGAATCAGCATGAACACGACGTGCAATGACAAGCCCTTAAAGTGAGCCGGAGTCAAATCCAGCTCGCACATCGACACGGTCGTAGCGACCTGCCCGTTGAGTGCAGCCGCTTCAAAAGAGTTCGTCAGATTTGCACCGCCAACCGCATCCTGAGCCATTGATGTGGTGACGTCGAGCAGTGAAACGATCAGTAAAAATGTGAGTCGGGTCATGGGGAATCCCCTTGTTGTGTTGTGGTCTAATTATTCACATCGCCGACGATGCGGCCCCTGATATTGCCTTCCAATATCTGAGTCGCAAGGGTCGGTACGTCGGTCAAAGTAGCCGGGTGAATCAAGGCGTCGAGTTTTTCCAGCGGTAAATCGGTGGCGATGCGTTGCCATCCTCTCACGCGAGCTTCATACGGCTGCATCACGCTGTCGATGCCAAGTACCTGGGGTCGTTAAAAGCACCGTATCTGCATGGATACAGCTACCTGTCCATCAATGTCAGCAACGATAGTGATCGCGCATAGGTCGAACAGTTGTCGAAAGCGTTTATTGTCCATCGGGCTGGTTACGGCGACTGACGTTGCGTTTAGCGCAACGATATCCTCAACATCGTCGATCGTTGCGGGGCGAAGAATCATGTCACTCAACGGTGCGTTTTCGGTTTGAGTTGTAGCGGAACGCACGGAGCGTTTCGGCGGCGTCACGTTGGATCGTCGTGCTGCATTTCCCCCCAGTGTTCCGTGGCGTTTTTCGTAGAACAGTTGTCCTCAACACTTGAATGAGCGCTGGTAAACATTTGGGACAAATGTTCTACACTGCGCTACTCGCGAAGTTCTCTTGCGACCGTCAAGTAATAATTCCGCGCAGTCGCATTAACCATGTTGTGAGCCAATTTCGTCAGGGCATCAGCTTTGATCTGTCTTGCATCCCTGTCGTCTTTGTTGATCGCCAGCAGATGGTCGGCAAGCTGCGCGGCCCATTGGTTGTCATCCTCGGCGAGTGCGTCTCTGGCGGCTTGTAACAACTTGTCCTTTCCGCCAGCGAGTTTGGCCATTCGCTCAGCTTCGGCCTTAGGCAGCAGCGGAAACAGATTCGTTGCATTGCCATCGAACCAACCAAGGTAGCCGTTGAAAACCGTGCGAACGCCCCAATCAGGATGCCCGTAAAACGGTTGCAGGTAATCTTTGTTGGCCAGATGCTCAGGGAGTTGCACGTACTCGACCAGTTCGTCGGGTGTCAGCCCCTTGTTTATGCCCTCCACGGTCTTGTCGTGAATGAATTGCACGGCGTCGCGGTAATCAGTCAGCACCTGTTTGACCTCGTCCGCTCCAAGAATAGGATTCGTGTGACCGCCGACCAAGGCAATCGCATCGTTGTCGGCCATTCTGCCAAGACTTTCCGCCCACAGTCGGACGTTACGATTGGGCGTGCCGCGAATGGCGTACAGGTTAGGAAACGATCGGTAGAAGTTGTCGCCGGCAAACAGAACTTTGCCTGCCGGATGCCAGACAAACACGCCATCGTTGGTTTCACCCGGCGCTGCGACGAGTTCGAGCTCCACACCTGCGACTTTGATTGTCTGGCGTTCGCTTTCCAGGAAGCGATTGGGCTTCGTGGCTTCGCCGTCGGAGAACACTTCGCCACCACGTTTCGGATAGCGAACCGGCGCGACGCCATTGTTGATGCGTTGCTCCGGCGGCAGTCTAAATCCGGCTTGCCTCGCACCTCGCACGTTCTGGTAGGTCAGTCCGCCAGCCGTCCACGGGCGAGCCTCACTTCCGAAGTTGACGTGTGCCCAAATTTGCGGACGCTCGGCACCCAGAAACACGGGTGCTCCGCCAGTGTGATCTCCGTGCGAGTGCGTGTAGATGATGGCTTTGACTGGCTTGTCCGTGATCTTACGAAACTCTTGGGCAATCTTCTCAGCGGCTTCGCCCATCATCCCAGTATCAACGAGTACGACTCCGTCATCGCCAACGATCATTGAGACGTTTGATACGCTGAAGCCAACGGCAACGTAAACGTTGTCGGCCACTTTGATGATCTGTTCCTTAAACTGCTCGCTTTGCCTAGTCAACCGTTCGGTCGCGTTGTCCGCATCCTGCGCCATCGTTGCGGTGGCGACCAGCAGGGAAACGATTAGCGAAAGAGTGAGTCGGGTCATGGGAAATTCCTTGTTGAGTTGCGGTCTATCTATTCGCATCGACGACGATGCGGCCGTTGATATTGCCATTCAATACTTCAGCCACCTGCGTCGAAACGCCGGTGACATCGCCAAGTTGCCGGCCCATCGGGTTCTTCAATGTGTCGCCAGTTTTCTCGACGAGTAGGGCGTTACCCTTTTGGTTATAGTCCTCCAGATTTTTGGCGACGTCGGGCAGGTTCTTTTGGCCACCGAAACAATGTGGCATCCGTCCCGCCATCAAGCCCATTCGGCTCGGCCCACAAAATGGATGGGCCACATACGCTTGCTTAAAGATAGTTCCTGCTTTGGCGAGCCTGTCGATGTTTGGAGTGACGGCGTCCGTTTCTACGCCAAATAGCTTCGCGTTGAAACCGACATCGGCGTAGCCAAGGTCATCGCACAGGATCAGCAAAATATTTGGCCGCTCGACGTCATCGGCCGCGTTTACCTGTGGAATGAACGACGCCAAGCAGCAAAAGAAGAAGGCGAGCTGAGTCGGTTGATTCATGCGATTGTGGTTTTCGTGAAGAATGGGCGCAACTTCCCGTTTTAGCGGAACGGCGCAAGCCGTCCGGTCCCGCGATACCAGAGGGCTAGTGCCCAATGGCACTCACTTGGGCATGGATGTGCAATCTTTAGGAAGAGCGGCGCGAGCCAATTGTCGAGATTGCGAAAACGCTAGCCAAAACGGTCGACGCAGTTGGGATGCGGTTGTCGCGAATCCGCCGTCAATTGGGTGACTGCGTGCGAACGAAATTGAAAGTGGAGGGGTCGGCATGAATACGAAACC
>JBGSNE010000039.1:0-85909 GCA_041739785.1 Pirellulaceae bacterium
TGTCTTGCTTCTCTAGGAAATGGAATTTCCTGATGTTTGAGTTAGCATACTCAAGATCGGGAGGTATTCCATGGGACAAAAACGTAGAAGTTTTACTGCAGAGCAGAAGGCCGAGGTGGTTCGGCGTCATCTGAAGGACAAAGTAGCTGTCAGCGACCTGGCTGATGAGCTGAACATCCAACCGAGCCAGATCCATCAGTGGGTAGCCACAGTTCTTGGCCAGTTGGAGCAGGCTTTTGTCGGAACAGGTCGTCGTAGAAAGTCAAATACGAAAGTTGAAGATGCCAAGGAGCGTCAGATCAAGCGGCTTGAAGAGAAGCTACAACTGAAAAACGAGGTGATCTCTGAGCTCATGGAGGAGAACGTCAAAGCAAAAAAAGAAAATGGGGAGCTCTGACCGGACGCTGGGTTCCCCACGATACACGTGATTCGATCGTTGACTACCTAAAGTACTGGAGCGATCGAGCTGAGATACCAACGAAAAGGTTGCTGTTTTGGTTGGGATTGGCCAAGGGCAAATACCACACGTGGAAGCATCGCTACGGGAAGGCCAACGAACACAACGGCCAGATACCCCGTGATTGGTGGCTCGAAGATTGGGAAAAGAAGGCAATCGTCGAGTACCACGACAAGCACCCACTAGACGGCTATCGGCGATTGACTTTCATGATGCTCGATGATGACATCGTGGCAGTCAGCCCCAGTACAACGTATCGAGTTCTTAAAGCAGCGCGACGTTTGGATCGTAGGCCGATCGCGTCGAGCAAGAAAGGCACAGGCTTCGATCAACCGGAAAAAGCCCATAAACACTGGCATGTGGACATCAGTTACCTGAATTTAGGCGGTACATTTTACTTCCTGATTTCAGTGCTCGATGGTTACAGTCGCTTCATCGTCCACTGGGAAATCCGGGAGAAAATGGAAGAGCAGGACGTCGAAGTGATCGTCACGCGCGCTTTGGAAAAGCACCCAGGTGTGAAGCCCAGAATCATTAGCGACAACGGGCCACAGTTCATCGCAAAAGACTTCAAGATTTTTGTGCGAGTGTTCGGTCTGAGCCACGTGCGGACCAGTCCCTACTATCCACAAAGCAATGGCAAGCTGGAGCGGTTTCACGGAACGCTAAAGCAAGAATGCATTCGTCCGAGCTGTCCCGCAACGGTGGAAGAAGCCAGGCGACGTGTTCAGGATTTTGTCGAGCATTACAACCATGTGCGTCTAAACAGCGCCATTGGCTACATCACACCGGCTGACATGCTGGCGGGCCTTGGAGAGGTAATAGCCGAGGAACGTGACCGAAAGCTTGAGGAAGCGCGCAAGCGTCGTGAACTTGTTCGCAAATCACAGCCGCAAGTTGCATGAGAGCTAAGATCGAGATAAAACGTTAATCAGTTGTGCGGAGGATAAGGCTCTGCAGAGGTGCAACCTGAGCGCCGCACAATCGCGAAGTTGGAAGCTGGAGTGATACACGCAGAGTCGGTGTCACTCCCTTCCCTTCCAACTTTGCCTGAAAGCGAAAAACCTCTGCATGGATGCCAAAAATTCTTACGCAGGATGCGTTCCTAAACTCGCTAACTCAAGCTGCCGCAAATTCCAATTGCCGGTGAACCAAGACAGTGGCTCCAAGCAAATAGAGTTGGAACATGCGCGTCCAAGGTGTAAAGCCGAGCAGGACTGCACCGGGGATGCACAAAGCTCGAAGACAGCAGAGCAACTCAAGCGACGCAAACACTTTCCGGTTCATCCGCGCTAGTGGTCGTTCGTAGTGCACATTGAATGTGAAGGCCGACAGATGTTTTAGAACGTATTCGCGCACCTTCGGAGTAACAAAGGTTAGGGGGGCCAATAGGAATCTGAGAAACACTAACAGCGGAAAGATCGCCACGACTACAAAGTAAACAGCGAAGTTCCAAGCGTTGCCACGACCACATACGTTGACTACATACTCGGGATCTTGTGGAGTGCCGTAGATACGTTGACTATGGTGATCGCGATGATGCGCCGTGAAAAATGTGGAAGGGGTCAATGTGGGTACCCCGACCAGAATGTTCCAAGCGACCTTGAAGTTCGTTAATTCATGACCGCCCAAATGGGCCACTTCGTGAACCAACGATCCGACTTGGTATAGCCAAAACACCGCCAACGGGAAGCTGACGATTTGCCAAACTGAGAAAGGGGAGGACGCTAAGAATATTCCCGCCGAGGTATAAGCCAGCGTCGTGCCAATGAGCATATCGCGCCAGTAGACCCAGGGTCTTACCTGGTGGAAATCGCGTTCGGAGGCCTTGAGTGCGCCGCGAACAGTGCGCACCCAATCGGTAGTCTGAGGAAGTGAGATGCGAGTGTGTCCTGAGATAATAAGAGCGAGCGTATCCCTAGGTTGTCACCGCGATTGGTGAAAAAGTCAATCGATCGGAACTCCGCAAGCCTCGCATTCTTAAAACACCATGCGGAGTGAATGGGTTGGGCAAAATGACCAGAAATCAATGTTTGGGTTCACCCTTCGCTAATTCGGGAGTGAACCATTTTGGGGGAAATCACACCTTCCAGCAGTTCAACGCAGTCCTCCACATCGCGAATTCCGAGTTCAGCCAACTTGTGGTTCGCTTCCACGCTAAACCGTTTAGGGGCCATTTCGCTGTACCAAGTCCAGCAATTGTTCCTGGCGCCGTCAACTGCTATGATGAGGGCCCATAGAAACTAACCACTTTAGCTATTTCGATCATTCAGAGAACACGCATATGAACCCCATCTTGATCGCACAAGTCGACGTCAGCATGATTGTGTGGTGGGTCATCATCGGCCTACTGGGCTTGCTGGCCCTGTTTGTCGTCGTTTCCTTTTTCGCGTTCGGAGCGCTGTGGATCCAAGCCTTTGCGGCTAGCGCCCGAGTGTCGATGCTGAGTTTGATCGGCATGTATTTTCGACAAGTTCGCGCACCAATCATCGTGAATGCCAAGATCATGGCTGCTCAGGCCGGTCTGGACATCACCTCGCGCAATGGCATCTTGACTCAACGCCTCGAGGCCCACTACTTGGCCGGGGGGAATGTGATGAACGTCATTCAAGCGATTATTGCCGCACACCGCGCTGGGATCGATCTCGATTTCGATCGTGCCTCCGCTATCGACTTAGCTGGACGCGATGTGCAAGACGCTGTCCGGACAAGTGTACAGCCTAAAGTAATTGACTGCCCTGACCCACGGCGTAGCGGCAAAGCCACGTTAAGTGCGATTGCCCGCGATGGAGTTGAGTTGCGTGTTCGCACGCGTGTGACGGTGCGGACCAATCTAGAACAGCTAATCGGTGGAGCAACCGAGGAAACCATCATCGCGCGAGTTGGTGAGAGTATCATCAGTTCAATTGGCTCCAGCGAATCGCACCAAAGAGTACTGGAGAATCCTGACATGATCTCCCGTACGGTACTACGCCGCGGATTAGATGCGCAGACTGCGTTTCAAATCGTATCAATTGATATCGCCGACATCGATGTTGGCGATAACATCGGTGCGCGATTACGTGCAGACCAAGCCGAGGCTGATGTACGCGTAGCCCGCGCCCTGGCCGAACAGCGACGCGCCGAAGCGATCGCTACCGAACAAGAGAATCGAGCCAACGTGGCCGCAAATCGAGCTAGCCTAGTACTGGCCGAAGCTGAAGTACCTCGCGCAATGGCGCTCGCCTTCAAACGCGGCAATCTCGGTACCACCTCCGATAAGAATTAATCGTCGCCACGCCTAAAGCCCTATTGGCTGTATGCGTTTAACCCGCAGCCAAAGGCGAGGTCCGCCGCTGGGTTCCTCGCCTACGGTTGCGGGTTAAACAATCTATGTGCAAACGCTACTTAATCAACAGACCGCTAACGCGAGTGCGGACGTTGTTGCAAAGTTAATGCAGGCGGGACGATGCCAAACGCGAAAAGGCGCCCCCTCGAAGTTGAGAGGACGCCCATGGTGGGGAGACGCAGTTTTTTCGGTTGCGGTGAGGAAGGAAAAGACTACCGCAATCTCCGACACCTTAGTTGTTGGACTCTAAGTGACAATTAGGGAACAAGAGTGGCACCGATGTCGGCCGCTACAGGAATGCTCTGCAGGGGAAGCTGGGCTTCGTAGTCCAGCGACAACAGGAACCACTTGGTCGATGCATATTGGCTGGACGAAACATTGTCGATGTTGTTTTTGAGCAAGATCTTCATGCCATCGATTAATGATGCCAACTCACGCTGCGAGGGACTGCCGTTACCGCTGTTGTCTGGGGTGCGACTGGCAAATAGTTCGTCGATCCGCTCGCGAAAGGGTTTGTATTCATCGGTACGTAAGATGTGTGGCCAAACCAACCGACCCGTGGCAGGATCGTACTATTCGGATGTCAGACGGTCGGGAAGCGCCGCCTCGGTCACTCGTTGCCACTCTTCTTTGGTGGGCGCTACCGAAGCGTAGCGAGCGCGATACTGTGCATTGAGTTCGCGATTCTCGAGCAGTTTTCGAACATACAGGTTCTGATTTTCGATGCGGCGGCGGTTCGCCTCTTGGATGTTGATCGCAGCCACCGATTTTAAATAGCTGGCTTGGCCGACGGATTGAATGGCTGCAGCGGTCCCACGCAAGAAACCTTCTTCGTAGGTGCTCGAATGCCCCAAATAGCTCCAGTTGTTGATAACTGGGGTCGGTGTATCGTTCTGCGCCGACGCAACCGACGAACTGACGACTGCCAATGTGACCGCCAACCAACTTGTGTTTACTACTTTCATCTTTTCCTCCCCATGAACTTGACCCGCACTACCGTTTATACGTTTCCGAGTCACTGCTAGTTTCATACCAAAACTTCAGTAAAAGCCGAATTTCAGGATTGGACTCCTAGGAATTGAGCGGAAACAAAGGGAACTCGCGGTTTTTCCGCCGAACGCTCGGGCCAACTAGGGACACAAAAAACCTGGCAGCGGCTGTCAAATTGATGCGGATTGAGACGCTGTTCTCAGGCTGAGACCGCAAATGGCTACAATTTGTTCGTGGCGATTTCCTGCTTCTTGGACCAACACGGCTCGAATCGGTCCTCATATTCCTCCGACTTGCAACCATGGACCGCCATGATTCCCTATAACACCGACGCTCCGCTATACCATTGGCCGGCAGCTACGGTAGCGTTGCTTGCCATCAATACGTTACTGTTTTTTGCTGTGCCGAGTTCACTGACCGAATTCGATCTATCACCGCAACAAGTGGGGGGCGAGTTGTTGGTGGATGAAGATGTTTTGGTGCCAGACGAACCTCAGGAAGATGCTTGGGGGGCGGGCGATTTTCAAATCGTCGACGAGAATCAAAAGCCAAATTTGCCAAATGGTGTTGTTGCGGAAGATGCCGTTGAAGAACCGGGAGACATTTCCAAGAGTCTTTGGAGGCCAAAGCTTTCACTCGAATATGGTGTCGGGCTCAAGCCGTGGCAGTGGTTGACCAGCATCTTCATGCACCACGATTTTTTCCATCTGCTCTTCAACATGATCGCGTTGTGGGCCTTCGGCCTTGTCGTCGAAGGTAAGGTCGGCGCGCTCGTCTTTTTGCCGATCTACCTGGGAATTGGAGTCGTTCAAAGTGGTATCGAGCAATCGCTGATGTTGATGGCCGACGGAGGAGGATCGCTGGGCGCAAGCGCGGCGATTTTTGGCATTTTGGGTATCGCGATTGTTTGGGCACCCAAGAATTGTTTCGATGTCCTGTGGTCATTTGGATTTCACGCTGGTTCGATCGAGGTGCCCATTCTGATTTACGGCTTTCTGCAGCTTGCGATAGAGTCGTTAAGCGTGGTCCTGGGGCGATTTGAGATGTCCAGTGGTATATTGCACTTGATGGGCTTGGCTTTGGGGTTTGGAGTGGGCTGGGTATGGCTGCGACGGCGGTGGGTTGACTGCGAGGGGTGGGATTTGATCACCGTGATGCAAGGCAAGGAGGCCAGCATCGAGCCCGATCATCAACTTGACGCCGAAGCCCGCGAGCTCGTAAGCACGAGCACGATGGGACGTAGAAATAAACCGACTGTGGCTAACACTTCAACGTCACATGCCTCGACTACACACACGGGGGCACCAGCGACAAATCGCCGACGCAAGAAGACTCCCACAGCTAGCGCTGCGAACACGGGGCCTTCCGCTACCGCGCGGGTCATGCACGACGTAGAACAATTGATAGCGGACGGTAACATCGCCGTAGCACTCAAGCTGCTGGCCAAGCTAAAAGTGGGAGAGTCTGTACCACAGCTTTCCCAAACTGCCTTGCATGGCCTAGTGAAAGGGTTGTTGGCCGCCAAACATTTCACGGTGGCCCTTCCCTACATGCGTGAGCACATCGAGCGCTTCACAGACCAGCGCAGCGCTATGCAGCTCAATTTGGCTAAGCTGCTGTTGCATCTACAACGGCCGCGCAAAGCCGTGGAAGTACTGCGGAGCATGCGTCAGGGTCCCATGGATAGCCGCGTACAAGCCGCTTGGCAGGAGCTCGCCGCACATGCACAGCATCAGATCAATGAAGGAGTCGTAGAGCTCAGCGAATAACCTTACTTTCCGATTTGAGCTTTCAGTTCAGAAGCGTCGTAGATCTTCGCCAACGCTTCGAGCACGGCGGCGATATGGACAGCCACCGCCCGACCTTGCTCTTCGCTGTGGTAGAAGTCAGCCGTCAAGCTTTGGATGTTGCCATCAAAGATTATTCCCACCAAACGCCCTGCGCGATCGACGACCGGCGACCCCGAATTTCCACCGATGATGTCGGCGGTGCACACGAAATTAAAAGGTGTGGTGGGATCCAACCCTGACTGAGCGGCCAGCCAGCTATCGGGTAGCACCCAATCTTTTTGCTCGTGGTGAACCTGGGCGTGCTCAAAGGCGCCTGCCATCTTGGTTTGAGGTGGAATGAATTGGCCATCTTCTTCATAACCCTTGACCAATCCATAGGCCAGACGCAAGGTGAAAGTCGCATCCGGATAAACGGAATCACCTTCGGCGGCGAACTTGGCTTCAGTGATTTTGGCATAGGCCTGTCGCTCACGTTCGTCGAGTTCTTCGGTCAACTGACGTAGTTCGCGATACTCGGGCTCAAGTACTTTGGCTAATTGGACTAGCGCGTCTTGGCTTTCGGCGATTCCTTTGGACGCAGCGGCAGCGAGTTGTTTGCGAGACTCTACAGAAAAGAGTTTCGTGCCGGCAATCAACTCGGCGGCGCGCTGGCGTGGTCCCTTGCCATCCAGAACTCTTTGCACCAGGGGATCGTCACCGCCACGCAGTTCGGAGAATCGTGCTAGTTCGTCGGCCAACTGCAAACGTTCTAGATCTTCATAGAGTGGAGCAGGGGAGAATAGACTTTGCTCAAGCGATTGCCGGTTCGAATCCCGAAATTCACGCAGTCGTTGTGGGCTAGGTTTTGCATCTTCCGCAGCCATCAACACCAACTCCTCGGCTAGACTGTACAGGTGACTGCGAAGGCTACCCGACCGATTCTGCAAACCCACGCGAGCCTGCTGCACCTCCGCGATGATTACCCAGGGAGTTGGGTTGGTCGCGGTCGACTTGAGTTTCTCTTCCGCAGCACGTTTTTCGACCAGGAAACTGGGGTCCTGCAAACCGCCAAGCATGCCGGTGTAGGCCTTGCGAGAATTCTGAATACCGAAAAGTTCGTCCTGTCCCCGTCGGGCCTGTTCGGGTCCTCCGAGCGCATACTGCTGCAATAGAATCTCCTTGCGGCGCAGTAGGTCAAGCACACGGGGCATGCGGTGGTCACGCTGATATCCAAGTGCTGCGGTGGTCAGAATGCGTTGGGTTCGACCGGGATTACCACTGACAAACACTAGGTCGTCCGCTCCAGCTCCTTGCGGATTGACTTCTAGGAAATGCTCTATCTGAGCTGGTTTGTCATTTTCATAGACTCGGAAGATGGTCACGTCGAGGCAATATCGCGGGTATTCAAAGTTGTCCGCATCGCCTCCGAAGAAGGCAATCTTCGCTTCCGGCGCCCAGACCAAACGGACGTCGGTATATTTTTTGTAGCGATACAAATGGTAACGACCGCCACCGTAGAGTGTGATCACGTCGCTTCGCAAGCCGGTCGCTGTGCCTGACTCCTGCTCAATTGTAGCCATGGCGGCTTGTCGCGCTTTCGAAGCAGCTGCGGCATCCATCCCGGCTGTTACCGCCGCATTGACTCTGTCGGTCACGTTTTCAATCGACACGAGCTGATTGAGTTCGAGATCGGGCGCGGGTAATTCGTCCGTTTGGCTTTTTGCATGATAGCCCTGGCTGGCTAAATCTCGCTCGCCAGTCGATAGTTTGTAGAGTGTATCTGCGGCCACATGGTGATTGGTCAGTACCAGACCGTTACTGGAAATAAACGAAGCCGAGCCGCCGGAATTGAAGCGGACGCTCGACAACATCACATGATCGGTCCATTCGTCAGTGACGTCAAAGTTATGTCGCTGCTTTAACTGCTCGGCGGGCAGCGCGTTGAATAACCACATGCCTTCATCGGCCATAATGCTGCAACTTAAAAAGGTTAGCGCGAACAGTGAACAGCAGAGTATCAACGGACGCATGATTGGGGGCTCCAAGTTGATTAAAGTCATGTCGGGTGCTGAGAAGCGTCCATTTTAAACGCTTATGCGGCTGGCAGGCGAGACCACGGTTAGCGCAATACATGCAAGAAACTCGAGCTTGGCTCACCGAAACGCGCCTAGCGGGGCTGTTGATTGATTCGTTTAACCCGCAGCCGAAGGCGAGGTTCGCCTCGTTGATCCTCGCCTACAGCTGCGGGTTAAACAAAAACCTCGTCAATTCAACATCCCGCTAGCTCCCCGAAGATAAGCGGTCGGCGCGCATCACTTCTGGTATAAGTGTAGTGTCCCGCCGAGAAGAAATGCTGGCCAATCCAAGGAATTTAAGGCTCTTCAGAAGAGTTAGTGGGTAGTCAGATCGATTCAAGAATCAAGTTTGATAGGTTTTAAAAGGCATGGCAGGGCAAAAAGAATGGCTTTAGGCGAAAATTATTCGATATTCAAAAACTAAACCTCGGTAAAGCATGAGTCCTACCGAGGCCAAGCGAGACATTTGTTAACCACGAAACACACGAAGGACACGAAAAGTCAGCTCTGATCTTCTTTAATTGCTAGTGCATTCCAATATCCCGTTGTTGGACCACCAAGAACACTAGCTGGGATATTTCGTGTCCTTCGTGTGTTTCGTGGTTGATAGAATTCCCAATCCTCCAAGTTCGTGAATGATTACAAATTCTTTTTGTCCTCCCATGCCTCCGAAAACCTGGCGCTCGGGGTTGTTTACCCACTAATTCTTCTGAAGAGCTGAATGTAAAGGACAAAATGAGAGAACCACCCATCCTACGGCCGAACCGGCCGGCCCCACAGCAGCCTCAGTTACAGCCGCTAGAGCCACAACGCTCGCAGTGGTCGCAACTTCTAGAGAGTCGCGGCGTGATGTTCGGTATGTTGTTTTGTGTGACTGGTTTTCTCGGGATTCCATTTTTATGGATGAGTAGCAAATTTTCCCGCAATGAAAAAATCGTGTGGTCAATCATCGTGACGATCTACACCTTGATTCTCATCGGGATTGCCGTGGTAATTTGCTGGTGGAGCTACACGCAGATTACGCAATCACTGAGATAAGTTGATGGGCGGAGTACGGTTTCTTCAAATCATAAACGGCCCCGCGTCCGTGCAGAGCACAAGCATTGGTCACCGGCAGTAGCCCAGGCGGGCCGCCGAAACCCATGGCGGCCTCCGCTTCCGAAAGAATAATCGATCGAGCGGCTATGCTGCCCGACGGCGTGAGGCAGTCGTTGACTTCTGCTGGCCGTTATAAACTCGCAAAGCTGGGCTGTCCGCAGAACTCCCCAATTGCTGCTTTGCGTGACTAAGTCGCAGTTGCGTTTTGCGTATTATGCCGGCATCCCGCAGGCCAGTTGACCAAGCCGCCGCGGTGATGAAGCGTCCTTTTGAACATTCGCTGACAAAACTCTTGAGGGCGGGAATCCAGCCTGGTCCGACCGCGCCATGCGCGACAAACAGGCTGGACAATTGTGATAGAGCCGTGGATGATAGTTTACGTGGCAGCAGCCCTGTGAGATTCGTGGATACGTTTCGAGTGGGGGCGGACCGGCACTCAAGGCCTAGCCCACGCAGCGCCAAAGCCAACTCGACGTCAATCAGGGTTTCATCCAACGCTTCGTTCCATCCCCCGAGTGCCAATAGCACTTTGCGTCGGTAGAACCCGCAGGCCAAAACAGGGCCAGAGCAGGTGTCCTGTTCTCGCGTTGCTTCTAATTTCCCCGATCGGGCAGCCTGGTCACGGCGGAGTATTCGCGAATCGATACCATAGGAGCAATGTTTGCTCTTGTGGTACTGAACTCCCACCGATACTGCCGCTGAATCCGAGTTGAGCAAAAGATCCAGTGCAGAATCGCTCCAACCAGCTTTAACCAGCGTACCGTCGAGAATTACGCAGACGGCTGGAGAACAAGCGGCCATGGCACCTGCGTTGAGCAGTTGTGCTGTATTGGCCCGCCGTACTTCTTCGATGAAGATGACTTCATCTTGCAGTTCGTACGGGTTGGCATACGAACCGTCGTGTACCACGATGATTTCGCAATCCTGGGGACGATTCTCCAGAACGGAGAGGAGCGTCATTTCAAGTCGCGCGTCGTTGTCGCGGTGCGGCACAATTATGGACAGACGTGGCACAGAACTTTCCTCCCTGGGCTGGCAAAGCTGCTTCCCTGCAAAACTGTCACACTGTCAAATCGGATGGAAAGGTAGTGAAAAATCAACCAATTCCGCTTGCAAAGGGTCAATTGCCCTGGGTTGAATAGGTGGTTTGGGGCGACCTGGAAAGACTTGGTGGGTTTTTTTTATACTTCTTGGAAAATCATTGAACTTCTCTCTTGCATTTTGGTCTTATTTTGCGCAGAATAAATTTATGACTGGCCTATTCGATCTGTCCAGTCTGCTTTCCGGATGTCGCGATAACGCATCGCGACGGGCATGTTTCAGACTTGTTAATCAAAACCCTCTTGGCTGATTTTAGGTGGTTTTGAAACAAGCGGACCCTGTAACGAAAAGGAGGTGATCGCGTGAGTAGTGTTTGTACCAGCCATTGGGGAGATTCCCCTTAGGCAGCCGGCGGGCTGCTGCAGGCAGTCATCCCCCTCGTGCAGATCACCGAAGCACGAGTATCGAAATGGCGGGCGTGGATTTCACCTTGTGATCCACGCCCGTTTTTTTTGGACTCTAGTGGGTAACTCTTGCCGTTTTCCCAGTGGGTCACTCTTGCCGAGAGTGACTAGGATTCGATTGACGTGGCACGTTATCGACTTCGGATTAACTCTGACTTTTAAAAGTCTGCCTTCTACTGCCCAGTCCTACGACCCACGACACAGTCGCCCCCGGCAGGGACGACCCACGACACAGTCGCCCCCGGCAGGGACGACCCACGACACAGTCGCCCCCGGCAGGGACGACCCACTGGGCTAGTCGTGAGCGAAACGGCTGCCGATCTTTTCCAAGAGAAGTGTCGCCAGCAAAGCGACGACGGTCAGCACAATCACGATCGCCAGATTTGCTGTACTGGCACTCGGCGCGACATGTTGGAATACTTGCTCCTTGAAGGGTAGGTTGGCGGTCTGCGGAGTGACGTGTTGAAACGGCCAGATCTTGTAGAGCGAGCCGAGCATCAGGCCTACTAGAAAGGCCATGGTGGGATCGTGCCGACGGGCGAGCAGCCATTTCAGTAGGTGCGTAAAGGTGAGCAGTCCCACCAAGCAACCGATTCCAAAAGCGACGAGGTTCGTTAATCCGCTGACTGTGAATTCACCTCGAGGAAGGCCTTTGATCAATTCGGTAATTGGGTGATAGAGCCCCAATAGCAACAATACAAATGCACCGCTAATTCCTGGCAGGATCATCGCACAGATCGCCACAGTGGCAGCCAGAAAGGCAGTGAGCGGTGTTAAATCCGTTCGATTGGGCGTTAGCAAACAAATCTGCCAAGCGATCAGGGCACCCACACCCAGCAAACCCACACACAGGGCAGACCATTTTTTCAGTCTTCGAGCCACCAAGTAGCTTGACCCCAGAATCAAGCCAAAAAACACAGCATAGGTGTAGGCCTGCTGCCGCTCGAGCAAATAGTGCATGAGCGAGGCCAGACCGACAATCCCTGTCGCTATACCCAATCCCAATCCTACTAGGAACCGCAGATCAAGGTATTCGGCCGCTTGGCGGTAGTTGCGTCTAGCAACCAAGCCGAGCAGCTTGCCATCAACGCGGCCAATGGCGGTGACCAAGCGTTGGTAATGGCCGAGGATGAGGGCCATTGTCCCCCCGGAAACTCCTGGCACAATATCGGCCGCTCCCATGCACAGGCCTCGCGCCCAATTGGCCAAATCACTAGTAAAACCGGTACTTCTGTCACTCACGGAACAACTCACCTGGGTTTGAGACGCGCACCAATAATTGTGGTGTCGATTACCTGCGGAGGCAGGTAGCAGCAACCATAATTGGCAATTGGCAACTTGACTAGAGCCGCCAACGGTGGAATTGTCGCTGAAGTCGTCCAGAGTTTTGGCCAAGCCCAAGTTGACTGGTTGCATGTAGACGAAAGTCTTGGCGACTCCGCTTCGCGGTCAATCATCCCCAACGCAAACAGAAGATAACTTCAACAGTGAACGACTACTTGGCCGCTTTCATCATTGGCGTCGTCGAAGGCTTGACTGAATTTCTGCCGGTCAGTTCCACGGCTCACATCCGTATTACGCAGGAAATCCTAGCGTTGCCGCTAGACGATAGTTACTGGAAAATGTTTGCGATCGTTATTCAACTTGGTGCGATCCTTTCGGTGCTAGTCTATTTTCGTGGACGCATCATTGGTTTTCTCCAATCGTACCCAGGAGGAAAGGAGGCTCGGCATACGTGGTGGAATCATCCCTTGGCATTGGTAGTGCTTAGCTTCGTCGTCACCGCCATCCCGTGTCTGCTGATGGACAAGTTCATAGGCGACAATCTCGAGAGCCTACCGATCATTGGTTGGGCACTCATCATCGGCGGAGTGGTGATGTGGTTGGTCGACAGGTCGTATAGCAACCGAGCTTCTACGCATCGGATGGAGGAGATGACATTTCGACAAGCGATTGTGATCGGCTTCACGCAAATATTTGCGGCCGCTTTTCCTGGTGTCAGTCGGTCGATGGCTACCATTGCCGGTGGGCAGGTGATGGGGCTATCGCGCACGGCAGCTCTGGAATTTAGCTTCTTTCTGTCCATCCCAGTGATGTTCGCCGCCACTGGCTACAAGCTCTTGCAGTTTGTTCGTGACACCGAAACAGCGGTCAGCAGCCAGCAGTGGCAAGTCCTAGCGGTTGGGTTTGTTGTTAGCTTTTTTGTTGCTTGGGGAGTGATCGCTTGGTTCATGGCTTGGGTAACTAAACACGGATTTACACCATTTGCTCTTTACCGCATCGTCGCCGGAGCACTGACTTTGGTTTGGATCTACAACCGCTGATCAAGCCCATAGCGGAATTCGCCAAGAATTTCGGCGACTTCAACCCTTTCTCGCGCTCAACAACTACTTGTGCTCAACAACGCCGAAGGTCTTGGCGACTTCAGCTTGTGTTAGGAGGTGATGTTCCTGGCTGTCTCTCGACCGTATGGAAAGAGAAAGCGGGAACGAGTTGCCGCACTCCAAAGAAAATCACTCCACTTCTTGCTTTTCCATGAACTGCAAGGCTTTGTCGCTGATATCCT
Organism: Pirellulaceae bacterium; assembly: GCA_041739785.1. Taxonomy (GTDB): domain Bacteria; phylum Planctomycetota; class Planctomycetia; order Pirellulales; family Pirellulaceae; genus Aureliella. The sequence continues at coordinate 13,789 of JBGSNE010000039.1, forward strand.
TGCGACACCATGAGCCCGACCAACGCACTTTTTGAACGGCCGTGTAGGCATTGAGTTTTGCCAGCGAAATCGATTCGCCCAACGCAGTGACTCCTAAGACTCGCCCACCATCGGTCAGTACCGTGTCACCTTCGAGTCGTGTTCCGGCGTGAAACACTTTCACGTCGGGCATTTCGTCAGCGGCATCAATCCCCGCAATGGCACGGCCTTTTTCGTAGTCCCCCGGATAGCCTTGACTGGCCATCACCACGCAAATCGCTGGTCGCGGATCCCACACTGGTGGTTCGATTTGATCGAGCGTTTGATCGACGACCGCTTCCAGGATATCGACCAAATCACTCTTGAGTCGCATTAACAATGGTTGGCATTCGGGATCCCCGAAACGGCAGTTGTATTCGAGTACCTTGGGGCCGGTTTGGCAGAGCATCAAACCCGCATACAGCACCCCGCGAAAGGGCTTGCGGTTGCGCTTCATGGTATGCACCGTGGGGACGAGCACATGCTCCTCGATCCAAGCCATCAGTGCGTCGTCGACCATCGGCGTAGGGCAATAGGCTCCCATGCCTCCCGTATTGGGGCCAGTGTCACCATCGAAGGCGGGTTTGTGATCTTGGGCGGGAGGGAGTGGCAAGATGGTGCGACCGTCGGTGATGGCCAAGACACTGGCCTCTTGTCCCTCAAGTCGTTCTTCGATAATCATCTGCATGCCGGCCGAACCGAATTCCTTGCGGCGGGCGATGCGGTCGATGGCTTCGAGCGCATCGTTGCGGCGTTTGCACACGATCACTCCCTTGCCGGCAGCCAGTCCATCGGCCTTGACTACCACAGGGCAGCGATCGCGTTCTCCGGGAAATCGCCCTTTGATAAACCGCATTGCATCATCCGGATCGCGGAAAACTTGGAAATCGGCCGTTGGCACATCGGCTTGACGCAGTAGGTTTTTGCAGAATGCCTTGCTGCTTTCCAATTGCGCGGCGGCTTGGCTCGGGCCGAAAATCCGCAGTTTTTCTCCTTCAAACGCATCGACCACGCCCAGTGACAGCGGGACTTCGGGGCCCACTACGGTCAAGTTAATTTTCTCGCTTTTGGCGAATTTTACCAAGCCTGCGATATCGTCAGCAGCGATCGGTACATTAACTACTTCACGCGCCGTCCCTGCATTGCCCGGAGCAACAAACACATCCTTCACTCGCGGACTCTGTTTGATCTTCCATGCCAGCGCGTGTTCGCGACCGCCATTGCCGATTATCAGGATTTTCATTGCCACATCGCTCTACGGAATCGAAGAACCAAGCCGCAGGTGGTCACTTCGAAAGGACGGTTTGCCTGCTTGATTGAAAGGGAGCGATTGTAAGTGGAATAGGAGAACTGGGAAACCACCACTTGATCGTCGCTCGACTCTCCGAGTCGAGATTTTGAATACTGACAAGTAGCGACGAGTGACTAGCTCTAGGCACGGCTTACTCTATGGATTGCCAGCTAGGGCCAAGGAAAAGGGGGCTGGCTGGAGTGGTGCTACTGGTCAGGCTGGAAAGCCTAACGTACGGGGAGAAGTCAGCCAGGAAAGCCTGACGTAGGGGTGGGCTTTGACGCCGATGCGTCGGGTCGAGCATAATGAAGAATTCAATCACCGAACAGGATCGACTACTACCATGCGCAAAGTAAAAAACGGCGGCGGCTGGGCTGCGATTCGCTATTCCTTCAAAAAAGCCAAAGAAGCGGGAGGAATGTGGAAGCTCTACAAGGCGCTCCGTAGCAAAAATGCTTGCAAGACATGCGCCTTAGGCATGGGAGGCCAAGCGGGCGGGATGGTCAACGAACGCGGCTCGTTCCCCGAAGTTTGCAAAAAGTCGATTCAGGCCATGACCTCCGATATGCAGCCCGCTATCACTGCCGACTTCTGGTCGCAACATTCAGTGGCCGAACTGCAAGGCTGGTCACCAAGACAACTGGAAACCTCCGGTCGTTTAATCCAACCCGTGCTGCACACACGGGGCGAATCGCATTTCAAACCAATCACTTGGCAGGAAGCCTACGAGCGGATCGAAATGCAACTCAAAGCATGTGCTCCTGATGAATCCTTCTGGTACTTCAGCGGACGCAGCAGCAATGAAGCGGGCTTTCTGCTCCAATTGGTCGCGCGATTGTATGGTACCAACAACGTCAACAATTGCAGCTACTACTGTCATCAAGCTAGCGGCGTAGGACTCAATCAATCGTTGGGCACCGGCACTGCCACCGTGACGCTCGAGGATCTGGAACGCAGCGACTTGGCCATCATCATCGGCGGCAATCCAGCTAGCAATCACCCGCGATTGATGACCTCGCTCACGCATTTGCGTCGCCGCGGCGGAAAGGTGGTCGTGATCAATCCAGTTCGCGAGCTGGGGATGTTGAAATTTCGTATTCCCAGCGACTGGCGGAGTTTACTCTTCGATGCACGCATTGCGACGCACTACTACCAACCGCACATCGGCGGCGACTTGGCACTTTTCAGTGGATTGGCTAAGGGAGTCGTGGAAGCGTCCGCCCACGACACGCCCTTCATTCAGCAGCATTGTCGCGGGCATGAGGAATATCTCGATTGGTTGGCACAGCTGAGTTGGTCCGAGTTGGCAAGTAAGAGTGGCGTCAGCGAGCGCGAGATGCGTGAGTTGTCGGAATTGTATGCCGAGTCGCGAGCTACGATTTTCGGTTGGACCATGGGGATCACGCACCATGTGCATGGCGTGGAGAATGTGAACGCCATTGTCAATCTCGCGCTGCTGCGTGGCATGGTTGGCAAGGAGGGGGCGGGACTGATGCCGATTCGCGGACACTCGAATGTGCAGGGGATCGGCTCGGTCGGTGTAACGCCCAAACTCAAGGATGCGATTTTCCAAGGCCTGTCGGATCATTTTAGTGTTTCGCTCCCCACCACATCGGGCCTCGACACGATGGCTTGCATGGAAGCTGCGCAGGAGGGGAAGATCAAAGCCGGAATATGCTTGGGAGGAAATTTGTTCGGTTCGAATCCCGACGCCAACTACGCGCGACAAGCACTTGCGAAACTGCAGACGCTGGTGACGCTCAGCACCACCCTTAACACCGGTCACGTGCATGCTCTGGGTGAACAAACGCTGATTCTTCCGGTATTGGCCCGCGATGAAGAGCCACAGCCCACGACGCAAGAGTCGATGTTCAACTATGTGCGACTCAGCGACGGCGGCGCGGCGCGACTGCCTGGGCCACGCAGCGAGATCCAAGTGATCGCTGAGTTCGGAAAACGCTTGGTCGGTGACTCGGACGCTATTCGTTGGGCCGACATGGAGCAAGGGAGTACGATTCGCAATTGGATTTCCAAAGTCGTCCCTGGCTATGCTGCCATCGAAAAAATTGATCAGACGAAAAAGGAGTTTTTGATTGAGGGGCGCACCTACCATCGTCCGCAGTTCGGCACATCCGATGGCAAAGCCGTGTTGTTCCGTTATGCGATTCCCGATTTGGTTGGCAATGGTGAAGCACAATTGCGGATGATGACGGTTCGCAGCGAAGGACAATTCAATACGGTCGTGTATGAAGAGGAAGATCTGTATCGCGGACAGGAACGCCGCGATTTGGTCCTCATGCACCCCGACGATATTCAGCGTCTGGGACTGTCACCCGACCAACCCGTCACAGTTCGTAGTGAAGTCGGTGAGCTCTCCGGTTATTTGGCTCGGGCCTTTGAGGAGATAAAGCCAGGCAATGCGTTGATGTATTATCCCGAGGCCAACGTACTGGTCCCACGCACGCTCGATCCACAATCCAAGACACCAGCCTTTAAAGCGGTAGTGGTTACTGTTGCACCGGCATAGATGGGTTAGCTAATTGGACTGTGCCACTTTCGGTCCCAAATTTAACGCGTCAGCGAGTGTGGCGCCGATTCGATCCTAGGACAATCTCCGGAAACTCGCTGCTGTGATATTTACCGAAAAAACCGCAATCACAGCTCGATTGACGACCTACACTTTGAAGGTTACTCGCGCCGGTGGTTTCGTCGACGCGATTAACCGGTTGTGATGATTGTCGGGGCAGCCCAAACAGTAGAGCCGGAATAATGGATCACGTGCACTCAGTCTTAGAAACTGGCAGTTCTGTCTGGCAGACGATCTCGGGCGATTGCCGTACGGCGGGCTTGGTCTTTGCCCTGTTGGTTCTCGCCATCGATTTGCTCAGACGCGGCTGGCTGCGTTGGTCGGAAACAGCGATCCGATCGTGCATGACCAATCTATCGCTGATGCTCTCCAATAACTATGTCTTTGGTCAATTGGCAATCCTGTTGATGATCTGGGCTCAATCGACCTACGATCATTTTGGTGTGCCACACCTGGACACGGCTATCTGGTCCCCGGTGCCGCGCTGGCTGATGATCTTGATCGCTCTGTTGGCGATGGATTTTGCCGACTATTGGACGCATCGCATCCTGCACACCAAATGGTTTTGGCCAATCCACGCCATTCACCACAGCGATGCCCATGTGACGGTGTTGACGACCGCTCGCGTCCATTTCCTGGAAGCGTTTGGAATGCGATTGATGTACATCATTCTACTCGGTTGGCTCGGTTTCCCAGCGGAAGTGCTGGGAGGTGGGGCCGTGCTGCTGTTGATTCACAACATGTACACGCACATCAATGTCGATTGGGGACACGGAATATTCAAATATTTGCTCGCCTCGCCGCGCTTTCATCGTTGGCATCATGCCAATACTCCCGAGGCATTTAACAAGAACTTGGCCAACGTCTTTCCATTCTACGACGTGCTGTTTGGGACCTATTATGTGCCGGGTCCTTGTCACGCCGAGATGGGGGCTGATGGCATTCCCACCGACGATATTGTTTCCCTGATTACTTGGCCGTTGACCGAATGGATGCGTTTAACTGGAGAGCTTGTCAAACGGACACAGGCTCCGCTTCATGACGGCGACACGCCTAATATTGCATTGACTTCGATAGAGAGTTCGTCGACATGCAGTGGAGTTAAAGTTTCTCCGGCCCGCGCTGTGGAGACTGTCGCAAAGCGGCCATCGGATTGCGGATCGCGATAAACTTCGACAGTCGCATGGTTCGCAATTAATGCAAACGATTTAACAGGAGAAAACGGAGTCAACAGAGAATTCTCTGTTGACTGGGTCAACTCCTGTTCCATAACGAGTGCAACGATGATTGTTGAAGGAACTGTCGACGTAGTATGGATTGCATGCTATGAACTCGTTCGTTTCCACAAGTAAGTGATTCGTTTTTTCCCGTGGGTCGTTTCTGCCGGAAGCGACCAATTGGGTTTGCCTGAGTCGTCACAGTTAACTCGCAACGGTGAGCGCGAAGTGGACCATCTTCTACGGCGAGAAGCGAACGCGACACGTGGGCTCCAGTGTGGCGATTCTAAGATCGTGGGGAGCGACGTGATTTTCCGGCCATCTGCCACAGGCGTTTGAAGCCGCTGGTAGCTAAGGAGGCGGCCAGCATAGGCAATACACCAGCAATGGCCACGTTTGCCAGAAACATGATGATCCCCATCGGATCCTTGGCAAGTGTTTTCGGATTGATGATGTCCGTGCCGAAAAACAGCCAGCCGTAAAGTGACCAAGGTACCGACGACCATTGCAGTACAGTTTCGTCAAACAACAGGCTGATTGGGTGACGGAAAATCGCTAGCCCGATGGCGACCACGGTGACGACTAGCAGCACTTGCAAGAGATTGAAGCGCAGACGCTTAGTGGACCAACAACTCCCTGCAGTTGGCGGATCGTTGTCACTCACCGCGCACTCGCAGCCAACTTCGAATGGACCGTCGCTTAGTTCCAGGCGTAGCCCTTCTCTGGCTGCCTGTTGAACAGCGCAGCCAAGTTCCGCCGGCTGGGTACGCCGCAGGTCAAACAATTGAGTGACTTTTCCGCACTCAGGACAGCGAATGATCAGCGATTTGGTCATACGTGGATCATAGCTGGGGACTGACAGCCGTGAAACCCTTGGCGCTGGGCGAGAAGGTTTGTGGGTGGCGCGCCGATTAGCTACAATAACAGCGTATATTGTTCACCACGAACGCGACTGAGAGCTTGGATCAATGCGAACATGTTCGCGGTTCATACCGGGAGTCTTGATGTGATTCTGAATAGAGGCATGGCATCCACGCTGGAGGAGCATCTGCTGGAACTCGGAGGAGTTGCGGCAGGTCGGGTGCGACTTACGCCATCGCCTGGCCAAGCTACCGTGTCCGATTTACTGGCCGCCAATTCTGAAGACAATCGCGGTTTGTTTGAACTAGTGGACGGAACATTAGTGGAGAAGGCAATGGGCTACGAAGCCTCCGTAGTGGGTGCGACGATTCTTTTCATACTCAAGCAGTTTGTTTCTCAGAATCGTTTGGGACTCCTGTCTGGCGCAGATGGCTTCTTCCAGTTGCAATCATCAACGCGCGGGCCAGATGTCGCCTTTGTTTCGCGCAAGCGATTGCCCGGAGGTGTGTTTCCCCCTGCGCCTTATCCAGAACTGGCACCCAATCTGGTGGTGGAAGTGCTCAGTCCTGGCAATACCGCAGCCGAAATGGCCAGGAAAAGACTCGAGTACTTTCATGCTGGTGTGGACGTAGTATGGATCGTGGATTGCGTGAATCGCTCCGTGGCGGTCTATACTTCATCTTCGCAAGTGGTGGTGCTAGGCGAGCAAGACGCGATCGACTGCGCAGCGCTGTTGCCTGGTTTCAGTTCGCCAATCGCTGAGTTTTTCGTCGATTTAGATATTGGCCTCGAGCAAGAAACTCGCGGATGAATTGTCCCGTGGGTCGTTTCTGCCGGAAGCGACTAAGTGGGTCGTTTCTGCCGGAAGCGACTAAGTGGGTCGTTTCTGCCGGAAGCGACTACCGTTCGGGTCGAGTATCACTCTGGTGCTTAGTCACGCTCGGCAAGCGTGACCCACCTAGTCACGCTCGGCAAGCGTGACCCACCTAGTCACGCTCGGCAAGCGTGACCCACTTTAGGCTCTAAGAAAAAACCTCAGACAAAGCGACTGTCAAACCGGGGATCAGTGGTGTCGTATACTCGCCTTCGCGCAACCAGCGTTCCGAGTAGTCGTTGGTGCCGCGATGGGTCAAGATCAAGATTGCTTTTTTAAAGCGGTCGACGATGACGTATTCCTTCACCCCCACTTCGTGATACTCTCGGCGTTTAGCGATGTAGTCGCGTTCTTGGTCGGAGCGATCGGCGCTGACGAATTCAAAGATCAATTCGGGCACGCGATGCGGAACGGTTTGATCGCTATCGGGACCTGCCAGGTACACGCAGATATCGGGCAAGCGATCGTCGTCGGGGCTGGTCGCCAACCACCCTTCCACATCCACTTCGTCGACTTCGGTAGGGTGCAGCCCCCAATACAAACCCAACTCACGGCGAAATGGACGCGACACAGCTCGATGTTCGGGGCCAGCAGGAGACATCACGACTAGACGTCCTTGTACTCGTTCATAGATGTAGGGAGCTTGAGTTCGCGCGCCGGCGAATTGTTCCGCCGAGATGCGCAGGCCCGCATCCGCGGGTGAAAGTTCGATCAATGTCTGTTCCATAGCGGTCCTCGCGGGCGGAGCGAATCGAAAAGTTGCATAGCGCCATTATACTGCCAGCGCTTGCGTTCCAACTATTTTGCACTTGCAAATTGACAAAATCCTGGTCGTCGAAACCTTTCCATACTCCAATTAATACTCGCGCGGATTGGCATATTTAGCGAGTAAATCAGCTCAGTAATCTACCGTCAACGGGCGAACAAACTGGGGAGCCACAGCGAAAGCATGGGTACGTAGGCGATGAACAGCAACGATATCAACATCGCTGCAAAGAATGGGAGCATGGGGCGCGTCACCGAGGCAATCGAAGTCTGGCCCACGCTACAGCCCACAAACAAGCAGGTCCCTACTGGCGGTGTACAGAGACCGATGCACAGATTGGCAATCATCATGATGCCAAAGTGGACGGGATCCATCCCCAACTCGGTAACCACTGGTAAAAAGATCGGTGCAAAGATGAGAACCGCTGGCGTCATGTCCATAAAAGTCCCTACGGCCAATAGAATCAAATTGATGATCAGTAGGATCACATACGGATTGTCAGAGAATTGCAACATCGCGGTAGCAATCGATTGTGGAATGTTCTGATAGGCCAACACCCAACTCATCGCTTGGCTGGTACTGATCAATAGAAATACGACTGAAGTCGTGATGCCGGCACGCAACAAGATATTGGGTAAATGGTTAAGCTTGACTTCGCGATAGACAATCACGGCCATCACGAAGGCGTACAGCACGGCAATGGCAGCAGCTTCGGTAGCGGAAAAAGCACCGCCTAGAATGCCAGCCAATACGATGACCACCAGCAGCAAACTGGGCAAAGCCGCGAACGCTGTTCCGACTAAACTTTTGGATTGTGCAAGTGGCTGGGAGGCACTGCCTTTAGCATTGCTGTCTCCTTCAATGGTGGGCAAATTGGCTAGGCTCTCAAAATCTTGGCAGCTCGTAGCCATCAAACGGCAAACGAGCATGATGCTCAGGCCAACCAATAAGCCTGGCAGGATACCAGCCATGAACATTGAAGCGACCGAAACATTGCCAGCCACTACGGCAAAAACGATCATCACATTGCTGGGTGGAATCAACAGACCAGTGGTGGCTGCCGTGGTCGTCACCGCCACGCTGAAGGCGCGATTGTAACCTTGACGTTGCATCTCAGGAATCATCATGCCGCCCACTGAGGAGACGGCTGCTGTGGCCGAACCTGAGATAGCCCCAAACATCATACAGGTCAAAGTGCTGACATACGCCAAACCGCCGCGATAGCCGCCGACAAGCACCGAAGCGAAATCAACTAGTCGGCGAGCCATCCCACCGTCTCCCATCAAGTTCCCAGCCAAGATGAAAAACGGGATTGCTAATAGCGGAAAGCTGGCGATGCCATTGCTCATGCGCTGCGCGACGATGTAGTTGGCCGGAACGTCCCCCAACGAAATCACCGCCAGCAGCGTGCATAATCCGATGGCTATGGCGACCGGAGTGTTCATTGCCAGCATCACCAAGAAACCGACCACCAATATCAGCAATTGAGCTTCCATCGTTACGTCCGTTCCCGTTGTGATTCAGCGATCGGCGATTGGCTACTGGTTGATGGCGAAAGCGGTGCTACCAATTCGAACAGTTGTTCCACACCAAAGAGCACGATGAACAAGCCGCTGATGGGCACAGCCAAATAGACGTATCCCATGCGAATTCCGAGTGCGGGAGTGGTTTGTCCCGAATGCAATGTTTCACTTACTAGGATATAGCCGCCCCAGATCATGACGGCTGCCGTGAAAGCAATGACTAAGCATTGGACCATGATGGCCATTAACCGCCGCGCTTCGGGATGTAATTGGTTGACCAGAATATCGACTCCCAAGTGCTGCCGGCGACTAAAGCCGACCGCCGATCCCAGCAACGCGACCCAAGTGAGCAGGAACGTTGCTAGCTCTTCTGTCCAGCGACTTGGCTCGGCCAACACAAAGCGGCTTACGACGCCCCACAATACATCCAATACCAGCGCGGCCATGATCACGATGACAGCAATTTCCAGCAGGCGCGTCAGATTGTTTTTAAGCGAGTGCATTGATCATTTGATTTCGGAAATGGTTTTTAACAACTGACCGATGTTCGTCCCATCGTAGCTGCGTTGCATGGGTCCGACCATTTTGGCAAAGGCTGCCTTGTCGGGGTAATGGATGGTGACCCCTTCCTGTTGAACGGCTTTCAAAACCGCCTGACTTTCCTCTTGCCACAACCGTCGCTGATATTCGGCCGATTCGTCGGCTGCTAGCTGGACCCATTGCTGCACTTGGGGTGTTAGGCTGCCCCAGAGTTTCTCGCTCATCAGCAGCATATCGGGGACGCGCGCATGTTCGTCCATCGACAAATGCTTGCAGACCTCGAAGTGACGATTGGAGTAGAAGCTGGGTGGATTGTTCTCCGCGCCGTCGACCATCGATTGCTGCAACGCAGTATACAATTCCCCAAAAGCGATGGGCGTCGGAGAGCCTCCCAGCGCCTCGACCATATCCATGGCTGTCTTGCTTTGCTGCACCCGAATCTTCAACCCTCTAAGATCGCTGGGGACCAGAATTGGTTTATTGGTCGTATAGAAATTGCGTGAGCCAGCGTCGTAATAACACAATCCGCGCAGTCCTACGCCGGTACCAGCTACCAACAGTTTTTTCCCGGCATCGCTTTGAATGAACTTCCAGAAGTGGTCATCATCTCGAAACACATAGGGAACTCCGAAGATTGCCAACTCGGGTACAAAGCTCTCGATCGGAGCGGTCGATGTTTTGGTCATGGCCAATGCACCGCGTTGCAGTTGTTCGAGGCATTCGGTTTCCGAGCCGAGTTGTCCGTTGGGGAAGACCTGTAACTTAACCGTACCAGCCGAATGCGCGTGCAACCGCTCGGCCATGAACAACATCGCTTTATGAACTGGATGACTTTGATCCAAGCCATGAGCCAGTTTTAAGATGCTGGTCGCACTGCCTGTTGAACCGCTCAAGTTTCGCCCGCGGACGAACCATGCAAAGCCTGCCGTTGATGTAAGTACACCCAATAAGAAACCGACGATGAGAAACGAAGTTGTTTTGGATGCCATGAGCTAAGTTCGAGAAGGTTTGCGAAGCGCTGTGAACTGCAGGCTGAGTTGATCATGGCGGCCGGGGACTCGAATGTCAAGCAATGGCATGCGTGGTTTGCCCGCGAAAAGAGCCAATGTTCGCGAATCTCGTTGCGAGAGTTCAGGGGTACGAGTGAACGGAGACCGGTTGGGTTATAATGAATCGCAAGCGGCTAATTGACAGTCATTTTCGCTAGGATTTAAGGCTCAGTATGCGACTCTCAGCACTCACTCTCTTCGCACTTTTTCTGTTCGTCGCCGTCGTTCCGAATGGAGCTGGGGCAGCTGCGGAGAAACCGAATATCGTCTATATCCTGTTAGATGATGCGGGCTATGGCGACTTGTCATGTTACGGACAGCAACACTTTCAGACACCGAATATCGACCGCTTGGCTGCGGAGGGAATGCGGTTCACACAGCATTACTCCGGCTCAACGGTTTGTGCACCGACGCGTTGTTGTTTGATGACCGGCGTTCATACGGGCCACTCGTTCGTGCGTGGTAATCGGGAAGTCAAACCCGAAGGGCAATCACCGATGCCAGCCGATATTGTCACGCTGCCACGCTTGCTGAGAGATGCGGGCTATGTTACCGGAGCTTTTGGCAAATGGGGGTTGGGCGCTCCTGCATCTGACAGTGATCCAGCTGAGCACTTCGATCTATTTTATGGCTACAACTGTCAACGCGAGGCGCACACCTATTATCCAACTCATCTGTGGAGAAATAAAGAGAAGATTTCAATGGATGGGAAAACTCATTCTGCAGATGTGATTCACCAACAGGCGCTAGGATTTATTAGAACGAATCATGACCAGCCATTCTTCGTGTTTTTGCCCGTCACGATTCCACACGCAGCCATGCATGCCACAGAGCAATATGCAGCACCGTTTCACGCCAAGTTTTCACAGTTCGAAGATCGAGTGGGAAAGTATGCCGGTACTGAGGTGAAAAATCCTATAGCTGCCTTTGCTGGGATGATGACGCAGATTGACGATCAGGTAGGGCAAGTAATGCAGCTGCTCAAAGAGCTCAACTTGGATCGCAACACGCTAGTCATGCTCAGTAGCGACAATGGTCCTCATAAGGAAGGCGGGCACGATCCAGAATTTTTCAATAGCAACGGTCCGCTCAAAGGACACAAACGCGATCTCTATGAAGGTGGTATCCGGGCACCGCTGATCGCTCGCTGGCCGGAAAAAATACAGGCCGGTTCGACCAGTGACCTGCCTTCAGCGCATTGGGATATGCTGCCGACATTCTGTGAGCTTGCACAAGCCGAACTGCCTAAGGGGGTGGACGGTATTTCGCTAGTCAACGAACTGACGGGAAAACACGACCAACAGCAACAGCATGACTATCTGTACTGGGAATTCTACGAGCAAGGGGGGCGGCGGGCTGCTAGATTCGGCGATTGGAAAGCAGTACAACTCAACGTGAACAAGAATCTCAATGCGCCGATTGAAATCTATTACCTCCCCACCGATATCGGCGAGGAGACTGATCTGGCTGAGAAAAATCCAGACAAAGTCGCCCGGGCCCAAGCCATTTTCGCTGACGCACACATTCCATCAGAATTCTGGTCGTTTGATTCGAAGTGAATAGGCGGTTGGAACGGAAAGTGGAATAGGACCTTGAAGAACTTCAATTATGTGGAATTGTCGAATGAATCAGCCTGTGATTTCACTCTGGCTTGCATGTCCGATGTTGCTTGCGCCGCTACTCTCCCGAACCATTTGGGGGCAGTCGGCTGAGGAGTTTAAGCCGCGCGTTTATCGTTTGAGCCCTACGACCGATTTGCAATATCGCTTGCAGGAGTTGTTGATCCGGGCTGTACCCGGAGATGTCATCGAGTTCACGGCAGGTCACTTTGAGCTTACTCGGCAGATCGATATAGCCACAGACAATATTACGCTCCGTGGCGAGGGTGCTGCATCAACGACGCTCAGTTTCAAAGGTCAGCTGTCAGGCGGCCAAGGTATCGAAGCTACCGGCAATAACTTTGTGATCGAGCACTTGGCGATCGAAGACACTGCTGGGAACGCTATCAAGGTACTTGGGGCACGCAACGTTACCTTTCGCGACGTACGCACCGAGTGGACAGGAGAGACGAAGGCAAGCAATGGGGCTTATGGCATCTATCCGGTCCAGTGTAGCAATGTACTAATCGACGCCTGCGTCGCAATTGGCGCGTCGGATTCGGGGATCTACGTTGGACAGAGTCAGCGAGTAGAGGTGCGCGGCTGCAGAGCCGAACGCAATGTAGCTGGGATCGAAATCGAGAACACTATCGATGCCTCTGTCCATGACAATGTCGTGACCGATAATGCCGGTGGTTTGCTAGTGTTTGACTTGCCCGGCTTGCAGCAGAGAGAGGGGCACAATATTCGCCTGTTTCGCAATCAGGCAATTGACAACAATCACAAGAACTTCGCTGCTCCAGGAAATATCGTAGCCATGGTACCTTCGGGAACTGGAGTGATGGTCATGGCTACCAAACAAGTTGAAATATTCGACAACGATATTCGTGGCAATCAGACTGCCAATGTGGCGCTGGTCAGCTATCTCATTTCAGGCAAGAAGGTATCTGATAAGACTTACGATCCAATCAGCGAATCGATCTCGATTCATGATAATCGAATCACTGACGGCGGCGGGGATCCGAAAGGTGCATTGGGGACCTTGTTGGTTCCAATTCTGGGACGCCCCTTGCCTGACATCGTATACGACGGTGTGATTGATTCAAAGAAAGTAGTTGCCGGATCTCTGCCCGCTGCACTTCGTCATTCCATCGTCAATAACGGTGACGCGACGTTCGTAGATTTCAAGCTGGCCGATTTTTCGCCAGAGAAAATCCTGCTGGGGAAGTACCGACCCTCGCGTGATTTAGCACCTTATGCGGGAAGCCAACCAGCGCTTACCGTACCAGAGCTAAAGGCTCACGATCTACCAACGTCGGAACCCGACCCGGCAGTTCTGGCCTATCGCACGGCTCCGAAACAGCTATCTGAGTTCGGCTTGTTCGAAGGAAATGGAGCTACCCAACAACCTGTGGCAGGCGTTGTGCCCTACTCGCTCAATACGCCGCTGTTCTCGGACTACACCAACAAGCTTCGTTTCATCCGTATACCCAGTGGAACTACGATAGGCTATACGGAACAGGGGATTTTGGAATTCCCGATTGGAACGGTAATTGCCAAGACCTTCGCCTATCCCGTCGATGGAACGGACGCGAGCAAAGGTGAACGGTTGTTGGAAACTCGGATCGAATTGCGGCAAGCGAGCGGCTGGTATGGCTATTCGTATCGTTGGAATGATGAGCAGACAGAAGCGACGTTGTTGCTTGGCGGTGGAGAGATCGATGTTTCGTGGATACACAGCGACGGCAAGTCGATGTCCAATCGGTATGAGATTCCCAATGCGAACCAGTGTCTAAATTGTCATTCGCAAAACAAATCTTACGTGCCAATTGGGCCGACGGCGATGAACATGAATTGTGATTTTGATTTTGCGGACGGCCAGGCCAATCAACTGGAGTATTTAGCCAAACACGATCAACTGGTGGATTTGCCGACGCCAGAGAAACGAGCGCGGTTGCCTGTCGCTGAGGATCCAGCAACTGGTTCACTGGATCAGCGGGCTCATGCTTGGTTGCACGTCAACTGCGCTCACTGCCATAATCCGCTGGGAACGGCACGCACATCTGGGCTCGATTTGCAATTTGATCAAACCGATCCGGCTAAGTTTGGAGTGTGGAAGTCGCCGGTTGCGGCCGGGCACGGTTCAGGAGGACGCGAATACGATATTGTGCCAGGCGAACCGAAGAAGTCGATACTGTTGTTTCGCATGCAATCAGAAGACCCGAGTATTCGTATGCCCAATGTAGCGCGAAATCTGATCCCCAAGGAAGCTGTGGCTTTAATCGAGCAATGGATAGCCGCAATGCCGAAAGAGTAATAGGACCAGTTTGTGACGACGACTGAGTTAGACACGACCTCAGAAGGTCAATCTGCGATAGCGGCTCTCCAGCACGGGGCGAAGCGGTTGGTTACGTTGGGCGCGGCGGAACGACAGCGCTTGCTGCGGGCCTGCGTGGCGGGCATCGAGCAGAACTGGGAAGCCTGGGTTGATGAGGCTTGGAGCGCGAAGCGGATCCCGGTAGGCTCTTCGGCTCGGGCGGAAGACATCATGTCTGGGCCATTGCCGACGGTTCGCTACCTTCAACTTCTGCATCAATCGCTCGGCGATATCGCGCGGCATGGTCAACCTCGTTTGCCCGGAAAACCTTTCCTGTCACGGGGGCATTTGCGAGTTCCCGTGTTTCCAACGCGCAGCCTCTTTGATCGCTTAATGTTCGGACCCATCAGTGCACAAGTGCGGATGCGACCAGGTGTCACGCCGGAGGATTTGTATGGCGATAGCCTCTTGCGGGCCAGCGGTGCTGGTGGGGACAAACCGTTGGTGACTTTGGTTTTGGGTGCAGGGAATGTGTCGTCGATACCGATCACTGACGCGCTGACTAAGATTTTCCAGGATAATCAGGCCGTGTTGCTCAAGATGAATCCTGTCAACGCCTACGTCGGTCCGATCTTCGAACGGGCATTTTCCTCGTTAATCGATGCGGGGTTTCTGCAAATCGTTTATGGTGGCGCCGATTTCGGATCTCAGTTGATTTCAGCTAGCGGAGTCGATTGTATTCATATTACTGGCTCGGATCGCACCCACGATGCCATCGTCTGGGGAGGGGGTAAGCAAGAGCAAGCCGACCGGAAAATGGCAGGTACTCCCATCCTGAGAAAACCGATCACCAGCGAGCTTGGAAATGTCAGTCCATGGATCATTTTGCCCGGGCATTACACCGATCGGCAGCTAAGATTTCAAGCTGAGAACATTGTGGCGTCCGTGAGTAGCAATGCATCCTTCGTGTGTATCGCTACGAAGATGTTGATTACTTGGAAAGATTGGCCACAACGCCATTTGTTTCTAGGCATGATCGATGAAATCTTGGCGAAGACCCCACGCCGTTTTTCGTATTACCCTGGTGCAGCCGATCGCTACGCGCGTTTCGCTGGCGCGACGGCCAAGGATGACTTGGCTCAGGATGCCGAATATTTGCCATGGAAATTTCGGCGGGACCTCGAGCCAATCATTGAAACCCACTTGTTTACTCAAGAATCGTTCGTTTGTGTCTTTGGCGAGACAGCTCTCGCAGCCAAGTCCCCTGCGGAATTCTTGAATGAGGCAGTTGATTTTGCCAATGAAAGAATGTGGGGCACCCTCTCAGCCGCCTTGACCGTACCGCCGGAGTATCAGCAGTCATTATCCGATGATTTAGTGAGTGCAACCGATCGGCTCAGATATGGCACGATAGGGATTAATCAATGGCCGGGGGTAGCATTTGCACTGATGTCTACACCCTGGGGTGCCTACCCTGGCGCGACGCTCGAGGATATTCAAAGCGGCTTGGGCAGTGTGCACAATACTTTTTTACTCGACCAACCGCAGCAGTCGGTGCTTGCTTCGCCGCTGACTATTTTTCCGAAACCGATGTGGTTCTCGACGCACGGCTGTCCAGAGGCAGTCGCTCGCAATCTGTTAAAGTTGTACTTCGATCCGAAGATCTGGCGAATTCCACCAATTTTAGCTGCGGCCGTCAGGGGTTAGTGGCGCTGTCCAGTTAGCATCGAGCGAAGAATTGCTGTCGCAAGTTAAAGGTGATCGTAACCCGCAGCGTCAGCCATGCCGCCTGAGAGTTAATGGGTCATGGCGTAGGTGACGATGTTGACTCCCATGGGGTATGAACATTTAACCGAGAAGCGTTCGAAGAACTCTTTGTCTTCACCCTCGCGCTCCCAGCCGTCGCACAGGTCGTTGTTGTGGCACAACAAGACCATCATGCGTCCTGCCGGATCAAATAGGCCATAAAAATGTGGTGAGTGATCGAGCTCAGTACCAACAACGGGATGATAGGTGAAGCCCTGTTGCCAAAAGTGAATGGCGGTGGCCTGCGGAAATACTTGAAAGTCGTATACGATGTGAAAGATCTCGTGGTCTATAGACAATTCCACCGGTTCGCATTCCGGAAGGACGCGTTTCATTTGTTGATAGAAATGTTCCCATTGAACCGTCCCCCAAAATTCATCTACCATCATGAAGCCTCCATTCTGTAGGTAGCGTCTCAGCGCTTGGGCCTCGTCTGCGTCATAGATCACGGAATACGGGGCGCTCAGGAAAATGAAGGGATAGTCAAATAGCTCTGGATCGGTCAGTTCAATTACGACCGAGTCCGGGTTAACCTGAAGCGAAGTTAGCTGCTGCAACCGTAAGGAAAAATTCCAATCGGCATCAGGGTAGTCGGCATCCCAGCCGCGATGGTAGTGAGGTGTGTAGCGAATACGGGCGAAGGTAAAGATATCATGTTTGTAGCCCGGATGGTTGTCCCAAGTTGGGAATTCACTCCGCTGAGGAATGGGTCGCCTCCAACCTCGCCCCGCACGTTGCGCGAGGGCTGAACTGAGGGTAATTGCTATCCACAATCCCAATCCGGATAGACCTAGCCAGATCCACGTTGATTGCCGCAATCTATTGAGCATCTGGAGCGCACTTCGCGAAATACATTGAATCGGACCGGACATGACGGCATAGGATATGGTACTGGCGATCATTTGGGGTCGAACTATTTTGCTCGTTACCTACGCGATCCATCCACCCCCCAGCACGCGATCTTCGACATAGACCACGCATAATTGTCCAGGCGCGATTCCGCTGGCAGTCTCATGAAAATCAACGCTAAATGAATGCTCAGTACGTGGCGTGATGCGCGCGGGAACGGCCATACTGTTGTAGCGAATTTGAGCCAGGCCATCGAAGGGAAGCGAGGGGGGCGGTACCAGCCAATTGGCGTCGGTGGTGGTGAGGCTAGGACGCTCTAACGCTTCCTTCGGTCCTAACACGACATCAAACGTTTGGGGATCAATGCGGAGCACGAAATGGGGCTCCCCCAAAGCAATTCCTAGGCCCTTACGCTGGCCAATGGTGAAGGCTTCGATCCCCGCGTGTTGGCCGACGACGTGGCCTGCTAGTGTGACAAAGTTGCCCGCAGTATTCGCACCGGATCGATCGCGTACGAACTGGCCATGATGACCGCTGGTCACAAAACAGATCTCTTGACTGTCGCGTTTGTCAGCTACACGCAAACCGGCTTCGCCAGCCAATCTTCGGATTTCGGGTTTGTGGAATTTGCCGACTGGTAACAACATCCGAGATAATACTCGTCGATCGATGCCAGCCAACGCATACGACTGATCTTTGCCAGGGTCGACACCACGCAGCAACGCCGGCAGGCCGTCGCGCTCGACAACCTGTGCATAGTGACCTGTGGCCACGAACTGGGCATCGACGCTATCGGCGTAGTCAAACAAGCGTCCGAACTTGATCCAGTTGTTACACTGCACGCACGGGTTAGGAGTGCGTCCATGTGTATATTCGTCGACGAAGTAATCGACGATTCGCGAGAAATCAGCTTGCAAATCTAGCGCGAAGAAGGGGATGTTCAGCTTGTCGGCCACACGCCGCGCGTCCATAGCGTCTGACGCGCTGCAACAACCCTGTTTGTGGTCGGTGCGACCTTGGAGAATGGGGAGAAGCGGGTTGGGGGATCCATCGTCGAGCTTACAAGCGGCCGCTGACTCCTCGCCATGCCGCATGAAGACGCCGACCACGTCGAAGCCTTGTTCGAGCAGTAAATGGGCTGCGGCGGAGCTATCGACTCCGCCACTCATGGCTAATACAACGCGTGTCATTGGCGGTTATCGGTCTCGTTTAAGCAACTGTTCGCGTAGCTGTTCGACTTGTGCGGAAAGTTCAGCGGAAGAGCGTTTCACAAGTTCATCGACGGTGTCAGTTGTCTTTCCCAACAGATCTTGCAAGAGGCATATCTGACCGGCTAGAACTCCCCGTTCGACCCCTTGTTCGACTCCTTGTTCGATTCCTTGTTCGATTCCTTGTTCGATTCCCTTTTTTAGTGCCATTCTTTCAATGGAGGTAACGTACGGCATCATATGCTCCAATTCAATCTTCTCTAGTTCGATGTTAAATTCCAGCGCGAGCTCGTTTGGCAGTTCCATCATCCAGTCGATGACTTTGAACAATTGACGGATTTCTTCGACCGCTAGCCCTCGTTCGTAGAGTGGTCGTAACAGATGCAGTTTCCAACGGCAGCGATCGCTTGGGCTACCCTCGGTCTTCATCGTCATCAAATGCGCAAGTATGACGGTGGCGAATGGGTTTTCCGAGTTTCTAAGAAAATCCACGCGATCCATGAAGTCCAGTAGTTTGACCATAGGAAAGCGGAGTTCAATGCGACAGCCCAAAGTCTCCTGCTCAAAACGATCGGGGCGCCAGGTGGGGTTGTCATCGCCCAAAACGGCCAAGCTCACCACTGGTTTATTGTACTTGTCTGAGATCCTATAGAAATAGACAAAAATGCGTTTTGCCAAGTCGGTCGAGAACTGACTCTGGATTTCTAAGTGAATTAGAATCCATTCAGTTTTTCCGGATAGCAGCCGCACTTCGACCAGTTTGTCCACCACCCGCAGCCCAACTTCGCTTTGGGGGGCGATGCGCTGGAGCTCTTTGTCCAGCATCTTCGGAGGAACGGCCCAGTCAATTTGAGCATACTGTCCCGAAAAACAGAGCTGCATGAATTGTTTGAAGAAGCTGTCGAGTACCTCTTTCCACGGGTTGTCATATTCGGTCAATGGTCACCTTCTCACCGCTTCGCCACGTCTGACTCTCAAAATTCTTTGCGAATTCAGCTACACCGTCCATGCAGACGGCTACCACACTCCGAGCTCTTCAAGTTGCCTTGTGGCGGTACCGCTCCAATCTTTGTTGGCTGCGGGCGATGCAGGGCTAGGGTGCAGGATGCGACCGATTTGAACGCCTTCGATGCCATCCGCCTGAACGACTCGTCGGGCACACGTTTCGGCAAATGCACCAACTCCGATGACCCACTCGGGAGAGAGGATACGGATAACTTCAGCCAAGTGACGATCACAGATCGTTTCCAATGGTTGCCGCAAGTCGACGGGGAGTTTATCAGGCGTCAAATTGCGAGCTGAATGTTCCATGAAGACTAAAGGACAATAGTTGGCGACAAAATGTTCAACCGCAAATGCTTCGCTCGTTTTAAAACGTTCAGCCATTAGTCCCCATAGCCGCCTGCCCGATACTTCACTCCGCGGGCAGTCCAGTCCCTCGATCGGACGCTTAGGGTGTTCTGGTTGTGGTTTGCCGATGGTCGCCTCGATGTGTAGCCACCCTTTCACCAGTTCGATTTCACCGAAGGGAATACCGCATTGCGCCATCCCCCAGGGACCAGGGTTCATGCCCAAGAACAGCACGCGACAACTGTCTCGAGCATAGCGCTCAAGATACTGTTGGTGAGCTGCCCAAGCGTAATCGAGAGGATTGTAGACCCAGGGGACAGCGGCGCTGAAATCGAGCCCTTCGACACCGCGATTGAGTTTGCGAGCGGCGGCAATCATGCGCTCAGTGGTGGACTTGGATGGCATCTGATTCTAAGGTCGCAATTTCTTAAGCCACTTCGCCAAATCTTGTGGCATGGGCATGGCGAATTTTAATTGTTGGCCAGTCACAGGATGCGAGAAGGATAGGTTGTCGGAGTGCAGGGCATGGCGCGGCGCGCCACTGGGGTCGGGTGTGATCGCGCCGTGGGCGTTACGGAAATAAATTTTGTCACCGCACAGCATGTGCCCTGCTTCTGATAAATGAATGCGAATCTGATGCGTGCGCCCTGTTTCCAAACGACAACGAATCAGTGAGTAAGCTTGTTCATTCGCACCCGCCACAAAATGTTCGGCGGATAGGATGTGAGTTACCGCTCGCTCACCAGTTTGGATGTCAGGGTTTGAGTCGTCTAGTTCGGTTTGTGTGGCAGGTTCGACCACGGCTGCTAGACTGCCACGCACACCATCGCCACGATCGCGAACTAGTCGTGATTCCATCGTTTGTGGCGCGACTTGTCCCAAGCAGATGGCGACGTATTCGCGATTGATTGTATGTCTCCGAAACATATTGGTCAGCTTCTGCTCGGCGACGCGAGTTCTGGCAAACAGCATCAGTCCGCTGGTGTCACGGTCAAGTCGATGGACGGCAATGACTTGTAGTTCGGGCGGAAGTTTCTTCGCATTGTGAATCCCCGCTGGTTGCTTGAACTTTGGACCTCCAACCTTCTTTCCTTTGTTCATTCCCAGCGGTGGAAGAGGAGGCCAACGCAAATGCTGCAATTTGGCCAAGACCGGGGGAAGCAATTCCTCCAACGTCGGTTGCAATTGCCGACGACGTGTCGACAATTTTCGTTCAGCGACATGTCGTACACTGGTCACCCCGGCTGGCTTCTCTACCACCAGCAGATGTTCGTCAAGAAAGGCTATTCGCAAATCGCTGGGTGCGACGGGGCGCGGCAGAGGCTGCTCAAAGAGTTTGACGACATCCTTTTCGCTGACCCGACGAGCTTCGTCCAGACAAAGGTTTCCATTGACTTGTACCTGCCGCTTGGCAATCCACTGCTTGGCCGCCGACCAAGAGGTATTGGGGATTAATTCTTTTAGCGCAGCGGCCAGCGTCAGACCTGCGTGGCGCGGGCCGAGGTGGTAAACTGTGGAGGGGGCGGGCTTGCGCCCTGAGTGAGAATTCGTCATGCGTTCATTTATCGCAGAAAAATGCGACTTGCAAAGGAAACCATAAATGCTTTTAGCCAAGAATCTTGCGATTGCCTGTCTATTCTGTATTACTTTGACTTTGGTCGGTTGCGCCGATAACCCGGGAACTTGGCCAAAAGAGAAACTGGCTGAGCACGTCAAAGATAGCCTAATCAAGGAGGGGATGGAAATGACTGATGTAACCCTCTCCGAGAAAGAAGGGGGGGGCTTCGAGGGAACAGGTATGGTGACCGGAGGGGAAACACTGAAGCTGATCGTGACTCAAGATGCTGCAGCTCGACGCATTACCTGGGACGCCAAAGGGGATCGCGGGTCATTTCTCGATGGATCGTATGAGTTGAAATAGGATGAACATCTCAAGTCAATCGTCACGGCGGCGATACGCAGACGGAGCCGTGGATGGCCGTTGGTGGGAGCCGGTGATCGGGAAGGAGCGGATCGATTGTCTGCTCTGCCCAAGAAAATGCAGCCTCAAGGATGGTGACCGGGGTTTTTGCTTCGTCCGTGAAAACCGCGGTGGAGAAATGGTACTGGCAACCTACGGCAAAAGCACCGGCTTTTGCATCGATCCTATTGAGAAGAAGCCGCTCAATCACTTCTATCCGGGAACACCCGTACTAAGTTTTGGTACGGCAGGATGTAACTTAGGGTGCAAATTTTGTCAAAATTGGGATATTTCCAAGTCGCGTGAGGTATCGCGTCTCAGTTCGCGAGCCGAGCCAGAAACGATTGCACGCGCTGCGGTACAAACGGGTTGCCAAAGTGTGGCGTTTACTTACAACGATCCGGTCATCTGGGCTGAGTATGCCATCGATACGGCTCGCGCCTGTCATGCCGTTGGGATCAAAACAGTAGCGGTGACGGCTGGGTATATTTCGGCGGAGGCCCGTGCGGAATTTTTTGCCGAGATGGACGCGGCCAATGTTGACTTAAAGGCTTTTACAGAAGAGTTTTACCGCACGATCACCTATTCCCACTTGCAACCCGTTCTGGAGACCATCGAGTATCTTAAGCGCGAGACTGAGGTATGGTTTGAACTGACCAACCTGATTATCCCGCAAGCCAATGATAGTCCGGGCGAATTGCGTAAAATGTGCAATTGGATTATGCAGTCCGTTGGCGATGAGGTTCCCGTTCACTTTAGTGCGTTTCATCCCGATTTCCGCATGCTTGATCGCGGTAGGACCGATCCAGAGACTTTATGTCAGGCCTACGATATCGCCAAATCGGAGGGTCTCAAGTACGTCTATGTAGGGAATGTCCATGACGCGCTGCGACAGAGTACCTTTTGTCATCAATGTAAACAATTGTTGATCGAGCGCGATTGGTATCAACTGGGAACCTATACAATAGACGCAAGTGGCCAGTGCCAGCAGTGTCAAGCCAAGATACCTGGGCGATTCGGCGCTGCGGCCGGTCAGTGGGGAGCTCGCCGACAGCCAGTCCGCATCGAACAATTTGCAAGTGCGGCAACCCCGCACGAAAAAGATGGCGACGGGCGCCAGTCTGCCCAGCCAGTGGTTCACGCTTTAGAGGAGATACCTGTGACCAGTACCAATGCCAACCTGACGCCATCCACGCCGACCGCCCAGCCCGTTGCTCCACCGAAGCCACTCAAGCTTGATGGCCTCTCCGGAGAGCAACGGCGACTAATCCTCAAGTTGGCGGCCAACAGTGTGGCGCAGACGGTCACAGGGCAAGCCCTAAAAGTTCCCGACGAGATGTTGGGAGACTTCGTCAAATCGATTGTGATGGGTGTGTTTGTAACACTCAAACGCGGCGATGTGCTGCGCGGTTGCTGTGGGGTCCTTGGGCAACCAATGGCACTCGGAGCGTCGCTCAGCTCGGCAGCTATTCGAACGGCCAAGGAGGATCAACGCTTTGCGCCAATTTCCCCATGCGAACTGCCATTCTTGAATCTGGATGTTACGCTGCTTGGGCCCTTCAAGAAAATCGAAGTCCCAGGCACGAAACGCTCGGCTGAAGTCAAGATTGGCAAGCATGGGTTGTTGATTCAACGAGGTGACAAGAGTGGTCTGTTGCTTCCTTCGGTAGCCACAGAACGTGGTTGGGATGCCGAGCGATTTTTGGAAGCCGTGTGCGGCAAGGCTGGGCTACCATCGTCGGCTTGGGAGAGCGAAGAAGCAAATGTGATGACTTTTGATGGCGAAACCCTATCAAGCACGTTGGCGGAGGAGCTGCCACTCAATTTGCCCAACAGTCGCCCATTGCTCCTCACTCCCGAACATCTTGCGGCCTATGCCCAAATCGCTGGGTACAATATCGTCGCCATGGTTACGGGGGGGACGCCGTCGTATGTCATCTCTCATCTACCCGATATGACCGTCAACGCAATCGTGTTATCAATGCAATGGGGAGCGACCGAGCAAGCAGACGATGCGCGGCAGGGGAGTGCGCTGCAAGTCTCCTTGCGACCCGGAATTCCTCTACAATCAACGCTCTATCAAATGTGCCAACAAGCAGCCAAGATGTTCTATGAGCAACGCTTTACGGGAAATCTGCAGATTGGCTTGACGCTTGGGTTTGACCCGGCCATGCATGGCTACGGTGCCAGGGCTGATTTGTCGGGAGTCGATGCGTCTGAGCGGGCGATCGTCATCTCCGATCCACGGCATTGCGGTATTGCTTTTGATCCATCCAAGAGTCCTGATGAACTACGCCAGCTGTTGCGAAAGAGTTTGCCCATCAGCAGTCGCGATGCTGGCGTCCATTCGTTGCAAGTGATTTCGACCATGCCAGGCGTGGTCAGCGCTGCGGTCCCAACCGCGGTCAATACACGAGGTACCCGCCCACCGGCCGTGGCTGGCAAATTCTATCCAGCCGAGGACGCAGCGCGACGCGCGGTGATTGACAAACTGTTCGCTGAAGATGCACCCCGCAAGTGCAGGCCGCTGGCCATCATGGTCCCGCATGCAGGATTGAAATACAGTGGAGGCGTGGCCAGCCAAGTCTGGCGGAGTGTTGAAGATTTGGACGACCGCACGCTGGTGGTTGTTTCGCCCAAACACACGGGGGCGGGTGTGAATTGGAGCGTCTGTCCCTTCGAACGTTGGCAACTTTCGGGCAAGGTTGGTTTTGACTCGGACGTTCAACTCGTCGAACAAATGGCTCAGCAAATCGAACCGCTGCAGTTGGATGCCATTGCGCATCAACAAGAGCACGGCATTGAAGTGCAATTGCCAATTCTGGAACGCTTGGCACCACAAGCCAAAGTGGTAGGTTTGGCATTGCATGGTGGCAGTTGGGAAGATATTCAAGCCGCCGCGGGCCAATTCGCCCAGTTGCTGCGGACACTGGAGAAACCACCACTTTTGGTTATCTCAAGTGACATGAACCACTATGCGTCCGATCGAGAAAATCGTCGTCGCGACCGCTTGGCCCTCGATGCGCTGGCTACCTGTGATCCTCAACAATTGATCGATGTCTGCAGCGAAAACCAAATTAGCATGTGTGGCTTGATCCCCGCAGCCTTTGTGATGGAGACCCTGCGGCAAATGGGAAGAACATTCAAAGTCATCGAAGTCGACTATGCCACCAGCGCCGAAGTTTCAGGCGATAAGTCCCAGGTCGTGGGATACGCTGGGGTGTTGTTCGTTGAGGAGTGAAATAGGGTCTTTTAGCGGAACTCGCCAAGGGCTTGTTGATTTTAGTTAGCCACGACGCGTTAGCGGCCGGGCGATTGGTATTGCCCGGTGGCTTCCTGGCTTGTTGATTTAGTCGTTTAACCCGTAGCCAAAGGCGAGGATATCGCCGATGATCCTCGCCTACGGCTGCGGGTTAAACAATAAACGTGCAATCCAACACTAAATCAACAAGCCGATACGGACCACGGCTCATCCTTAGATTTAATAATTCGATTTTATCAACAAGCCCCCAAGAGTTTCGGTTTTCTTAGGAGTTGCCGCTGTTCCGAAAAACTTGGCGGCACGCCTACGCTCTCGTGACGCGATTGGAGAATGAGCTCGGACAGTCAGACTGGAAAGCCTGACGTACGTTAGTCTTTCCCATAGTGCTTGACTTGTTCCCAATAGTCTTCAAAGGCCCCCTCTTTGTGGAAATCAGGACTATTGTCCAAATCGTGGCACTCGAGGCATTTGTCTCGAGCCTTGGCCAAAGGCAAAACCATTTGTTGCTGGAGTTCCTTCAGTCGCTCGCTAGTCACATCGATCTCACCTAATTCGGCGGCCACGTGCTCGCTGCCCGGGCCGTGACAGTTTTCGCAACCACTGCCAGTCATCAGCGGTGTTTCCTGAGGGCTGACATAGCCCGTTTCGTAGGGGTAGTATTGCTGCGGATTCCAACCCGTGGCATGGCAGCTAACACATTCTGGGTCGTGATGTCGTGGAATCCCACCGCGTTCATTGTCCGGCTCAATGATCGAAGTGGTCGCGTGAAAGTGCGGAGTGTTCTCCCATGTTGCCAAAGCGCTGGAGTGACAGTCGCCGCACGTTTCCGAGCCGACAAAGGTGCGCCCTGTCGGGTGGGCAACGAAATTTGCACCTAGTTTATCGAATCCAGCGTCAGTCAATGCTTGCTGATACTCTGCGAACATGGCCAACATCCGCTGTGAATCCTTGAATTGGCTCGAAACGGCAATTCTCTGATAGCGAACGGGTTGCTGGGCATCATCGAATATGCCGATGATTCCCCCGTACATCCCCTTGGTACCAACTTGCACCATCAACGATGGCGAGCCTTCGATCTTCTCCAAGTTGAGTGTCGGTTCACCAAAACCTCCAGCGGTGACCACCAAGTCGAATCCGGGAACCTGACGAGCAATCTCTGCCGATTCTTCGAGCGAAGCGTGAGCTAACAGGACTTTGAAGGTGCAACCCTCTTGGTTGAGCTGCTCTACCACGGGTTTGAGTCGTTCGATCGGATCAAAAAACTCAATTTCGCTGCTCTGTAATTCACCTTTGTGCCCGCTTCCCAAAACAGCCGTGATACCGATCTTGCGACCGCCTACTTCGACGATGCGATGGCTAGGAAAGAGTGAAGGGTCGCCCCAAACAACGACATTTGTCGACAGGAATGGCGATTTACTGAGTTGATCGGAACCAGCGAACTGTACTAGTTCAATGCTGCTTAGTTTCCAGTCGTCTGCGCCTAGGGCTACGCCTTGGTAGTCCATTTTGCGAAACGCCTCGACGGTCGATTTGAACT
The DNA here is from genome assembly GCA_041739785.1 of Pirellulaceae bacterium. Classification (GTDB taxonomy): domain Bacteria; phylum Planctomycetota; class Planctomycetia; order Pirellulales; family Pirellulaceae; genus Aureliella. The sequence goes on from JBGSNE010000039.1 coordinate 40,402, forward strand.
TCAGTTCGGGCTGACGACCGATACGACGCACTTGATTCCCCACGTCAACTGGTACCAAATTCCAGCCACGTTCCCGCAGTTGGCTGAGCAATGTATCGCGGCGAATTAAACCACCCTTCTGATTCTCTAGACCAGTGCAACCACAGGGTTCAATGTATCCGTGTTGCTGTCCAGAAACAAAAAGTACTGCTTGCGGCTGAGGCCAATCGGGTGCAAGCTGTTGATTGCGCTCTTCTGCGGTGGCCACGTTAGCTTCGGCGGGAAGGTTTGTACTGCGAGAATTTACCGTGGTAGCGACGGTATTGATGGTCGGAGAGGCGGGTTCGCTATTTTGAGCAGCGGGAGGATCGGTTGCCAAAGTTGGTGTGGATGCATTCCCTGGGGCCGTCAACGAAACTTCTGGGGCACTAGGCGATGCGTCTGGGATTGTCACATCTTTAGCTGGAGTGAGAACTGTCTCAAGCACAACCAGCCCCTGGTCATTGACAGCGTCGGGATCGACCTTGGCTGGAGCTCTTGATTGTTTGACCCTCTCGGAATCACTCGACTTTGCAGACGATTTTGAGGGTTGGTCGTGTCTATTGGCGGGGCTATCGGCGGAGGGATGGTTGTTGGTAGCAACCGGGCTGGGTTTGGAGTCCATGCAAGCATTCAGCGTGACCAACCCGCTGAGCACAAGAACTAGGAATAAACGCTGCCAAACTAGTTGTCGCTGATGCACTTTCTTATTCCCAACCCTGAGTGTTTGATCGGTAATCTGCCACAACGCAGTAAATAAACGTCGCAGAGATCATGCGCCTAATTAGCGACGATCAACTGTATGTGTATTGAGACTTCTTGGTTAAATTCGTGATTCGTTTTGACGATCACCTTCCCGAAGTCTTTAGGACTGCCACCAGCATAATAGGTTTCTGGAGCTCCCTTGGGAACCTCGAAATGCAACGGAAAATACTTTCTTTCCCCTACCATTTTGGGTTCGCCGATGGTCACGTTGAGCGACTTTTCAGGCTTGATCGACACTATTTCCGGTCGGACATCGTCGCGTCCACTCCCTTGTACCGCCATCGAGATGCTGACGCTGGCCCCTTCGCTCGATTTGACGGTCCCAATGCGGAGCACGTTCAGTTTTGAATCGAATGAAGGTCCACCCACCAACACAATATCTCCGGAAACTCTTCCTGCGACCGGCAATTCCAGCGTTCCGACTTTCTCGTCCAAGTCAGTGCCGAATGTGATACGGGCGTTGACTTGCCCCAAGCTTAATCCCGGATCGAAAGTAACCTGTACTTCGTAAGCACTCAATGCATTCTTGTGCTGAGGGAATTTTTCGACATCGATGTCGACCGGCCGACTGGTAATTTTGACTTTATCTTTTGATTTTTCATCGCTCCAGGCAAAGTCTTTGAGCTCCTTGGATTGCTTCAAGTAATTGAACACATGGAATGTCTTGGAGATGGGCTCGCTCACCGACAAATCGCCCAAAGACAATTCTCGGGGTTCGATAACAAAGCTATCAGCAATGTGCCCACGGACGATTAGTTGCACTTCCGGCGAATCAGGCGCGCTGGTGTGAATGGTAGCCGATTGACCAAAGTCTGCCGAAATAGAGATTGCGTTCCAGGTTAGCGTGACGTCCGTTTCTTCGCCGGGTTGCAAGACTGACGATTTGAGTTCTCCCACCGTACACTTGCAGGTTGACGCGCCCATATCAAGATTAAGTGGACCGTCTCCAACGTTGCGGAAGACAAAAGTATGGCTCATCGACTCGCCATGCAGCATGGTTCCAAATTCGAATTGGGTTCCGCCGACGACTTCGACTTTTGGCGTGCCGGTCGATTGCTCGACCATTTCGGCTTTGCTTTTCTCTCCGCGCGTTTCTGCCAACGTGGCCCGCGATCCTGCAAAACGCTCCTCAAAGCCGCTGGTCGCCAACCGCGATTGCAGCTTTCCGAAACCCAAACCAAACAAAGCACCAATCGCAATCGTCACTAGAATTCGAATCATGAAAAACTGCCTCTTATATACGTTTGGTTAATGTCAAACCGCCGAAAGACGTGACGAATTTTGCAACGAACGACGGCGTTTGGCTAACGCCTTCTAAACACAAATGCCAAGCGTCGGGTGGGCCTGCGGTTCACTCAAAATGCTCAGCCATAGTTTTACGCATCCAAACGGTGATCGGTTCTGCATCGACCCATGGCTGCTGAGCGCCAAATTCCTGCTCGGCTTCCTCAGGCAGTAGCGGCAACCAAAGTTGTTGACTGCCCAGCTTTTTATCCAAATGGGGGGTTTGCCTGTCGAGCTCGATTGCGGTTTTTAACTCGCGGCCCGCCTCGGGCCATTTCCCGGCAATCGCCAACGTCGCGGCGTATTGAGCTCGCAAGCCGATGTTACTAGGATAACGCGCCAGGGCTTGTTCGTAATAGCCGAGTGCCAGATCGAGGTACTTTTGCTCATCCAGTCCCAGATTCCGGGCTTTGGCAGTCAGCTCCAGTGCTTTATTTCCCGACGAATACCAATTCAACGACTTCACCGAGTCCATTTTCAACCAAGTTTCAACAACCTCGAGTGCTCGTCCGGCAATTTGCGGGAATTGCTCGCTCGAGGCCAGGGTGGCATCTTTCACCAATAGATCAGCCTGCCATGGTAGCGTCGGCTCGGCATTGAGTGGATCCGCCGCGGCTGCGGCGACTAGTAGCCGAAGCGTTTCATCAGTTGTCGAAGCGGCCTTGGCTTGTTCAGTCAATGACCAACTCGACGTCGTTGGTCTCCAACATTGAAACAGGAAGACCAATAGTCCAATCAGTGGTATTAGGCTGACGGACCATTTCGACCATCCGTCTGAGGTGTCGCTTGTCTTTCGTAGCTTTATTCCAGCGGTTGTCCCTGCGTCTCCAACCACTAACAGAAGTAACAGCGGCACAGCGATACCGCTGGCTTGCCACGATCCGCTGACCAGCAGGCACACGAGCATCGTGACTACAGCTGCCCGCGCTGTTACTCGTAAGTTCGCTAAGTCTGTTCCCAATCGTTTTCGCAATAGAAACACCAATAGTAGCGCGGGGAGCCAGGTGAGCGCGAGATTCGACAAATTCATGCCGTTCAACAAGTTGAGCAATAGAGCGCACAGCGTTCCACCGAGACCCGCTCCCCACAACAAAACCAGGCTCCGCGACTGGTCAGTATTTTGCACTAACAATTCAGCTTCGGTCGGCGGTGTCGATTGCGAATCGTCTGGTTGAACTTGGCTGCGGGGTAATAATCTTCTCCCAATCCATGCGATGAGTACGAATCCAAGTGGTACCGATAAGTTGACTAAAATATCCAACAACCAATTGTGAGGGTCGGCGATGATCTCGCTGGCGGCTGGCAATTTATAAATCGGATAGTAGCTCTGGTAGTTTCCCATACCAATTCCAAACAACCAGTGATCTTGCAGCATTCCCAGCGTGGCCAGCCAATACTCCAATCGATAACTGAGACTCTTGGGTGCTTCGCTGAGGACCAAGCTATCGTTTCTTAGCAACCAAATCAAACCGATAGCCAATCCCACTGCACCCATTCCCAATCCCCAGGGCAAGTAACGCCTGAACTCTCGGGCCCGAGATCCACTGGCTAAAATCCAATACGTCCCTCCGGCTAGAAGTGCTGGATAGGCGATTCGACTGCGAGTTAAAAACCAACAAACCAGCAAGACGATTGCGGTGAGGCCCAAGGCGAAATAGCTCAATGTGATATAAGAGGTAGTGGGTGAATTGCCTTGGTCCAGATGGCTTTGAGCTCGCAGGGCGGCGAGGCTCAAACCCAACAACAGTACCATCCCTCCGCTGAGCAAAACTGCCAGCGAATTGGCCAATGTGAACGTGGCAAACGGCTCGGAACTGTAAAGGAAACGGTCCTCGAAACGCTTTTGAGCCACCGAGCCGAGGGGCGCATTGAGTCCAGGGATCTCGGCGAGCACCTTTTCCGGATCGGCCAAATACCGCGCTCGATCGGCGGGCAATTCAACCCAGATTTGATGCAAGCCATGACAGGCCAAAGCGACGCAACCGACTAGCATAATCAACACCATGGCACGCTGTGTCTGCGGTCCCACCAACAGAACTCGCGCAGAAAAATAACAGCCGCCGAGCGAGATAACTTGCCAAAAGCCATTCCAAGCTGTGCGCGGATTATTGTCGCGACCTGCCAAAATCGTGGCGACCACCAACCACAGCAAACAAGCGCTGAGGACCAACCATTGACGCTGGCTGAATTGGAACTGCCATCCACCGAGGCAAACCGCCCATGAAGTGAGCACTGCTAGGCTGATCCAAAACAGATTCTGTGGAACGGCCGAACCATCAAAGACGCTGGTCGAATCTTGCGGCGCCAACATGGACCAGACCAGCATCGTCCCTAATAGAAACGTGGCGGCCGACCACAACCGCTGAGCGTTGTCCGCTGATTCGGAAGACGATTGCGATTTGCTCCTAGCCGTCTTGTCAGATTTCGGAGTGCGGGCTGCCATGCGATTATTTGTCTTGCCTCACGGATTCCAGCACCGTGACTAATCCCAGCACCAACAACGTTGAGAGCACAATCAAGCCAGCCCCAAACATGTCGACTCGTGGCAGCAACAAAGCTCCCATGGAACACGTGGCAGTAGCGAGATAAATGGTTAGCACTGCTTGTTTCTTAGTCATACCCAAATCGACCAAGCGATGCGAAAAGTGACGTTTGTCCGCTTCAAACGGACTGCGCCCCTCGCGCAGACGAATGAGGATGACGCTACACATGTCGTAAAGTGGAATGGCCATGACGACCAACGGAGCCACGACAGCATGGGGCGTGTCCCCTTGATATCCTGCGTAAGTAGCCAACAGTGTTGCCACTGCGATCCAAAAACCAATGAAGTAGCTTCCCGCATCTCCCATGAAGATCTTCGCTGGAGGCCAGTTGTGACAAAGAAAACCCAGAATTGCTCCGACCACAACGAACAGCATGACTGCCACGAACAATTGTGGTTGTCCCCCAGACGGATCAGGACTCGTCAACAACATAACGGCCAATAGACTAGCGGAAATGGCCGCTACCCCGCCGCTGAGGCCATCCATGTTGTCGAGCATGTTGAACGAGTTGATCATGGCCACAATCCACAACACACTCAACGCGCTGGTCAACCACGGAACAGGGATGAATGCTGTCAGTTGCAGCCCTTGCCAATAAACGCAAAACGTAGCCACGACAACTTCGGCGCCCAATCGCAGCCACCACGGGATACCACGTCGATCGTCGAGCAATCCCAGGAGCATCAGCGCTGTCCCACAGCCGACAATGACCCAGATCTCAGAGATTTTCCCCAGTAACCCAGGTAGATAGCGGGTAACACGTTCTGGGAACATCGCGGCGAGGCTCGCATTGCCATCGAGCAACCACACGGCCAACGAACCGGCCGACAACGTCCCCACCACGCCGGCCCAAATCCCTAGGCCTCCGCCCAGTGGAATGGGGGTCGTATGTACCTTGCGGGCTCCTGGTTTATCGAGCAAACCCAGTTGCTCGGCGGTACCTCGAACCCAACCCACCGCGACCCAGGCGATCAAGAAGCTCGGCACGACCGCCGCCGAGATCACGATTGTTAAGGCCCAACCTGTCACTAAAGTACTTTCTGAATTGGGCCTTAGACTCTTTTGGCGGAGTGAGCTTTCAACAGCTCGCGGGCCTCGATGAAAAAGGCTTGGAAATCTTCGCGTTGGTAATCAGCATAAGTCCACGGTCGCGACTGCCACCGTTGATCAAGATAATACAAACACTCCTCCGCGTAGATACCATCGGACAAATAAATTCGATGCGCCCGGTCTTTGCAACTGGCCAACACCAATTTGGTCAGCGTTACGTAGCCTGGGTCGATATTCAGCGGCCTTGATTCAGCATAGTCGCTCGACTGGGATAATTCCTCTTCCCAGGCGTTGCTTTGCAGTTTTGAGTGGGGCAATTTTGCCGGATCGTACAATCCTTCGAGCACCAAGAATTGCTTCAGCAAGCCCATTCCCATTTCCTCGGCGTAATAGGTCGTTTCGCTATGCTCGAACCTTGGGCTCGTCAGAGCGATGCGCCCCCAATAATCCGCAACTTTTTTTGCAGCCCAGTCCAACGCGCTCTCATGGCGGCTGAAGATCGCCACTAGTTGAACCGTTTGGGGAGCCGTTTTAGGTTGAGCCATAAATTTTGGAGTGCTCCGAGTTCTCGGAGCTTTCTCTTTCAATGCGGCTTGCAGCGCATGGAAGCTAACGGTGGAATGTTTAACTCGGATTGTTCGCGACAAAGTTAGGCAGCAACAAGCAAGTCCTTTCCACGCCGCCACTTAGGACGCAAGTTTCATTTCGCGGACTGCGCCACTTAAAATTTGACTACAAGTGGACTTGCGCAGTTGCGGCATGCCTGAACCTGCACTTGTTTGTGGCCCAAGTGAATAATCAGGGTTTAACGCGGAAATGCCTTGGTCGCATCCGATTTCCATGCGTCTCTCGACCGTTTGGAAAGTGAAAGCTCCGAGAACTCGGAGCACTCCAAGGTTTAATACGCCTTCGCAAAAACAGCTTTCTTGGCGGCAGGCTGGCCGGTGAGGAAACACTTGCCGGGCTGGTCGTTGCCTTCCAGCGGAATGCAGCGAATGGTTACTTTCAGTTCATCCAACAGCGGTTGTACAGCTTCCTCAGAGGCAAAGTAGCACATCGCAAAACCGCCATGGATCTCGGGATTGTCGGCGTTTTTAGGTGTGAAGTATTTACGGAATTCCAGTTCGGAATCAATCTCCACTGTATGATCCTCACGCAGTTGTTTGGCGCGCGCGAACAAGTTGTTTTGGATTTCGTCTAGCAACCCGACAATCGTCGATAATAACTCCGATCGCTCGACGCCCCGTTGTTCGCCAGTGTCGCGACGAGCAAGAAAGACAGAGTCCTTGGCAAGATCCTTAGGACCTATTTCGATGCGCAAAGGGACGCCACGCTTGACGTGATACCATTTCTTCTCACCGCCGCGCAAATCGCGATCGTCGATGTCGACCTCAAGTACGCGACCAGCATAAACCAGAGTGCCCAAATCCGCTTTCAACTGACGACAGTACTCTAGCACTTCGGCGCGTTGTTGTTCGTCGCGATAGATCGGCAGAATGACCGCATGCGCGGGAGCAATTTTGGGGGGCATAATCATGCCGTCGTCGTCGGCGTGCGTCATAATGATCGCACCAATTAACCGTGTGCTGACACCCCACGAGGTTGTCCAGGCGTAGGCCACTTCGCTATTTTGATCTTGGAATTTGATTTCCTGAGCGCGTGAAAAGTTTTGTCCTAAGAAGTGACTTGTCCCCGCCTGTAAGGCTTTGCGGTCTTGCATCATGGCTTCAATCGATACGGTGATGTCGGCACCTGGGAAACGCTCCCCGGCTGTCTTCTCACCTTTGATCACGGGAACCGCCATATAGTTTTCTGCAAAGTCGGCGTAGACATCGAGCATTTTGAATGTCTCCTCGATTGCTTCCTCCTTGGTAGCGTGTACCGTGTGTCCCTCCTGCCATAGGAACTCGGCCGTTCGCAGGAACAATCGTGTTCGCATTTCCCAGCGCACGACATTGGCCCACTGATTGATGAGTATCGGCAAGTCGCGATACGACTGGACCCATTTGGCATACATGGCACCGATGATGGTTTCGCTGGTGGGGCGAATGATTAGCGGTTCTTCCAGCGGACCGGCTGGGCGCAGGCCACCTGTTTCTGGATCGGGTTCGAGACGGTGGTGTGTGACTACCGCGCACTCCTTGGCAAAGCCCTCGACATGCTTGGCCTCTTGCTCAAGAAAACTCATGGGGATGAAGAGTGGGAAGTAAGCGTTCTGATGCCCCGTGTCTTTGAACATTTTGTCCAACACGCGCTGCATGTTTTCCCACAAAGCATAGCCCCAGGGTTTGATGACCATGCAGCCACGAACCGGTGAATTCTCCGCCAAGTCGGCCCCCTTAATCACTTGTTGATACCACTCTGGATAGTCTTCAGCCCGAGTGGGAGTGATAGCGGTCTTGGGTGCTTTGTTCATGGAGGTAGCGATTGAGAGTGACGTGAGTGTTGGAAAACATGCTCGTAGCGGAAGTCGCCAAGACTTTCGGGCAGCTGAGACGTAATAATCCGTTGTGCCTATTATTATCACGCCAAAACGGCGTCCGTCGGAGGCAAGCTCCGAGCGGACGAAAGTCGTTCACGAGTTTAGGTTGGAGCTTTCGAACATGGCATCGACCAGCGAGAAGTGCCATTTTAAGCCATATAATTCTTTTAGGTTAGCCCCTGCTGGGATCGATGCTATCGTCAATTCGCATCCCGTTTCGTATCTGGGAGGCGGACCGATGATCAGTTAGAATAAAAGCGGATATTCAGGTCAACTATCAGCGGGCTTGTCGAACGTTCGTACCAGGCAATATCAATGAGTAGCGTGCTTTCTAGTATGACAACCAGCGAATTGCTTCGCATGCCTCGCTGGCTTGACGCTCAAAATCGCCATCATTCAGCAATTCGAGTGGCGAATACTTAGGGTGCCGTGATGCTTTGTAGGGGTCGTTCCCCTTGGTGTTGTAACAACAGATCAGCGACCAGCGCGGATGTGGACTGGTATTTTGATCGCTACGGTGCAGCAAATTGCCATGAAAGAAGAGTCCGTCCCCAGGCTCCATTTCGATATGTTCGACCGGCAATCGCTCTAGTATCGCTGCTACGCGTTCGGCGTCCGCACCCGTTTGACCACCCACCTTGCCATGGTTCATGCGACCAAGATGGTGTGAACCAGAAATGACTTGCAGGCAGCCATTCTCCCGAGTAGCCCGATCGACCGCAATAAAGCAGCTGCCCATCGTGGGGTAAAGGCAGCCGAAGTCATACCAATAGCCGTAATCTTGATGCCATTCCCAGGCTCCTCCCACGTAAGGTTCTTTGAGCATCATCTTGTGATGGTAGTGATAGACTTCGTCGCCGAGCAGCTTGGCCATATTGCCGGCCACGCGCTGCTGTCGAACCACCGCCGAATACAAATTGTCGTCAAGTTCATTGCTCAGCGACAATGTCGTCGTACCCCCCTGGGCGTCACTGCGCGAAGTAGCTCGCGCAGCAATCTGCTGATCCGCTCGCGCGTAGGTGCTCAAGTGATTGATCTCAGTGGTACTGAACAACTGCCTGGCCAGCACAAAGCCGTTCTTCGCAAAGCCTTGTTGTTCGGCCGGGCCTACTCGAAAAAACGTCATCGCGGGAGTTCCTACTAGGTTAGGGAACATGAGAGGCGTAACATAAAACTGACCGCACTCTAGCCGTCGCCTGCGCAGGCTGCAAAACCTTCTTCGGTGATCGCAAATCGAGTTTGAAGCTGAGCCCACTTAATTTAAAGTAACTTGCATCAGCAGCCTACTCCGGCTCGGCGTTAAACGAATTCCTGGCGAACAGCCAAATTCGACTAGGTCATGCGACACACCGTTTTGTCCACGGCTGCCGCTACTCGGATACAACGCGCCATGGTGGCTTCAAACGTCGGGAAATCGAGCGATTGATAACCGTCGGAAGCGGCAGTTTCGGGCGTGGGATGGACTTCGATAATCAAGCCATCCGCGCCGGCCGCAATGGCGGCGACCGCCATGTCGGGGACCAAGTAGGCGTGCCCTGTACCATGGCTGGGGTCTATGATTACTGGCAAGTGCGTTTTTTTATGCAGATAGGGTACCGTCGCCAATGGCAAGGTGAAACGCGTATGCGATTCAAAGGTGCGAATTCCACGCTCGCACAACATTACGTTGGCGTTTCCTTCGTTGAGGATATACTCGGCCGCCAACAAAAATTCGTCAATCGTTGCGCTCGCACCGCGCTTCAGCAACACCGCGCGATGACTCTTACCCACTGCTTCCAACAGACGGTAGTTTTGCATGTTACGCGCACCGATCTGCAACACGTCCGCATATTTGGCAACCAAGTCGACCTCCTCAGTGCTCATGACTTCCGTCACTACAGCCAGGCCTGTTTCTTCGCGGGCAAGCGCGAGTAGCTTCAGGCCCTCTTCCTTCATGCCTTGAAAACTATAGGGACTAGTTCGTGGCTTGAACGCGCCACCCCGCAAGGCGGTTGCCCCAGCTCGCTTGACGGCGTGGGCCGAAGAGACAATCTGCTCTTCGCTTTCGACGGAACAGGGTCCAGCCATCACTCCCACGATGCCACCGCCAGCCTTGAAGCCCAGCACTTCAATTTGCGTCGGTTCCGGCTTCAGTTCGCGACTAGCAACTTTATAGGGTGCCAGGATGGGAAGTACCTCGGAAACGCCTGGGCCGCTTTCGAGCGATTCCGCCTTGGTGTTGCGTTCGTCTCCCACGGCGGCAATAACTGTTCGCTCTGTGCCGCGAATGACGTGCGCCTTAAGGCCCAATTGTTGGACGCGATCGATCATATGACTGATCTGATCTTCGCTTGCGTCCTTCTCCATGACAACGATCATTGTGGGGTTACTTTCTAGTAGGTAGCAGGACCATTAAAAAAAAAGCCTCGATGATCTGAGATCGTCGAGGCTGAGAGATTTTGCAAGATGGTGTACGTCGCTACGGTCTCTTCTCAGCCCAACAGGTAAACTGCGGTCCGAAGAATAAAGCGTTGTAAGCGAACGTTCGTGTGGGCATGCCCTCAATTATGCCTCAGCCTCGTCGCCTTGGCAAGTGATTATTTTTCGAGCATCGATTTTGGAGTGCCGGGACTTGTCCCAGCTTTCATTTTCCCGGCGGCAATGACCAATGGGAAACTCTGATGTCAACTACTCGGTCTGCATAATTCTGCACGCTTCAAGCGTTTTAACTTCGAATTTGGGCTGCCCTCTCCGCACGAGACGCATAGCTTCTAGGTGCTTTTTGCTCGTCGGCACAGGAACGTATCGAGAACTCGAAGTACTCCACAGTTTTCATGGTTGTGGTACGGCAAGCCGCGCGTCGAGCCACATCACTTGATCGCCGTACTGCCCAAAATCGGCTTTGTCAGTGACTAATACAACTAATTTGGCGTTCGATAAATCGACGTCCACCATGTGCGTAATGACGGTTTCGTGAATCGCGAAACGCGTCATGGAGAAGCTTTCGACAGACTCCAATTGTCCGCCGCGGGCCAATAGAATCTGGCATTTTACGCTTCCCAACGGCGAATCTCCCTGGGGTGGTGAAGCCGCCATGGCAACTTCCGCCAGTAATCGCCCGGGTGAACCATCCCAGCGATAGGCTACTTGCGAAGAACTATGTGTCGCCAGTCCCTGTGGGTAGATTCCGCGCAGGTCATGCAATGCTCGTCCATATAGATCTCGATTGATTCCCAACTCCCACTTGAGCTCCGAATCCGTTACGTGTCGATAGCTGGCGACAGGCAAGTCGCTCAGGAGCTGTGTCCCATTGGCCGGTGTCCCATTGGCCGGTGTCCCAGTCGCAGTTCCGATGGCTGGCACTCCAGCAGACTGACCGATACCCCGATCGCTGGCTACGAACTTGATTGCTTTGCAGAATTGAAGCGGGCCGTCCAAGCTCATCAGCTTGATCGCGCTGCCAAGCGTGACCGCAACGCTACTGACCTCCGGTTCAATCTTCTTCGTCCAAAGTAGCGAACCATCTACCATGCCAAGCTGAGTGGTGTTTTGATGAGGCAATAGTGGACCCAGCAGGGTTGGGCTGAAGACGATTGCTTGGATTTCATCCAGAACTACCTCGACCTTCTGCCCGGATACGTCAACGGTTAGAGTACGGAAGGGTAGTTCTACGTTGGCGGCGGGCCAGCGAATGATGCCATTGAGTTTTTTTCCATCAGCCAGCCAGACCATGTCTTGCTCACCGCTAGCGGCCAGCATCTGTGATTGCAATACCAGCCAACGCGGCAGAGTAGTGGGGGGCGACAAAACCACGCCGCGCACACTATTGAGTGGGAGTGCCAAAAGTTTGAACCAGTCGCTGCTGACGCCAATCGATTCGTGTTCAAATTGCACGTCACCACACAGCCAGCTCCCATCTCCCAGCCACACTGCTTGATCGGCCCGCACCCCTGGCCAACTTCCCCAGCGGACTATTCGTGAGCTGGTGATTACTATCTCACGCTCGTCGAGTTGAAAACTCCATTGATCGGGGCTCTCCAGTTTCAGCAGCTGGGCATTGGCATGGATTGCGTTTGTCGTATGGAGTGTTTGAGCATTGGATAGGGGAAGCAAATAGAGTGTGACAAAACAAGAACAGATCAGTGTGATGGCGACTGAGTAGATGGGCTGCTGGCTTGGTTGCTGGGGAGGCATGGGTTGGGAGCACTGTGCGCTAATTGGAATCTGAATATTGAGAACGAATTGGACGTTGGCATGACAGCGAATGCGATTCGGCAAGCAGTGCTTTGAGGACAGGCGTTACGAAGCTGTGCTTGATTACGAGGCGAGTGTGTTGAAAGCCGCGAACAATTTAGAAGCGTTGAGGTGATTAGAACTTCAGAATTTGCGACGCGGGGGGGCGGGTTGAAATTCCTGCAGAATTCTTTCTAGCCGATCAGCGGGAGGGGTTTTGTTAAATTGTTTGGGATCCAGGCGACGTACCGCCCCCGGATTGTTAGCCGATACTGCCTGCGGATGAACATCCAAGCGACTAGTAGCCGGCAGGCCTACACCGGCAGGAATAGGAAACCAACCAATACTCTTTGGGACGTAATTGACATCCTCAATTGGATTGGGGCTCTTTCCAGTACGGTCAATGGCAATGGATTGTAGGTGCTCTTCGTAGACGCTCACGTCGTAAAAGGCTGACGGAGGAATCGTAGTGACGAATTGTTGTCGCTCCCAACCGCCCAAGGGAGACAGTGTCTCCACCGTCTCGATAATTGTCGAACCAGAGTCGCGATCAAGTGATACGACTTGCGTTGAATTGGGTTCGATGCGGATTTGTTGTACCGCGTTCCCCTGTCGCGTATCTCCCAACAGGAGCAGCAGCGCATTGCGGTGCGTGTTGGCCAGCTCCAGCTGCGCAGGTGGAAGCTGCGGATTGGCATGTACTTCTTGACTGATGGTGCGGTAGAAGGGTTGGAAGTTCGCCACTGGCGGTGGAACTAATGGCACCCACAATTGTGCAGGCGCAAAGTTGATCGGTTGGATGGCAACTTGTCCTCCTCCCAAATTGGACAAACAATTTCCTAGGTAATGAACATTCTCCAGTAGATATCGATTCTCCAATCGGCCCGCACCGGTTACACGCCACAATTGACGTGGGTCCTGAGTCAGCGGCATCAACGTGACACGACCTCCAGATTGTGCTGTGACCGAATAGACATGCCCACGATCGTAGGTTTGAACACGCACCAGTCCCGTTCCAGCTGGAGCTACCCACCAATCCTGTGCCTTACTGAAGTCTCCGGTCGCACCGAGTTCAAGCCCGTTCCCGCGTGTAAGTAGGCTGGGAACATTGCGTGTGTCGTAGGTGGCGATTCTCAGTGCGAGTGGATCGAGCGTTGGATCTGCGTTGGAGCGCGATAGGAGTCGTCCAAAGTAGTCGCTGGTCGGTGGTGCATTACGCCGGTCGTCAAATCCGTCGATCAAGACAGGTGGCACAACTGGTCTCTCAGCGACTCGCTCAGGGTGTCGTCCGCTAACGGAGCCACTTAGGGCGCGAATCGACATTTGACTGTAGTGGTACTGAACGCTGTTCCCACTGATTTCACCAATCTGCATGTTTCCCGTGTTGATTGCTGGCCAACGCAAAATCTGATTGGCAGGGCGGCTATAGTAGCCGAGCCACTGTCCGCCGCTGGAATCAAAGCGCGGCTCGCGGACATAGATGGTTACAGTTCCATCGCTGCCCACCACTTGCAAGTCGCGATCGCTAATGATGGCCTGCGATGCAGCACCCATTTGCGGAGCCGACAACTCGTAGCGTTCCTGCGCCTCAGCCAGCGGTTTCAACGCAGCTAAGCAACAGAGGAAAACCGTCAGTCGAATCGTTTGGGCATACATGCAAGCTACCTCCGCACCATTTATCTTTGGAAGATCGGTAGGACTGTCCGAGGCATGTTCAGAATCAGACAGGCCATGGCCGTACCGTATTCTACACTGTTGTAGTCAAACCAACCTCCCTGGGCATTGCGAAGCGCAAGTAGTGTTTTCTTCAGGTCCTTGTACCACTTCTGCCAACTTTCGCCCCCCCGGTGCCAAAAGCATTGGGCTGAGTAGTAATGCGCATAGTAGAAAAAACTGTTGCGTTCCAAAGAACTATTGGCCGCTTCGTTGGTCAGCAAGTACCTAAAGGCTTTCTCAAGTTCCTCTCCGTCGTATATCCCCGCACTGTACAGCGCCACGACAGCAGCCGCAGTTAGCGGAAAGCGACTTTCGCCTCCCGCCAGACGATATTGATACATGAAGCCACCATCCGCATTCTGGCTGCGACGCACGTAATCGACCGCTCGATCAATCGACTCTTTTGCCACACCGATTCCTGCATTGCGGGCTGCGCGTAAGGCCATCATTTGGCAGACGGTGACCGACAGATCCGCTTCTTCTGGGGCGGGGTTATAACGCCAGCCACCGGCCTTGTTCTGGGTCCGCACGATGAGTTCGACTGCCGAGGAGAGTTTGGCGCGAATCGTAGTATCGCGATCGGTGCCATACAGTTCAGCCAGGAACAAGGTCCCGAAGCCGTGATCGTACATCGGTCCGTGACTGGTCTCACCGGTGGCCGACAGAAAGCCGCTGGCCTGCACTTGACTGAGCACATACCGCCCAGTTCGTTGTAGCCCCAGTCCCGCCTCGCCAATTCCTGAACGTACACCGCGACTTAGCAGAGCCAGTCCGACCAAAGAACAGACTCCAACCCACCGCCCCTGCTCGGCTGACTGAAACGTTCCGTCTTGATTTTGTCTAGACAACAAAAAAGCCAATCCCTCGCGCACTGCACGATCGACATCCGCATCATACAGTTCATCCAAGTCGAGTCGCGGCGGAAAGTCATCGCCGCGCGCCAACTGAGCTACCGGCCAAGCCAGTGTGGCGCAGCTAGCCGCTAGTTTGAGTGCCTGACGGCGCGAGGTATTGTGTTTCATAGTTGACCATAGTCGCTCGACTCTCCGAGTCGAAGACTTCTTAATTCTATTTTATATGAACGGTGAGTGACATCGGACCGTAGAGTCGTTCGGCAATCTACCAACTCGACTCGGAGAGTCGAGCGACGATCTACAACTCAACTCGGAGAGTCGAGCGACTATGCCAATTGCGGGATGCGTTGGGCAGTGATAAAGCGGGTGACAAACTCCTCGCTAGGGCGCTCAAAGAAATCGTTGAGCGTACCCCGCTGCACAATGCGACCATCGGCCATCAACATTACGTCTTGGCCGAAGAAGGCGGCTTCCCCCATGTCGTGCGTTACCAACACTACCGTCTTGTTCAACGAACGAAATATCTGTTTCAGGTCCTCCTGGAGATCATAGCGGACGATGGGATCAAGTGCACCCATCGGTTCGTCAAGCAGCAGCAACGGTGGGTCTAACATTAGTGCTCGCATGATGGCCACGCGTTGTCGTTGGCCGCCGGAGATCTGATTGGGAAAGCGATCAAGCGCCTCACGTGGCAGTTTGGTTAGCTCCGCCAGTTCCTCGACGCGGGCGGTCATCGCTGCGGGTTCCATCGACTTCAGAAACCGCGCCAAGAGCGTCACATTATCGGTCACTGATAAATGTGGAAACAGCCCACCATCTTGCAATACGTAGCCCATCGAATGCCGCATGCTCAGTACATTCTCCGGAGTCATGACCGCATCGCGAAACTTGATCGTACCACTATCGGCAGGTATCAAGCCGATCAGCACACGCAGCAATGTCGATTTTCCACAGCCGCTCGGCCCAATCAATACCAGCGTCTGCCCCGCATTCACCGCAAACGACGTCGGTTGTAAAACCGTGGTCGCACCATAGGATTTTGAGATATTTTCTAGTTCAAGCATCGGTTTCAGGTTTCAGGTGTCAGGTTTCACTTTGTAATGCGCGTGCGGCCGGCGACTGCACAACTCCTTGGTCTGAGACCACTCCTGCCGGCGCCTACGTAGCCGCAATCTGCTCAGTATTCGACACTTATTAGACGTGAACTATCTACTGAACTCATGCAGCTATCGCGGCCCTGCGGCCACTGCGGCTAGGCGTTAAACGAATCAACGCCACCACCACTCCACCACTCTATCACTCTATCACTCTATCACTCCATCACTCCATCACTCCATCAACCCACTACTCCATCACGAACTCGACACCATCTCCACGACTTGCTTTCGCAGTTCCTTGTAATCCGTTTTGCCGGTACCTAGTACTGGGATGCTCTCAATACGGCGAACTTCATCCAGCCGCATGACGCCGCGCAAACCGGCTTCCATCAGTAAACTACTGGCCTGTTGCAGCGTTAAATCCGTGGTGGTGAACAAAACAATATGTCGACCATCGTCGGTTTCGATGCCTTCGATCGCTACCTTGGGACCGTTTTCGTCTGCGGGGTGGGCGCGACTGAAAGGTTCTTCCAAGGCAGGGAGAGAAATCATTTCACCACCTGCTTTCAGGAATCGCTTCAAACGCCCCTTAAAATGCAGGAAGCCTTCGGCGTCCTGGGCTACCAAGTCTCCGGTCTTATACCAACTCTTACCAGCCACTTCGACGAACGGGCTGGGACCGTCGTGCTGATAGTATCCACTGAAGATCGATGGACCGGCCACCAATAACATACCCGTCTCTCCGATTGATACGGGCTGCTGCTCAGTATCGATATCGACGATGCAGATCTCAACGCTCTTTACCGGTTGTCCGACGGAACCCAAGCGTGGTCCGCTGATGCGATTAGCCGCCACTACGGGCGAACATTCGGTAATGCCATAGCCTTCCAAGATGGTGGCATTGGGTGCCAGTTTTTCGCACTGCCGGAATATTGCCTCGGAGCATTTCTCCGCACCGGTGATGAGTTTACGTAGGCTATGCAGTTCATCCCCTTTGCAAGCCGACATGATGTACCCCAGAAAAGTCGGGGTAGTAAACAACATAGTAGGTTTGTAAGCGGCAATGGTTCTTACCAGGCCGGGTGCATCGGTGGGGTCGGCATAACGGATACTGGGAATTCCGGACAAGTGCGGCAACAGCAAATTGCCGGTCATGCCAAAGCTGTGAAACGGCGGTAGAAATCCCAGCAAACGATCTTGGTTGTTGGAGTCCAGTACATCCAATCCAGCATCAGCGTTGACTAGCAAATTGCGATTGGTCAACGGAACCGTTTTGGGAAAGCTTTCGGAGCCCGAGGTAAACAAAAATACAGCGTTGTCATCCGGCTGCCGTTTGGGTAGATTGCGGTGAAAACTGCTTGGTGCAAGGTAGCTCTTAAGTAGTGTTAGCAGCGCTTCGGGCTTTTTGATCGACGCTTTGAGGTCTTCAAGGTAGACATAGTCGGCCCCCTCCACTTCGATTCCCAAGCGGTCGACCATTTTTTTCGATGTCAGTATGCGTTTCACGCCTGTGACTTCGACGCCGTGCGCCAAGTTGGCGGGCCCCGTGGTCCAGTTCATCATCACGGGAACTTTGCCAGCCATTTGCAAAGCAAAGAAGACTAAGTCGGCGGCTACGGAAGCGGGGAGCATCACCCCCACATGGTTCTCTTCATAGCCGCGCACCCGCCGCGCCATCAACTCGGCGCCGACCAACAGTCGTCGATAGCTGAGCACGCCGGAAATCGCATCAGCCACAGCCACATCGCCAGGCTGTTTTAGCGCCCGCAGTACAAACGCTTCGCCAACGGTTTCGCCTGTGATGGATGGCCTATCAAGATTGCGTTTCGGTTTCCACCAGGCTGCTGGTGCGGTCAATTGCTCGGCGCCAGCTTGGCTGAGCTGACCATCGGCCAACGCCCAGAGTCCTCCGAGTGTGGGTGAGACAACATTGCTGCGAAACCCAAATTGATGCTCGATCTTGAGTGCTAAATCCATGCGGTCCAGACTGTCTAGTCCGATTTGCTCCAGCGTCGTGTCGGCTTTCAATTCCTCGACTGGAATTTGTCGCCCCAAATGCGACTGTAGCAATTCATTGACCAAGCCAATTGTCTTGGGTTTGATCTTTTTAAGATCATAATTGGCCTCAGCAATTCCCTTGCCATAGTCCCCTACCGTGGGACCGAACAGATGATGATAGCGAACGAACTTTGGTTCTTGGCCACCGTCGATGTTGTACCAAGTTTCGAGGTGGGCGTTAAACGCTTCGCGTGAGTCGAGTGGCAGCTCGTCGCGTTCGAACACTTCGACTTGTATCGTCACCGCGCGTCGAGGCAGGAAGAAAAATAGACTCGCCAATACCCAACCGAACGACTTGCGAACACAGCCGCCGAGGTTGGGGGGCGAGCCTGTTTCGGCGCAGCTAAACATACTTCCCCACACACCACGAGTTCGCACTAGGACAACGTTGAGCTTGGGGGTGCGGGAGATGATTTCGTGTACCGCACGCGCTGCACCCACCACTTCCTTATTGCCGCGCTGCAAGCGCCCTGAGGGATAGATCAGTAGGTTATCCCCGGCCGCTAGACGCTCGACGACTGAGTCGATCATTTCGAGTGTCTTGGCCTGCGCGTCGCGACTGTGGGCTGATAGATCGGGAACTTCAAACGCATTGACCATCTGCATCAAGGGACGCAAGAGCGCCACGCGATACGTCCCCGAAAAGACCATCGGTCGCAACGGTTTCTGTAGTCGAATATGGCTGCTGACGAGCGGCGGATCGATATAGGCTGGGTGGTTGGGGAGCACCAATACAGGCCCGGAAAGATCTTTGAGCTGCTCTGCCCCCACCACCTTCACTCGATAACGAAAGCTCAACAGCAGTCGGCAACCAGCCCAAAACAGTCGGTTCACCCAAGATTTCACGGCTAACATTCCTCGACAAGTGGGCCACACGCGGGTGGCTGTTGGTAGGTCCAGCCGCCTACTCAGGCGACTGGTTTGTCAAATCCCTCTTTGATGGATGGCGTGCCCCATAAAACATTGCGCTATTAATCAGCAATCCATGCCGACTAATCACCAATCAATACCGGATCGACGGGCTAGGATCGTAACTTCAAAACCTACCCAGTAGGGCTGAACAGAGCTACCGTCACAGGTTAGAATCTTCGTCCGACCCTCTAAAACCAGCCGTTCGTCGCCAAACCGCAATCATGTCAGGATTTTCATGTCTCGTCAGTTTATCGCAGATTTACAAGCTCGGGATAGCGTTGACGAGATATATCGGGTGGCGGAAAAGCAAGTTCGCTCCAATCGCCAAGGGAACGACTACCTGCTTTTACAACTTATGGACCGCACCGGACAGATGAGTGGTTTGCGGTGGAATGCCGGGCAATCGCTCTACGAAACCTTTCAAAAAGGGGATTTCCTGCGAATCCTGGGGACGACCCAGCTTCACAACGGCCTGATGCAATTGATCATCCAGGACTTCGAAGCTGTCCATCCTTCCAAAGTCAACCATGACGATTTTTCTAAATCCGATGCGGGCGAAATTGAACAGATGATCGCTGAGCTCAAAGGCAAGTTGTCGAGCGTCAAGCAACCGCACTTGCGGCGTTTGGTTAATGCCTACATGTCCGATGAACAATTGTTGGACAAGCTGCGGCGCGCACCAGCTGGGATTAAAACCCACCATGCCTACGAAGGTGGTTTGTTGCGGCACGTGCTCGATTTATTGCGCATCGCCGAATCGGTCGCTCCCCACTACGCTCAACTCGATGTAGAGATGCTCTTGGTCGGTGTCTTCCTGCACGACTTAGGGAAGCTCGACGAGCTAACCTACGACGGCGAACTTTCGTACAGCGATTCAGGTCAAATGCTCGGCCACTTGGTGCAGGGGGCTATTGAACTCGAACGTCGCGCAATGCAAGTCATGCGCGAAACTGGACAAGCCATTCCGGATGAGGTCTTGTGGCGTTTGCAGCACATGATCGTCAGCCATCATGGACAACTCGATCACGGCAGCCCCAAAGTACCAATGACCATTGAAGCCATCGTGTTGCATTACATTGATGACATGGACGCCAAAGTCAACGCGGCTACTGAGTTGATTGAATCCGATCGCAACACCGACAGCCAATGGACCGCTTTTCACCCGGTCATGGGGCGCAAACTGTACAAGCCGTCCGTGAAGAAACTCTAGCACGCAGCCCGTGTTACGCAGTGCGGCGGTTTATCGCCGCTTTGGTTTTCCCTTGAGCCGGCATCTCAGATGTAGCGGAATTCCTTAAGAATTTCGGCGTAGTATCGTACTGCATAGGCAACCGGATTTCGTGGCGAGTCCCGTTGCGAAAGTCCGTTTAACCTTGCTTCTTTGGGATCGCCCTTGCTTGGCACCGAAAGAATCTCTTTATGCTATAGTCCGGATTGAAAAAAAGAATGCTACGACGAGTCGCAGCACTCCAAAGAATTGCATTGCAACAGAAATTTACGAGGACTTTGCAGATGAACGTACTTACTGTCGCGTTACGCCCGTCTCATGCTTTCAGGCCCATCCTCACAGGGCTGCTGGTCACGCTGTTGACGGCCTCAGTTTTTGCAGAACGCCCAAATGTAGTGTGGATTATTCCCGATGATATGTCAGCCAACTTCTCCTGCTACGGCGAAACAGCCGTCCAAACGCCAAACGTCGACAGGTTGGCGGCGGAGGGTGTCAAGTTCACCAACGCTTTTGTGACAGCGCCGGTCTGCTCGACTTGTCGCTCGGCTTTTATCACGGGGATGTACCAGACCAGCATCGGTGCACAGCATCACCGCAGTGGTCGTGGTGAGAAAAAGATTCACTTGCCCGACAATTTAAAACTGGTGCCGCAGCTGTTTCAAGAAGCAGGTTACTACACCACGATTTCTGGTTGGCCCATGGAACAGGGAAAGCTCGGCAAGACCGACTACAACTTTGAATGGGATCCCGCCATGTACGATGGTAGCGACTGGTCGGCGCGGAGTGAGGGGCAGCCATTCTTTGCTCAGATTCAAACTCCTGGCGGAAAACTGCGGCGCGACGGTGCGGATGGTTGGGAGGCGGTCGGCAGCGCCGCCGAACGGAAATTTGGGAGCCGCACTTCAACGGATGCCGTGAAACTTCCGCCATACTACCCGACTCATCCAGACATCCTCAAAGATTGGGCTGCCTACTTGGACTCGGTTCGCATGACCGACGCTATGGTGGGAGACGTGCTCGCACGGCTTAAAAAAGAGGGCGTGCTCGAAAACACGTTGGTGCTGTTCATGACCGATCATGGTATCAGTCATGCGCGCGGCAAACAATTCATGTATGACGAAGGACTGCACGTGCCGTTGGTGATCCGCGGACCGGGAATAAAACCTGGTCTAGTTCGCGACGATTTCGTAGAGCATATCGACATCGCCGCCTTGTCGCTGGCAGCTGCCGGAATACCACTCCCAGCAATCATGCAAGCTCGCGATATTCTGGCCGAGGACTACCAGGTACGCGCAGCTGTTTTTGCCGCCCGTGACCGCTGTGACGAAACCGTCGATCACATGCGTTCGGTGCGAACCAAGGAGTTCAAATACATTCGCAATTTTCTTCCGAATCGACCGTACTTGCAACCTTGTGCTTACAAAGATGCCAAGCAGATTCTAATTGCGCTGCGCCAGTGGCATCAGGCAGGTAAGCTCGATGCAGTGCAAGAGTTGTTATTCCGCGATGTGCGACCCGTCGAAGAGCTGTATGACTTGCGCACCGATCCGTTTGAGATTCACAATCTTGCCGGCGACGCGAAGTACTCAGACAGACTCAAAGAAATGCGCGGGCGACTGGATACCTGGATGGAGGAAACGGGTGACCAGGGGCGAGTGCCGGAGTCGGCCGAGATGTACGACAGCGATATGGCGGTCTACACCCAGCGTCTAAGCGGCCCGAAGTTCGATCCGGCTCATTTGAAAGAAGTCGAAGACAATATTGCCTTGATGAAGAAGTGGGTCACGGAAGGCAAATAGGGTCAAAGGTCAATGGCACGAGGTTAAGTCGTAGCGGAAGTCGCCAAGAATTTCGGCAGTAGGAATCTGCTGCTCCGTAGCTAGCGCGGTAGGCATTCTGGGCGAGTGATGTGGGAGTTGAAATTGTCTATAATCTGTCCTGGTGGTTGTCGACAGCGAGGAGGAAACTCGGCGATCCGTTGTTTGCCGAAGATGCGAAACACACCTATGTCGTACTAATGCGCGAGAACCTAACATGCCACGTTTTCATGTGCAGCGATCGATCAAAATCGCTGCCAGCCCAGACCAAGTGTTCGACAAAGTGGTGGATTTTAATACCTGGACGACTTGGTCTCCATGGTTGATCGCTGAGCCTGATGCGCAAGTAACGGTTACCGACAATGCCAACGATGTGGGGGCGGTTTATGCTTGGCAGGGCGAAGTGGTGGGGGCGGGCGAGATCGAACATCAGCGGCTCGATCGACCGCGGAAAGTCGAAGATGAAATTCGCTTCCTCAAACCGTTTCGTTCCACTTCGAAGGTCGCCTTCGAACTACAGTCCGCTGGCCCCGACACGCAACTAACGTGGCACATGGACGGCTCGCTGCCGTGGTTTATGTTTTGGATGCGATCGATGATGGAAACATTCATCGGCATGGACTACGATCGCGGACTGAAGATGCTCAAGGAGTGGATCGAAACGGGTGAAATCCGATCGCAGACGACGGTCAAAGGGGTCGTGCCAGTGGGACCACTCACTATGTTGGGCATCCGCGAAAAGTGCCGCGTGGCGGAAATTGGCACTACGATGGAAGCGACGCTTAAGAAAGTGACTCTGCTGTTCAAACAACACCAGCTGCCAACGGATGCAGGTATGATCTCGGTCTACCATTGCTTTGACATGAAAACAGGCACATTCGATTTTACGGCAGGCTTCCTAGTACCCGATTCAATACAAGGCCAACCGGACGAGCTGTTGCGGTGGTCGCTCCCTTCCGTTCAAGCGTTTTGCGTCGAACACATCGGTAGCTACGATCACTTGGGCAACGCCTGGAGTGCCGCCAATCAAATCGCGCGTTACAAGAAGTTCAAGCAGTCCAAGCGGGGGACCTTTGAGCTGTATAAGAACAAGCCACCAGAGACCCCGGAATCAGAGCTCCGTACCGAGATCTATCTACCGCTCCGATAGTTGTCTTGGCCAGTACCGCTACGGAGAATCTTCAATGAATGGGAATCGAGTCAATCCGTGGATGGCGATGCTTCTGTCGGCGATGGCCGGAGGGATGGGGTGGGGTATTCGTGGGCAATATGGCCATCAAACAGGCGCAATGATTGCGGGACTGTTGGTAGGACTAGTGCTGACGATGCTCTTCGCCCGTGGCCTGTGTGCGCTCAGCGGAGCACGGGCCGTGGCCTTGATGACACTCGGCATTTCCGTTGGCGGATCGATGACCTATGGGCAAACCTTGGGGCTTACGCAAAACGGTCCGCTCATTGGCAATTGGGATGCGCTGCGTTGGGGATTACTAGGACTGTTCATTAAAGGGGGAATCTGGATCGGCTTGGCAGGATTGTTGTTGGGTATGTCCCTCAGTAAGACTCGGTATCGCCCAGCTGAATTGGCGTTGCTGATGGTCAGCGCTATCTTTTTACGGTTTTTGGGAATTCAATTTCTCAACGAACCGTTTGATCCTGGCGAGCGAGTTCTCCCCACCCTATATTTCTCCGAGGCTTGGATATGGGAACCCGACGGAGAACTGAAGCCGCGGCGCGAGCTATGGGGTGGTCTGTTGGTCGCGTGGTTGGCACTAACCGCGTATGTGCGTTGGGTGCGCTGCGATCGATTGGGATTTCGATTGGCACTCATCGGTTTTTTGGCTGGCGGTTTGGGGTTTTCGCTAGGACAATGCGTGCAAGCGGCTCATGCTTGGAACCCGGCGTGGTTTGATAGTGGGTTATTCGCCCCCGTGGCGGCGTTTGTCAATTGGTGGAACATGATGGAGATCACGTTTGGAGCTGTCTTCGCTGGTGGTCTAGCGCTGGGTTTGTGGTTCCATCAAGATTGGATACGCCAAGATGGACATACCGCTGGCGCTGTGGAAGCAACAGAGACTATAGAGTTGACCGGCATTCAAGAACTACTGCTGGCGCTGGTTCATCTTTCAGCCGTGGTGGCTTGGAGCTTTGGTGGCAGTCCAGGTCTGGGCAGTTTTGCTGGTATCGGTTTCACGATGATCATCATTCCACTGGCAGCGGTTTCGGCGGGGCGCTTTTGGCCATATGTCGCTGTTTTTCCAATGGTGTTGATTCCGATCGCAGGAAAGACATTAAAACATGTCAGCTATGACACAGAACTTTTTTCAGTCGCCGGTGGTTGGATCGGGTTTGTCGTGTTGCCGATTGCCTTGGCCTCAATAGCTGTTCCATTTTTCGCTCGACGCGCGCTAAGCAGCGATGCACGCAGCTTCGCCAGTCTAGCGCTAGTGTGCGTGGCTTGGATGTACTTCGGCCTTAACTACGCGTTTTTTGAATTCCCATGGCCCTGGACCGATTGGACCGGACGCACACCCAGCGGGTTGATTTTCAGCGTCTGCGTGCTTAGTCTCACTGCTGCGGCCTGGTACTATGGACGAATTCCTTTCGCACAAAGAAACACCTAGCGCGGCGACAGTCATTGGTGAATCGGATGCTTTTTCGGCATTGAGGATTTATCAGCGAAACCCGATCCCGTTACATGGCCAACCCAATAAGTGAGGATTTTCCAATGCCGAGATGCGTTTGGTCACAATTGTTGGCGCTTGCCTGTCTATCAAGTTGCATGGCTACCTCGCTGGTCGCGCAAACTGAAGTAGGCAGCTACGATCGCTCGGGTCCGTTTCCACACCAATCACGAAGTGTGACTTATGCGCAACACGGCATGGCGGCTACCAGCGATCTGCGCTCGACGGCTGCGGCGATTGATATCTTGAAAGCAGGCGGTTCAGCGGTTGACGCGGCGATCGCTGCGAATGCCGTCATGGGAGTTGTTGAGCCGATGAGCTGTGGCATCGGAGGTGATCTGTTTTCCATTTGTTGGTCGGCTGAGGGCCGACAACTGAGCGGCCTGAATGCTAG
This sequence comes from Pirellulaceae bacterium, assembly GCA_041739785.1. GTDB lineage: Bacteria > Planctomycetota > Planctomycetia > Pirellulales > Pirellulaceae > Aureliella. Next base: position 65,513 of record JBGSNE010000039.1, read on the forward strand.
TGGTGCTGCACCTCAGTTGGCGACGCTCGACGCGATGCGCAGTCGCAATCTAACAGAGATTCCACTGTACAGTCCGCTCGCCTGGTCAGTTCCCGGGTGCGTGATGGGCTGGCATGATCTGCACCAGAAATTTGGCAAACTGCCTTGGGCTGATCTGTTTCAGCCGGCCATTGCCATCGCTGAAGAGGGTTTTCCAGTTGCTCCGGTAATTGCCGGCTACTGGAAAAGTGCAGAGAAGCAACTCGCCCAAACTCCCGAGGCGGCTCGTACCTATCTGATCGATGGTAAGGCCCCGCGCGAAGGAACTCTATTTCGCAATCCACAATTGGCTCGCACCTATCGCATCATCGCGGAACAAGGTGCTGAGGCATTCTACCAAAGTGAAGTGGCTCGCGAAATCGATCGCTACAGTCGCACTCAGCCCGATGGATTGTTGCGATTGGAGGATTTGCAGGCGCATGCCAACGAGTGGATCGAGCCGGTCAGCACGAATTATCGCGGCTTTGACGTGTGGGAACTGCCACCTAATGGGCAAGGGATCGCGGCGCTGCAAATGCTAAACATGATCGAACCCTTCGATGTGAAAACGATGGGCTGGGGCTCGCCCGAATTGGTACATTTGTTTGCCGAAGCCAAGAAGCTGGCCTTTGCTGATCGAGCGAAGTTCTATGCCGATATGCGGATGGCCAATGTACCGCTGGGACAACTGACTTCCAAAGAGTACGCCCGTGAGCGCCTTAAATTGTTTGATCCTGAAAAGGCACTCGTTGGTGTCCCACCTGGTGATCCAAAGCTAGTGCAGGGAGATACGATCTATTTGTGTGTGGTCGACAACGATCGCAACTGTTGTTCGCTGATTCAAAGTAACTATCACGGCTTCGGCAGCCAACATGTGGCGGGAGAACTGGGGTTCGCGCTGCAAAATCGCGGCGCGCTGTTCGCACTCGACGAACAACATCTCAATTGCCTGCAGCCCGGCAAGCGACCGTTTCATACGATCATTCCGGCGATGGTAACCAAAGATGATCGGCCCGTGTTTGTCTTCGGCGTGATGGGGGGAGACATGCAACCGCAGGGGCACGTGCAAGTGTTGATCAACTGGATCGACTTTGGCATGAACATCCAAATGGCCGGTGATGCTGCCCGCGTTCGACACGACGGCAGCGCCACGCCCACGGGTGTTCCAGAGGAGAAGGCCGGAGGTAAGGTGTTTGTCGAATCGGGTGTGCCAGCGGACACCGTCGAGTCGTTACAGTCCAAGGGACATGTGATCGGACGCGGTGGCAGCTACGGCGGTTATCAAGCAATTCTGATTGACTGGGAGCAAGGCATACTGCACGGTGCCACCGAAGCTCGCAAAGATGGCGCTGCACTCGGTTACTAATCATCGTCGCACGACTCTCCGAGTCGTGTTTGTAGCTCGTCGAACTCGATTGGCAAGCTGGACGCACAAAGCACATACTTGCACGTTATCGCGCTTGATTAGCACCCTCGTCATCCGTGCCTCGGTTGCCATCCGTGTTGGCCAAATGACTCGCAGGCTAGCACGGATGGCAAGGCCGGAGCACGGATAATTCGCTGGTCAGGTGTTGATCGTCGAGCGTTTATGATTGGCTGGTGGATTATCGCTCAACTCGCTAGTCAGCCCCAATTCGACTAGAATAATAGACGAGTCGCAGTTCTTAGAGCCAAACAAAAAAGGGTGTCGGACACTCTCTAAAGCACCACGATATCCAGTGATTTTGCTCGGTCCCCAAAGTGTCCGACACCTTTTTTGTTTGGCTCTTAGAGCTATCTGCCCCACATTTCTACAGACTTTCCCATTATGGAGGATTCAATGAGTACGCTTGCACGCCTCACCGGAGCTGACTTCGATGCGATGGTTGAGCGGGGCGCCTTTGATGGAATTGGTCCCAGAAAAGTCGAGTTGATTCACGGAGAGTTGCGATTTATGAATCCCGCCGGCCCCATCCACGACGACCATATCGAATTCCTGACCAATTGGTCTTACGCAAACACGACTCGAAAAGACTGCAACGTTCGTGTGCAAGCCGGCTTCGTGTGCGACGACAATCGTCCCGAGCCAGATGTGTTGTGGCTTCAGCCGGGGCGTTATGGACGCAAGCGTCCCACGACGGCCGATGTGATGCTGTTGATCGAGGTATCTGACAGTAGTCTGACCAATGACTTGCGGGAAAAAGCAGATCTCTACAGTGAAAGTGGCGTCGAAGAGTATTGGGTCGTCGACATCCCCAACCGCCGCATCCACGTCATGAGCGATATCCATGACGGACGCTATCGAAGTATTGAAATCCACGTTGCGCCCGCCGCGCTTGCTCCCAAGTGCAAACCGGACGCGCGATTGAACCTGGCCGAGCTATTTGATATTGATTAACGGAGGATGGTTCGCACGGATTGCCGGAAGGTGATACTGGTAGTCCACGGGCAATATCACATACCCGCTCTGAGTTTCACTTGGGCGACAAGCTAAGTTCTTTTCCACTCCATCGGTTCATTATTATTGAACCCTGGCCTTGCCACTTGTGTCGGATGGGGTAACGTGCATCAAGATGCATCAACTTAACGCAACCCACTATTGAAACCAGCGAGTTCTCTCTGACTACGATACGCGAAGAGCAGCAGCTCACGTACAGCGATGAGGTTAAGGTCGATACCCCCGCTGCTTTGTCGGTAGCTTCCACTCCTGGGCAACCAGTTGTTCGGGCGGGCACGCGCTGGGCAGCGGATGCTATTCTGTTGATGACGGCGCTGATGTGGGGGACGAATATCATCGTCTTCAAGAGCGCAATCGGTGAATTCAACCCGTGGGTCTTCAATGCCTTGCGATTAGTTTTTGCCAGCCTCACGCTGGGAGGACTGGCGCTGGCCGAGGCAATTTTTTGGCCGAAACCCAAAGCTGCCGAACCGGTACGATGGTGGCGGGTGGCAATTTTTTCACTACTTACCGGATTTCTTTATCTGGTGATCTTCGTTAAAGGTATTGACCTGACCACGGCGGGCAATACGGCGCTCATTCTGGCGTCGATGCCGATGTGGACGGCGATCCTGTCGTTTTTCTTTTTGCACGAACGCTTACCACGAGTCACTTGGTTTGGATTGCTGGTCACGTTTGTAGGGACGGCGATAGTAACGACGCAAGGGAGTGGCGAGGTGAGTTTCTCCAGTCGTTATTTTTTGGGAAACCTCTATATGTTGCTGGCCGCCATGATGTGGTCGACAGGGACGGTCATGAGCCGCCCCATCCTGGAGAAGATCACACCTTTGCGATTGGCCTTCATCAGTTGTGCGCTGACCACTCCGTTGCATTTGATGTTGGCGGCCCCAGAGATACCAGCTTGGTTCCCCCGCGCGCTGGAGCCGATGACACTTGCAGCCATTATTTATTCAGGTGTATTCTCTACCGGCGTGGCCTACGTGACTTGGCACGTAGGTGTACGCGCTGTGGGTGGCTCACACGCTTCGGTCTATCAGAACGTAGTGACGCTCGTTGCCGTGATTGGCGGCTGGATTGTGCTCAAAGAACAACCGCTAGTGGCACAGATATTCGGTGGTCTGTTGACCATCGTTGGACTGTTTTTAATGCGCCGTGGACGTGGGGAAACAAGATCATAGCGGAAGAGAGTTCGATATACTTCCAGCTCGGGCGCTGCCGTCGCCTGCGCAGGCTGTGACTTAACCTTCGGGAAACTCTTTGCGCATTTGTGATTCTCTCGATTGGTCGATTTTGCTTGATTCAACAGCCTGCTCCGGCTCGGCGTTAAACGAAAATTGAACGGGTTCGCCCTATACGGACGGAAGTCTTGGCGACTTCTGCTACCTGAACTACTTACCCAACCATGTTTTCACCATGATTTCTGGCGTAGCAAAGGTAGCGGCGCAGGCATCTTCAAAGGACTTGCCCGCGCGGAGCAGTTCAAGCAGTTGATCGAAACGTCGACGATTGTTCCGCTCCATCAAAAAACCGGTCAGTCCCATGCCAACCAGTCCAGCTGCTTCTTCGTCCAGACGTCCTTCGAGGAGCGTCTTGGCATTTTCGGCTTTCAACAGAGCTGCCGGATAGTTTTGCTGCCACAGGTTTATTCGCTCGTCCCCGCGACGAAAAGTTGTCTTGACTAAATTGCGTGCGACCCCTTCTGCAAACCAAGTGGGAACTTGCGAGTGGGCTCCGAGATAGGCTCCGACGACGATTTGCAGCGCAACCGCTTCGGCCGTTTTGTCGCTAGGCTTGATATCAGTGGCAGCAGCGTCAGCGGCCAACACACTATAGGCGTCGAGCGGATCTGCGTGCCAGTGCCCCAACCACTCTTTGGGCAATTCGCGGCTCTCCGTCATGCGACCGAATTCGCTGTAGTCGTAACGGCTCTTCAGCACAAACACCGTCAAGCCGCCTTTTAGCAATGGTTCTCCAGCGGGCGCCTTCAAGAGTTTCTTTGCCAACGCGTTCGCTTGGCTCACTATTATCAGGGTAGTGTTAATGCGCTCAGGCGGAACATTTCCCAATACAAACAGTTCATCGCTGGCGGCGGTGGCGGGCTGGTCACCGGGAAGCACTTTGGTCCAGCGTTCAAGAGAACGCTGCTGTCTACGTTCAAATAATTCGCGATGACTGGCAGAGCCGGCCCAAACTTGAGCGATAACTGTGGAAATATTCATCTCTGGGCTTGGGCCGTCAAAGGTCGCCCCTTTATTGATCCAAGTTGCGATGGAAGCAACCTCATCGTTGGTCAGTGGTGGTCTTCCTCCGGCCGGCATGCGATCCCCTGACTCCCCTTTGACCTTCTTAATCAATAGGCTTTCAGCGGCATTGCCCGGAACGATTGCGGCACCGCTATCTCCGCCCCGCAATAACTGAGAGAAGGTATCCATGCGTAGACCGCCCGAAGCTTGTTGGCCAGCAATGTGACAGCCCTGGCAGTTGGTGGTGAGGATGGGGGCGATCGACTTTGCAAAGCTGACTGATGTTGGGCTGGCAAAAGTGGGTGTGTCTGGAACAGATGTCAATTCGTTCCAACTCGGGAGTGCAGTGAGCTCGGCGCCCTCGAGCTCCAACAAGCCGTGCGCGCGAACAAGGCGTGTGTAGATCGGTTTTAGTAGACCATGTAAAGCAGCATCTTTTGACTTTAACAGTTCAATGAGCTCTTTTTGAACTTCGCCGATTTTTGCCGCTGATTGGGCAAAGGAACCCGCAGCGTAGAGATTGCCAGCATCGGACACACCTACTGCGAGCTCAACCACTCTGCTGCGTTCTTCTTCCGTGACGGCGTGGCAGAGTGCAGAGGGCAGAGTGATCGTGGCTAGGCAAATAAAGAGCCACACATACAGCTTGGATGACATATACGGTAACTCGTACGACTGGTTACCAAGCTCTGTTTGGTAACGCGAACCTAGAAACTCTGCTTCACGAAGCTCAGTCTGTGGTGGCGACTGTTGCATAAAAAGTTGTCGGTCGTTTCTGCTGCAAGCGACGTTAGTGGGTCGTTTCTGCCGGAAGCGACGATAGTGGGTCGTTTCTGCCGGAAGCGACGATCATTCGGGCCAAACATCACTCGGGTACTTGGTCACGCTCGGCAAGCGTGACCCACCTAATTACACTCGGCAAGCGTGCCCCACTTGCGCAATAAGTGGGTCGTTTCTGCCGGAAGCGACGATCATTCGGGCCAAGCATCACTCGGGTGCTTGGTCACGCTCGGCAAGCGTGACCCACCTAATCACGCTCGGCAAGTGTGACCCACCTAATTACACTCGGCAAGTGTAACCCACTTGCTAAGCGGTCATGCGGGCGATTAGTACTCCCAGCAATACTGCCAACACGAACATGATGGCTAGGCCAACGACCCAGAGCACACGAGCCCCGGTTGCGTCGGGAAGCGGGGCAGGGGAGGGTGCGACCGGTTGCCCGGGCAGGGGAGCCGAGGGAGTGGTGCGGACCACGGTGCTGCCACCGTGTGCGGAGCTATGTCCCGAACGCAATTGACTTCGTCGAGCAATCTCGGACTCGAGGTCAATTTGGCTACTGGTATCGGACGGGTTCGCATTATTGGCGATACGAACTAACACTCCGCTATCGGAAGTACTGAGATTGGTAATTACGCTCCCCGATTTACCTGACAGTGTATCGTTGTCTCGATTGCTGACGGTATCGATAGCAGCGCTAAAGCTTGAGCCCCCTTGGAGCCCGGAGCCACGTTGCCGATCGTGTTCGTCCCCCAAATTGAGCGAACTACTACTGCCGCTACTTCCTGCCTGGCCGCCAGTTGGGCTGAGAACTTTTTGTTTTGCCAACCAAGCTTCCAACACTTCGGCAGTTTGTGCCGCTGAGGCGTAGCGGAACTTGGCGTCCTTCTGCATGAGTTTCCAGCAGATTCCTTCCAGTTCGCCTGGGCACTCGGGGCGGATCTTGCGCACCTCTTTGGGCATTTCCTTTTGATGCTTGGCGATTCGCTGGGCAATAGTCCCTTCGGGAAAAGGGGGATGACCGGTGAGCATAAAATACATTGTGCAGCCCAGGCCATACAGGTCGGCGCGATGATCGACTTTGTGGCTATTGAGTGCTTGTTCTGGAGCCAGATAATCGGCGGTTCCGAGGACCTTATCATTAAAATCGATCGTCAAACTGGCTTGTGCGTCATCGGAGAACAGTGCCAGACCCAAGTCGAGGATTTTTACCTTTCCGGCTGAATTGATCAGAATATTGGCCGGTTTAATGTCGCGGTGGATCAATCCCATGTCATGCGCATGTTGCAAACCATGGGCGGCCTGAGCTATGTAGTTGGCAATTTTATCAAATGGCAGCGGGCCTTTCTTTTTCACAATGGTCTGTAAGTCATCGCCGTCGACATATTCCATAACGATGTAATGCGTGTCGCCTTGATTGTCGATATCGTGGGCGCGGACCACATTGGGGTGATTGAGCGAAGCGATCGCCTTGGCTTCTTGTTGAAAGCGAGCCAAGTAGGATGATTTCCCCAAGCGACTTTGCGGCAAGACCTTGATGGCTCGCAAATCGTGCAGCTTAATGTGCTCAGCGAGGTAAACGCTACTCATGCCGCCGCTACCAATGTGGCCGAGCAGCTTGTGCTTACCGAGAAAGAAGCCTTTATACTTTCCTTGAAGAAGTTTCTCGCAGTGCCAACGCGTAACTACTTTTTGCTTCTGCAGAGCTTTGGCCAACTCGACGACGTTCGTAGGCAGTTTCCCTGCGTGCTCGGCGCGGATTGCCTCCAACGCGGCGTCAAGCACTTCTGGTGCCGCCAACTGGCTCTTCACGACCAGTTCAACTAGCTTCTCTGCGGTGACTGTCGCCATGATGGCCTTTGTCTATACACGGTCGGTGCCGACCAGGGAAACTTTCTAAAATCCGTCTCGGGCAAGTTCAAGAGAATAACAGGTCAGTAGACTAAGTAAAGAAATATGCAAGAATTTTGTCGCGCTTCGGCTGCCGTTTGCATTTGTCAGGCTGCGGGTGGCGAAAGAGCACTACCCTCATTGTAATCTTTCCTTCAAGTGTAGTTCAAAACTTAGCTGCTCTAGCACGACGAAATGCGACGAAAAGCGAAAAACATGAATCAAAACAGAATCCCTTCTAGAAGAAATTGGCGTCTGGAACGTCGCAAGAAAGTTGGCTATGCCGAAAACAGCTTATTGACTGTGCGCGGCCAATATCTCGTTTGTTTCGTTTTCGTTTGTCGGATGGCCCAACCGTGAGCGTGAGGACTGTTCAAACCTTGTTGGTCGGGGGCGGAGTTATCGGGCTATCGTTGGCTTGGGAATTGGCCCAGCGCGGGCGAATGGTCACAGTGCTCGATGCGGGGCCGGTTGGCAGAGGTGCTTCCTGGGCCGGGGCCGGGATCCTGCCACCGACGGCACGACAGGCAGCCAGTGACCCCTACGAACAGCTACGAGCGCTAAGCCACAATGCCCATCCAGATTGGGCTGAGCGGCTGCGAGCCCAGACGGGCATCGACACTGGATTTAGTCGCTGCGGCGGTGTCTACTTGGCTACCACCACCGCGGAAGCGGCGACCCTGACCGCCAATCGCTGGTGGTGGCAGGAACACGCGATCGAGCACCAGCAGTGGACCGTTGCAGAACTTCGACAGCGCGAACCGAGCTTGTTTGCCACCCATAGACCAGTCGATCGGCCAGCTGAATTTCGCGCCGTGTGGTTTCTGCCTGACGAATGCCAATTGCGAAATCCGCATCATCTGCAAGCCCTGGCCGCCGCTTGCCGCCAGCATTCTGTGCAGCTCATTGAGAATAGCCCCGTGGCAAAAGTGGAGCCGGCCGCGGACGGTTCGATCCGTGTTGTCACGCAGGACGAAATCTATCATGCCGACCAAGTCTGCCTCTGCTCGGGGGCTTGGACGCGGCAGACGCTCTCTCATTTGGGAGTTATGACCGGCATCATGCCCGTTCGCGGGCAGATGGTCCTCTACCACGGCACTCAGCCGTTGCTGAGCTCCATTGTCAACGAAGGGCATCGCTATTTGGTAGCGCGGCGCGATGGACGACTGCTGGCCGGAAGTGTCGAGGAAGAAGCGGGCTATGCGATCGAAACCACGGATGAAGCCATTACCGGCATTCGCAAGTGGGCCGAAGGAATCATGCCACAGTTAAAAGAGCAGGCCGTAGAACGCAGTTGGGCGGGACTTCGTCCTGGTTCGTTTGATGGTTTGCCGTATCTAGGCAATGTGCCTAATATTGACAACCTGTTTGTAGCTGCTGGTCATTTTCGCAGTGGCCTACACCTTTCTTGCGCCACAGCCGTCGTCATGGCTAACGTCATGGAAGGACAGGCCAATCAAATAGACATGCGCCCCTTTCGCGTTGGACGCGGTTAACTGTGGAGTGCGGCGACTCGTCGCAGCTTGCTTCTTGAATCGTTTGGCTACTCACAGATTCTTCTGATGAGCCAAATGTGATTGTCGTTCAACTTCCACGCGATTCTGACTGAGGGGAAAGAGAAAGCGACGACAAGTCGTCGCACTCCATAGTTACTTCACTCGATGGAACATGAACAGTCGCATTTCGAGGCTCCCTTGGTCGCTGGCAATTTGGCTGGCCTGAAGTGTCAACTCACCGCGTCCGGCGTCGAGATGAATAACTCCTAACTTCAAGGGTTTGAAATCTTTGACAAACGATTCGGTTGCTCGTTTCACGCGATCGTGCTTGGCACCCACGGCAATAGGATCGTTTTTATCACTGATCACCGCGCGTACACGATTTTCACCCAGGCTTAATTCGACCTCTGAACCTACCAGTGATTCGGGACAGGTGTAGTACATTTCAACTTCGAAATTACCACTGGCCAATATCTCAACGGGCCATGTCATTGAATCCTCCGTGCGTTTCCAATTGGTGAAGTAGGAGCAATTAGGCGCGGTATTGGAACGCTCGATTTGACCATGGGGAACGCCGTCTCGGGCAGGTAATTGCGTTATGGGAAAGTCGGGATGTCCGATTGGAAAGGGGCGATCGTCAGTGTTGAGTCCCGGCAGCAACTCGTTTTTCCATTTGTCTACGTGCGTCTGCAGGTCGGCGGCGACGGTGGGTAGTTGTTTGGTGATTGGACTGAGTTGCCCTGGGTCGTTGACCATATCAAACAATTCGCCTTGGTGGTCGAGGCGGAAATGCTGGGTGCGCACGCTAACTTTGCCATTCCAATGCGAGAAGAGCAGGCGATTGGGAATCGCTCCCGATTTACCCATCAATAAAGGTTCCAAGCTTACACCGTCCAAGGAGCGGTTATCCAACAAGGGCACACCCGCCAGATCAGTGAGCGTGGGAAGCAGATCGATCGCGCCGCAAATCTGCAAAATCAGCCGCCCCGCCTTAATTTTTCCGGGCCAAGTAATCAGCAGGGGTGAACGCACACCCCCTTCGTCCGTTGAACCCTTGCGGCCTTTCATTTCTCCGTTCCAACGATAGCTATTGGGACCGTTGTCGCAAAAGAAAACTACGATCGTGTCATTGGAGAGCTTTAGTTGGTCGAGCTTGTTGAGAATGCGTCCAACATTGACGTCGATGCACTCGACCATCGCCAATGCGGCGCGAGTGAAGTTAACATCCTCGTCGTCACCCTCGCGAGCGGTCATCGACAGCGTTTTGTTTTTCATGCGGTCCCAGTACTGATCGGGAACTTGCATGGGTGTGTGGGGCGTGGGCATCGGCAGGTACAAAAAGAAGTCTTTGGCCTTGTTCTTTTCGATGAATGCCAGAGCGTGATCGGTGAAATCATCGACCAAATAGCCCTTCCCCTTGACCAGTTCGCCATTGTGCTCCAATTGTGGCGAAAAGTAGTCGCCCCAGTGTCCTGAGCAGTAGCCATAAAAATCATCAAACCCACGAGCCAGTGGATGATAGGGATACTGCATGCCATTGTGCCACTTGCCGTAGGCCGCGGTTTGATAGCCAGCCGCCTTAAAAGCTTGAGCCAGTGTGCGCTCGTCCAAGTCCAATCGCTCGCCACCACGTGAAGTGGAGTGAACTCCACCGCGGGGATGATACCGTCCAGTGAGAAACTCAGCCCGAGTCGGCGAGCAGACGGGGCAAACGTAAAAGCGATCGAATTTGGCACCTAGACGTCCCAGCGAATCGATGTTGGGCGTGGATAGGTTGGCATTGCCATTGAGACTCAAATCCCCCCAGCCCTGATCATCGGTCAAGATTACTATGACATTCGGGCGCTCCACGGCGCGTACCAGCGGAAGCACACCGAGCAAGGCCCAGGCTATCGCTAGCGACACTGTTCTCTTATTGATCATTGTTACTCATGTCAGAATGATTGATTGGTTTAGCACGTCGACGTAGCGGAAGTCGCCAAGACTTTCGGTGATTCGTCAGTTCGAGTTGCTCCCGGTCGAAAGTCTTGGCGACTTGCGCTACGAGAAGGTTCCGCATCAATTCTAATCGCTGCTAAAGCGGTTCAAGTATTTTTTTAGTGCGTGCTTCTTGGCGGTGTTTTCGCTGGTCATATAGCGAAGTTTGCCAAAAATATTGCGTTCCGGACCCCAAGCTCGATCGTATCGGCCCAATACCCAAAAGATGCCGCTGTAGGAATTGGGATCGCGGCCGTCGAGCCCATACTTGTTATTGAGTTCAACCATGATCCGCAATGCGTCATCCGCCGAACGGGTCCACTGGAGGATCTTCTTCCCCCACAGCATTCTTAGATAGTTGTGAATCCGCCCCTCGCGCACTAACTGTCTTTGGGCCGCGTTCCAGATCTCATCGTGAGTCCGCGCCTGATCGAATTCTTCAAGCGAATAGACGACGGGTCGATCGTCGTCGGCATGCTCAGCAATTGTTTTCTGGGCCCACTGCGGCAGCGATTCGAGTTGATCATAGTTGCGTTCACGCCAGCACATATTGAAACCGATCTCGCGCCAGGTGCAAAGCTGATCCAGGAAAGCTTCCGCGTTCTCACCGACGCCCCAGAATCCATTCACTTTCCCATTCGGTTTTCGCAGCTGGCTGGGATTCCACTGGGCCGCGCGCATGACTTGAAAAAATATTTCATGAGCTCCAATATGTCCGAAGTGCAAATGCGGTGACAACTCGCTCGAGCCAAACTCATCGGGTTCATTTCGAGCCGAGTCGTAGTCTGCGAGTCGTTGAGCCGCAAAGCGTTCGAGAAGTTCTGTCGCCGAGACAGCACCGCCACGCACTGCGCCCCTGCCGACTGAGTGATCGATGGCGATTTTTAGCAAGCCACCCTCGTCCAGCAACGCTCTAAGATCAGCTGCAGTCCAGTACAATGTGATCGACTTCGGTAGAGAGTCGAGCACGGGTAGTGTGCGTGTCGAACGACCATCAAGTGGATTGTCATCCGGAGGTTGTTGGAGATGTTGGGGGAGTTCTTTTTGCATCCACCTTCGATAAGAGTGCGCTACGGTGAAAGTTCGTTCGGCAGCGGCCAGTGGCATCAGGCAGTTTGCGTCGACGGCGATCAGCGGCGCACGCAGCTTGCGACTCGCGACTTGCAGCATCCGTGGATGAAAGAAGCAGGGATAGTCATCAGTCACTACTGCGCAAGCTTGTTCGGCCAGGGCTGCGAGTAACCCTGAGCCAGCACCAGGTTCCGGTTCGACATAGGGGTAGTACAACACGTCGGCTTCCGCACAAGCCGCGGCGTTGTCTCGCATGCCTTCGATGATGAAGCGATGAAAGCGGTCGCTGGCCCAGCGATAGTGAACTCGTAGAGCTTCGACGATTACGAGCGGTCGATCGAGTTCCTTGGCCAAATCGCGTGCTGTCTGCAACGCGTAATTCGAACGCGTGCGACGAAAGGCGGTCATCCAATAGACTACCCACTTGCGCTCTTGGCAAAGTGGCTGTTGGTTGAGAATTCGTACTCTCAGTTCAGGGACTGTGCTCGTTTTCTGTATCAATTCAAGCATCGCGTATGTTCTTCAAGTTCAGCCTTTGTTCCAACCTAGCACATGACAACAGCCAGCGATTGACAACTGGACTCGGAATACGCGGTGGAACGTGTGGCGCGCCAAATGGCCACAGCTAGACCACGATTAGTTCATCGATAGCAGTATATTGGCAGGTGGAAACACATCCCCTCAGGATAGAAAGGAAATGCCGGAATTATTTGGAAAAATCCAGCAACTTGTGGCTGACGAGCGGTATGTCGTGGACAACATGCTTCCGAGCGGCTAGGGGAGCGTGATATAATGGAATGGCAGGTGGCAACCCTCCATTTGTTTTGATCGAGACCCATAATGCGTATTGCCGGTGAGAGAGTCAAGCGAACGCGTTTTATTCAAACGAATAAGTACGTGGTCGCCATAGAAGTAGAAATGGTGATACCCGCGGATGATCCGAGCAAACCGTGTTATGAATCCGAGACGGTTCATCCATTGCGCGATGTCAAAGATCGCGCTGAACGCGAAGATGTGGCTTGGTTAAGTCAAAGGGGCAAAGTCTACGCGGCGCTCGAACCGGTCTAATACTGTATCAAAACGTAAGTTCAACTTCATAAGCACGCATTTTCCACGCATGTTATCGTCCGCTTTAGAATGCAGCAAACTCGCGATACCTCAATCATTCTTCACCTAGAGTACTCGTTCACATGACAAATTGCGTGCTGGATGTGACCTTGGTTCCACGATTCTGCTTTGTCCTTCTCTTCGTGAACGTCGTGTGTCTGCCGTTGCCTTACGTTGTAGGGCAAGTTGGCAAGGCATCCACCACACAGGAAAAACAATCAATTGCGAGACTGCGCGGTAGAGTCGTCTACACTTTTTCTAACGTCCGCGCGGAGGGAAGCAACACGCAGTATATGAAACTCACACCGCCTGACATCGAGTCGCGGAAAGAACTCAACAAGAAGCTGCAAACTGAGTAGAAAAGTACCTCTCCCCTTGAGGAGCAACAAGGACTCTGGACTTGTCGAGGGACGAGCAATCCACCTGAGAAAGTTGAGTGTCCTTGTATGCCCCTTAATTTGGCGATTGCCTCAAGATGCGTAGTTGATTCCAATAGCTACCCTGGTCGTCGCGCCTTTGGTTGGGCTGGTCATTGACCAAGTCGTCAAGCAGGGCGCGGGCGGAAACTTTTGGCCCAATGCCGTAGTGGGAGCAGCCGCATGGCTGGTGATCCTGATTTGTTGCCGCCCACGATCACCATTTCTCCTGCCGCGATGTCAATGCTGGGTCCGTTCCGCCGAAGACCCTGAGGCCATGCCGAGGACGGGAGATACAAGCCTGTGGTGGAGCGGATTGGCTAAAGTAGCTTTGGCATCGGGCCGCGCGAGTGCTGGGTAGAAAATGGGCGACTACGCTGGCGCGCCTGGGCAACCGGACGCGGACACGAAATACTGTTGCTCAAACGTGGGACCACGAATGATTGAAATCAAGTTGTAGTGGACCAAGATATGAATCCGGTGCATCCGGACTCGTAACCTCGTCCACCACGACAACAGTTTTCCAACGCAGCTAGAAGGTTGCTATTTTCAAAAAATCGCAGAGGAGATGCCCCAAGTGAGCTCAACTAGTGAAGTCGAAGTCTCGATCGTAATTCCGGTCTATAACGGTGCGCGTTCGATTGCCACAGTTGTCGATCGCGTCCGCGCGACGTTTACCGATATTAGCCTGCAAATTGTGCTGGTGAACGATTGCTCGCAGGACGAATCAGAAAGCGTCTGTTTGGAACTTCAGCGAAAATTTTCGGAACAAATCGAGTTTGTCCAACTGGCTCGAAATTTTGGTGAGCACAACGCTGTCATGTGTGGTCTCAATCATACTGTGGGAAGGTACGTCGCCGTGATGGATGACGATGCGCAGAATCCGCCAGAGGAGATCCCACGGATGCTTGCCCATCTGCGGGACAACAACTTGGATGTGGTTTATGGACGGTATGCGGAACGCAAGCATAGTTGGTGGCGCAGGCTGGGCAGCTATTTTAATGACTGTATGGCAACTTGGATGCTCCGCAAGCCACAGGATTTGTATTTGTCTAGTTTCAAAGTCATGAATCGGTTTATTGTGGGCGAAATCATCAAGTATCGAGGCCCCTTTCCATATATCGATGGCTTAATCTGCCAAGCTACTTCCTGGATTGGCCAAGTCGACGTGCGGCACGATCATCGCATGGGCGGCCAGTCTGGATACACGCTTCGCAAGCTTGTGAATCTGTGGCTGAACATGTTCTTAGGTTTTTCGATTTTGCCGCTGCGTTTGGCCATATTGCTCGGATTTATTTCGAGTTTGCTAGGAGTTGTCGCGCTTTTTGCAATAGTTATCGATAAGATTTGGATTACGCCGACCGTTACCATCGGTGTGCCGACTGCCATCGCAGGCATCATTTTGTTTGCAGGAGTGCAATTGATTGTACTGGGCACCGTTGGTGAGTATGTTGGACGGGTATTTTTGCACACAGGCGGTCGACCAATATTTGTGGAACGTTATGCAAAACACAGGGAATCTGCCGGAAACGTACGCTTATGAAGGCAAGCGTGTATTAATTACTGGGGGGGTCGGCTTTCTTGGAAGTAACCTTGCCGCAGAGCTGGTTCGACTTGGCGCCCGGGTGACGCTGATCGATTCGATGATACCGCGCTACGGGGCCACGCTCGACAACTTGTCGGGCTTTGCCGAAAAGATCACGGTCAACTTCTCGGACATCCGTGACGTTCATAGCATTCGCTACCTCGTCCGCAATCACGACATCATCTTTAGTCTGGCTGGGCAGGTCAGTCATTTGGAAAGCATGCAAGATCCATTGACGGATTTGGATATCAACTGTCGCTCGCAGCTTTCGTTGCTCGAAGCCTGCCGCTTAAACAATCCCGAAGTTCGACTGGTTTTTGCCGGCACGCGACAGATTTATGGCCGCCCACAAATGTTGCCTGTGCGTGAAGACCATCCGTTGGTACCTGCCGACGCCAATGGCGTAAGCAACCTTGCAGCTGAAATGTACTTCTCGCTCTACCATCGCGTTTACAAAATGCGGACGATAAGTCTGCGATTGACGAATACGTATGGGCCGCGCATGGATCTGAACAGCGGACAAAAAGGTTTTATGGGCGTTTTTTTTCGGCGGGCTTTACGTGGCGAACGCATCGAAATCTATGGCGATGGTCAGCAGCGCCGCGATTTCAACTATTGCAACGATGTGGTCGATGCCTTCCTCATGGCGGCCGCTTGCAAAGATGATTTGTGGGGTCAATCGCTAAACCTAGGCCATCCCCTCAGCTATAGCCTGCTTGATGTCGTCAAGCTATTGCAGCAGCACGCCGAGTTTGAGTTTGAATGTATCGACTTCCCCGCCGCTCGCAAAGCTATTGACATCGGGGATTACGTCGCTGATTTCTCGCGTTTTCATGAAGCGACGGGCTGGAGCCCCAGGGTTTCGCTCGAACAGGGTATCCTGGCTACACTCGAATACTTCCGTGCACGGCCCAACAGGTGGTGCAATGGCTGAGTCGATAGCGGCTTTTGATTATCTTCGAGACCTATCCGGTTATCGCGCGGAGCTCGATTCAGCCATAAGCCGCGTTTTGGACTCCGGCAAGCTGATTTTAGGACCGGAAGTCCATGCGTTCGAACAGGAGTTTGCTGCAACCCTTGGAGTTCAGTTTGCAGTTGGCGTGGCATCGGGTACCGACGCCTTGATTCTGGCCTTGCGAGCCCTTGGCGTTGGAACCGGCGAGGAGGTGATCACGGTTGCCAATACTGCGGTACCTACGGTATCAGCCATTCGAGCCGTTGGGGCTCGACCGAAATTTGTCGATATCGAACCAGCAACTCTGCAAATGAATCCGCAGGCCTTATCCTGTGCGATCACATCGGCCACGCGTTGCATTTTGCCCGTGCACTTGCACGGCTATCCAGCAGATATGCGGTCGATCGAAGCTATTGCAGCCGCAGCCTCTGTTCCAGTTATCGGCGATTGCGCACAAGCGCACGCAGCGGCTATCGCAGGGTTGTCCGTTGCGAACTTTGCTTCGATCAACTGCTATTCGTTTTACCCCACCAAGAACTTGGGTGCGCTGGGCGACGGGGGAATGTGCGTGACCAACTCGCGAGAGCTGGCCCACAAGCTGGCCGAGTTGCGTCAGTATGGTTTTCGCGACGATCGCATTGCTCACAGCGAAGGCGTCTGTAGCCGCTTGGATGAATTGCAAGCTGCGGTGCTGCGCGTGCGACTACGGCACTTAGAGAACAGCCAACAGCAGCGCGAGCGAATTGCCGAACGCTATCTCGCTGGATTGACGGATTACAGTGTCTCGCTGCCAAATCGAGCCCAGGACGTTACGCACGGCTGGCATCAGTTCGTAATCCGAACGCCACATCGAACTGAGTTGTGTAGAAGGTTGCAGAATGCTGGGATTGGCTATGGCATTCACTATCCCGTGCCTATCCATCGAATGCCCGCCTATCGGTTTCTAGGCTACTGCGAGGGCGACTTGCCGCACACCGAGCAAGCTGCTGGCGAAGTTCTATCGCTGCCGATCTATCCTGGATTGCGTGACGAAGAGGTGGAGCGGGTGATCGCCGTTGTACGCACCTTGCTCCGTCCCTCCACTGCACGAGAGCCGGATACAGGTATTGCGCCATGAACTCTCGCGAGTATGAAATCATGTCCGCTCTCGAAGCCGAGCACTGGTGGTATGTCGGTCTTCGTCAACGCTTGATCTCCAGTCTTCGCAGGTTTGGTCAGCGGTTGTCAGCGGCTCCGAGCATTTTGGATGCAGGCTGCGGCACAGGAGAAAACCTGCGATTTCTGTCGCAACAGATCTCGCCGCAGTGCATCGGTGGTTTCGACAACTCGCCGCAAGCCGTCCGGTTTGCTCGAAATAAAAACCCGACGGCCGATATTTACTGTTCCGATATTTGCAATCCCGAGTTGCACGATAATGTTTACGATGTTGTTATCAGTTGCGACGTACTCTATATTCCAGGCTTGGAGGCATCCTTCGCAGGACTGAACAAGATCGTTCAGCGTCTGAGTTCCGGTGGTTTGCTGCTGCTGAATTTGCCCGCATACAACTGGCTGCGAAGCGATCACGACCTAGCCATTCACACGCATCAGCGTTTCGTAGCTTCGGAGCTTCGCCAGTTGATGCGCCGGTTGGATTTGCAGACTTGTTGCCTCACTTATCGCCTCTGTCCGTTGTTTCCGCTGGTTGTCGCCAGCAGGTTACCGTCCATCCTATGCCCCAGCCGCGATGCATCTCAAGTCAAATCCGCCTTAAGGAAACCAAGCCAATTTGCAAACTTCTGTTTTGGCAAAGTAATGAAAGCTGAGAATCGATTGATCGATGCAGGCGTTTCCATGCCTTGGGGGAGTTCGGTTTTTGCAGTTGGTCGTCGTTTGTAGTGGCCACAATGCAATTACAGCACGTTAATGCTGTCAACGGAACCAGTCCAGTGAACGAGACCTCAAAATAGGTTGGCGAAATATTACGTTAAACCAAGGAAAGTAATTGGTGCAAACTTTGATTTGCAGGGCAACAAAAGCGCAAGCGGCGGGTTTAAGAGTGGTTCGGAAGCCTCATCTGGTCTAGGTTGAAAGGCTCATCGATCAAAACCTAGAAATTGCCTCACAATAAAACAATCGAAGGAATGCGATTCTATGGCGACTTCACGAAATTCAGCCACTCGCGATAATTCGAATGGCGCTTCAACCTACAACCACAAAAAAGTGAAGGTAATCGATGTGCAATCGCTGAGGCAGCAATTGGTTCCCAACGAAGAGATTCGGGACTCGTTAGGAAAACTCCTCTTATGGGGTGATGTCGCGCTGCAAGCCGATTTGAAGCAGGGGGGCGAAGTTCTGATCGCGCTGAACGCGTTGGAGGCACTGGATTTGGCCAACCGCTTGATCGCCAGAGCCACAGGCCAATTGCAGCTCGCAAGAACTCAAGTACCACCTCTCGCTCCGCGCAAGTAGCGTTTTCCCCAATTCTTGTTGCAAAAAAGTGGTCAATACTTGATCAAGCTAAAGATGCAGTGGGGAGTTAGCTGCTTGTCGCCCTAGTATCTCGATGCGGAGACATTTCGCTTGCCGAGTCCGCACTATGGTGGTTAAACAGATCAGTCCTCGCCACTGAACGCATTCCGTTGAGGCAGGTGATAACGGCTAAGAAAAGGAGACGTTGCCCCATGCCCCTTACCTACAGGCGATAGGTTCATCCGTCTATCCGGATGGACAGGAATATGCTGCTGCAGGGTGCTGTCTCTGGAGACTCCTATTCGATCGACTTGCGCTTGTCTTTGATGAGCAACATCAATTGCAGTTCATGGGTAGGCGATGGACCAAATCCGAACTTCTTGTAAAACGTCTGAGCCTGCTTGTCTTTGGCATAAACCAACAGCCCTCGGGGGCCGCCAATTGCGGACGCTTGGAGTGACCTCAGGATTGCGTCTTTGAGTAGCCCCTTGCCAAGACCGCATCTCTGTTCCCTCACATCAACAGCTAGCCTTGCCAACAACATGATGGAAATTGGATGCAGCGGCAGGCCTTTGGTAACTCGCGCCGTACTAGCTTGGTGGTCGATGCTGCCGAACGCCAGCGGATAGTACCCAACAACTCGCTTCCCTCGCGTTGCGACATAGGTCCGAGCCAAACCCGATTGATGGTTCTGAAACGCAAACCGTCGCAAGGATTCGTTTAGAGTTTCATATCCGCAGTCAACTGATCGAGCTGGTGCGACTTCAAAGGCGGGGGAGGTTTCTTCGGGCAAAAAAAGGTTTAGACTTTACGCCTGCAAATATTGCCTACCTTTCGGCCCAACTCAATCCAACTTGGAGAACGCAGATGAAATACGGAATGAACCTGTTGCTGTGGAGCGGAGAAGTCAACGACGCCATGCTCCCTACGATCGAGAAGCTCAAGCACATGGGCTACGACGGAGTGGAATTGCCGCTATTCAATCTCGATCTCGATTATGCGGGCCTGGGAAAAAAACTAGACGACTTGGAACTTGAGCGGACGGCGGTCACGGTCCGCAACTTGGAAGACAATCCGATCAGCCCCGATGCTAAAGTGCGGGCCAAAGGGGTCGAACTCAACAAGAAGACGCTCGATTGTTGCGCGGCGGCCGGCGTGCAAACGCTGTGTGGCCCTTATCATTCGACCTTGGGGCATTTCTCGGGGGCTGGTCCCACGAAAGACGAATGGGCTTGGGGAGTAGAGAGCATGCGGGCTGTGGCGGAGCATGCGGGGAAGGTCGGGGTAAAATTGGGTGTTGAGGCGCTTAATCGCTTCGAGTGTTATTTCCTCAATGCGCATGCCGACGCTGCGCGTTTCGCCCGCGAGGTAAATCACCCCGCTTGCCGGATCATGTACGATACGTTCCATAGCAATATCGAGGAAAAGGACATCGTCGGTACATTGCAAGAAATCAAAGATGTGCTGTGTCACATTCACATCAGTGAGAATGATCGCAGTACACCCGGTGCAGGTAACGTCAATTGGGAGAAGAATTTTTCCGGAATCGGCAAAATTGGCTATGACGGATGGCTGGTGATCGAAGCTTTCGGACTAGCCCTACCCGAACTGGCTGCCGCCACGCGCATCTGGCGCAGGATGTTTGACAGCGAACTTCAATTGGCCGAAGAGGGCTTGGCGTTCATGAAGTCGCAGGTCGCCAAGTATTGCAAATAAGCGTCTCAGCATTGGAGTCAATCAAAAATGTGTCGGATACTTCCAATAGGTGCGACACCTTTTTCTAGTGGACTCTTTGCTCATTCCAATAGATCTTGACATTGTGTGTGGCCCGACCAACGTATTGCGATCTAACCCGTTGTACTCAGCGGGTTAGATCGTGCGTTGAACGGAGCCGCTAAGTGGGTAGGAAGGAGTGCTGCCCAGCTATGCCTTTTCTAAGGGCATCTCTCGGTTTGTCAGATAGTATAACCGATT
>JBGSNE010000140.1:0-89813 GCA_041739785.1 Pirellulaceae bacterium
GCGGGGCGAACCTCACTCTGATACTTGGTCACGCTCGGCAAGCGTGACCCACTTAGACACAAGTGGGTCGTTTCTGCCGGAAGCGACTTCTATGCGGGGCGAACCTCACTCTGATACTTGGTCACGCTCGGCAAGCGTGACCCACTTAGACACAAGTGGGTCGTTTCTGCCGGAAGCGACTACTATGCGGGGCGAACCTCACTCTGATACTTGGTCACGCTCGGCAAGCGTGACCCACTTAGACAAGCTCGGCAAGCGTGCCCCACTTAGGGCTGAGCAATGCGATAAAGGTGCGTGGTGGTTCGAACAATCAATGAATCGCCCACGACGGCTGGCGAGGCGTTGCAGCCGTCGGGTAGTTTATTAGTGGCCACCAGTTTTGGTTCGTCAGACGTGGTGAACACATACCCCGATCCGTCATGGTCGAAAGCATAAACGTGATCGGCGGTGGCAACCAACGATGCGCTGAATTTGCCTCCCAGCCGTTCGCGCCAAACAATTTCGCCGTCAGTCAAATCGATGCGTTCCATGATGCCATCGTCCGTGACATCGAACAGTCGTCCCTCGACTAACACCGGACTCGGCTTGGAACCGATGCTCTTATGTTGGATCCAATCCACGTGTGACTCAGTTACATCACCTTCGCCACCGACACGCACACACATCATCTTAGCTTTGCCGAACCCAGTGCTAATGTATACTCTCTCGCCATCGAAGATCGGCCGGACCGTGGTTGAGTGCTCCTCGTAGCGAACTCGCCAGATCTCTTGTCCCGTCAGTGGATTTAGCGCTAGGCAGGCTTTGCTAGTTGGGCTGATCAATTGATCCTGCCCATTCACCGAGATGACGATTGGCGTGGAAAACGATTTGTAGAAATCGCCATTGTCCGTTCCGTAGTCGATATTGCGATCCTTTTTCCAGATCGTTTCGCCCGTGTGTCGGTTGAGCGCCACGGCGTATTGCAC
Source organism: Pirellulaceae bacterium (assembly GCA_041739785.1). Lineage (GTDB taxonomy): Bacteria > Planctomycetota > Planctomycetia > Pirellulales > Pirellulaceae > Aureliella. The sequence goes on from JBGSNE010000140.1 coordinate 966, forward strand.
GTCGAAACCATCCATATGGAAGATTAGCAGATCGCCATACAATATTGGCGAACTGCCAGCGCCACGAAAGTGATTGCACGGCAAATCGCGACGTTGCCACACCATGCTACAGTCGCTACGTCTTAAACAGGCGGTACCATAGGCGCCGAAGTGTACGAAAACGTGTTCGCGGTCCACGATCGGCGTCGGGGAAGCATAAGAGTTGGTAGCATGAAAGTCGGGTTGTACGGATTCGTTTTCGAACACAACAGCGTTGTGCTTGACCATGCCTGATTCGAGATTGACGCACACAACCGACATGGACATTCCATCCTCGGTGGCGGTGGTTAACCAGATTTCCCCCTTATCCTCAACCGGCGATGACCAACCGCGTCCATGGATGGCAGTTTTCCAAACGATATTCTGATCGTCGCTCCACTCAGTCGGCAACTTAGCCTCAAGCGCCAGACCATTTCCCTCCGGACCACGGAATTGATACCAGCTATTCAACTCTTGCTTCTCGACAGCTGGCAAAGCAGGGACACTGGCTAAAGTGGCTCCGATGATTAAACCAATGTGCGGCAAGTTGCGAATGAGTCTTAACATATTTGTACGCCGTGAGCTTGTGAGTAGGTGGGATAGGGAGTCGATATATCGTAGCGGAATTCGCTAAGAATTTCGCTACGTCGATGGCTACATCAAGGCTTTTGCTCGATGCGATAGAGTTGTGTCGTGGTGCGTACGATCAAGGCGCTGCCATCGACGGCGGCAGAGGCATTGCAACCTTCGGAAAGCTCATTTTCGGCTACGACTTCGAACGGTCCACCAGCCTTAATGACGGTTGTTTTTCCTTCTTGACTAAAGAGATAGATGAAGTCACCTGCCAGCAGTGGTGAGGCGGAATAATTTCCCCCGACTCGGGCTCGCCACACCTCGTCGCCGTCTAACGCGTTCAAACAGGTTAGAATTCCGGTGTCGTTGCACACGATCAATTCGGTACCAACTAGCAACAGCGACGGTTTCTTCGGCATCTGACGATCACTCTTCCAAGCCACATGTGTTTGGGTCACGTCACCCTGCCCACCGTATTTTACAGCCAGCAGTTGTGATTTGCTAAAACTGGTACATACGTAAGCCATCTCGTGACCGATGACGGGGGACGGAACAGTCGAAAAACCTAACTCGCCATAGTGCGCCTTCCACAATTCACTTCCCGACCGAGGGTCATACGCATAAACCCAATTGGCAGCTGGCGAAATCAACTCGGGTCCATGATCCGTTTCCACCAAAACTGGGGTGCAGTAGGCTTTTTTCATTTCTGGTTGTGGATGCATTTCACCTGAGCGATCTGTCTTCCAGGCCAGTGTTCCATCAGCGAAATTAAGCGCGGCGATGAATTGCCGATCGATCCCGTCCATATGCACAACAACCATATTGTCCCAGACCAAGGGAGAGCTTCCGGGACCGTTCTGATGGTCGACTTGTAACTGGCTGTTGCGCCATAATACCTTGCCCGAATCGCAGTCAACGCAGGCAGTTCCATAGGAGCCGAAGTGAGCAATCAAGTTGTCGCGATGCCATACGGGGGTCGGAGAGGCGTAGGTGTTCGTGTAGTGGATTGGCTCGGGCTCCGCGATGGTGAAGAGTTCGATATCGTGAAGTGGTTTACCAGTTTGCGCATCGAAGCAAAGTGCACGGAGTGAGAGACTGCCAACCAGATTCAACTCTTTGGGGTTCTTAACCACTTTAAGTTTGGATTCCTTTTCTGCGGCCGACAATTCGGTCGCCAGTGCGGTGGTCAACCAGATTTGACCGTCAACAACGACGGGAGAGGAGTGTCCTTGGCCCGGCACAGGGATTTTCCAAGCAATATTCTGCGATTCGCTCCAAGTCGTTGGGAGACCAACCGCCTCCGTGTGGCCATTACCCGCCGGACCACGAAATCGAGGCCAATCGCCGTGCAGCGGTAGTGCCCCGCAAAAGCAAAAAAGGATCATGCCGAGGCGAATTGCCGAGGGTAGCTGTTCGATCACAAAACGACGCATTGGGCAGGGCTCCCAGAGGGCAAAGCGGCAGGGGAAAGTTTCAAGTATATTGTAAACGGCAGTAAGCAGCACGTAGCTTCAGACAGCAGCCTTTCCTCAATGGTCTGCAACCAGAAGTGTTTCCGCTCGAATAAACCATGCGTTTGAGGGCCGTTTGGCCACCAATCCGTATTGCCGCTTCCCAGGTCCCGATCGACCGCCCACCTCCTATCCGCTATCCAACCAACACCTTTTGCAATTCTGTCCAAACCAATGGCGCACTCCACCACGCGAATCCGATTCCTGATAGTTTTTCTGCTGGTGCTCTATTCGCCAGCATTTCACAACACCTTTGCACAAGATTTCGATGACGAACCGCTTGAGTTTTTGCCGGGCTTAGTGGCGAAGTACGACTGGTCGGAACACTCAGTCCTTCAGCTCGACGAAGACATTCTGTTCGATTGGAGCCAGCTACCTCCGATTAGTCAAATGCATCCCGAAAGCCGTTTTTCGGTCACTTGGACCGGGCAACTGCAAGCCAAGGAAAATGGTCAATTTCAGTTAAGTCTATTCGCATGTGGCCGTAGCAAAGTACGGCTGGGTGGGAAGGAAGTTCTATCGGTAGAGTCCACTGTCCCCCAATGGCACCTGTCCGCTCCGATTGAGCTCCGCTTCGGATATCACGACCTACAGGTGGAATTCACCCAGTCAAGCGCGGGGCCGCGAGTAAGTTTGTTCTGGTCGGGCCCCACGTTTGCCCTCGAGCCGATCTCGTCGCGGTACTTTTTTCATCGCAACGAAGCGACGCTAGCTCATCCCGGACCTGAATTGGTTGACGGCCGCTACGCGGTTGGGCAGGCACTGAGTCGCGGACTGCGGTGCGCTGCGTGCCATGAACTGGGAAGCTTTGGGAAATCGCTGGCTGCGCCGGCGTTAACACACCTACAAGGCAATTTGCGTCCCGCCTGGTTGGTTGAACGTTTGACTCGGCCGCTGATCATGAATGAAGCCGTTCCGTCTGCCGATCGTCTGGCCAACAGTCGCATGCCTCACTTTGGAATGCATCGCAACGACGCATTGGCGATTTCAGCCGCTTTGTTTGCCGCCTCCGCTGAATCAGCCGCTCCGGCAGCTATCGAACGGCAATTGCAAGAGGCAAATCGGCGTCGCCCCAAGAAGGAGCCAGAGATCCGTACCGAAGCCGATAGTGGGCAAGGTGAAGTTGCTTTCGTTTCCACCGGCTGCTTGGCTTGTCATCAAGTTGACGAGCTGGGGAAAACAGGCGATTTTGAGCAACAGTTTTTCGGCGGTGGTGATTTGACAACACTAGCTGCCAAGCGGACTGGCGAGTTTGTCAAACGCTGGCTCGACAATCCGGCTCAGGTCAACGCAGATCACCGCATGCCGGTGTTCGAATTGTCGCTACTCGAGCAGCTCGACTTGGCCGCGTACCTCTCGAAACTTGGGGCTGACACATCACAGCATGATTCAATGGCTGGTGGTGATGCTGTTCGCGGAATGGCGTTGATCGCTGCACATCGTTGTGGAGCGTGCCATCAATTGCCTTCCAAGCTGAACGCGGAAGTGCAACGTCGATCACTTGCCAAGACGCGCATCACGCCGCAGAGCAATTGGGACGCAGGTTGCTTAACCGCCCCCGATCCGACGAGAAATGAACCGGGTTTCGGATTAACCGATGACCAACGGCAATCGCTTCGCCACTATTTTTCGACAGTCAATTCTCAGTCGGAACAGTTGGCCGTGGGGGCGCTGCGAATGAGGGAAAGCAATTGCCTGGCCTGCCACAGCCGTGATTTAGGGGAAGGTCTCAAGTCCCAATTGCCTGCAATAGTAGCTGCCGTGCCTGAAGTGGCACCGCAGCTAGCAGCCATCGCCCCACCTTCATTGACTGCGGTGGGAGACAAATATCATGAAGCTGCGCTCAAGGCAGCCATCGCTCGACAGTCGCCGCCGCTAAGGCCTTGGCTGGACGTACGCATGCCAAAGTTTCGATTGAGCGACGCCGATCTGGACTCGGTCGTTAGACATCTAGTGGCACATGATCGCATTCCTGACGGAGCCGAAACGGCTGGTCGAATGCCCTTGGATCAACTCCCTGGCGACGCGGCCACACGACTAGCGGCTGGCAGATTGGTAACGGCCGAAGGGTTTGGTTGCCAAAGTTGCCATCAGATCGGCGATGGCGATCCACCCAAAGTCGATCTGAATGCGCGGGGGACGAATCTGGCCATGTTAGGAGAGCGCGTGAGAGCGGATTGGTTCAGTCGTTGGGTCCGCAATCCCGCGCGGATTGTGCCGCGCATGGAGATGCCCGCCATTCAGACGGCCGTCAAAGGCGTTTTACACGATTCGCTCGATACACAGCTAGCCGCTCTGTGGACGACGCTCAACACGCCCGACTTCCGCCCGCCCCGCCCAGCGCCCGTGCGCGTCGTCCGCACTCACAATCTTCCCGAGACCAACGAACGGGCTTGGTTGCTAACCGATGTGATCGAGTCGTCAAGTAAGGTGTATTTGCGGCCGTTGGTGGTTGGACTTCCCAACCGGCACAATTTGCTGTTTGACTTGGAGGCGGGAAACTTGGCCACTTGGTGGTTGGGGGACACCGCTCATCAACACACGCGTGGCAAAACGTGGTATTGGGAGCCCGGAGCTAGCCAACTAGGCGATGTGCTGGGTATGGAATCGGAAGGGAGCGATGCTAAATCCGCTCGCCATCCCCAGCCTTTGGAACAAGTTCGACTGATTGATGCTTCAGGTACCATTTGGACTCCCACACCACTTGGGCAATTCGCAGCTCGCTTTGACCATGTCGAACACATCGAGGCGGGGATAAAATGGCGGGGGCGAATCCATTTAACTACTTCCCAAGATGATTCGCTGTCATCCCGTTGGTTGTCGATCACTCAATCGATTCGCGCTGCCCGTGGCGGGATAGAGGCGACGAGCGAATGTGAAACGGAATTTTCGGATTTGCAACCCGGCGATAGAATTCAGCTGATCACGGCGGCCAGGCTTGCAGAGCCACCAACTACTGGCCCAGGGGGCCTTTGGAAAGCTGATCTATGGGGCAACAACACCTTGCTCAGCATCAGCAGCCCCTGCAGCCTGACGCAGCTAAATCCCAACACCATCGTGGTGTCGCTGCCTTTGCCCAAGGCAATCCCGAGCCCTGCCGCCGGGACCGTGGCGCCCGCAGCGCCTCAAGGACAGACTTTGCACTGGACCAGCACGTATAGCTCCCCGTTGCCGACCGACACTTTTCCGCGAGTACTGCTGCCTGAGTTGGTTATCAAACCAACGTCCATCAACGTGGTCCCTGGCTTTGATGGGGTGCAATTGCCACTTCCAGGGAACGAAATGCCGATATCATTTGCGTGGGATAAGAACGGACGTTTTTACGCCGGTTCGCTTAAGGGACGCGTGCTAGAGCTGTTGGATAACGACGAAGATGGCTTGGCCGAGACGTACACGGTAATCAGCGATGAAATTCCTACCCCCTTCGGTCTCTTTGCTGGTGACGAAGGGATCGATGCTTTAGCCAAATTTGCTTTGATACGCCTTACGCCACCGACACTAGACGGCACCCCTCATGATGCCACGATTGTTGCAGACGGTTGGGGGTATACCGCGGACTATCACGATTGGGCTATTGGGCTTGAACGCGATGCCGACCACAACTATTACATGGCGCTCCCTTGTCAGCAGGACGATCGCAGCGAAGAGTCGGCCTATTTGCGAGGCAGCGCACTAAAGCTTATCCCCTATGAATCGGCAGAAGAACCTCGACGGTATCGTATCGAACCGTTTGCGGCCGGCTTGCGGTTTCCGATCGGTATTGCCCTCAATTCCGAACGGGAATTGTTCACGTCAGACAATCAGGGGAACTATAACCCTTTTAATGAACTAAACCATTTGCGTTCAGGAAAACGTTACGGATTCATCAACAAGCTTGAGAACAAGGATGGATTCTCTCCGCCGTTTGAATCGCCGGCCGTTAATCTTCCTCACCCATGGACGCGCAGCGTGAATGGAATGTGTTTTTTGCATACTCCCCATGGCAGGCTTGCTGACGCGCCACATTTTGGTCCTTTTGAAGGCCACTTGATCGGTTGCGAGATGAACGGCAAAGCCTTGGTGCGCATGAGTTTGCAGAAAGTCGGCGACACCTACCAAGGAGCCGCTTATATGTTCAGTCGTCCTGTGCACGAAGGGGAGCCCAATTTTGAGGGTCCAATCATCTGCGAGGTTTCACCTGCCGGCGATCTGATGGTTGGCAGCTTGCAAGACAGTGGTTGGAGCGGTGGTCAAAATACGGGATCCATTGTCCGCCTACGCCCGACTGGTCAATGGACACTGGGAATTGCCGAAATGCGCGGCACTGCCACCGGTTTTGAAATTGACTTCACGCAACCCATCGACGCTGAAAAAGGAGCGACGATTGGCAACTATCAATTGCGATCATACCAGCGCATTTCCACACCCGCGTATGGTGGCGACGACCAGGATGAGCGTACCGAGCGAATTGAAAGTATCCAGGTTGCGAAGGACCGTCGTCGTGTGACAATAGAACTTGCGGCGCTGCGTGAGGGATTTGTATACGAGCTGAATTTATCGCCGCTGGGATCAGGCGACGAAGATCTGTTTCCCAGCCAGGCCCACTACACGATGCGTTCGATCCCGAAATAGTTGCTGAGAAGCGTGGTTCACACCATTGATCCTCGCCTACGGCTGCGGGTTAAACAATAGATCCTCGCCTGCCGCTGCGGGTTAAACAATAGAACCTCGCCTACGGCTGCGGGTTAAACATTAAAAGTCAAGTCAACTCTAAATCAGCGTCCCGCTAGCGCGTTGGGACGCTTCCCAAAATTGCTGAAGTTGGAAACAAGAAATTTGACTCTCTCGTGGCCACTTCGCTGTCTATCATTGTTCGCCGGCGTCGGGGTGTTGGCCTTGCTATTTACCGCGCGATGGTTGGAACCGGCATCGCAGGGGTTTGGAACGCACCAACAGTTGGGCTTGCCACCGTGCACGTCAATCTTCCTGTTTGACGTAAAATGCCCAGCTTGTGGAATGACCACATCCTGGTCCTGGATGACACGGGCAGAATGGGCTCGTGCGATTCAGTCAAATGCCGGTGGGAGTTTGCTGGCCCTAATCGCTCTAGCATATTTACCGGCAAGCTGCTATTTCTTTGGCGGTGGACGTTCCTCACGACATGGGCGATGCAGTTTGCTGTTCGGCAGTGGCGTTTTGGTAGCGTTGGTGCTAGCTACGTTGCAATGGGCCATTCGTCTGGCCGGCTGAGTTTGCCGCGTCAACCCAAACGTTCCCAGGTAGCGGAAGTCGCTAAGACTTTCGTTAGGCGATGGGTTCGGCAAGCAGCCGAAAGTGTTAGCAAATTCCGCTAAGACCACAGCAGTTTCATTTTAGTACAAGCCGGAAAAACCATGACCAAACATACTCGGCAGCTCATTCTACTAGCAATGTTAGCAGTATGCGTGCCGTTGACCGGCGGATGTATCAATTTGGCGGCCAACATGATCCATGCCATCACGGGCAACATGAAAGCGGCTGATTATGATGGCCTCAAGGGGCAGAAGGTGGCACTCGTATGCTTGACGGACGAGGGGATGGGGACCGATGCGACCAGCACGATGCTCACAAGCTACATTCATTCAGCGCTCAATACCAACGTCAAGAAAATCGATTTGGTTCGGCAGTCGGAAGTGGACCGTTGGTTGGACGCCCACGGAAGCAGTGATGCTGACTACTTAGAGGTGGGCAAAGGAGTCAAAGCCGATCGCGTGTTAGCTATCGAAGTGCTCAATATGTCCCTCAAGAACGGGGCGACATTGTTTCAGGGCAAGTCGGATATCACGGTCACCGTGTACGACGTTCCTGAGGGTGGAAAGATTTTGTATCGCAAACAAATTCCTGAATTTTCCTTTCCCAAGATGGGAGGGCCGACAATCACCGAGATCAGTGAAGCAAAATTCCGCGCTCGCTATTTGGCCATCGTAGCTCGAACGATCTCGGGTCTCTTTTACGAAACAGATGCCACGGCGGACTTTGCCTTGGATGCCACCGCCAGTAGCTTCTAGAGTAGAGGGGGCAAGCCTGCAGGAGCGGCTGTGATGGCGTGATGGTATGGATGGACGCCGAGCGTAGCATGGACATACAACTGGGGGAAGTCGCCCTCGGCAAGGACGACCCACTAAACACCGTCGCCCTGGGCAAGGACGACCCACTTAAGACGGTCGCCCCCGGCAGGGACGACCCACTTCAGGGACGACCCACTCTAGGATTCGTCGGCTGACGGTGTTTCGGGTGGCTTGGGTGGTGGCGCATCGTCCGTTCGCTTGGCTTGGTAGAACTGCATTAGATCGGAGAACGAACGCAGTGGCTCCTCTCCTTCTTTCATTGCATCGGTGATGTTGGCTTTGGGTTTCTTGCTGGTGACCACGACGGTTTTACTATGCGGCGGTCCACCCCTGCCGCGTCCCTGCGAATGCTGATTGCCGCGTGAGCGGCCACCACCACCACCACCACCACCACCACCACTCCGGCGTCCATCTGCGCCACCGCTGCGGGCCTGCCCGCCACGGGCATGACTTGCCCCTTGACCACCCCCGGTATGACCTTGGGTCGCCGCGGGGCGATGTCCTCCACCGGACCCTTGACCGCCTCGGTCACGGCGTCGGTGTTCGTCTTGTTCTGCTTTGCGGGCTGCCGTGGCCGCCTCCGCAGCAGCGCGTTCCGATGGGGAGAGCGCCGTCAGGGCGACACGATTCTTCTTTTCGTCTACGGAGACGACCCAGGCCATGACCAAATCGCCAACCTGCACGCACTGGTGGGAGTCTTCGATATAATTGGCGGACAGCCGACTAATGTGTATCAGGCCGCTACAGTCAGGAGCCAATTCTACAAAGGCCCCAAAATCGGCGACTCCAATAATGACCGCCCATACGCACATACCTGGTTGAAGATTGCTGAGCGTGGGCATCTCCGTCATCAATGGAACTGGAGGGCGTGCAAGACGTGGATCTGCGAAAGGCGCATGCAGACACCCAGCTACTTGCCGTAACTTCTCACGGCCCACTTGCCAGCCGCGGGCTAGTTTTTCCACATCGACCGTGGGAGGCGTAGCAGGAACAACGACGATATCCTCCGGGTACTCGGGCTTGGGCCAGGCAGGCGCAGTTGTTCCCGATTTCGTCGGCCAATTCGTAACAACGGGACCTTCGCCAGCGACAGGCTCACTGTTGCCTTCCGTTGTCGGCTTTGCCTCTACCGCTTCCGCGTTTTCGTTGCCCGCTGTTTCCGTGGGTACCTCGACTTCGGGAGCCGTATTTGTTTCAACGGTGGATGGTAAAGTTTCGCTGGACGGCTCGGTCTCATCGGCGGTGGCTAAACTGACCGCTTCCAGTTGGGATATTTCGGCATGCTCACTCAGAATCGGAGACTCCACGCTAGTCTCAGTAGGAGCCGGCTCATTAGTAGACTCCGTAGAAGCCTCCGTAGAAGCCTCAGCAGCCGGGCTAGACGTTCCGGGTTCGTCAGAGACAGCGCCCACGGCAATGGGCGCGTCGTGGTTGGGCTGGGACCAGCCTTCCGGAGCCGAAGGAGGCATGGCCAAATCGGTATTTTCGATCAATCGCTCAGCCAAGCGATAGTCGTCGGGATGAATGGTCGTAGCATCCAGTGGTTGTTCACCACTAAATACACGGAGCACTCCAATGGCTTGACGCGCGTCCATTTCCGACCAATCGCCAACCTGTTCCAGCAGTCCTTTACGCGACGTTATGGCACCGGTGGACGCGAGGGAGGCGATTTGTTGGGCCTGCGAAGCAGAAACCCCCGGGACGCAAGATAGTTGATCTAGGCTGGCCCGATGCGTATTGAGGCCGTACTCGTAGACGCAGTCGGAGATGATCTCCCGGACCAATTTCTTGAGAGGTTCTTGTGGCAACTCTCGTTGGAAGCTTCCCAGTCGCAAGCGATTAACATCTACTTTCAGCAATTCGTTCAGCGGGTCTTGGAGGCTGCGTCCTACCCAAATTGCAGCGCGATGTCTGCGATTGTGAAGCGATAACTCCTTCAACGCGGAACGGCTAACGGCGTAGGCGTCCGCACCGCTCCGATCAGCCATCGTCCAGCGCAAGCCGGATGAGGCACTCTGCTTGATCAATTCGCGCAGACTCAAGACCAAGAAACGACGGGCCGGTCCGTTGGTCAGCGCCACCAAAGTGACACGGTATTGATGCACCAGTTCACCCAACCGAGTGACGTTTTGAGTAACAATGCCTGGGCTGGCCGAAACAGGTATTTCGTCGATAGCCAGCACTTGTCCGGTTGGGTCGACAACGGCTACGGCGGCCGCCTTGGGGCCTACCGAGTCGATGACCAGAATGCAATGTCCACGAACTGGACGTTGCATTAAGCTTTGTCGGAGTTGATCGACTGAGTTCTCGAGCAACCTTTGAGCGGCGATTTCCTCTAAATCGTTGACTGCGTCGGCTTCTGATTTTGCAAATAAGGAATGCTCGAGCGCTTCTTGGGCAGCCTGTGAGAACCACTTGGTTAGGGGATGCTTATCATTTACAAACGTATCGCGCGCCACTGCCACCAGAGCCTGTTTGTCGTATTGCAGTTCGGTTTTTACCAGTTGACTGCGCCGGCCGCGGCCGAGCATCAACTGCTGATAGGAGCTCAGTTTGGACAGCGGGCATTTCAGCGACTTCATTGGTTGGAGCATGGCGATCAACCAACGTCGACGGCGTTGCCGGGGAGTCATTTTCGCCACCGGCTTTTTGGCAGGCTTATTCTCTTTCTCTTTGCCCTTGGCCCCTTTCTTTTTGCTGATCGCGGCAACAGAGGTTTTTTCGGTCGCCTTTTCAGGTGACTCCATGGTCGCACCCGTCGGCTCGCCAATCACGATTGCTTCCGTGCTGGTTTCCGTGGTCGAAAGTGCCGATTCGGCTTGGTTGTCGTGCGTGGGCAGGGCGGAGTCGACCTCCATCGATAGCCCAGCTGCGGACTTTAAGGCCAGTTCCGCGCTATTGGAATCGTTCACGTCGCCGACTACGGAAGTGTCCGAATTGGGAACTACTGCGATCGTATCGATCGTTCCAGTCTCTAAATTCGCCACAGACTCGACCGCTGCGTCTCTGACCGTCAAAGGCTGGTTGCTGTCGACTACGCCTTGAACTTCATTTAGAAGGTCTGCCGGAGAATCGGACTGTGCAGAATCACTAGCAGCCGAGGTGTCTCCAGTGGCCGAGGTGTCACGAGCGGACTGGGACTCGTCAGCCGCGTGGGCGTCGCCAGCGGAATCTTGGGGAGCATCCGACGCATCGGCCTGGGTTGGATCGCAAAGATCGACGCGAACTTGAGCGCGGCGTTGAATGGACCGTCGCAGATTTTCATTGAGCCCCGAGTCGCTATGCATAAGCATTCCGACAAGTCGCGCGGCATGTTGCAGGGCTATCTCAGCCTCCGCCGTTTCGATTGACAATTGTTCGGCCGACCAAGCGGTCAAATCGTCGATGGGTGGTCCCTGATACTCAATCAGTTTTTCAAGCAAGTGACTCGATTGTTTGTCGCTCTCTTGGTTCTGGCTAAGCTGTCTCCGAGAGCGGAACGCACGCAGCGTCGCCTCGATTTCAACTTCCGTAGTAGCCCGCTCAAGGTATTTGATCCCCTCGGCATCCAACTCGGCGTCCTTCGGTAGCTGGCTGGCCGCCTTGTCCCGAGCGGTCTGCAGGCGCAGCTGTCGGTCGATCTCCAGTTTAAGCAACCACAGCGTCGCGCGGGGCAAATTACCAGTCTCGTCGGCCCGATACCGCTCGATAAAACCAGGTTGGTAACCCTGTTGCAACAAGTCAGCGACGACGCGCAATTGGTCAACACTGAGACGTAAATGGCGGGCTACACCGCTAAGATCGATCATGCAATTAGCATCTTTGATTCGTGCTCGGACGCCGCATTCCTCGCTGGGAACACAGCATGCTTGCTAGTAAAATTGGAGCCACTCAGGCTCGCGAAGGACGCACCAGGCGCAGGCTCCGCGCATTAAAACTCGCGCGAATCTATGCAAGCTTAAGCTAATTGTCAAGCTCCTGGGCGATTTCTGGCCATTTTCGCAAGTTTTCCCCCCCGCGTAAGTCCTCCATGCAAGCTCAAATCGACTTCACCAGGCCTTCCCACTCGACCTATCCCACCGGGACCATCCGAATTGGCGCGAATTGAGTCTGAAGCAGAATACAATTGGCGGTTCCGCAGGGCTGGTAGGGAGGGCAAATTCATGCAGGGTCTATTAGCGTGAAATTCTTTACTTTTTGCTCATGTTCCCGTGACTTTGTGACGGTCAGCTACAATAAGGGTCCAAATTGAACGTTTCCCTCGTTTCTCGCTCTCACAGGAACACCGCAATGAAGTCCAAACTATGTGCCCTAGCATTGATTGCTGCAATTCTAGCTCCCGCTTCCTTCGCGCAAGAGGACGCAGCCACTGCCAAGAAGGGTAAGGGTAAGGGTAAAGCGGCCCAGGGTGTGGCTACACAGTTGCTCAAACAGTTAGAGCCTGCGGCTTTAACCGACGAACAAACCGCTAAGATTAAAGAACTGGGCAAAAAGGCGGCGGACGAGATCAAAAAGATCGAGACGGAGGCGGAACTTACTCCGGAAATACTGAAGAAACGTCGTGAAGCCATGGCGTCGATGAAGGATTCTGACAAAAAGGGGAAGGAACGAACCAAAGCTGTGGATGCTGCGGCAGGCCTCACTGAAGTCCAGTCGGCCGCATTTGTCAAGACAAACGCAGTGCGTTCCAAATTGAAGGCTGAGGCGGTCAAGCTTCTTAGCGACGAACAAAAGGCTAAGTTGCCGGAAGAATTCCTGGCCACACTTGACGGCGACAAAGCCGGGGCAGGCAAAGGAGGCAAGAAAGCTGGGGAGAAAAAAGGGAAGAAGAAGGAAGCTGCCACCAACTAACGCATGTAGTTGATCCACAATCTATCCTTGGGGCGGCTATCTTTAGCCGCCCTTTTTCGTAGAAAGCGAACGCCCAATTTTTTGTAGGTCGCGCAGCATTGCTAGAACCAATGACCGTTGGTTTATCGCCTGACAAAATCGTGCGGGTGTACCACCGCATGCTCCTCCGTCGCGTCGGGAGGTTGAGGACAAGTTTCCACCCAAGTCGACACCTGCTCGTCGTCTCGCAAATCACCTTCTGGCAAATGTTCGCAAACCTCGATTCCAGCAATTGTTAGAAAATTCTTGAGGACCTGGTAGCCGTGCTTCGACAGGATCGACTCGGGGTGAAACTGGATACCGAAAGTTGCCTGTCGACGGTGCTCCACGGCCATGATTTGCCCATCCATCGACCATGCGGTTACTTTCAAGCACTCGGGTAGCGATGCTGTTTCGGCGACCAACGAATGGTAACGCGCAAAACCTAGTGTTCGCTTTGCCGGTACGGTTTCCACGTCGGGTTTCATGGCCGCGTCGGGAAAGCTGGTTAAACCGGCAAACAGTGGACTTGGATCGATCTCAATGGGAGTCGCTAGTCCGTGAACGGGCTGATGCGCTCGAATGATTCGGCCCCCAAACGCTTCGCAAATGATTTGATGGCCAAGACAAACCCCTAAAATCGGCAACTTGCCTGACAATTGGCGAACAAGTGCCAGTGCAAAGCCCGCGTCGCGCGGTCGCCCAGGCCCAGGAGAAAGGACCATGGCATTGAGTCTGGTGGGCGAATCAAACAAGGAGACGATAAAGTCCGCAGGGTTACCTTCCAGTGCTGCGGCCAACCGCAGGTCGTCATTGCGAACGACCGTTACTTTTTCTCCCAATCGCACCAAATAACGCTGAAGGTTGTAAGCGAAACTGTCGTAATTGTCGATCAACAGAATCATGTTATCGGCTTGCTAGCTTGCGTCGAAAATTGCGAGCGTTTTCTTGCATCAAGGGGGGCAGTTTTGATCGCAGGAAATTACTCCCTGCGAACCATTCCTGCGGTTCGCGCAGCAGCAATCGCGATTCAACCAGCAACTGCTGGGATTCGGGTGAGATTTCGTAGACCCCCACAAAGCCACCACATCCGCTGTAGGAAAAAGACTCGCCCTCCAATAGTTTCCCAACCACGTTACGCTCCAATTTCGTCCAACGATTTGCATATTTCTCTATTGAATTGAAACTTGGATCGAGCCGCCAAAAAAACTCAACCGCACCTGCACGTTCACGCCTCTCGATGCGAACTACTCCGCGGACAATCACTTGATTAAGCAACGGCAATTCCAAATAAGCGAAGGTTGCCGAGCTTTCAGCCTGAGAAATGAATCCTAGGCTTCGCAGCTCATCCTGGGTAATTTCTTGGGTGACGATTCCAGCCGAATCGTCCGAATTGCCCGAATTGTCCGGACGCCCAAAGATCTCTTTCATTGCTCCCGTATCGCGTAGCCGATCCAAATTGGTGTGGACGATGAACGCGTTGTGCACCGACAGTCCCAATCGCTCACCCTGGATGCTGTTGATCGCGTCGATATCGATGCTGATGGGGGCCATTACCGACTCACGGACAAAGCGGCTCCAATCCTGCTTACCTGAAAGCTTATGAAGAGCCTCCTCGCGCGCCGCACTTGGCAATTCGGGACCCAACGTGGGGTGTGGCAGCTTGACATGGTCTACGCTGGTGAACTCCAAGCCAATTTCCGTCAATTCAGTGAATAGAGCGCTATCCTGCGACTTTGCCAAAGGTCCAATAACGAATCCACTTAGCCCGAAGCAAATCGTGGATAGCAAAGCCCAGGTGCGCAAGTACCGGCCAAGAAAAGAGTTATGCAACCCTAGTGAAAGCAGTCGAATTTGTCGGCTACTCATGAGCTGTAGAGCTATTCGACGTCGGTTTCACGTGTGCTTGCGATGAAGCGCACGGCTTTTTCTTGCCGCTGTTGATTTCAGACTCTGGTTCGTCCACTTTGAGTGGCGTGTAGGCGCACACGTCCACGTTTCCACACACGGGACAAATGACTTTTAGGACATCGGAGTCGCTGACGGGCAGTTGGAGTTGTTGGATCTGTGCAAGATGTTGACAGGGCATCGTGGAGGCTACTTTACGATTAGCGGAGGAGTGCCAAACAATTTGTGCGTGCTTGCAAGAATACCAAACCCACGGCAATCGTGGCAACAGTGTCTGGTGCTCTATCCACCTTTTCCCGATGCCAACGTCAGGCCCCCAAAAAACTGGGCCTATTCTGCTTCGTAGCAACACTATGGTGTCAAGCGTTGCCTTAGTTTTTGCAGGGAGGCGACTTCGATTTGACGTACGCGTTCGCGTGAAATGCCAAGCTCGCGCCCCACTTCGGCCAGATTCCGCTCATGGCCATCCTCAAGTCCAAATCTTAGCCGCAAAACTTGGCACTCCCGTGTGGTAAGCTCTTCCAGGGCCTGACCTATGGCTTGTCGCTGTTCCGCCTGAACGAGCCCACTATCGAAGTCGGTAGGTTCACTGGTGATAGCCTCGGCATGCGTCAATTGCGAATCATATTGGAGTGGCATATCCAGCGACAATACGTCACGGCACGCATAAAACGATTTACGGAGTTCCTCGCGGCGGGCTGGAGTCGAGGGAGGCAGGGGTAAATCCTCAAACGACATCGTTTGAGGAGAGACACCCCCTGCGTTGGCAGCCGCAAGTCTTAACTGTTTTATTCGACCTGCCGCACCATCTCCAACGCGAATCAAACGGGACTTTTCCGAAACCGCTGAGCGGACGCGTTGTTGTATCCACCACACCGAGTAGGTCGAAAATTTGAAACCCAACGCTGGTTGAAACTTTTCCGCAGCGCGAATTAGCCCTTCGCTCCCCTCTTGGATCAAGTCCAGCAGTGGCACTCCAGCGTGCTGGTATTTCTTGGCGATGGATACAGCCAACCGCAGATTGGCTGAGACCATGCGATTGCGAAGATTTTCGTAGCGGCTCCGAGTCAGGTCATAGCGACGAATCAACGCACCGCTCAAATGAACGTCGAGTACGGCAGCCTGGAAATAGCTCTCTATAAGACTGGTTCTCACCGAAGCTTCATCGACGAGCCGCTGGACCTTGAGCGTGCTACTTTCGCTGAGTAAGGCAGCCTCGCTTGACTTCCCTTCAAATTCCATCTCAGCGAGCATGCCGCGCAATGTCGTAGCTTGCAGCCGACCCACCGCTCGAAGCCGATCCTTGTTTTTTAAATCTGCCAACGTGACGTCAAGCGCACGGTCCAACCGTTCTTCGCCAGCGACGATTCGCTCGAGTAGTGCGGCAACTTGGGACACCACTGGGGCAAATTGCAACATTGATCGTCGATATCGCCCCTTGGCCGACTCGATACCCCGCGCCAAACGCTCTTCCTCCTGAGGCGTGAGCATAGGAATTCGCCCGATAGCCAACAACGTTTCGCGCAAAATGTCCACGTCTGTCGACTCAGACAACTCGGCAGTGCCCAGGTTTTCAGGTCCCAAGCTTTTTGGTTTATTTAGCGGTAATATCATTGTATGATCCTCCAGCCTCCCCTGAGGTAATTGCTAACAAGCAATCGAATGTTTTCAAGTGACAGTAGTCCTAACCCACGGGATACAGAAGGGTTACGCGGTGCAGTCAGATTCGACACTTATACGGGCTCCTCTAGCGAATCGGCCTGTTTTAGGGCCTGATGCACTAGGGTGCGTATTGGGCCAATCGCAAGAATGCAAAAGACATGCCACTATAGCGCGACTGCCAAGAGAACCGTCGCGCGACTCTCGGCGTCGAGTATTTGGGGTGCAGGCTATGTACTGGTGCTTTGTCCACATTTAATCTGGGGGTTGTGGGAGCTTTACCCTCGAGCGCGCATCAGTTGCTACAGCAGGTTGTCTTGGTTGGTGGGAGGGTGAAGTACGACGTCGGAAAAAGGTGTCCGACACCAAAAGTGCGAAGCACCCGAAGGGCCGTTCCGGCTTTTGGTGTCGGACACCTTTTCCCGGACACCCCCAAATCTAATGTGGACAAAGCGCTAGCTTGGAGCGCTAAGGGCTCATGATGAACGCGACTTAGTGCGTCGCGTAGGCTAGATGTCGTAATACATACAAAATTCATAGGGGTGGGGGCGCAAACTAAGCGGAGCTAGTTCGTGCTGCCGTTTGGCATCAATCCAGCTCGCCAGGCTTTGTTCGGTAAAGACATCGCCACGTAAAAGAAAATCGCTATCGCGCTCCAAGGCTGCCAAAGCTTCCTCCAGACTGTTTGGAATTTGGGCTACATCTGCTTGCAACTCGGGAGGGAGGTCATACAAATCGCGGTCGAGTGGTTGTCCAGGGTGGATTTTGTTCTGAATTCCATCAATGACCGCCATCAAAATAGCAGAAAACGCTAAATAGGGATTGCAACTTGGATCTGGGCAGCGGAACTCTACACGCTTTGCCTTGGGACTGGGACTGATCATCGGAATACGACAGGCCGCCGAACGATTGCGTTGAGAATAGGCGAGATTCACGGGGGCCTCAAAACCGGGGACCAAGCGGCGATAGCTGTTGGTGGTTGGATTGGTCAGCGCCAGCAGCGCTGGAGCATGCCGCAAAATCCCGCCGATCGCATGCAGTCCAATATCGCTCAGACCAGCATAGCCGGTCCCGGCGAACAGCGGCTCCCCCCCCTTCCACAGCGATAGATGGACGTGCATGCCATTGCCACTTTCCCCTACGATTGGCTTGGGCATGAACGTTGCCGACTTGCCATGCCGACGAGCAACATTCTTGACGATGTACTTGTAGTCCATCATGGTATCTGAAATAGCCAGTAGCGAATCGCACCTGACGTCGATCTCCGCTTGCCCAGCTCCAGCCACTTCATGCAGGTGACATTCAACCTCGATTCCGCAATCGATGAGGGCTTGCATCATCTCACTCCGCAGGTCGGCCGTTTGATCTAGCGGAGGCGCAGCCAGATAGCCCGACTTGGTACGTATTTTGTTTCCCAGGTTGGGCTGCTCAGAACGTCCTCGATTCCATTGAGCCTCACTGCTGTCAACAGAATAGAATGCCGCGTTATCCGTTTGGTCGAATTGCACGTTGTCAAAAATCGAAAACTCCGCCTCGGGGCCAATTAGGGCAATGTCAGCCACACCGGTTTGTTGCAAATAGTTCTCAGCCCTCCGAGCAATATTTCGCGGGTCTAGAGCATATTCCTCGCGCGTGATTGGATCTTGAATCGAACACCTCAAGACAACTGTCGAAAGGGAAGTAAAAGGATCGATCCAAGCCGAAGTGGGCAGGGGCACCAACAACATGTCCGATTCGTCGATCGATTTCCAACAGCGAATATTGGAACCATCGAAACCAAAGCCCTCCTCAAAGGCATCTTCGGTTAACCGCGCTACTGGCACGGTCAGATGGTGTGGGCTACCGAGAAAGTCTGTAAATCGCAAATCAACGGCTTTGACATCCCGCTCGCGGCAAAGCACTAACACTTCCTGTGGCGACTTCGTCGCGTTTCGACGTTCCATGGTGTTCTCTTTGTTGAATCTGTTTTGTTTGTTGGTCGGCGGAGTCGGGGGGAGTAGGAGTCTGGGGATGCATTTGGCGAGGGAAAACCGCAATCAGCCGTCGCCTGCGCAGTTTGCGACAATCCCCCTCTCCCAGACTCCCTCGCTGAGCACGACGAAGGCGGGTACTAAGATACTTCGTACGACCAGTGTGTCGAGCAGGACGCCACACGCGAGTGCGAATCCCAATTCCGTAATACCGCGTAGCACAGGCGTATGGGGATCGATCCAGCCATCGGGCAGCACGCCACTGAGCCACAGCATCGCCGCTGGGCTGGTCATTGCAATGAAGGTGCCTGCCATCACGAATCCGCAACTGGTAATGATTCCTCCAGTCGCTTCCAAAGCCCGCCGAACGCTACCTCGAACCCCAGCACCGCCACGCTGCTCCTCAAAGATCCGTGTTACCAAGTAGACATTGTAGTCCTGGCCAACAGCCACCAAGATGACGAACAAAAAAATGGGAACCTTCCAATCCAGACCACTATAATCGGGAGCGTACAAGGTGACGAATACTGCATAGGTAATACCTAGCGTAGCAAAATAGCTGAGCAAGACGGTAAAAATCAAGTATGTCGAAAGTATCCACTGTCGCAACAACAACACCAACACGCACCACACTCCCAGCGTGACGAGAACTTGAATCCGAGTTTGATCCCCCTGGGTGATCAATCTGAGATCGGTGATTCCGACCGTGGTTCCGGTGGTGGCGAAGGAGGCGTTGTTCCAAGCCGAAGCCGGACCGGCGACCTCCTGCCTGAGGGTCTCGTTGAGGCGTGCCAACGTGGCACTGGCTTCCTGCGAAAAAGGGTTATCGTTCAGCACAACATCGAATTTCGCCACGCGTTGCCGCAGGTCATCCACCGTACTTACATAACGCTCGTGGGCGATGCGATTGAGCAACCGCCTGCGCCAGGCGTCTTTGTCGAACAGACCCATGCGTTTGCCAGGCGGGTAATCTCCCAGTGGATCGGTTAAACTCCGGACCGAATCGACTCCTTCGATATAAAACTTAGCCGCCAGCTCCTCGCAGGCTGCGCGCAGGTCCTCTTCCGATGCGAATGGTTGATTGCGAGTCAACAGCACGGTAATCGGACTCCCTTCTTGCGTGGGAAAGAACTGTGAGATCAGACGTGCGCCCTGCCGACTAGGAGCTGATGCGGATAGCTCTTCGGTTAAGTCGTAGGTAACGTTCCCCATCCGCCACACGCCATATGCGGCCGGAACGCCAAGCGAGATTAGGGTCATTCCCATCGCTAACGCAGGCCGACCTACCACAAAGGCAGCTAAACGAGCCCAGTAGCGGCCAGATTGGCTGACCGGTTTTGGGAGATTCAGTAGCCTTTGCCTAGTCTGCATTTGTCCATTCGGGACGTTACCCAACTGTGGCCAGAAGGCCAACCGACCCAATCCACTTAATAGTGCCGGAGTGAACGTTAGGCAAACGCATAAGGTTACTAATAGGCTGATTGCGATGATTGGTCCGCTGAATTGGAATTTTTCAAAGTTTGAGAACCACATCATCGCCAAGCCGACCACTGTGGTGAGCGCACTGGCCACCAAGGCATCGTGAACACTCCGCCAACTACTCGCGATCACCCGGAGCATCTGTCGACGCGAGTGGCTGGGCCGAAGTTGCAACATTTCGCGACTACGAGCCAACAGAAACAAACAGAAATCGGTGCCCGCGCCAAACAACAGCACGACAATGAAGATACGCGTGGTGGTAAAGACTCCCAAGCCAAAACTGTCGCCGGCCGCCATGTGAGGGTCGCGAGCCAGCAACGCAATTACACTGGTCGCCACTATTAGGCTCAGGGCAATACTAGCCAGTGGAATGGCTACGAGAAACGGAGCGCGATAGACCAAAGTGAGAATTGTCAAAACCAGCGCGACAGTGACCAGCTCCGTCTGCCTCACTCCACTGGCTGCAGCCCGCAGCATATCCGCGCCGACCGCCGCAGAACCACTCACCTCGATAGCCAAGTCTGGGGAGGTAAGCTGTGCGTATTGGGGACGCAAATCACGAGCCAATTGTTCTAGGCCACCGAGTGTGTCGATGTTGCTGGTGGCTGTGAAATCGCTGCCGAGTTGAAGACTGATTAAGCGAGCTCGGGGTTCATTACTCCCAAGTTTATGACCGACGATCGGATGTCGCCATGACCACACGTCCTGAATGTTCGCGGCCCAGGGGGGCAATTCACTGGGAAGCGTGGGAGTATTCTGTTCGCGCATGAGCGCTGCGGTATCCAGATCGAGTGCCGCAGCAGATGGTTGCTCTTCCGGTTGCGTCGTTAGGTGTTCAGCACGGCGATCAGAAGCCGCCTGAGCCCGAAGTAACTCGCCTCGCAGCTGATAAGCGTCAGGCAAGCGGAGAAAGGGAGCTTCAGGAAGGGCAGTTTGAAGATAGTGCGCCAGTATCTCTTCGATCTCGATGGCTTGGGTCAAATTGTCGATGATCAGATCGGCATCAACGACGTCGCCAGCGGCCGCGCCCGCCAGTGCAATCGAATTGCCCGTCAGTGTTAGTTGTTTGTCGTTGGCATTCCGCATAGCCCGCCACGCGTTTTTTGCCGCTCCCCAATGCAAACGTCGTGCGACATCCATGGCTAGGGCCAAATCACCCGGTGTCAATTCGCCGCCTGCGGCTGTTCCATTGCCAGCTTGAGTGGCGAAGACCATTACCATTTGGCTCCGCGAGCGCATGGCAGGGAAGGACGAGACCAAGGTTTGTTGGCCAATGGCACTGGGGACAGTTTTGGGTAGAAAAGCCAAATCGCCATCGGCGGCGATCGCTTCCCAAGGAGGGGCGATACTACGTAGCACCACAGCCACAACGATCCAGCCACCGATTACCAACGGCCAATAGCGAGTGACAAGTTTGCTGACTACGATCTTATACCAGCCGATTCCCACTTTTACTCCAATCAAAAGTCGCTCGCCTCATAGTCGCTCGGTTCTCCGAGTCGAGTATTGAATTCCGAATCGAGTATCGAGTTCCATGGAATACCACTGTGATTGCCTCTTGGAATCAGGCCAGACTTCGACTCGGAGAGTCGAGCGACACTCAGCGGCATGCTACCGAACAATCTGAGACAATGGCATAATGATAGTCTGACTGTGCATGCAATTTGAGGGTACTAGACCACTGGAGATCGCTGCCATGCCTTGGCAACTGACTGAATCATCCGCAACGGGACGTGTGGGAACGAGTCGCATGGAGGTGTTTCCGGCCTCTCCAGAGCGTCCCGTCTGTCTGGACGTCGATCCCCAGAGCGGTAATCCCTGGCAGATAGCGGCTGTAAAACCGATTCCCGCACATGCCAGCCGGGCTGAGGAAATCTATGTCCGGGGGGACGACTTGATATGCCGCTATGGCCAGTCGAAAGAGGATTTATTCGCTTTTCAGCTCGATTGGCAGTTGCTCTCCGCCGCTGGACCATTCGCGATTGGTGCGGAGCTATGGCTGAGTGTGCAGACCGATTTGCTAGACACCCAGCCTGAATTGGAGGTCATCAGCCAAGCCGGCTCGCAATCTTGGCAGCTGCTGTCCCATGATGAGCTGAGCGATGAACCGCTTGCCGGCGACTCAGCCGTGCGTGGTCCGGCTGCCATGGTCTGTCGCGGTCTAGGAAGCAGCGGGGAGCCGAAGAGTGGATTGTGGTTAATTGAACCCAGCGATCAATGCCATGCGCGTGTCATGTCCCCTACGGCAGACGCTTCCCTGCACGTCCGCATGTTTGGGCATTTCATGGAGAAAGGCGTTATTCGCCGCGGGCGAATGCGCTTTTTGCTTTCACAACATGACATTTGCGATGCCGACATTCAGCAAGCCTATCGCCAATTTGCCGCCAGCCCGCTACCGCTGACGGCATGATAAACTTGTCCCGTTAGGCAAAGCTACTTCACTTCCAACAATTCCACTTCGAAGATCAGCGTTTCGTTGGGGCCGATAACGGGTGGTGAGCCGCGTTCGCCGTAGGCCAAATCAGGCGGAATGAACAGTTTCCACTTGTCTCCCACTTTCATTCGCAACAACGCTTCGGTCCAACCCGGGATTACTTGACTCACTCCAAAACTGGTCGGTTCACCGCGCTGGATCGAGCTGTCGAAGACTTCGCCGTTGGTCAGTGTGCCTTCGTAGTGTACGGTGACATTGCTTTGGGCCGTTGGAGTTGCACCACTACCGGCTTTGATGACTTGATATTGGAGTCCAGTGGCTGTCGTTTGTACCCCTTCTTTCGCCTTGTTGGCTTCGAGGAACTTAGCGGCTGCTTCCTTGCGACGAATGCGAACTTTTTCACCCAAGGCGGACATGGCTGCCTGCACAGCGTCAGCCTGTACCGAAGGCTCTTTGCCCGCCAAAGCATCGAGAATTCCTGCCAGCAAGTCTGCTTGGGTCACATCGGCTGCGGTTAATCCACCGCCGGCAATATTCATGCCGATGTCGTAACCGATCCCGTAGCTGGCCGCGTCGCCAACTTTGGTGGCTCCAGCGCCTGCCGCTAGTGGATTGGCAAGTGGAGTCGTCTGTTGGGCCATCAAGGTTGTCGTTGTTGACACCAGAGCCAAACAAACGATTGCTAGCAAACGCATTCTCTATCCTTTGGTATGTGTGGGTATCGAAGTGGGACAAAATTTTCCAACCTCGAGCGAATTTGGCACGCCAATCCGCTATGGTCTCCTATTGTTGTGCAGTTGCCCCGCGATTCAAGCTCGCAAAAGGCAATTTGAGATGAAATTAAGCCAAATACATGAGTAGATGTCCTGGGATTTGAATCCTGTGAGTTAACCAAAAGTCGAACTAAGCCGAGGGCGTTGAAGCTATTAACCGGTGGTCGAGTGTTGCGAAAACCCACGGTTAAGGAAAACAACGCGCTATTCGACCCCGAAGGTGGTCGCAGTCCTTCGAGGCTGTGAATTCCTGCAAACTTAAACTTAAATTACCGCGGCGAAAGTTTAGGTTTAGGTTTAAGTTGAAGTGCAAGTTTGGGAAATCGCCTATAAACTCACAGCCTATTCGGGATAATTACTGACTTATGGTTAACTCACAGGATTTGCATCCCAAGCTTTCGAATGCCGTGCCGTGGGCACTACATAGCGCACCATCAAAGCCTAGGATTGGCATACCACACGACATTATTGCTTGCGCGACCAGCAACCAGCAAATCCAAGTCGGTGTCACCGTCCAAGTCGACCGCCCGAATATCGTAGGCTTCCTGGTCGTGCCCCACGATATGAGTAGTAAAGACGCCATGACCATCGTTTTCAAACCATGCCGCCAGCTTGCTCCCAAATGCACAGGTTGCCGCGTCGAGATCCCCATCGGCGTCCATGTCGATCACCGTTAGGCAGTGAGGCTCGGTGATTGTTGGGTGAATGGTGTGCTCTTTCCAATCAGGCGCTTCGAACCAGACGACCCCAACTCCGTGGCCTCGCGATGCCAGCAGATCAACTTTACCGTCACCGTTGATGTCCGCCGGATGCATATTGGTGGCACCGGGATGTTTGCCTGGAACCAAGTGCTTCTTCCACGCTTCTCTTGGATCAGCGGGAGCCTCCCACCATGCGAACCATTCGCCCAGTCCAGTCGCATCTTGTTCACCCCCTTTGGCCCCAGTCGTGGCGTCGGGGCGTCCGTCACCGTTGATATCCCCCAGTCCCAAGTAGTGAGTCAGCCCTGGTGCGTCGCCTCGGGCAAGAATATGCCGCTCCCAGTGTTTGGCCGATTTGACGTTCTGCGGAATCTTCAGCCAAGCTAGCGAGTTGGGGAAGGGAGGGAGAGGCTGTGCGCTGGTGGCCAACAAATCGATTTGGCCATCGCCGTCGACGTCTCCCTTGAGCAGTCCGTGGATCCCATGCACTTGATCGTCGATCAACCGCAACGGCCACTTCTGTTCCAAGGGTTTCGCCGGCTGCTCAAGCCACAAGATCAGTCCTGGATTGTAGCGCGCGGCGATGTAATCGCGGTCGCCATCACCGTCGACATCGAAGGCTTCGCTGTGAATAAAGTTATGCTCGTCATGCTCATCCAGGATGATCTCGCGCCAATCGGGAGAGACCAGCAAGCGAGTTTTTTTGTCGGCATTGCAAATGATATCGACCAGGCCATCACCGGTGAAATCTCCTGCTACTGCCGTCATACACCCGGCCCCTTGATAAACCGTATGCTTTTCCCACTTGGCCGAATCGTCGACCGATTGGGGAGCCTGTGCCAGCAGTGTAAGCGGCAGTGTAAGCGGCGTCGCAACGCTCATTAGAGCCAAACAAAAAAGGTGTCGGAAACTTGGGGAACCAGGCATAGTCACTGGGTATCGGGGGACTTTAGAGAGTATCCGAGACCTGTGGAATCGATTGGAACGCATGGCTGTTGCTCCTGTTTGAAGAGATGATTGATTGATGATTCTAGCACACGACCGCATAGCCGAGGTTCAATGTGTTAAACTGCGTTTTGCGACGTTATGTCATTTCACCCCATCCATGAGAATCGCAACATGCAGTCCTATTTACTCCGTCCACGAGTCCCTGGTGTACTACTGAGTCAATTGAGTGTCGGGTTTGTGTTCTGCGCGTGTTGGCTGGCGCTGAATGTCGTCCCAGCCAATGCTCAGACGGCGGAAGCGACCGCAGCTGTCAACAAACCGTTGCGAATCATCTGTTTCGGTGCTCATCCCGATGACGCTGAATACAAAAGCGGCGGCGTGGCAGCCCTGTGGGCTCAAGGAGGTCACCACGTCAAATTGGTGTCGGTAACCAATGGCGATATCGGGCATTGGGCCATGGCCGGTGGACCGCTGGCCAAGCGACGTACCGAGGAATCAAGGCTGGTGGCCGAACGACTGGGAGTCACTTCACAAGTACTGGACATTCATGACGGTGAATTGGAAGCCACCTTAGAAAACCGCCGCACAATCACTCGTCTGATACGCGATTGGAACGCCGATGTGGTCATCTCGCACCGTCCCTGGGACTACCACCCTGATCATCGAGCTGTGGGAGAACTGGTTCAAGACTCTGCCTATATGGTCGCGGTCCCCTTCTTCTGTCCTGACACACCACCGCTGGAATCCAATCCGGTATTTCTCTATTCAAGCGATTCTTTTATGCGGCCCTATCCGTTCAAAGCTGATATTGTGGTCGCGATCGACGAAGTGTTTGAGTTGAAAGTCGACGCGCTGATGGCACTCGAATCGCAGACTTTCGAAGGAGGCGCACTAGGGAGTCAAGCCAAGATGGACGCGGCGCCCCCCGCGTCACAGCCCGCATTGCGACGAACTTGGCTGCACGAACGCTGGGAAAAACGTTCGCGAGCCGAAGCCGAAAAGTTTCGCGATGCGCTGGCGCGGTGGTATGGACCAGAAAAGTCGAAGCAGGTGCGATATGCCGAGGCGTTTGAGATTTGCGAGTACGGCCGTCAGCCAACCGACGCTGAAGTTCGCGAGTTGTTTCCGTTTTTCGGAAGTAAGTAGCGGAATTCGCCAAGAATTTCGGCGAGACCGCTGCTGCGACACCAAACGTTTGCATCCCGCAAATGCCAGCCGCTGCAAGTTTTGGAGTGCTACGACTTGTCGTAGCTTTCATTTTCAGAAGTATTCAGCGAATACTGGAATTGGATGGTGCGGGAGTCTAGCGATAGACGGAGTTCCGTGTGACGGCTGCCACAGGGAAAGAGAAAGCTGGGACAAGTCCCAGCACTCCACATGAATCCGCGCGCAATGCGCAATTTTGTGCCGCTGCAGATTTTGGAGTGCTACGACTTGTCGCAGCTTTCATTTTCAGAAGTATTCAGCGAATACGGGAATTGGATAGTTCGGGAGACTTCCGATAGACGGGGTTCCGTGTGACGTCTGCCACAGGGAAAGAAAAAGCTGGGACAAGTCCCAGCACTCCACAATTAGCGCAACGCAACTCGGTGAGAGCGAGCCACTAATAGGGACGCGAGGCTAGAGTAGTGGGTCGTTGCGAACCATTTCATTGAATTTGCCTGCGATTGCCCGGCGCTCGAGGTCAAGGAGCTTATCGACACGACGCTGATGGCGTGGCTGCGGAGCATATTGGGCAGATAGAAACGAGTTGATAATCTCCATAGCCAGTTCCGGACCAATGACTCGCGCTCCAACGCACAGCACATTCATGTCGTCGTGCTCGACCCCCTGATGGGCTGAATAAGTGTCGTGGCACAGGCTGGCACGAACGCCTGGAATTTTATTGGCGGCTACACTCACGCCAACGCCGCTACCGCAAACCAAAATTCCGCGTTGCACGGCGCCGGTAATCACCTCAATAGCTACCTTCTCTGCGAAGTCGGAAAAATCACATGGTCGATCATCGCTGGTCCCGCAGTCAATGACCATTAGGTCGTGCCCCCGCAGGAATTCGACCAGCATAGATTTCATACTAAATCCGGCATGATCGCCGCCGATAGCTACCGTTTTGATGGCGAGTTGGCTCATCGTTGAAACCCTCATGTATTGGCAATGCACAAGCAAGTTAGCAGTGTAACCGGTAGATCAGCAATCGCGAAGTCGCCTGACCGGTGCAGCGGAATTCGCCAAGAATTTCACGGCTTGCAACTGTAGCAGAATTTCGATTTGAACTAGCCTGCCGGAATTCTTGGCCATTTCCGCTGCAGTTGATAGCATTTCCGGAGGATGACGTTGTCGTAAATCTTGATAGCTGTTAGATTTACGAATTGGTTCCCTCTTAGGTTGGAATAGTCCGCGCGTATGCCGATTAGCCATGGGGGGAAAGCAACTTTAACACTTTTTTGGGTTCCTCTCCGCTGGGTTGTCAAATGGATCGGCCATTGGGCCGCATCAGCCACCGCAATCGGGGAGGTTTTCTGGGTCAATTTCAGTATGGTTAACCGAAACCTAATTCGCTCGCTCGAAGACGATTCCATCAACTCTCAGGTAGACTTGCTACTGCCGGAAGACGAAATGGATGACATGATTCTCGAGGGGCTCGAAGGCCTCAATGCGGGCTTCGATGTCAATCAGATCGTCGATGGTAAAGTCGTCGAAATCAATAGCGACTACGTCGTCATTGACGTCGGTTTCAAGAGCGAAGGGGCCGTTAGTGTCAACGAATGGGACGAAGGGGAAGAGAAGCCGACCGTAGGCTCGATCGTCAAGGTATTGATCGAGGAGATGGAGGACGAACTCGGTCCCGCAAACGATATCCACGGCATGATCTCGCTGAGCAAACGCAAAGCGGAAAAGATCCTGGAGTGGGAAAAGATGATGTCCGAGGTCAGCGAAGGTCAAGTCGTGACCGGAACTGTGACTCGCAAGATCAAGGGTGGTCTGTTGGTCGACATCGGTGTCAACGTCTTCCTGCCAGCCAGTCAAGTAGATATTCGACGTCCCAACGACATCGCCGACTACATTGGACGCGTGGTGCAGTGCGAAGTGCTCAAGATCGATGAGACGCGGCGCAACATTGTCGTCAGCCGTCGTTCGCTGATCGAGAAGCAACGCGAGGAAGATCGCGAACACCTGTTGGGCGAATTGGAGATCGGTCAAATTCGCAATGGTGTGGTCAAGAATATCGCCGACTTCGGTGCCTTCGTCGACCTGGGCGGAATTGACGGTCTGCTGCACATTACCGACATGAGCTGGGAACGCATTAGCCATCCAACCGAAATGGTCGCCATCGATCAAGAGATCGAAGTCAAGATTCTGCAAATCGATCGCGAAAAGCAAAAGATCGCTCTCGGTTTGAAGCAGAAGCAGAACAATCCTTGGGACAACATCGAAGAGAAGTATCCAGTGGGTACCGTTGTCAAGGGAGAGGTAGTCAATGTCATGAGCTACGGTGCGTTCGTCAAGCTCGAGCCGGGGATCGAAGGTCTGGTCCACATCAGCGAAATGTCTTGGACCCGTCGTATCAACCATCCCAACGAATTGGTGCAGATCGGCGACGAGATCGATATCAAGATCCTCGGCGTTGACCCGGCTGGTCAGCAATTGTCCTTGGGCATGAAGCAGACTGTGGCTAATCCATGGGACGAAGTGATGGACAAGTACCCTGAGGGGACCGAAGTCACGGGTAAGGTTCGCAACTTGACCAACTACGGTGCCTTTATTGAGCTGGAACAAGGCATCGATGGCTTGTTGCACGTCTCTGACATGTCGTGGACGCGAAAGGTAAGTCACCCAAGCGAAGTGGTCGAAAAGGGCCAAGAGCTCAAGTGCCGTGTGTTGTCGGTCGACCAAGAGCGACGCCGCATCGCGCTGGGACTCAAGCAATTGGATAACGATCCATGGGCCACCACGATTCCCGCCAATTATCAACCGGGACAACTGGTTAAGGGCAAGGTCACTAAGATCACCAACTTCGGTGTCTTCATCGGATTGGAAGATGGCCTTGAGGGCTTGTTGCATATTTCCGAATTGTCGGATGACAAAGTCGAAAACCCTGAAGAGTTGGTCAAAGTTGGCGACGAATTGGAAGTCAAAGTATTGCGAGTCGATATCGACGAACGCAAGATTGGACTTTCGCGAAAACGTGTCGATTGGGCGGAAGAGCAGGAGCAAGCCGCTGCCCGCGAAGAAGCTCGACAGCAGCAAATTGCTGAGGCCAAGCCTTCCGTGGAATTGAAAGGTGGTTTGGGATCAGAGGGTCCACTGATTGCCCCGGCACCCGCCGAGGAAGAAGGCCAGTAAGCTGCCCTGCAACTTTTCTGTTACCTGTTGATCATTGACCAAATACGCCGAGGCCCATCGCCTCGGCGTATTTTTTTGAGGTGGGCTTTTGCGTGGGTCGCTTCTGCCGGAAGCGACCGTATTACTTTGGTTGCCTCTGCCGTAAGCGACTGCTTTTAGTGTCTAATTGTCTGCCGGAAGCAACTCGTTAAGCATTGTTGCTGGCACACTCCGTTGCGTTGACTTTGGCTGCCGTTTTCGACCTCGCTTCAACACGGCGCGTTTGCGCAACCAAACTCATTAGTCACGCTCGGCAAGCATGACCCACTTTGAAAATCGTCACGCTCGGCAAGCATGACCCACTTGGAAAATCGTCACGCTCGGCAAGCGTGACCCACTTGAGCAGCTACAACTCAGTGACATCGACATAGCGAAATTTTCCGTTGGTTCCCTCGGCTAGTAGCCGAATCCAACCGCCTCCATTTCGATTGGGGCCGGAGCCGAATTGAATGCCGTGGATGGTGGTTCCCGCTCGTGCGGCTCTGGTTTGCAGACTGTCAATTTCTTTCGCTGTCGGTGATGAATCGGCATCCGTCAAGAAAAAGAGTACATCCGGGGCCATGTTGAGTGCCATTCGTAAGGCATCCAGATGTTGCGTACCTCCGTCAGCGGAAACGTCACGCACAAATCGCATAGCAGCTTCCTTCGATCGATCGTCACCCTTGTACAATTTGGGGCCGCCGGGCCCCAAGCCACCAAACGGCAACGGTGAGTCGTTATAGAAGACGATCTGGAACTGATGGACTGGTCCCAATGACTTGAGGCTTTCCAATAACTCCGATTTAGCGCGTTTGAGCGGAGCACCGCCATATCCGAGCATACTTTCAGAGCGATCGAAGACGTAGAGAAATCGCGTACCTTCTCCCTCGATCCCAAACACGGAAGTTTTGACTTTGGGTACGGATCGATCGCCGCCTAACGCGGCTCCTCCATCGCCGAGTCCCAGACCACCGGCGGCTTGGGCGGCACTGCCACCGCTGTCTCCTACTGCTGGCAATAGGCCCTCGAGTAGTGATTCGGTGGTTGACGCTAAACTGGTGGAGGCGGGCAGGCTACTCGTCACGCTTTCGCTGGGGGATGTGCTGTCGCTGGCTCCCAGTGATGCCGTTCCGCTGGATTGCAAGTAGTACGACTCGCCACCATTGGATTCATAGACCATAGCGATACCCATCGGGCGTTCCGGCTCGCCACCTGTCCCCTTGGGTTTAGCTACCCAGAGCAGGCTGATTGTAGCAATCAGGCAGAAATGAATCAGCAATGACAACAACCACGCTGGGATGCTTCGCATCCGTTCAGCTTGAGGCAGTTGGGGGATTTCGCGGCGTTGCAAGCGATCGCGTTGAGTCGAAGTGGAGGACATATTTGCCATTATACACAACCGCGTCGAAGGCCACGGAATACTGTCGGTAGCCTTACGAGGCAGGGAATTCGAGCTTCATTTGATGGTCGTCCTCGGTGCGACCGAATTCCCGATAGAGCAGGCTGGGCTGTATGTCTTTGTTGTTCTGGTACTTGGCTGAATTGTATTCATGCACCACCCCTTCCAGCGAATGGTAGAAGATTTGGCAGATTTGGATCCCCGCATAGATGCGAATGGGCTGAACAGCAAACATTTCCAGTGTCCAGAAGCCTTTGAAACCGACATCTCCAAAGCCGGCTGTGACATGAACGAATAGTCCGAGACGTCCCAGCGAACTTCGTCCTTCAATCATCGGAACCAAGTTGTGTGTTTCCGTATGTTCCACGGTCCGACCCAAATAGACCTGGCTGGGACTGAGCACCAATCCGCAATCGGGGATCTCAATGCGCCGGTACCGATTCGGCATCTTAAGGTCGAGCACCACCTCTTCGTAGACCAACAATTCGTTGTGCAACGTCAGGTTGTAGCTATTGGGATTGAGCTGCGATGGGTCGAAGGGATCGATGCGAATGTCCCCGCCGTTTCGCCGCTTAATCTCATCGCCAGTTAGTATCATGCGCTCAGACCTAAATTGCCGTACACGGGAACAGTTCAACCATTTATAAACCATAGAGGACCATTGGGCCAGAACCAGCTAGCGTATCCAATCGTGGATTCCGAACGCTTTACCCTTCGCCGCTATTGCCAAATGCACTAAGATTTAAAGTAGCGAGCTGTAGATACAACTGTGAGCCGACAGCGCTAGAGATCCTTTTCAGTAAAGTTTGGCAGTCAAGAATTCCGAATGACGAATCTTCAAAGCACTGCAGGGTGGCCGGACGATTTTTGTGGTCGGGTACGATTGTTCCCACTTCCCAATCTAGTATTGTTCCCGCATGTGGTGCAGCCTCTGCACATTTTTGAGCCTCGCTATTGCGAATTGCTTACCGATGCTCTGGCCGGGGATCGACTAATCGCCATGGCACTACTCGAACAAGGTTGGGAAAACAACTATCAGTCCCGTCCTCAGATTGCCTCTTCCTGTTGCATTGGCAAAATAATCTCGCACACGCCCACGGAGGATGAACGCCACAACATCCTATTGGTGGGGGTAAAGCGGGCGCGAATCGTGACTGAGTTAGATCCGAAGCGTACCTTTCGACAAGCCGAAGTCGAAATTCTCGAGGACAACTATCCAGCCGATGATGCCGAGCAACGTCCTGAACTGATCGACCGGCTACAGAAGCTGTTTCGGCATTTTGTACCCGAGGGGTTGGCCGCCCAAGAGAGTTTTAGGCAACTCATGGGCAAGCAGTTACCACTGGGTATACTGACCGACACGATTGCATACGCATTGCCTCTCCCTTTAGCAATCAAGCAACAATTGTTGGGAGAACCCAACGTCGACATACGCTGCCGTTTACTGACGCGTTGTCTTGCGCAGAAGATTAACCAAGACGATTCGTCGCCCTGCGCCCCGCCAGCTGATGAATTCCCTCCCCGATTCTCCGAAAACTAACACCGTTTTCGGTTTGAATCGATAACTTACTTGCAAAGAAGACCCTAAATGTTCTGGATCGACTATGTTTCTCGCATCGTGCACATAGCGACTGCAATTGCGCTAGTAGGCGGCAGCGTCTTTACGCTGTTGATACTCATGCCTGCTGCCAAAGCACTATCGGAGGAGGCTCACACCACATTGGCTGCCGGCATAACAGCTCGATGGAAACGATTTGTGCATGTTGGGATATTGCTATTTCTGGCCAGTGGCTTCTACAACTATATTCGCGCCATACCTTTGCACAAAGGAGACGGCTTATATCATGCGTTGGTGGGGACCAAAATCCTATTGGCCTTGGGAGTCTTCTTTATCGCTTCAGCGCTAGTTGGTCGAAGCGCGGCATTCGCTTCGTTCCGCGCCAACCGTGCGCGGTGGCTTACGATTTTAGTATTGTTGGCGACAATCATCGTGCTCATCTCGAGTTTCGTGAAGGTCAAAGGCGGCACGAGTATTCAGGCAATGCAACTAAACGTGCACTTTCAATTCCCAGTGGGTCATCTTAGCGAAGGTGGCTGTGTCGGTCATGTCGAACATCAATGGTGTAACCGTCACATGTCCGTCGGCTAACATCGTCAAATCAGTGGGATGATCGGTTCTACGCGGCGGAGGATCGTTGGTCGCCCAGTAGTAATCGCGTCCTTTTGGGTCTTGGCGACGGATATAGTGCTCACCATAGCGTTCAACCCCCATGGGTACGATGTGCACTTGCGGCGCGACGCCAGCCCGGAA
Source organism: Pirellulaceae bacterium (assembly GCA_041739785.1). Taxonomy (GTDB): domain Bacteria; phylum Planctomycetota; class Planctomycetia; order Pirellulales; family Pirellulaceae; genus Aureliella. The sequence continues at coordinate 33,946 of JBGSNE010000140.1, forward strand.
TTTTTCGACAGCCGCGGTGGGGATGTTTAGATTGTATAGCTGCGGTGGTGCATCTTTGTTCTGAAGGATTTGTTGGATCAGCGGCACAGCAATCCGCGCGGCCGCCTCAAAGTCAGCGTGGGGGTCGTATTCCAGCGAGACCGCGAAGCTGTTGAGCCTGAAGAACGCCCCTTCGATTGCGGCAGCTACAGTTCCGGAGTAAAGCACGTTGATTCCAGCATTCAATCCGCCGTTGATGCCGCTGACGACTAGGTCAACCGCGCCATCGATCAGCACCGACACCCCTAACTTAACACAATCCGCCGGGCTCCCTTCGACGGCTGTCCCCACTAATTCGTCGCCACGATAGATTTGCTTGCAGACCAGCGGTTCAAGAAAGGTTATTGAATGCCCCACACCACTTTGTTCAGTGGCTGGCGCGATCAAACGGACCTCTCCCAGGGTTTTCAGCCCCTCGCGGAGTGCAGCCAATCCTGGCGCGTAGACTCCATCGTCATTAGTGAGCAGTATTTGCATAGTGTTTTCCGTAAGGTGCATATTCGGGACAGTCACCACTGGTTTTAAGACCTGAGACGCAATTGGGACAGGGGCCGCTGACGACTTCGCTACAATGAAATCAGATTTTGGTGGTACCGTTTTTAATCCAGAACCCTCGGCCGTTAGAAGACCTCCTGAGTTGGAATATCGTCTCGTAAATCAGTTTTTTCATTGAGCAAATTTGATGGACCCGTTTTACATGGCATTGCTGCTGTATTTCGCGGCAGTCGCTATGGCTTTTGTTGATCTATTTGTACCCAGCGGTGGACTGCTATTGATATTGGCGGCATTGGGCGGCACCGCTGCGGTGTTGTTTGGCTTTCGCTCGGGCACGTATGCAGGCATGGGTATGCTGACCCTGGTCATCGCCTCCATCCCGGTTTTCGCTTTCCTCGCCATTCGGATCTGGCCTCATACGCCGATTGGACGCCGAATCATTCTTAAATTACCTCAGGACACAAAACTGTCCGAGGTGCCGACGACCGATGCGCTGCAACAACTGGTCGGGAAGGTAATGCAAACCGAAACGGCTTTCCTACCAACGGGCCAGCTGCGTATTGGTCATCGACGTATCAATGCAGTGGCCGAAAGCGGCTTTATTGAGGCTGGAGCGCATGTCAAAATCCTCGCTGTGCGCGAACGAAATTTGGTCGTCCGACCGACGACCGAACCTATTTCGCCGGCTGAGCCTGGAACTGGCAAATCACAGCCCGAGGGGGATCAAAGCTCTTCCAGCGGCAGCCTGCTCGATCGCCCCGCGGAAGAATTGGGATTGGATTCCTTGGACAATTAGAACTATAACTACGTAGCGTTTAACGTGGATTATTCATGAGCCCAGTGGCGCCCAGTTGTTGAACCGGCCACATAGTGAACCTCAGGCGCTAGCCGTGGGCTTCAGCTTAGTAACGGCCCACGGCTAGCGCCTGAGGTTCACAATCCCTTGAATAATCCAGGTTAACGAAAATCCGTTCTGAATCTTTTCCCCCTTCGTGGACGCCTCTAAATGCTGACTAAATCGACTGTCGCCGTGCTGGGTGCGACGGGTAGCATTGGAACGGCGACCATCGACGTGCTGGAGAGCCTGGGACTGCCCTGGCGAACCGCTGGACTGTCGGCTCATGGGCGACTGACGGAGTTGGTCGAGCTCTCGCGGAAGCTGCTTCCCGACTACGTTGTGGCAGCATGTCCGAAAACGGCTGAGCAGTTCGACTTTTGCAACCTGCCAGCTTCTACCAAGCGTTTAGTGGGGCCGGACGGATTGATCGAGTTGGCGGAACTCCCCGAAGTCGGTACTGTGGTCGCAGCGGTCGTGGGTTCGGCAGGGTTGGCCAGTACTCTTGCAGCCGCCAAGGCGGGAAAGCGTGTGGCGCTGGCCAATAAGGAGGCGTTGGTCGTCGCCGGCAGCTTGCTCACGGAGGCTTTGCAGCATAGCGGCGGAGAGCTACTGCCGGTCGATAGCGAGCATAGCGCCATTTACCAAGCCATTCAAGCGGGCCAAGCCAAACAAGTCGCGAGAATCATCCTGACCGCCAGCGGTGGCCCCTTTCGCACGTGGAGCCGTTCGCGTATCGAGCATGCAGGAATTGAAGATGCACTCGCCCATCCAACTTGGCGAATGGGGCGTAAAATCACGATCGACTCGGCCACGATGATGAATAAAGCGTTGGAAGTCATCGAGGCGCGTTGGCTGTTCGACCTGCCACCCGAGAAAATCCAGGTCGTGATCCACCCGCAATCGATCATTCATTCGATGGTTGAATTTGTGGACGGTTCGGTCGTGGCGCAGCTCAGTCCCCCAGATATGCGGCTTCCCATACAATATGCGCTGACGTACCCTGACAGAATGGCATGTCCATGCCCTAAAATGGATTGGAGCCAAAGCATCTCGTTGGAATGGGAGCCGGTCGACCTGGAGCGGTTTCCTGCATTGGAGTTGGGTTGGCTTGTGGCCGAACGCGGCGGTTCGTGCGGGGCGGTCGTGAATGCGGCCAACGAAGCGGCAGTCGAGCTGTTTTTGACTGGCGAAATAAAATTTACTGACATCGTTGCTGGTTGCCGGCGAATACTTGAACATCACAATTTTGACCCGAGTCCCGAACTCGGTGAACTTATGCGTCTGGATCGTTGGGCGCGAGAGGAGATAACTAGGTGGGCAGCACTTTGCTAATCGATGGATTGAATTTTTTACCAGTGCTCGATTTTACAAATCTTGACGCTTGGCCGTTGGTTCTGGCGGAAGCCTCGGAGCTGTCAAAGCTGCTGGGAAACGTGTGGCTGGGGGTCCAAGTTGCCTTAGGGCTGGGGTTTGTCATCTTCGTCCATGAACTGGGGCACTTCCTGGCGGCCAAAACGTTCGGCGTGCGTTGCGATAAGTTCTACGTCGGCTTTGATGTTCCAATTACGATTGGCCCTTTCAAGCTCCCGCGAACCTTGGGGAAATTCCAATGGGGTGAGACCGAGTATGGCATAGGGATCATACCGCTAGGTGGCTACGTGAAGATGCTCGGACAGGATGACGATCCGCGTCAAGCCGAGATCGAAGCCGAGAAGATACGGCAGGGAGAAGGAGAGGATGCTCCGCTTGATCCGCGCAGCTACCCCGCCAAACCGGTTTGGCAAAGGATGATTATCATTTCCGCCGGCGTGGTCATGAATTTGATTTTTGCAGTCATCTTAGCGGCCTGCGCCTATTGGTTCGGTGTTCCGTACAACCCAACCGTGGCCGGATCGACTATCGGCGGTGGCCCCGCTTGGACAGCAGGCGTTCAAAACGGTGACCAAGTACTCAAGTTCGGCAACATGAGTGAAGAGGATCCCGACCTGCGCTACGGCGAATTTGCCATGGGAGTGGTCATGCAGGGGTTTGATGACAAAACCAAACCACTGCCGATTACCGTGCGACGAGGCAGCCAGAAGATCGAGTTGGTCACGACTCCCTCAGCCAAATTTAGCAAAGAGTCGGACATCTATCGTGTTGGCCTCACGACTCCCACCATCCCCAAAGTTGCTGAGCCCTCTTACAGTCCGCATTCCTTCTTGGCTGAGCAAAAGCCGGATCTGAAACCAGGGGATGTGATCACTTCCGTAAACGGAGAACAACTACCGGTCGACGAGCGGTTTGGCGTGGCGATTGGAAGCGAATTGACAAGGCGCTTGCAAGCCAATTTTGAAAAGCCGATTGGGCTCGTGCTTGAACGTCCAGCCGAAGCGGAAGGCGCTTCGCCCACGCAGATCAAACTTGAGCTGCCACCCGTACCGGTCAAGTCACTTGGCCTTGGCTTTGCCGTCGGTCCAGTAACGGCCATCCAGCACGGTTCCATCGCGGCTGCCAATAATTTGAAAATCGGTGACGTGATCACAGCGATCAACGGTGAAAAAGTGGTCGATGCGCTCCATTTGCCAGCGCTCATTGGCGGACTAGCTGGAGAGCAAATTAGCCTTACCGTCCAGCGAGCTGTTGATCCCGCCAATCCAGCAGCTACCGAGTCCATCGACGTGTCGCTTCCTGGTCCAAAACTAGCTGAATTCGATCCGATCTCCGATATCGCTGGCGAAATAACGCTAGGTGGTCTGGGCGTTGCCCTGTCAGTTAAACCGCAAATCACCTCGGTCGATCCGGGAATTGCCGCGGCGGGCCAGACGAGTGTCGAAGGGGAAGCCGATGGGAATGCCGCTGGTGATTCGAAGTCTGAGACAGCGTTGCGTGTAGGGGACGAGCTGCTACAAATTCAATGGGTGGCCACTCCCCAGCGAAAAGAGGAATTGAGCAAGGATTTCACTCTCAAAGCCTTTGAACCTATGGTCATTGATCGCACGTTCAACGTGGCCTCGCTGTATGAGCTGCTGCAGCGTTATCCGGTTGGAGAACCGATCAAATGTTGGGTCCGCCGCGATGGCAAGACACTCGACGCAGTGGTCAAACTCGAATACGCCCAAGACTGGTATTGGTATCAGCGTGGTATCGCCATGTCACCACTGATGCATTTGCATCAAACCGATTCGGTAGCAACTGCCTTGGAGCTCGGCCTGTGGGAAACCTCCAATCGCTTTGGCGACGTGCTGGCGTTTCTGCGAATGTTGGTGACTGGAAAGATTGGTGCCAAGGGAGTGGGCGGACCGATTGAAATTGCTCGCGCCGCTGGTTCCGAAGCGAGCTTCGGTGTGTCGCGGCTGATGATTTTCTTGACATTGCTTAGCGCGAACTTGGCCATCCTCAACTTCTTGCCCATCCCCGCGCTCGACGGCGGTCACATGGTGTTCTTGATTGCCGAAGCGATTCGAGGCAAACCAGTCAACGAAGCGCTGCAAGTCCGTTTGACCATGCTGGGCGTGCTGGGTTTGTTGAGCCTGATGGCCTTTGTGATCGTCAAAGACATCATGCGACTAGTGTCATAAACAGTCAATTCCGCGGAATGGCGACTGCCGTGCGTTGGGCGGTGATTTCATTCGATTTTCCAGAATGAAAATCCCAATGCGTTCGACTTTCCCGAACGGACAGCTCTTCGCCGTTCCGCCATAAACTATCAGAACGGATACAAACGGCCGTTCACCAGCGATAACCGCGGGGGAGGGAATACGCGATGACAGACACTTTACTGCGGACGTTGGGAACGTCAGATCTGCTTGTCAGCTCAGTGGGATTTGGCTGTTGGCCGATTGCTGGGGTATCGTCGTTGGGGGTGAACGACGCCGATAGCCTGGCCACCATTCATGCAGCGTTAGACGCGGGTATCAACTTTATCGACACCGCCTTTTCGTATGGCTACGACGGCGAGGCGGACAAACTATTGTCCCAAGTCTTGCGCACGCGTCGCGCTGAAGTCGTGCTGGCCAGCAAGGTCGGTTCGCACTACGATTCGCAGCGAGTGCGGATTGTCGATGGTCGACCGGAAACGCTGGTCGCTCATGCGAAACTAGCATGTCAGCGATTGGGGGTCGAGCGGCTCGATGTCATCTATCTGCACGAAGTCGACCCGCGTGTCCCGGTGGCGGATTCCGCAGCGGGGATTGCGGAGATTGTGGGCACAGGGCTGGCGCAGTGTGCGGGAGTCTCCAACGTCGATGCTCAGCAGCTAGCCGAGTTTCACGCTATTTGTCCGGTAGTGGTAGTGCAGCCTCCCTACAACATGCTGCAAACGGAGAAAGTCGATGCCATTCGCGACTTCTGTTTGGAGAATGACATTTCGATCGCTTGCTATTGGGTGTTGATGAAAGGCCTACTGGCTGGCAAACTACCCCGCGACCATCAGTTTGATCCGGCCGACCGACGCTTGACCTACCCGATTTATCAAGGCCAAGCTTGGGAGCGAAGCCAGGATTTGCTCGATCATTTGCGGCAACTAGCAATGGAATTAGATTGCACCGCCGCACAACTCGTCATTGCTTGGACACTCGCCCAGCCCGGCATTAGCGTTGCGCTGTGTGGCGCCAAACGCCCGAGTCAAATCCTAGAAACGGCAGGTGCGATGGGACTCAAGTTATCTGGAGACGAATTGAGCCAGATTGATGCTTGGCGCAGACTGCACAATCGCAGCATGGATTCATAACGAACACTACTCGGTCAAACAAAGCCTTCCGGATACGCGTGCGGGTGGGCTTTGCCGACGGGGAGCGTCGGGCCACTTTTGGGCTAGTGGTTTGGCAATGTGCAGTGTCGCTTATGGTTGCTCACTGAGTTTATCGAGTAGAATGGAGGTAGCTGGGAAAAGTATGAGTAACAGACGAAGCGAATATGCCAAGGAAGATCCGCCAACTGATTAGTGAGCTAAAGGCGGCCGGATTCCAGGAAATACCCGGCGGCAAGGGGTCTCACTGCAAGTTTACACACGCGCGTTATGCCGGTGCAGTCACGCTCAGCGGAAAAGTAGGTGACGACGCCAAGCCGTATCAAGAGAAACAGGTCCAACAGGCCATCGACAAGGTTCAAAATGAAAACGAGTGATCAATATCACAAATGGGTCGAATGGAGTGAGGAGGATCAAGTGTACCTCGGCAAGTGCCCGGATCTAATCACTGGCATCCACGGAGATGATCCGCGCCAGGTTTATGCCGATTTGTGCGACGTGGTCGATGAAGTTGTCCGCGAATTAGAATCTAAAGCCCGCCCGCTGCCCCCGAGTCGCACCCGACCGATGCAAGAGGTCAACTAGCAACATCGCTAAGCTAAATTAGCGCGGGATTGAATGACACTAGGTTAAGACGTAGCGGAATTCGCCAAGAATTTCGGCAGCAGGAATCCCTTGGAAAGGTCGAAGTTCTTGGCGAATTCCGCTACTAAGAAAACCTTGAGATTGCGGCATTCGGCACGGGACTTAATTAAAAGCGAAGCCAGTGCAATGAGCGGGGACTCAGCGAATTGAAATTCCGTGTACTCAATGGGTTTGCAATGTGGTGTGCACTCGCGGCCCATGCCGCAACGGCGCGGTGCTTGTTGCGTGCCTACGGACTACGGACTACGGACTATGGATAGGGTAGAGACGCTGCGACTGGTGGTTTTTGCCGACGGCGGAGCGTCGGGCCACTTTTTGGGTAGCGATGTCCAAAACGTCTACGGAAACGCTAAAATCAAGTCCTCCAATGGTTTTTCATTGCGTTCCAAGGACTTTTGACTCGTGTTGAATAAACTCATTTATGCACTGGCAGCATTGTTGGTCAGTGGCTCGGATGGCGATCCATCCCGCTCTCTAATGGCGCAGAATCGCTATGCCACGTCGGACAACATGAGTGGATACGTGCATTGGATCGAACTCTACGATGCGAATAACAATCGCATCGATCCGACCGCTGAATTCCCACAACCCTATTCACCGGAGCGGACGTGCGGGCGGTGCCACGAATTCGACACAATCGCACACGGTTGGCACTTCAATGCAGTTAATTCGGGGAGCGAGCCTGGTCGTCCGGGACAACCATGGATATGGAGCGATCCACGGAGTGGTACGCATCTACCGCTGTCCTATCGTGGCTGGGAGGGGACCTACAATCCCGATGTGCTGGGGTTATCACGCTGGGAAGTGGCCGCCAAGCTTGGGGGCTTTTTGCCAGGGGGCGGACCCGGGGCAGAAGAATCGCTGACAGCCACAGTGGCTCAGGCCGCTGGCGAGCCAGCCGCGACGGACGTGGCAGGTCGCGATCGATCCAAGGTTACTGGACCACTGCCCGTGGATTGCCTGCTCTGTCACCGCAATCAAGGGAGTGGCTACAGCCCATTCGCTTGGACGGAGCAGATCGAAGACCAAAACTTTGCCTATGCACCGACTGTGGCATTTGGTCTAGCGGAGGTCAGTGGCACGATGGCGAGACTTAAAGAAGTCGATCCTGCCGCTCCCGACGCGGCCAGCAAGCTCCCCAAACTGACTTATGACCTGGATCGGTTTCGCAGTGACGGCAAAGTGTATGTCGATTTGGTCCGCAAGCCTCTGAACAACTCGTGTTACTATTGCCACACCAACGTGATGGCCAATTCGCTGACTGGTTCGCGTTGGTTGCATGACGAGGATGTACACCTACGAGCCGGGTTGGCGTGTGCGGATTGTCATCGCAATGGCCTCGACCACCACACCGTGCGGGGATTTGAATCAGAGCAACATCCTGCCGGTTCGCTCATCGCTTCGCTATCATGCCAAGGATGCCATCTAGGGAGCGAGTCAAACGCGACCGATCCACTGGCCCGAGCTGGGCGACTGGGAGCCCCCAAGCCAGCACATGCAGGACTGCCTCCGTTGCACTTTGACAAATTGAGTTGCACCGCGTGTCACTCTGGTCCGCTTTCGGAAGCGATCGTGGGGCGACAAATCAACTCGATTGCCCACCACTTAGGCGAGCATATCAAACGCACCGGCCAGGAGTTCCCCGCGATCGTTGGCCCAGTGAATATCCCCATTGCCTCCGATGCTCAACCAAGCGCGGTGCCCGATGGCGAGGCTGCGGACGGCGTCCGGAGTAATGAACAGAAAACAACAGACCAGAAATACACACCCCATCGGATGATGTGGCCATCGTTTTGGGGAACGTTGGAAAAGGGACAAGTCACACCGTTGAATCCTGAAACAGCCTATGACTTGGTCCGTAAACCACTGAAGGTTCGGCGAGAATTTACGGACGAGTTGCGTGATGTCAGTCTATCGCTCACACAGCGCAAGGAACTATTGGGAGAAGATCGCGCGCGAGTCAAAGACGAGGAGCGAACCGCGGAAGAACAAGCGAAAGTTCGTGCCGCCGAAAAAGTCGCTCGCCAAGAGCAAATCGACGAACGACTGATCGGAGCGCTATCTGCAATCGAGGAGCAGTTTCCAGGAAAACAAGCCGTATATGTGACAGGTGGAACGGGTTGGGTACGCTATGGACCCGACAAAGTAAAAGCGTTACCGGCTGAGGAATTGGGTGGGGCCGCCGATCCGTACGCTTGGCCACTGGCTCACAACGTGCGTCCCGCGCGTCAAGCGCTGGGGGCTAGCGGGTGTACGGAATGTCATAGTGATGATGCACAGTTTTTCTTTGCCGACATTCAACCCGTTGGCTTGATCCCCGATCAAGAAATCGCATCGCTCAAAGTACATCAGTTGCAAAAGGCAGATATGCAGCGATTGCAAACTTGGAACCAAATGTTTGTCGGTCGGTCGAGTTTCAAGATCGCCAGCCTAATTGCACTGTCGCTCACGTGTTTGATCACGTTGTCGGTGATGGCGTGGAACATTGGTACCTATTGGCAGCGCCGTAGTTGATACGGATCGTCGCTCGACTCTCCGAGTCGAGTTGGCAGTTGGGCGTGACAAAGTCACGACTCGGAGAGTCGTGCGACATTGAGAGTCGAGCGACATTGGGAGTCGTTGGCTCGCAGTCGCAACCATTGAATAACCTTTAAAGAGACAAAAGCCGTGTTGATTGCAGAACTTCCAAAGCTTGGAATTCCGTTTCCGCAGTTTTTATTGGGAATCGGATTGGCGCTGCTCATTTGGTTGTTGCTGATGAGCATGACGGTCTACGCCACGAATCGTGAAACCAAGCGAGTGCGCGGGCGACATTGGCTCAGTCGCTTGATCTACGTCGTTTATCTAGCGTTAATTGCGGTGTTGGCGTTCACTAGTTTTGGGTCAATCTTGCAGTTTGGTCATTTGTCTGGCTATGCGCTATTGGCTCACGTTACGGCAGCCGGGGCTTTCGTGTTTCTGATGGTGGCCATTGCCTTTCTGTACCTTCCCGCCGAGGCGGATGCGTTGGACGAGCGAAATATGCGGGTGTCAAGTTGGTGGGCGCAGCGTTGGTCAGCTTGGGGGTTGGTCGTGAGTAGTCTTGCCGCCGCAGCCACAATGTTGATCAGCATGTTGCCCTGGCTTGATACGCAAGGCCTACTCGACATGGCAGCCCTTCATCGCTACGCCGGTTTGGCCGTCGTTGTCTTCGCGATACTGCATGTTCATGCGCTAGTTTGTTGTCGTCTAGGTTGGCGGTGAGCGGGTTTGCATCGCGGAAGCTGTCGGCGATCGTAGCGGAAGTCGCCATGACTTTCGGCGCGCTAAGTGTCGTGGCCGATCGAATAGTCCGAAAGTCTTGGCGACTTTCGCTGCGAAAAAGCGCTATCGTCGTAGGTTGACTTTGGCTAGGCTGAGTCGGTCCTTTTCGTCAATCAACAGTTTATTGGTTCGTTCGGGATCGGACTGCGACCAGGTTTCGCGGTAAAGTTTGGCGCGGACCTCACGCTGCACTTTGGAATCGCGATCGTACCACTTGACTGAATACTCCCCGGTACCAGCAAGCTTGGACGGCATCTTGCGGAGATCACCTTCGACCAGACTCCAGGCGATCACATGAAAGCGGCGGAAGTCTGGGGACCATTCATAAAAAATGACCTGGTCGAATTGGTGTCGTCCCAGGTCATCGTAGTAGTGGTTGAATTCGATCATGTCGACTCGCTCTCGAAATTCGCCGCGAGCATTTGGACTTGGTCCTGCGGCGTTGAGCAGCGTGGGGATTGCGAGCCACCCCAACGCTGGTAGGAATATTCTCCGCATGAGCGGAGTGAGAAGTTCACTCGCCATCACCTGGCCTCCTTGTTCAGGGGGCTGAGGCCGGCGGGGCCATCCGAGCACAGGGAGTCAAGTTAACTAGCGATGCGTCGGGGATTCGACTTGCAGGCCGCAGCAACGTACTTTTACGTGGAACCTTTTCCAATTACTAGAGTTCGGCTGTTGGCGGCAAGTCCGATTAGTCTAAATTGCGAGAAATTTGACAATTGGACGCGATTGAGCCGTAGCGGAAGTCGCCAAGACTTTCGGTAGAATTCTATAGGCAGCGCGCCGAACGTCTTGGCGACTTCCGCTACGATTCACCTACGGCGGCCAAGCCGACAACCGTCATGTTGTCGCGGTGAATCACTTCGTCGTAGGGACAGTGCCCGAGCACTTCTGCAATGGCTGGTGAACGAAGGCCCTTGATCTGGCTCAGTTCGTGCGAACTGTAGTTCGTAAGTCCGCGGGCTATCTCTACCGCCGCGTCATCAACTACAGAAATCACTTCACCTTTGAGGAAGCGACCGCTAACACTGACGACTCCAATCGCCAGTAGGCTGGGGCCACCAGACCGAATGGCTCGTGCAGCACCGGCGTCGACCGCGACACTGCCACTGGCCTGCGCAGTGAAGCCGATCCAACGTTTCTTGGGTGCCATTCCACGCTGCCGAGGAAGAAACAGTGTACCTAGTTCTTCACCTGCAATGAGTCGCGTAAGTACGTTTTCGACGCGTCCGCCGGCAATGATGACTGGCGAACCGCTCTGAGTGACGAACTGCGCCGCTTTGAGCTTGCTGGCCATGCCCCCTTTGCTGATCCCGGTCGTACGATTGACCGCCAAATCGATGACCGACTGATCGACCTGCGGAATCGTGCTTAGCACCTGTGCATTTGGGTGGCTGGGATCGGTGTTGTAGACGCCCGCCACATCGCTCAAGATGATCAACGCGGGACGAGTGAAAATACCCGCCACCATGGCGGCCAGTCGATCATTGTCGCCAAAGGTGGTCAATAGCTCATCGACGGCCACCGTGTCGTTTTCGTTGATGATCGGAATGACACCCAACTGCAACAGGGCGACGAGCGTGTTGCGAACATTGAGATATCGAGTGCGATCGTCTAAGTCATCAGCGATTAATAGTATCTGCGCGGCGTGCCTGCCAAGAGCAGAGAAATAGCTTTCGTAGGTTTGGATTAAGTGCGCTTGACCAACCGCAGCGACCGCTTGCAGACGCGCCAAATCGGTTGGGCGCACCTTCAATCCCAACTTCCCCATGCCTGAGGCAACAGCCCCGCTGCTGACCAGTACGACTTGTTTGCCACCATCGGCTATAGCTGCCAATTGCGCGGCCAGCGTGCCAACTTGGGCGCTATCGAGCCGCCCCTCGGGACTGGACAAGACGCGCGAGCCCACTTTGACAACGATCGTTTGTGCGGCTTGGATCAGCGAAAGGCGCGAGGATTGTTCCATGAGCGAGGTGTTTTGAAGGAAGCTCGGGGTAGAATGAATGGAATCGTAGCGGAAGTCGCCAAGACTTGCGGTTGGTGTTTCGTCAGGTTGGTAGCATGGGAGCATTTGGTCAGGCTGGAAAGCCTAACCTACGATTAATCAGGCTGGAAAGCCTGACGTACAAGTATCGGTTGTGGCAGAGGATTCGCCAAGGATGGGAAGAAACTGTTAATTGGTCGTTGGCTCATTCCGCCAGCTTGGCTAAACTATGATAGAAATAGGCGGCGTACTGTCGGTCAGGCTTTTCCAGCCCAACTATTTGTACGTCAGGCGTTCTTGCCTGGCAAACGTAGGTCAGGCTTTCTTGCCTGACATCCGGTAAATGAGACCACTGGGTTGGCATTCAGCTGATAAGCTTTGAAGCGTGAATTAGTTTGGGGCAGGCTGGAAAGCCTGACATACAAGGGCTCAGGCCATCAAGTCTGACGCACGATCACCTAACGGGATTTAGCATTGCATGAGCGAATTGCATCACGAGTGTGGCATCGCGGCGATCTACCATCTACCGAGTACGGAACCCAGCCCGCTGTGTCCCGACCAAGGGCCGCATGAAGTGACGCGGCTGTTGCCAAGAATGTTACAAGACATTCAGAATCGCGGGCAGCTGGCTGCGGGAATTACCACCTACTCCCCCGACCGCGCCAACCTACTCGATACCTACAAAGACGTAGGTACCGTCGCAGAAGTATTCCGACTGTCACACCGGGGCAAAAGCGAAGCTCTCATGGAAGAGTACGCGGGCCAGGCCGGGATCGGCCACGTACGCTATGCCACCTGCGGCAAGGATGACCGCAACTATGCGCAGCCCTTCGAACGACAGCATATTCATAAACACAAGTGGTTTAGCTTTTGTTTCAACGGACAACTGGCAAATTATGCACAGCTACGTGCCAAACTGTTGCGCGAGGGTGAACATCACTTGGCCCGCGACACGGACACCGAGATCATCATGCACGAACTGGGGCGGGAACTCTCTTCCGGTACGCCCGGTCGAGATATCGCTGAAGTGTTCACTAAGGTGGTTGAACAATTCGATGGAGCTTACAGTTTAGCTTTTCTCAATGCCCGCGGTGAATTGCTAATTGCGCGTGACCCGTTAGGTATTAAACCGGTTTGTTACGCGCTCGAAGGATCGCTATTTGCTGCCGCCAGTGAAAGCGTGGCGCTGCTGAATCTCGGTTTCGAACCCGACAGTATTCGCTCGCTGCTGCCCGGACATCTGATCGTGGTTCGTCCAGATGGAGTAAAGATCAAGCAGTTTGCCAAGTCCAACCGGACCGCACACTGCTTCTTCGAATGGATTTACTTTGCCAATGTGGCAAGTACGCTCGACGATCGTAGCGTCTACCTCTCGCGCACACGTTTGGGTGAAGAGCTGGCCAGGTTGGAAGTGGCCGAGAATCGCGTACCGCTCGATCGAGATACGATTGTCGTTCCCGTTCCCGATACCAGCAAGGCCGCAGCCGATGCGATGGCCTTTGAATTGGGCATTCCCAGTCGCGAGGGCCTGATTCGAAATCGCTACAGCGGTCGAACGTTTATCGAGGGTGGTCGAGCCCGCGTGTCGAAAGTCGCGGTGAAGTACACGCCGCTGCGGGAAGTGTTGGAGGGGAAGCGCGTCTTCTTGGTTGAGGATTCAATTGTGCGCTCAACCACCATGAAAGTATTGTTGGAACGAATTAAGCAGTTGGGGGGGGCCAAGGAAATTCACGTGCGGGTGGCTTGTCCGCCGATTGTTGCGCCTTGTTTCTATGGCATCGACATGTCGACGATCGACGAGCTGTTTGCCCCAAAATTCCTTGAGAACGGCGATTTGACCGAAGAATCCCAACGCCGAATGGCAGCCACCCTCGGCTGCGATTCGTTGCGCTACTTGCCGGTGAGCGCCATCTCGCGAGCGATTGAATTGCCCCAAGAGCAACTCTGCCAGGCCTGTATCAACGGCAATTATCCGACCGAGCATGGGCAGCGGCTATATAACATCGCCTTGCAGAACATTGGCCAAATTTCCAAAGCAGGGATGCGCACCTACGAAGAGCTGCTGACGAGCGGCGGCGACATTAGTTAGTCGGCTCATCTTTTCCGGGCCTGCTAGGCATCTGCGGCTGAGTATTTAAACTGGGCACCTTCAAGAGACGACTTCCGTCTCCCGCCGACACTGAAGATGTGCTCAAACATGCCGAAAATATCAGCTTTTCGTGGTCTACGCTACAATTTGGCCCAGGTTGGGTCGCTCAGCAAAGTCATCGCGCCACCCTACGACGTGGTCGACGGTGCTCTGCAAAAGCAGCTATATGACAACAGTCCCTACAATTTTATTCGCCTTGAGCTGACCCCTAAAGAACCAGGAGACAGCGATCCGAATGCGGTCTACGAGCGAGCCGCGACACTGTTCCGGCAGTGGGTCCGCGACGGGGTTTTGCAGTTTGAACCCGATGCTGCGATCTACGTCTATCACCAAATTTTCGACTACGCAGGGCGCACCTACACCCGTCGGGGCTTTATGTCGCGAGTTCGATTGGTTAGGTTTGGGGAGGGAAATATCTATCCGCATGAGCAAACCCATGCCAAGGCCAAAGATGATCGACTGCGGCTAACGCGGGCGTGCCAGGCCAATATGAGCCAAATTTTCGGTTTGTATCCCGATCCGACGAATGCCGCCCAGAATCTCTTAGAATCGCACGTGGCGGGAAAGGCGGCCCTGGAAGCCGTCGATCATCTTGGGGTTACCCATCGCTTATGGCCCGTAACCGATCACAATTTGATCGCGAAAGTTGCCGCCTCAATTGAAGACGCGCCCATGTTCGTCGCTGATGGACATCATCGTTACGAGACCGCTTGTAACTATCGCGACGAATTGGCTGCGGACGCTGGTGGTACTCTGCCCTCTGACCATCCCGCGAATTTTGTGCTGTCGATGGTGATGAGCATGGATGATCCGGGGCTAATCGTTCTCCCCACGCACCGTCTCTTCCATGGAGTTGAAGAGTTCGATGCGGCTGAACTCAGCCAACGACTGAGCGTCTGCTTCGATTGTGAAGCAGCTGGTCAGGGACCGGAAGGTGCGCATGCTGTTTGGAAGCAGATCGAGGAGCTCAACGATCAAGGGGCCTTCGGTTTCTATACACCCAAGGATCAACGTTGGACGCTCGTTACCGCTAACGCATCAACGCCGTCTAAGATGTCAGAAGTTGCTGCCGAGCAAAGTGACGATTGGCGCGCGTTGGGTGTGGCTATGTTGCATGGATTGATCATCGACAAACTTCTGGGTATGGAAGGACATCCGAAACCAACCTACGTGCATCTCGTCCAAGAAGTTGTCGATGGGCTGCAAGGTAAACTTGAAGAGAGCCACGCCTATCAACTTGCAGCCTTAGTGATGCCCGCTACTGTCGATGACATTCGTAGAGTTAGTTTGCACAACGAACGCATGCCAGCCAAGAGTACCTACTTCTATCCGAAGTTGCTGAGTGGACTCGTAATCAATCCACTCGATTCAAATTAAAGATTTTGATTCAAGTGTTGATGTGACAGTGGCAACCATCCATCTGATGTAGAACGTGCGTCCACGTTCGTTTCATGCGGAACCTTCAATTGTAAGAATCGTTACAGGTTCCGCGTGAAACCCTTGGATGCACGAAGTAGTTGTTTCGCGTCAGTCACGAAGCCTTCAAGTAATTTGCAACTGCTTCAGCTTGGCCAAGCCCGAGTCCCAGCGCTCTGCGGGACTTGGTTCGTAGCGCGAGATATCTTTGGCAGATCGAATCAAGGCGCGAGCCTCGGCAATCGAACTTAACCGTCCGCTTCCGATGGCCTGCATCATAATGTTGCCAAGGGCAGTTGCTTCCACAGGTCCAGCCACCACGGGGCGATCACATGCGTCCGCGGTGAATTGACACAACATGCGATTTTGCACTCCACCTCCAACCATGTGGATGGTTTTGAAAGAGTGACCGACCACCTGCTCCAGTAGATCGAGGGTGAGACGATATCTCAAAACCAAACTCTCGATAGCGCAGCGTATGACTTCTCCTTCCGAATCAGGTACAGGCTGACCCGTTGTGCGACAGTATTCGCGAATGGCTTCAGGCATGTTGGGAGGTGCGATGAATTCGGAAGCATCGGTATCGATTATCGAAACCATGGACGGAGCACGCTGCGCCATCGACAACAAATTGTCCCAATTCAGGTCTCGTCCTTCCCGCTTCCATTGTTCGCGGCACTGCTGCACAATCCACAACCCTGCGATATTCTTCAGCAATCGCACACTGCCTTGAACACCTCCTTCGTTGGTAAAATTATGCAGTTGGCAGGCTTCGGTTAGGACCGGTCGAGAGAGCTCGGCACCGAGCAATGACCATGTGCCACAACTGATGTAACACCAATCGGGTTTTTCTTGCGCGAAAGAATTGGCGGGAACGGCTAGGACCGCTGAGCCAGTGTCGTGAGTGGCGGGGAGGATCACTTCGACTTCGGAGTGCAATTGCGTCTCGTGTAGTACGTGAGGCAAAAGTCGTCCCAAAGATACGCCAGGTTGGACCGGGGGCGCAAAGATGGATTCAGGGATTTCCAGCGCTCTCAGAACCGCGCTGCTCCAATTGCCGGATTGTGCGTCGAGCAATTGCGAGGTCGAAGCATTGGTGAACTCGTTGACTTTTTCCCCGGTAAGCTGCCAATGTACGAAGTCCGGAACCATCAAAAAGCGTTCAGCGATGTCAAGTAGTGGTGATTCTTCGAGCCGCATGGCCAGCAGCTGGTAAGCGGAATTGATTTCAATAAACTGCAAGCCTGTGGCTTGGAAAAAATCGGTACGGCTGATCCGCTCGAATGCCTTTTCCAGTATTCCCCGCGTGCGCTGGTCACGATAGTGAAAACAGGGTCCAACCAAATCGTCGTTGCGATCAAGCAAGACGAAGTCGACGCCCCATGTATCTGCGCCAATACTGCGGATACGACTGCCGAAACGCGCTGCACCGCGCCGTAGTCCCTCACAGACATGTTCCCATTGACCGAGAAGATCCCACACCAGTCGCTTTCCCAAGTGCAGTCCACCATTAGAAAAACGGTGTAATTCTTCGAGCTCTATGCCGCTGTCGAGCACTCGTCCCGCCAAGACACGTCCACTGGAGGCCCCCAAATCGATTGCGAGGTGCACTGGATCGAGCGAATTGTCCATCGAGGTAGTTCCTGGGAGAAAAAAAAAAGATGAACGGAAAAGGATTTAGGTTGTGAGCCGAGAGGGCTTGTTGATTTAGTGTTGATTCGACGGCTCTTTGTTTAACCCGCAGCCGCAGGCGAGGATCAATAGGGCGAACCTCGCCTTCGGCTGCGGGTTAAACGAATAAATCAACAAGCCGGTAAGGCACCGGGCCTATTGGTCGCCCGGTCGCGTACGCGCCTGAGGCTCACTAAATCAACAGCCCTTATGTGTCACGGCTCACGAATCGAACGCGCGATCTAGCAATTTTTGCAGCCAGCGTTTACAACTAGAATGGATTCGTCCATTATGTGCAACACTCCCCCAATATGCCTAGCACTGATTCCTGTGGCTGCTGCGATCGATCCCCGAACTACCCAACTACCGACACGACCGCCATTGGTACCGGCGCAGGATTGGCGTCATAAGTTGACTGGCAATGTGATCATCGCGTTGGCTCGTTTCTTCAGCGGCTACACGGTGCGTTGGGTCGATTGTCAACCCGACACTTGCCAGCGCATCTACTTTGCCAATCATACCAGTCACTTGGATGCAGTCGTGCTCTGGTCGGCACTCCCAACTGAGATTCGCAATTTGACGCGGCCGGTAGCTGCCAAGGACTATTGGGGAAAGACCTCTTGGAAACGTTTCCTAGCCTGTTCGTTCAACGCCATGTTGATCGATCGCAAGGAGATCAAAGTACATCAGAGTCCCGTGGATCTTATGATTCGAGAGATCGAGGATATTTACTCTTTGATCGTATTCCCCGAGGGTGGTCGCGGGGACGATGGTACCATGGGGGAATTCAAGAGCGGCATTTACTACTTGGCCAAGAAACGCCCCGATCTGGAATTAGTGCCGGTCTATATGGAGAATCTCAACCGTATTCTCCCACGGGGCGAGTTCATGCCCGTCCCCTTGCTCAGCAGTATTACGGTCGGAGCCCCCATTTGGTTGGAAGCCGGGGAGCCCAAAGCTGTCTTTCTAAACCGCGCTCGAGAAGCGGTCAGAAGTCTGAAGGAAGCTTAAAAGAAGCTTGAATCGTCGCCCGACTCTCCGAGTCGGGAATCTTCGCGGGAGGGATTTGCGGGCGCCGGGTTGTCGGTGGATAGTTCGTGCGTCGCCTTCTCTGTTTCATTTGCGGTCAATGTCGCTTGGGAACCAGCCCTAGCCTAGTTCCAGCATAAACGGCGTCGCTTCCGGCAGAAGCGACCCACGGGCAGAAGCGACCAACGGGCAGAAGCGACCCACTGGCAACAGCAATTTCTGGCAAAAGCGGCTCGCTCCAGTAGGCTACCGGTGAGTGGGATGCTCGGGTAAGATCGTCACTCGTTTACGCCTCATATACGTGGGATGGGAGTTGCCTGAGAATGCGTCGTAGGGTTGTCGTCACGGGACTGGGAATGATCAATCCGCTGGGGACTGAGGTCAGCACGGTGTGGAATGCGCTAGTCAACGGCCAGAGTGGCGTTGGCTATATTTCGATTTTTGATGCTGCCAACTATCCGACGCGAATTGCTGCCGAAATCCGCGATTGGGACATTTCGCAGTGCGGCGAAGATCCTAAAGTATGGACCAAACGCGGGCGTCATGCGAGGTTCGCTGCTGGCGCCGCCTATCAGGCGATCAACGATTCAGGGATTCTCGATTCTATAACCGACCCGACTCGAATCGGCGTCTACTTTGGCGCTGGTGAAGGGAACCAGGACTTTTTCAATTTCACGCAAATGGTCGCTGTAGCTGCTCGCGATGACGGCAGCTTTGATCTCGATGCGTTCATGAAGAAGGGGCTTGAGATCCTTGATCCAGAGTTGGAATTGGAACAAGAGCCAAGCATGCCTTCGGCCCACGTGGCTGGCATGTTTGATGTGCAGGGGCCCAATCTGAATTGCCTGACCGCCTGTGCCGCCAGTAGCCAAGCTGTGGGAGAGGCGACGGAGCTTATTCGAGCTGGCCGGGTTGACGCCATGATCGCTGGTGGCGCTCACAGCATGATTCACCCTTTTGGCCTGACGGGCTTCAGTTTATTGACTGCCCTGTCGACCAACAACGACAATCCAACTGGGGCCTCGCGCCCCTTTGATCGCCTGCGCGACGGGTTTGTGTTGGGGGAAGGTTCGTCAGTCGTGATTCTAGAGGAGTTGGAACATGCCAAACAACGCGGCGCAAAGATCTACGGCGAAGTGCTCGGTTACGGCTGCACGGCCGACGCCTATCGCATCACTGACATTCACCCTGAGGGACGTGGTGCGATTGGTTGCATGACCGCTTCCCTCAAAGACGCTGGGATTTCAGCAGATGATGTTGGCTACGTCAACGCGCACGGCACCAGCACCACGGTGAACGACAAAGTGGAGACGGTAGCCTGCAAAGCTGTGTTTGGCGATCGAGCCCCCCAGGTGCCGATATCGAGCACCAAGAGCATGATGGGGCATTTGATTGCCGCTGCAGGTGTGACCGAGATGATCGTCTGTTTGATGGCCATCGAGCACGGCGTGGTTCCACCCACGATCAATTTGGAAAACCCCGATCCACTGTGCGATTTGGACTACGTTCCCAATCAAGCGCGTGAAGCGAAAGTGCGCGTGGCGCTCAACAATTCCTTTGGCTTTGGTGGACAGAATGTCACCCTAGCTTTAGGAAGGTTTGAAGGCTAGCGTTTCTGTACTTGCGTTATCGATATATATCTTCAGGGCGTTTTAATTGTGCCTCGCAGATTTCGAAGTTCTCTTTTTCCGACTTCCAGTGGCGGAAGAAGCAACTAGCATAGCCCTCGTGACAGGCGGCTCCGATTTGCCGCACGCGCAGCAGAATGCTGTCGGCGTCGCAATCGATACGAGCCTCGACCAAATGTTGAACATGGCCGCTCTCTTCACCCTTGCGCCACAGCTTCCCCCGACTGCGACTGTAGTAGACTGCGCGCTGGGTGGCCAAGGTTTCTGACCAAGCCTCGGCGTTCATCCAGGCTAACATCAGTACTTGCCCGGTGTCAGCATCTTGGGCAATCGCTGGGAGGAGGCCATTGGTACCGCGAGAAAAATCGGGTTGGGAGATAGTCGCTGAATTCATGAAGCAAGTTCCTTGAGTTGACTAGGGCGAATTGCGAAGTGCGGCTACTCGCCTTCGATGTATTTCAATTGCACATCGATGCCAGGGATGGCTTTTTTCACGACTTCCACGCCAGCTTCGGTGACGGCGGTGCGCGTCACTTTTAGATCCTTGAGCGATTCCATGGATACCAGGTTGGGCATTCCGGCATCGGTCACCCCTGTTGATCCTAGATGCAGAAAGCTGACCTTCTTCAACCCAGAGAGATGAGGCAAACCATTATCGCTAATGTGAGTGTTGTCTAGGTTTAGCCATTCTAGATTGGTTAAACCTGCCAAGTGCAGCATGCCGAGGTCGGAGACGGTATCGCGCCACAAGTTCAATCGCTTGAGTGATTTCATCTTTCCGACTGCTGCCAAACTATCGTCGTCGATAGCGCTGGCTTCGCTAATGTCGAGATCTTCTAGTGGCAAAATACTCAGGGTTTCTAAGGCTTTGGTGCCGATGCTGGTTCGCGCGAGTCGCAATTTGCGCAGCGTCGGGAGTTTCGCTAAGACAATTGCCGCTTCGTCATCGATGGTGGTACCACCGGCGTAAAATTCGACCAACTTCTCACAAGTGGTCAGATGCGAGATACCCTCTGAGGTGACCCACAAATCGTCGATGGCCAATGCCTTCAGCTCGGGGCACTTGGCCAGCACAGCCATACCCGCGTCGTCGACAGTTGTTAGGCCGTTTTTGCCACTCAAGCGAACCGCTTTCAACTTGGGCATGCCACCCACGGCCACGATAAATTGCTCGCTGTCGAGTGGGCAGTCGCGGAGGTCCAGCTGCTGTAGAGTGCCGAGTTTGGCCAGCGATTTCCAACCCTCTAGAGTCAACGCCGATTGATCGATCGACAACTTTTCGAGCCGCGACAACTTCGACAAGTTTGTAGCTAGCGGATCGGTCGCTTCGACCCCACGCAGATCGACGCTGGTGACAACCCCCGAGTCGGCTTGTTCTAGTTTAGCGCCAGCCTTGGTGAGCGCTTCTACCACTGCGTCAGTCTGTTTCTCGGCGGCGACTGCCGCAATCGCTTCAACATTGGCTTTTTCAGCCGCCAGCTCGGCTTGCAGTGCGGCTTGTCGACGACTGGCTCCGACGTCGCAACCCAACGGCGTGACCAGTAGGGCTGCACATAGTATTCTTTGAATGGCGTTTCGCATGTTTTTATCTTTGGAACGGAACGAATGATGACTGGGGGAGTCGAACGCAAGACAGAAGGCCGCACACAGGCTCAATCTACGATATACTTTTGGGCTCTGGCTGGGCTATTTTCAATAACCTTTTGGAACAGTGTGAAACGATGCTAAAGGCTGCGATTGCTGGTGTGGGCTTCATGGGCTGGATTCACTATTTGGCTTATCAGCGGTCGTCACATGCTGCGCTGCACGCATTTTGCTCGCGGGATCCCAAGAAGCAGGCGGGGGATTGGACGGGTATCCGTGGCAATTTCGGGCCTCCCGGCGAGCGTATTTCACTCGATGGAATCAAAGTTTACCAAACGCTTGAGCAACTTGTCGAGGATCCCGAAGTCGACTTGGTAGATATCTGCTTGCCGCCGCATTTGCACGTTGATGCTGCCTGTTTGGCACTTGAAGCTGGCAAGCATGTGTTGTGTGAGAAACCGCTGGGGCTAAGCACTGAAGACTGCGATCGCATCCTTTCCACGGCCGCAAAAGCGTCGCGTCAAGTGCTGGTGGCGCAGGTGTTGCCATACATGGGGCAATTTCAGTTCGCCTATCAGGCAGCGCAAGACGGGACGTACGGAAAGCCGCAGAGAGGGTTTTTCAAACGCGTGATTTCGCCGCCAGATTGGATTCCCGATTTTTATCAAGCGCGGAAAGTCGGCGGCCCACTCATCGATCTGCACGTGCACGATACGCATTTTGTGCGGCTGCTCTTTGGAATGCCGCGACGTGTGATGTGTTCCGCTGAAATGCGAGATGGAGTGGTCAAGTATTGCTATTCACTGATGGAATTCAACGAACCCGGAATTATCGTGGGGACGTCCAGCGGTGTGAGCAACCAGACCGCCCGCCCGTTTTGCCACGGTTTTGATATCCAGTTCGAGCAAGCAGAAATACAGTTCGAATTGTCTGCGTTGAGCGACGGAGCAGATATATTGCCGTTGAAAGTGTTGGGCAATGATGGCACAGCGGTCGCACCTGAATTGCCGGAAGGGGATGAAGTAACGGCCTTTGCGGCAGAGATTGACGACTGCGTAGCCTCTATTCGTACCGGGCGCATCGAGCCACGGCTTGATGGAGTTATTGCCCGGGATGCCATTCACATCTGCCAATGCCTGCAGCGCTCGGCCGAAAGCGGCCAGTGGGTCGATTGTTAGTCGCGCCCCTCGTTGCGAAAATCGCCAAGACTATCGGTGGCCGGTATCGAGCGGGAGATCATCCCGACCGAAATTCATGGCGAATTCCGCTACGCAAGGAGGCGACTTCCGCATTCGGCTCCAGTGCGGGTCATCCAGTGCGGATCACCTAGCACGGCTCACTCAGTCATCTGGGAAGCTGCACTGAGTCTGCTTATAATCTGGGACCTTCGAAACACATCAGCCCATTCGGCTAGAACCCGACAAAACAAGCATTAGGAAGCCACCACACAATGAGCGAAATTGAGCGAACAGTGATCATCGGTAGCGGCCCGGCGGGCTGGTCGGCAGCCATTTATGCGGCCCGAGCAAATTTGCGACCGCTGCTGTTCGAAGGGACAGCCAAACCGGAGATGATTCCGCTCGGACAATTGGCGTTTACGACCGAAGTCGAAAACTATGCGGGCTTTCCGGCGGGCAACGTACGAGCATTTGTCGAAAGTGCGGTCGACCAGGATCGCCATTACAATCTCCCTCCAGCCCCCAAGGGTCACGAAAAAGATGGCCAGCCCCACTATGCGGTGCAAGGTGTCGAATTGATGGAGCTGATGAAGCAACAAGCCCTCAACTTTGGCACTCGCGTCGTGGGAGATGACATTGTCGACGTTGACTTCAGTACCAGCCCGCCAACCGTCATTCCCGGCAATGGCGAGCCGATCCAAGCGGCGACGGTGATCGTGGCTACAGGTGCCCGGGCGAACTACCTCGGCTTGGAATCAGAGGAAAAATACAAGAATCGTGGCGTTAGCGCCTGTGCGGTTTGCGATGGCGCTTTGCCCACCTACCGTCGCAAGCCGCTGGCGGTTATCGGCGGTGGCGATACCGCGGTGGAAGAGGCCAGCTATCTTGCCAATTTGGACGGAGCCGAAACGATTTACCTAATCCATCGCCGAGATGCCCTCCGGGCCTCGCAAGTCATGCAAGACCGCGCGATGAACCATCCCAAAATTGAATTGGTGTGGAACAGCGTGGTGGAGGAGGTGTTGGGCGACGAAAAGCAAGTCACTGGTCTACGATTGAAGGATACCGTCGATGGGGGCACTCGCGAGATGGCCGTGAGCGGCATGTTCGTCGCCATTGGACACACTCCGAACACCGGTTTTCTGCAAGGCAAATTGCAAATGAACGACAAAGGCTACATCCGCTGGACCGAGTCGTTTCGAACGAAAACCAGTGTCCCTGGGGTGTTTGCTGCAGGCGACGTGGCGGATGATTACTATCGCCAGGCGATCACTTCAGCCGGAACCGGTTGCATGGCGGCGCTTGATGCCGAGCGGTATCTGGCTGAAGTTGGACACTAGTTTTAGAGTTCCAAGTTCCTGGTTTCAAGTTCCAGGTTCGGAAAGTGCTTACGAATACGCTGCAGTTAGTTGGTGGTAGGTAAATAGTTGCGAGTAACGGGTAGGAACTTGAAACCTGGAACTTTCAACTTGTAACTTTAAACTTAGGATGGCATCAGCCGTGGCAAAGTGGATCTCAGTGAAAGCGGCTCGATCTGCCGAAAGTGTGGGGCAAACCGTAGAAGTGCGCGGCTGGGTAAGGACTCGTCGCGATAGCAAAGGAGGTTTTAGCTTTATCGAAGTCAACGATGGTAGTTGCTTTGGCAACTTGCAAATAGTCGCCGAGGCCACACTCGACAACTACGAATCAGAAATCAGCTGCCTGTCGGTCGGTAGCTCCATAGTGGCCAGTGGTACTCTCAAGGCCAGCGAGGGACAGGGGCAGGCGACTGAGCTAGCTGCCACGGCGGTCCGCTTGATTGGCGATGCGCCCAGCGATTACCCACTGCAGAAGAAACGCCATTCATTCGAAAAGTTGCGCGAATGGGCTCACTTGCGTCCACGCACTAATTCCTTCGGAGCACTGACCCGTGTCCGCAATCGCTTGTCGTACAGCGTTCATCAGTTTTTTCAGAAGGAAGGATTCTACTACGTCAACACGCCGATCATTACTGCCAGCGATTGTGAGGGAGCAGGGCAGATGTTTCGCGTTACGACACTGCCCCTGGATCAGCTGCCGTTAAAAGATGGTAAGGTCGATCATTCGCGTGATTTCTTTGGCAAGCCAACGTACTTGACTGTTTCTGGACAATTGGAAGCGGAGATTTACGCTACCTCCTTGGGACGATGCTACACGTTCGGACCAACGTTTCGCGCGGAGAATAGCAATACTAGCCGCCACTTGGCCGAGTTCTGGATGATCGAGCCTGAGGCGGCATTCTTCGAACTGGCCGATGACATGGATTTGGCTGAGCGGTTTATCAAACGGCTGCTGGGAGATACGCTAAGCCAATGTGGCGACGACATGGCGTTCTTCGAAGAACGTGTGCAGCCGGGGTTGTTGGCTGCCCTGCAGATGGTGGTCGACAAGCCGTTTGAGCATATGACGTACACCGCTGCGGTTGATGTTTTGGAAAAATCGGGAGAGAAATTCGAATACCCGGTCAAATGGGGAGCTGACCTGCAAGCGGAGCATGAACGCTTCTTAACGGAAAAGCATATTCAAGGCCCGTTGATTCTGTACAACTACCCAAAGTCGATTAAACCGTTCTACATGCGATCCAACGACGATGGAAAAACGGTGGCTGCCATGGACGTGCTGGTGCCTCAAGTGGGCGAAATCGTCGGCGGTAGCCAACGCGAAGAACGGCTCGATATGTTGCTCGCACGGCTGCGTGAAATGAAATTGCCCGAGGAAGAGTATTGGTGGTACATCGATCTGCGAAAATTCGGCAGCGTGCCTCACGCGGGTTTCGGACTAGGATTCGAACGTGTCGTGCAATGGGTCACCGGCATGACGAATATTCGCGACTGTATTCCGTTTCCCAGAACGCCCGGTTCGGCAGAGTTTTAACGCGGTTGGCATGGTCGGAACAGGAATGCGGACTTTGGTTTGCATGAGTAGCACATGGCACATTGGATCAAGAAGTTCGCCAACGCCGTGAACGGGATTCGCCAAGGCATTGTAGGTCAAAGCAGTTTCCTGGTACATCTAACACTAGCTGCGGCCACGTCCGTCGTGGCTGTAATTTTGCACTGCCAAGTCTGGCAGTGGTGCGTGTTAGGCCTGTGCATTGGGCTGGTTTTGTCGCTGGAGTTGATGAATAGCGCGGTGGAATCGCTGGCCAAAGGTGTTTGTCATGAACACAATGAACACGTTGGTCGCGCGCTGGACATCGCCAGTGGTGCGGTCTTAGTGGCCAGTCTAACAGCCGCCCTCATCGGCCTCGCTATTTTCTTTATGCAACTCTAATGCTGGAATGGCACTAGGTTTAAGCGTAGCGGAGTTCGCCAAGAATTTCGGCCGCAGCAGGTTTCCCTTAAAAAGTCGAAATCACGGAAAATCTGGACAGGAGTATTCAGAGAGAACGGAGGTTGTCAAAGGACTGCCAATTCCTCTGTTCCCTCCGCTAACTCCTGTTGTTTTCGGGTAGTACCTATATATTGGCGAATTCCAGCCCAATGCGGTAAGAAATTCGCACGCGGGACTTTCGCACCGTCATTCTACGTTCTTATTTATGTCACTAGAAATACAACTTGATGCGCGGTGGCCAGTGGCAGGCTGGAGGCACACACGGCTGCTGGTGGCGGTTAGCGGTGGCGCTGATAGCGTGGCGCTACTGCACGCGTTGCTGCGGTTGAGCCGCACTGCAACCAGTCTCTCCGCAGCAAATCCCGACGGTGAGATACTGGTCGACGTGGCCCACTTCAATCATGGTTGGCGAGGCGTATCAAGCGATCAGGATGAAGCCTTTGTGGTTCAGTTATGCAAGCGACTAGGGGTGCGTTTGTTTGTGGGACGCGACAACTCGCATACGCAACAATTGCCTGTCAAAACCGAGGAGCATGCCAGGGAATCACGTTATGCGTTCTTGAGTGAAACTGCCTACGGTTGCGGTGCGCGGTACGTAGTGACAGGACATACGGCCAACGATCGGGTGGAGACGATATTGCACAATCTGTTTCGAGGCACGGGACTGGCTGGTGTGGCGGGCCCTACCGTTACTCGGCAGCTCGATCGCGATTTGGTGCTCGTGCGTCCACTGATCGGTTGCTGGCGGGAGCAAGTTATTGCGTATTTGACGCAGCTCCAGGAACCATTTCGCGACGATGCCAGCAACGAAGATGTGAGCTATCGTCGCAATTTCTTAAGGCACACCGTTTTGCCAATATTAAGGCAAGAGTACGGAGAACAGCTCGACAAACGCTTGTGGTCGTTTTCCGAGCTGGCGGAAGAAGCGGTGGCTGCCCTACGCGACTCGGCAGCCGAATACTTGCGGATAGTCGAGGCCCTGCGGCGGGATGTGGGCTTGGTTGGGGACCGCGGCTCGGCCTGGCTCCCCTCGCTGAACCAGCTGAATTTTCCGTGGGTTGTCGTGCGCGAAGGGCTTCGCCAAGTCTGGTTGGCCCAAACCTGGAAGCTTCAAGGAATGTCGCGCGAACACTGGGACGCCTTGCGCACGCTGATGACGGTCGATACGAAATCTCAGCAGAATGCGAGCGTGAATCTACCGGAAGGATTGATTGCGCGACGCGAAGGAGACTGGATTCGCATTGATTGACAAGAAAAAACTACCGGGCATGGACTCGAACCATGAATGAGTGAACCAAAATCACTAGTGTTACCATTACACCACCCGGCATTGTCTCCAACCCATCGTCTCTAGCAAGTGTAGCTTGTGAGTAGTGCCTAGCAAGGGCTCCAACGCGGGGGACGCTTTGCTTTGGGCAACCTAGCTCACTTGCGAAGAATGTTAGCTTGATGGCTTCCGTTTGACAACAGCGTTTTGAACCAAAGAGCTCAACTTTTAACGCTTGGTTCGCAGGTGGAGGCGTTAACGACAGCGAATGCCAGCCTCTGTAGCTCGACGGCCAAGTCGACATCGACCGTCTGAATCCCTGTTGGTACGGACAAGCTCACGGGGGCGAAATTCAGTATACCGGAGATCCCCAGGACAGCCAGTCGATTCACCAGCCCCTGTGCGGCCTCGGCAGGGACCGCCAGAATGGCCATGTTAACGCTGAGCGTGGGGACAAGTTCCTCTAGCCTCTGGGAGTCGTAAATGGGAACGCCGTCAATATGGTTCGGTTCGACCAACACCCCAAATTTTCGTGGGTCGGCTTCAAAGATGGCACGCAGCACGAATCCCTGTTGTTCAAAACCACGATAGCGAACGAGGGCATTTCCCAAATTCCCTAAGCCAACGAGGATCGTGTTCCATTGGCCGTCGGTCCCCAGTGCTTTTCGCAAGGCGCCGACCAAACCAGCCACGTTGTAGCCCACTCCCCGCTTTCCAAATTCCCCAAACAGGGCCAGATCGCGGCGGATTTGCGAGTCGCTTAGTCCCAGTCGATGCCCCAGGGCATTGCTCTTAATCGTTTCGGTCCCTCCGCGCAGGAAATGCTGGAGTTCACGTAAGTAGAGTCCAAGTCGGCTAGCGGTAGCGGGGGGAATAGCCCCCGAGCGGACAGTTGGGATGTCCGACGGTGGCGGTTCAACAGGTCCAGGTTGAGGGTTGGAATACTGATTAGGGGTGTTCATGGATAAGAAGTATACAAAGTTTTACGCAAGAAGTACCAAATTCAGGTTCCAGGGGTGAGGTTCCAAGTTTCAGGTTTCAGGTTCCAAGTTTCAGGTTCCAAGGTGCAAGTTGCCGGCATGTCGTTTTTGATGAGACGATTCGCTAGCGACATTCTTGTCCCTTGAGCTGGAAGGGTCCGTCCGACTGAGCTCGGTTGGATACAACACAACAACCGGGAGGGGGAGACGAACGATCAACAACCGCAAGGCCGGTCTTAAACTTGGATATCAAACTCAAACTTAAACTTAAACTCAAACTTAAACTCAAACTTAAACTCAAACTTAAACTCAAACTTAAACTCAAACTTAAACCTGAAACCTGAAACCTGAAACCTGAAACCTGGAACCTGAAACCTGGAACCTGAAACCTGGAACCTGAAACCTGGAACCTGAAACCTGAAACCTGAAACCTGAACTTAAACCTGAACTGAAACCTGAAACCTGAAACCTGAAACCTGGAACGTGCACCCTGGAATCTGAAATTTGCTGGTCGCTACAACCGTTAACGTCGTCAAAAATGGCAGATATGTTGCGTACGGCAGGCTTACTCGACGTAAATCTCCCCCTTTATCAATCCAACGCAAATTGCCTGTTCAACACTTGTGGGATTGACGATGAAGTCAGTGCTTAGAGCAGACTCTGCGCGATTCGTGCAAACTTTGTAGTCCGTAGCTCCTAGCTAATCGCCAAACGTTCGGGAGGAACAATCGGCGGCTAGATGGTGGAAGCTAATTTGTAGTGGCCAAGGGTGCAATACCGGAGCGTGAGAGAGGCTGTTCAACACACCATGGGCAAACTGGTGCCCAACCAGACACCATCCAGTTAAGAGACTCAGTCAAGTTTTTAAGGAGCACGGGAGATGAGAAGGTTGTTTTTGTTGCCAGCAGCGTTGATTGCTCTAGTAGCATTCACCACTGGTAAAGCCAACGCCGCTTACTGCGGCGCGACATGTTACGAAGGCTGCGGAAGCGTAGTCGCTGATAGCTGTGGCCCAACCACACACACTGTTATGAAGTCCGTTCGACGAACGGTCTACGAACAGCAAACACAACAGCGAACACGTACCGAGTACCAAACGGTTACCGAAGACAAGGTAGTCAATGTGACTCGCATGCAGCAAGAAACTCGTTACCGCACAGTGAACAGCACTGTACGTCGACCTGTTCACGAGACCAAGACTCGGACTTACACGGTCAACCGACCTGTATATTCGACCGAAACTCGTCAGGTGACCTACAACGTTCGTCGTCCTGTAACCGAGACACGCACGCGTGAGATCAACTACACGGTCAACAAGCCCGTGTACGAAACTCACAGCAAGGTCATCAACTACACGGTCATGACACCGGTACACGAGACCCACAGCAAGGTTATCAACTACACGGTTCGCAAGCCAGTTGTTGAGACTCGTGAGCGAGTTATCAACTACACGGTTATGAACCCAGTTCAAGAGACCCACAGCCGCGTAGTCAACTACACGGTCATGGTTCCTCACCAAGAAACACGTACCCGTGAAGTGGTTCGCCACATCACCAATCCAGTTAACTACACCCGTACGGTGACAGTTAACGGTGGACATTGGGAAACGGTTTCCGAGGAAGTTGCTGGACCGGTACAACGCCGTACTGTTCGCACACCAGGTAGCTGGTCGTGGGACGCGTCGCAATGCCGTTGTGTATACTGCCCAGGTTCTTGCCACGTTGAGTGCGTACAGTGCCCACCACGCACGATTTGCAAGAAGGTTTGGGTTCCATCGTGCGAGACTAAGGAAATCAACTGCGTACGTTACGAGCGAAGCTGCGTAACTGAGTCGGTTCCTTACACTGTTTGCAAGATGGTTCCTGAGTGCCGCAGCAAGACGGTGAACTACACCACTTGCCGTATGGTTCCAGAGTGCCGTAGCCGTACAGTAACCTACAATGTTTGCAGCACTGTCTGCGAGCCACGTAGCCGCACTGTAAACTACACCACTTGCCGTATGGTTCCTGAGTGCCGTCAACGCACTGTGAACTACACCACTTGCCGCATGGTTCCTGAGTGCCGCACACGCACTGTAAACTACTGCGTCACCAACTGGGTTTGCGAACAACGCACCAAGGACGTTTGCTACCGAACTTGCACGATGGTGCCTGAGTGCAAAACTCAGACCTACACCGTCTGCAGCTATGTATGCGAAAACGTCTGCAAGCAAGTTCCTTACACCGTTTGCGTTCCAGTTTGCGAACAAAAGACGATTACCGTATGCAAACGAGTTCCAGTTTGCGTTCCTTACGAAGTAACCGTTTGCGTTCCACGAACGATCTGCGAACAAGTTCCTGTCACAGTTAGCTGTGGTGGTGACTGTGGTTGCGGTGCAGTTAGCGGATGCGCTCCAGTATGCCGACCAGGCCTGCTGAACCGTCTACGTGGCCTGCGTGGTTTGTTCGGTGGCTGCGGTTGTGCTGCTGCCGCTGATTGCGGATGCACCAGCGGTTGCGGATGCTAAGTTAATCAGCTCCTATTCGACTACGGCACGTCAGCTGAGACTGGTCATCAAGCCAGCTCAGCGGTGCCGATTCGGACAGGGAAACAGAACTTTACCGGTTATGAGCCGACACAAGTGTCGCACTCAAAATACGATTTAGCGAACTTTTTCGACTCGGTAAGATTTGACCTTCCACCCGTCCGGATGATGATCTGGTGGAGTTAAGCAAAAGGCGGTCGGTTTGCCATGGAGGCTGAACTGGCCGCTTTTTTTCATTTCGCCGATGTTGCACTCTGCACACGGCCCCTGCCAGCCAACTTGAAGCTTTTCTTAAATGAAGTTGGTTTTTTAGGCCACCTTCCTAAGATAAAGATAAGCAATACAATTTCGCGCCATTGCTAGCCACCACAGCTTCGGTCAGGGTCCGCTCCAAACTTTCCCCGCCGTTGACGCTCTTCGTTGTTGCTCGCAATGCGGCTCCCAAAAATCCTGGAGGTTTGACACCATGCGTCTCTTTGCATACGCCTGCGCAACCACTTTGGTTGCGTTGGCCCCCGGCTGGCACTGCTCAATATACGCCCAAGATTGGCTGCGTGAAGCCATTCCGCTTGAATCGCGCATGCACGATTTTGGCACCGTTGCACGGGCAGCCAATACTGAGCACCGTTTTTGGATCAAAAACAACTCTCCAAACGACCTGCACCTTCGCTCCGTTCGAGCCAGTTGTGGTTGCACCACCCCCATTATCGAAACAGAGTGGATCAAACCGGGCGAAACCGGCAGTATCCTCGCTCGTTTCAATACGGGCACGTTCACAGGGAGTAAATCGGCCACGCTAACCGTCTCGATTGACAAGCCCACCTACACTGAGCTTCAGTTAAATGTCAAGGGTTACATTCGCAGTGACGTGGTCCTTAATCCCGGGCAACTCAATTTCGGTGAAATCCCAGTCGGTGAACCCAAATTGCTCGAAGTTACGCTTGATTATGCCGGCCGAAGTGACTGGCAGTTGATGGGGATAGAGAGCCCACTTGGGTTCGTTGAGGCAAAATTCGAGGAAATTTCCCGCAACGGTGGTAGAGTGAGTTACAAAGTCTCCGCTTCCGTTTTGGCTGACGCCCCGATCGGGTCAATACAGAATCAAATTCTGTTGAAGACCAACGACCGCAATTTGACCACGGTCCCAATTCGATTCATGGCCAACGTGCAGCCGCCGATTCAAATCAGTCCCCAAGCGTTCGCGCTAGGTTCAGTCGCCCCAGATGAAGCCGTCTCCCAGCGATTGGTGATCAAGGGGCGGAGCGAGTTTCGTATCCTGGCTATTTCTTCGGAACACGCGGAAATCCGCTTCGATGCCAGTGAAACGCCGAAACCGGCTCACGTGCTGAATATCGCTATCGTTCCCAAAGCTCAGCCCAAGGACGGAATCGTCAACAGCGAGATTCTGATCAATACCGACTTGATGGAGGATCCCATACGGCTGCCGTTGACCTTTAGCCAGCTATCGAAGAGCGCTGTGAGCAGTGTCGTTACGGCAGATTAAATCGGACTCAAACGGGCTGGTGCTCCCGCCAATTGCAATTCCCACGGGGCCTGTCGAAAGTCGACGGGCCCCTTTTTCATTGGCCCAGAAATGCGGGTGACCGCTAGATGAGTGCCCATGAAAGGCCGCTTGGTATCCTAGGGGCCTTAGGGCGACTTGAGTGATCGCGCAATGTGAAAGAGAAATTCATCTTCTCCGATGCCAATGTAAAAAAGGCGGACTCCAACCCACCAATGCCTTTAGGGTGGCGAGCTGGAGTGTCGATTCGTAAGGCGGGAGGGAATCGTCTACCCAGTGGAATCGTTTGCTAGCCAAGTTAATCGTGGCCCGCAAACATCCAGGACGCAACCTACCACCCTTTACCTACGCTCGAGACACGATGTCTCGGTGACTTGGGTAGCTGAGAAACTGCTATGCGGGCAAGGACTGCCCAAGTCAAGGGATTGACGAATATCGCAAGGAGGTTTGCAGTGAGAAAATCATGGCTTTCGGCCCTGGCACTAAGCCTGGGTTGGATCGGATCGACAACTGCGTTCGGACAATATCCAAACGCCTACAACAATTTTGGCCCAAGCTCGTTTCCGGTTGCCCAGCAACCGCAAATGCAAAGTGTACTTCAGAGCTTGCCGCAGGTTCCCCAATACCAATCGGGAACGCAATACAACCCTGCGGCACAATATCAACAAGCGCAGCCCTATCAATTGGTTGCCGCTCAGGAGCAATCATCGGGCGCCGTCTATGGTGTGCCGGCTGGTGGAAATCTTCAGCAGGTACCCCCCGCAGCTCCCATGGCACAGGCCTATCAGCCTCAGGGTGTGCAATCAGCACCTGGCTGTACAAGCTGCCCATCACAACCTGTTCAGCAATACCAAGCGCCGGTCGACTACGGCTATCAACAGATGGTTGCCCCCAACTGCAATAGCTGCGGTCCTGCACCAGTCAGCAACATGTACGCTCCTGCCTATTTCGGCGGCAATGCCTACGCAGGCAATAGCCAAGTCTTCGGCGGCGGCATGGGCAATGGCGGGCTACGCGGCGGCGGCTTAGGAGTTGGCGGTGGGCTGCCAAGTGGAGCCAAACCTTGGTTCTTCGGAGCGGGCGCGTTGATTTTCAATCGCATAGACAGTCACAACGTGCCGCTGAGCTTCCGCGACGACAGCTACAATACCGACATCATCACCTCTCAGAGTGCCCGTATGGGGGTCACTGGTGGTTTTGAAGCCAGTATCGGTCGCTATTTCAATTGCGGCAAGAACGCCATTCAAGCGACTTACTGGGGATTGTATCCCACCGAGCAAGTCGCTCTCAATTCCCGGACGGTTGCGGGAGAATACGCTTCTCGCATACCTTTCGGTTATATGGAAATGTCGGGCACACCTGCCGCACCGGGAGTCCCCTACGCCGTTGGGAGCTGGTTTGACAATGCCTACGCGCACGAACTGCGTCGTTCGAGCAGCTACCACAATGTGGAAGTCAATTTGCTAGGTTTTGCGGTCGGTGGTGCGTCGCGCAACTTCAACATGTCAACCGCTGGCACGATGTTCTCCGGGATGGGAGAAGGCGGACGCAGTGGTGGTTCATGTGGCTACTGCGGCGGTGCCGGCTGTGGCGCTTGCAGTGGTGGCTGTGGGACCGGATCGTGTGGCACAGCTTCCAGCAAGTACGCTACTGGTCCATGCTGTTTGACTGCTCCAGCATGCGGCAGCCGTCTGAATATGACTTGGTTGGGCGGTTTCCGCTACTTCCACTTCTCCGACAATCTGCAATACGCCGCCAGCTTGGATGACGGAGTCATCAATCGTTCGGCGGACGACCTGTACTACAACGTGGACACCACCAATAACCTGTTTGGTTTCCAACTCGGCAGCCGAGCGGACTACTGTATAGGAAAACGCGTTAACTTGTACGGTAGCGGCAAGGTTGGTATTTACAACAACCACTCACGCCTGTTGACTCGCTTGGGCACAGATACCGAGAATGCTACCCTCAACGATACTCGACCACCAGTCAATCCCAACAACGGCGGCGAGTACGATTTCGATGAGATGAAGGATAGCCTGGCGTTCCTGAGCGAATTGGGAACCGGCGTCGGAGTTCGCTTCTCGCCCAAATGGACGGGAACGATTGGCTACCGTGCAGTGATTCTGTCAGGTGTAGCCACATCGCCAGACAACATTCGCCAGACGTTTGCCAACTACAACGATATCGCCGACTACAATACGAGCAGCACTATGATCCTGCACGGCTTGAACGTAGGCGCCTTGTATAACTACTAAGCGACTCCGCGGTTTTCCAGCGGACAGAATTGCGTAGGTAGCAAACCCCCGCTAGCAACCGCAAATTCGTCAAACTTCAGCGGCCTCGGAGCAATCCGAGGCCGCTTGTTTTGTACGTCAGGCGTTCCAGCCTGACCAGAGCACGTTCTTTCGTCGCCTGGCAATCCATGACCGTCAGCACATTCGCAATTCCCCAGTCAGGCTGGAAAGCCTAACGTACTAGGGGGTCATCGCGAATTCCGTCGAATTGATCAGCGCCCACAGTAAATCGGAACGCCAGCTGAGTGCGAATTTCCCCTCAACACTTTCGTCCGCGGCCTGTTCGCTGTTTCCGTCGGCGTCCTTAGAAAGTAGACTTTCCGAAAAAGCCTGCTGTTCAGCCACGGTAGGCTCACGAGACAAGGTTGCCAAAAACAACCATCGCAGTTGTTGACGTTGATCCATATAGGGTGCCTCAAGGGCTTTTAACAGCCGACTGGTTGGATCGCGCGAGACGGTGTCGAACGCGTCGCCATGCAAGGTCACTAAGGCGCTGACGATCCCCAGCTTGGCTTGGCTAGCGTCACCACGCAAAGTTCCCAATTGATTTCTCAATGCAGCTTGATTCCCTGCATTGTCTTCGCCAGCCACTTGCCGGGCGACATGGGCAAGTGAAGTAGACAGTTGCATCTCGGTCAATGGTTTGGCCAGCATGATTGCGTAACTCCCTTCGGGAGGCATGCCACTCTCATGGACACCACTTCGTTGATACGCCCTAGTCTTGGCTAACACCGACAAAAGGCCGCGGAGATCATAATTGCTGGCTGCGAAATAGTCGGACAATTCCCGAAGCAACTCTGGATGGGAGGCCATCTCCAGGTTACGCATGTCATCGACCGGCTCTATCAATCCGCGACCAAAGAGCAACGCCCAAACTCGATTGACTGCCGCACGGGCAACGAATGGATTCTCGCGAGCGGTCAGCCACAATGTCAACTGTTGACGCCGTGTCCCTGAACTCAAACCACTGAATCCTATCTTGACCAGCGGACTGGGGGCAACTATCTCGTCTTCACCCGGCAACTTGACGTCGCCTTGGCCGGTGTCGGTGACATCCGCCAATGGTTGCATATTGGCTGCATCGTTTACCGAAAGCTGCGAGAAGTAAGCGGCAAAGCCCCAGAAATCGCGTTGCGACCATTTGTCAAACGGGTGGTCATGGCATTCAGCACAGTCGAGTTGCAAACCAAGAAAAACGCGCGCGGTCTTTGCCGCAATCTTTTCTGGTTTGCCTTCTAATGCTACAAAAAACGCCGTTGGCCCCGTTTGGGGAGGGCCCGTAGAAACCAACAAATCCGATACCAGTCGATCGTATCGCAAGTTTTCTGCAAAGCGGTCGCGCAGCCAACCCTGCAGGCCTTGGCGACCAAGTTGCTGGGGCGGTGTCGCATCTTCGGGAAGC
This sequence comes from Pirellulaceae bacterium, assembly GCA_041739785.1. Lineage (GTDB taxonomy): Bacteria > Planctomycetota > Planctomycetia > Pirellulales > Pirellulaceae > Aureliella. The sequence continues at coordinate 69,977 of JBGSNE010000140.1, forward strand.
ATCCAACTCGCCCACGTCCCAGCCAAATGAGACGCGGACGTTGGTGACGCTAAGAGTCGATCAACCAATTGGGCACGCTTATCCAAATCACTGGCAGCCTTTGTAAACTCCAGTACTTCGCTAGCGGTAGGAGGTGCGCCTGTTAAATCGAGCGATGCTCGGCGAAGAAACTCAGCGTCGGAACAATCGCGGGCTGGCTCCCAGCCACTCTCGCGCAATTGATCATCCAGCAACTGATCGATGCGAGCGCTCATGGCGGCTGCATCGCTTTCGACTTGTGCCAAAGCGCTGGTTGCCAGCCAAAGCGATAGGAACAGGCAGCAAAGCAGACGCGGCACAACACTACGAACCAACATGATGCTCTCCTCGGCTAGCAGCAACCTGTCCGCGCAAATTGCAGCGGACATCTCCCGTAGCGGAATTCACCAAGAATTTCGGTCACCCGCGCATTCGCACCCTGTCGAAATTCTTAGCGAATTCCAATACAAGAGCAACCTTCAGTATACCGTGAAATGCGAGCCGAAACGGTGAACCTAGTTATTCACTCGCTCCACATAGGCACCGGTTCGCGTATCGATCTTAATGACGTTCCCTTCCTTCATGAAGCCAGGAACTATAAACTCGGCCCCGGTTTCCACGGTGGCCGGCTTAGTAACGTTGGTAGCTGTGTCACCTTTAGAACCCGGCTCGCACTGAGTAATCAACAATTCGACGTGGATGGGCGGGGTCATCGTGATCGGATTGCCGTTGAACAGCATCACATCACACTTCATGCCGTCCTTAAGGTATTTCCAAGAATCGTCGACCTGCTCAGCGGTCAATTCGTATTGCTCGAAGGTTTCAGAGTGCATGAACACGAACGTATCTCCCTGTTTGTACAGGAATTGAGCCGATATTTCCTCGATATCAGCTGCTTCCAGCTCGTCTCCACCCTTGTAGGTACGATCTAACATGGTGCCGCGAAGCAGATTCCGCAGCTTGCACTTGTAAAGTGCATTCCCTTTGCCCGGCTTTACAAAGATCATTTCGGTCATCAAATACGGGTCGCCGTCGATTTGAACCTTCAAACCTTTTTTAAAATCGTTAGTCTTGTAGGAGCTTACCATGTCCGATCCTCGTCGCTGTGGGGGCTGTTGCTTAGTTTCGGCTTATCGTCGCCTGGAAATTTCTGATGATCGTATGCTTATGTTATCACCGTCAGCCACATATCTGGCCACTGGGCGAATTGCTCCGGCTGAGTGTGCTTTACATGGGGAGACACGGTGATGGCGGAAATTTTAACGCCAAATGAGGCCTCTGTCGAAGCCACTTTGCCAGCAGTCGTCTCCTGGCAGACAGCGATGAAGCGGGCGATTCGAAGTAGCCGAGAGCTTTGCCGTATCCTGCAAATACCAATGGAATTCGGCTGCGCTGAGGCTGAAGCCGATTTTCCCGTGTTCGCTCCCTTGGAATTCGTGCAAAGGATGGTGGTGGGAAACCCAAGCGATCCGCTGTTTTTACAAATGGTGGGACGATCCGAAGAAACCATTTCTCACGCAACCGGATTAATCGATCCAGTGGGCGATTCGGCCTCAGAACGGCTGCCGGGCTTGTTGCAAAAATACGAGCGCCGCGCGCTGCTCATTGCGACCGGAGCGTGCGCAGTGCATTGTCGCTATTGCTTTCGCCGGCACTATCCCTACGATTTGGCCCCAATCGGCCAGTCGGGCTGGCAACCCGCAATTGATGCCATTGCGCAAGACCACTCACTCGACGAAGTCATTCTCAGTGGCGGAGATCCACTGACGCTAACCGACGGCTCGCTGGCTTGGTTGGTCGAGCGGATTGGTGAAATTAAGCATATTCGGCGGTTGCGGATCCATACGCGGTTGCCGGTTGTCATTCCCCAGCGCGTCTGTACGGCGTTGCTTAATTGGCTGCGGGCGTCCCCGATTCCTGTATATATCGTGCTGCATGTCAATCACGCAGCCGAGCTGGATGCCAGCGTTGAGCAAGCGTTGCAGCAACTGCGGCAAGCCGGGGCAACACTACTGAACCAAGCCGTCATGTTGCACGGCATCAACGATTCCTTTGATGCGCAGCGCGAACTGTGTCTAGCACTGGTGGATCGGCAAGTGATCCCCTATTACCTGCATCAGCTCGACTCCGTTCAAGGCGCGATGCACTTTGGCGTCGACGACGAGCAGGCGAAGCACATCGTCCGCGAGCTAATTAACCATTTGCCCGGATATGCCGTACCAAAGCTGGTGCGCGAAGTGGCCGGAGAGAAGAGCAATCGTAGGTTGTATTAAGTGGGTCGCACTCGGCAGGTGCGAGCACTTTGTGCAATGCCCCTAGACTAAGACTGCTTCACGGAGTTTGCTGGCGTTACCAGCCTGTCCGAAGGCGGTCATACGGGCAATGCAGACCTGCTTCATTGCTTCCCGCGCGGGTTTAAGATAGTCGCGCGGATCGAATTTTTCAGGGCTCTCAGCTAAGACCTTGCGAATTGCCCCCGTTATCGCCATACGGCAGTCGGTGTCGACGTTGATCTTCCTCACGCCACTCTTGATGCCGCGTTGAATTTCCTCGACCGGTACGCCATAGGTTTGCTTCATCTTTCCGCCATACTTGTTGATGATGTCTTGCAATTCTTGCGGTACGGAGGAACTACCGTGCATAACCAAGTGCGTGTTGGGGAGCCTAGCGTGAATTTCTTCGATGCGACTCATCGCTAACACTTCACCATCGGGCTTTCGCGAAAACTTGTACGCGCCGTGGCTAGTACCAATTGCCACAGCCAAGGCATCAACGCCAGTGGCCTTTACGAACTGGGCGGCCTCTTCTGGGTCAGTCAACAATTGATCGTGGCTGAGAGTCCCCACAGCACCGTGACCGTCCTCCTGTTCCCCTTCCCCCGATTCGAGCGACCCCAAGCAACCGAGTTCCCCTTCGACAGAAACTCCGCGAGCATGTGCCAACTTGACCACTTCGGCGGTCACTTTGACGTTGTAATCGAAGGAGCCGGGAGTCTTACCATCTTCTTCTAGCGATCCATCCATCATCACGGAAGTAAAGCCGTTTTCGATAGCGCTCAAACAGGTGGCCACACTATTGCCGTGGTCTTGGTGCATCACAATCGGGATGTGGGGATACAACTCAGCGGCGGCCAACATCAGGTGGCGTAGATAGGCATCCTGGGAATAGGAGCGGGCTCCTCGCGAGGCTTGGATAATGACTGGCGAATCGGTCGCCGTGGCCGCTTCCATAATCGCTTGGATCTGTTCCATATTATTGACGTTAAAAGCAGCCACTCCGTAGTTGTTTTCGGCTGCGTGATCCAAGACGACGCGAAGGGGAACCAATGCCATCGAAGTAATCTCCTCGGGACCATACCCGCATGTGAGGTTTGCAAGTGAATATCGAAATTTAATGCTGCTCCAATTATCGACTCCTGGCCAAAAATTGACAATCCCACTCTCGAAGTCAATGGATTGCACTCAGGCTGGTAGGCGGGCTGCATTTCGCTACCATTTTGGTACTTCTCCGAATCGTGAACCTCCACCACGTGAACCTCGCGCCCCAGGGAACTTTCGTCATGGAAAACTTGCCAGACTATGAAAAAATCGGCTCCTTTTATCTCGGCAAGAAATATGAATTGGCTGGTCGCCGTCTACTCGATGACAAAGTGCTGTATGACGCCAGAGATCTGACGACGCACGCGATGTGCGTTGGGATGACTGGGAGCGGCAAGACTGGTTTGTGTCTGTCCCTCCTGGAAGAAGCGGCAATTGACGGCATTCCAGCCATTTGCCTCGACCCCAAAGGTGACCTCGGCAATCTGCTGCTGGCCTTTCCCGACTTGGCTCCCGGCGATTTCAAACCCTGGCTGGAATCGGCCGAAGCAAGCCGCAAGGGGCTGAACCTTGATCAATACGCCGAGGAAACAGCGACTAAATGGCGAGAAGGGTTGAAAGCCTGGGATCAGGAGGCGGAACGCATCAAGCGTTATCGCGACAGCGTCGATATGGCGATCTACACGCCAGGGAGCAACGCGGGCATTCCGATGACGGTTCTCAAAAGTTTTGATGCGCCCCCTCACGAAGTCATCGGGGATTCGGACGTAATGCGGGAGAGGGTCGCGGGCGCTGCTTCGGGTCTATTGACGCTGATGGGGATCGACTCCGATCCGCTCAGCAGTCGCGAACACATTTTGTTGTCAAACATCTTTGATACCGCTTGGCGCAAGGGGCAAAGCCTCGACCTGCCCTCGCTAATCCGCTCCATTCAAAATCCGCCAATCGATAAAATTGGCGTGTTCGACCTGGAGAGCTTTTATCCGAGCAACGAACGCCTAAAGCTCTCCATGACGCTCAACAATTTGTTGGCCAGCCCTGCTTTTGCGGGTTGGTTAGAAGGTCAGCCGCTCGATATCCGAAAACTGCTCTATACCGACCAAGGCAAACCGAGGCTCTCCATCATCTCCATTGCCCATTTGAGCGATTCAGAGCGGATGTTTTTCGTGACGATTTTACTCAATGAGCTATTGAGCTGGATGCGCACACAGCCGGGTACCAGCAGCCTGCGAGCGTTGTTCTACATGGATGAAGTCTATGGTTATTTCCCTCCCACAGCCAAACCTCCGAGCAAGCCGCCCATGTTGGTATTGCTCAAACAAGCCCGCGCGTTTGGATTGGGGATTGCCTTGGCGACACAAAACCCAGTCGATTTGGACTACAAAGGTCTTTCGAATATTGGGACTTGGTTCTTGGGCCGTTTGCAAACCGCTCGAGACAAAGATCGCGTGTTGGAGGGTTTGGAAGGCGCTGCTGTTCAAACTGGGACCAAGTTTGATCGTGGAGCCATGGAGCAAACTTTGGCCGCGCTGGGTAACCGTGTGTTTCTCATGAACAATGTCCATGATGACGGTCCCACGATCTTTCAAACTCGTTGGGCCATGTCGTATCTACGTGGCCCACTCAGCCGCCAACAAATCCAGCTACTGATGGATCCGCGGCGCGACGAACTGACGCCAGCGGAAAAAACGAACGCGACTGCTGGCCCCGCGAGTGACAGGGCTGTGCCTGAGGATGCCTCGCAGAGCACGAGGCCAATGGTTCCCAACGACATTGAGGAACGATTTTGGTTGCCCTCCAAATCGCCGTTGGGAGCTCGCAAAGTCCTCTATCGACCGGGGCTACTGGCCAATGTCTCTTGTCACTATGTCCGCTCGTCGGCCGACTTGGATACTTGGGTTGATAAATCACTGCTGTATCAGCTCGATCGCAAGTTGGTTGATGACGTTTGGCTGGCCTCTCGAGAATTGCCCAAGGGTTTGTTGGAGCTCAGTTCGCAGCCCGAAGAAGAATACGCCTTCAACGATTTGCCCGCTGAGATGCTCAACGCCAAGGAGTACAGGCGTTGGGCTAAGGATTTGGCCGATCACTGTTATCGCCGGCTTCCGGCCACTCTCTATCAATGCATGGAACTGAAGGAAACCAGCAAGCTCGGCCAAGATGAACTCGACGCACGTATGTCGTGGGGACAAAAAGTACGTGAAATGCGCGACGAGGAAAAGGAACAACTGCGAAAAAAATATGCCGCCAAGCTCTCCTCGTTAGAATCCAAGATCCGCACCGCTCAAGACCGTTTGGCCCGTGAAGAATCCCAGTATGACAGGGAAAAATGGAATACAGCCCTCAATGTTGGACAGACCATGCTCGGCTGGTTGATGGGCAATAAAGTCTCCTCACGCGGCGCCACCGCCGGTCGGAGCATGACGCGTGCTGCACAGGAACGCAGCGATATGCGACAAGCGGGCGATTCGCTCGAAGATCTAGTGCATCAAAAACGCGAACTCAACCAGGCCTGCGAAGATGAAATTAACGAGTTGGGGGAACGCTTTCGAGTAGAGTCGCTGACACTCGAACCGCTTGAGGTTGCCTGCCGCAAAGGCGATATCCAAGTGGACTTGTTGGCACTCATTTGGATCCCCTGGGAGATCGATGCCCAAGGCATCGCCGCACCGCTGGTCGAGTTACCGCAATAGACAATTTGGAGTGCTGGGACTTGTCACAGCTTTCTCTTTCCATGCGGCTGATCAGCAAACGAAAACTCGATGCGAACGATTGGGTTAGCGTTGGTTATCCGTGCCCCGGCTTTGCCATCCGTGCTAGCGGATCTGCTTCGAAGCCTGGAGGTGAGGTTAGGGATCGACGCGAGTTCATCCCCAGGGGCTTCCCTCGCAAAGCTTACCAGCAAACTCCCAATCGCTTCAATGACTATGGAAAAGGAAAGCTCCGAGAATTCGGAGCACTCCAAATTCGGCGCACTCCAAAATCTGTGTCTGCCAAGTTACAAACGCTGGCCTAAAAACCAATAGGCGAGGGTTTGCATATAGGCCCGCTGGCGATTGTTGGCGGCGCCTCCGTGGCCACCTTCAATGTTTTCATAGTAGGTCACATCCTGCCCCAGCGACTCCAGTTTGGCCATCATCTTGCGCGCGTGACCTGGATGGACTCGGTCATCGCGAGTCGAAGTTGTAAACAACACCGCCGGGTATTGCTGGCCAGCAGCAACTTTTTGGTAAGGGGAATAGGTTTGAATAAAATCCCATTCGCCCGGAGCATCTGGATTGCCATACTCGGCCATCCAACTGGCACCAGCTAGCAGCAAGTGAAAACGTCGCATGTCTAGCAACGGGACTTGGCACACAGCGGCCTGGAACAACTGCGGATAGAGTGCCAGCATATTGCCAACCAACAACCCACCGTTGGATCCTCCTTGGATTCCAAGGTGCTCGCGACTGGTCACCTTACGTGAAATTAAATCCTCTCCTACGGCTGCAAAGTCCTCGTAGGCTCGCAAGCGATTTTGTTTCAGCGCCGCTTGATGCCAACGCGGGCCGTATTCGCCCCCGCCGCGGATGTTGGCCACCACATACACTCGACCTTGAGACAGCCACGCCCGACCGACGCTCGGATTGTACCCCGGCGTAAGCGAAATTTCGAATCCGCCGTAGCCATACAAGAGCGTGGGAGTGCTGCCGTCCAGCTTCAAATCAGCGGGAGCCACCATAAAATAGGGTACTTTCGTCCCATCAGCACTAGTTGCAAAGTGCTGACTGACCTGCAAACCAGTGGCATCAAACTGAGCGCTCAATTGCTTCAGTTGCTGCGGTTGCCCTCCCACTTCGCCGTGATAGAGCGTGGTTGGAGTGAGGTAATCGCTAGAGGTCATCCAGTAGGCGTTTGATTCGTCTGGATCCACAGCACTGACACTTACTGCAGCGAATTCAGGAGCACCAGCGAGTCGCTCGCTCTTCCAAGCTGCGTTGCCTTTGCTCAGTACATACACTCGGTTTTTGACATCTTCAAGCACATTGAGCAATAGGTGGTCGCGAGTCGGTGCGAAACTGGCCAGCGAAGTATTGTCGGTTGGTTCAAAGGCCACCTCGAATTGCCTTTTTCCTGCGAGAAAGGCATCGAAATTGGTTACCAGGAGGGAGCCGGCTTTATAAGTCTTCCCCGCCACTTCCCACGCATCGCGAAGCTCGAGCAACAAATGTTCGTGAAATACCGACTTGTTGACACTGTTGGGAACATCGATTTTGGCCATTTGCCCGTCGTTGTCGAGCACGTAGAGTTCATCGTTGTAGAAGGCCAATGTGCGGCTAACAAAGTTGCGTTCGAAGCCCGGCGAGTCATCGTGGTGAGCATCGATATACATATCCGTATCGAGCCCCTCATAAACCACTTGCGCTTCGCTCAACGGCGTTCCACGTTGCCATCGCTTCGCAATGCGTGGATAGCCTGAGGAGGTCATCGTGCCATCACCGAAATCGGTGTACACGAACACGCTGTCCCGATCGATCCAATTCATTCCTCCCTTGGCCTCTGCGCGTTCAAAACCATTCTCGACAAACTTGCGAGTTTTCAAATCGAATTCACGCGTCACCGATGCATCAGCACCTCCTCGCGAAAGGTCGATGAGGGCCAAATCGTAGTCTGGACGCAACAGGCTCGCTCCATCCCAGACCCAATTCTCTCCTTCCAATTTCGCTAATTCATCTAAGTCGAGCAACACGTCCCAATTCGGTTCGGGCTTGCGAAATTCCTCTAAGGTCGTTCGCCGCCACAGCCCACGTTCATTCTTTTGATCCCGCCAAAAATTGTAATAGTAGTCCCCTCGCTTGGTGACAAAGGGAATGCGTTCGTCTGAATCGAGGATGGTCAGCAAATCGTCCTTGAGTTTGACAAACCCTGGATCACGATCGAAATGCGCCTGAGTTGTCGCATTCCGCTCACGGACCCAGTCGAGAGCCTTTTCGCCACTTACATCTTCCAGCCAGAGATAGGGATCTTCTTCGAGCGTCACGTCTGAGACCTTTGTTTGCGCTTGGGCTGAGTTGATTAGATGAAAGTTGTTAAGAAGCGAGATGCTAAAAAGGTGTAAGCCAACAGCAAATAGAATCGCTCGACTTACTGGCCGCTCGGGTTGGGACATCATCAAGGTAATCTTTCTCTACTAATGGGTGCGTTTGACTCTTCGTCGGAAGTCGCGGAATTCTTGGGGCCATTCGGTAGTGAACAACAAACGTTCACCGCTTTCGGGATGGATGATGCCGAGTGTTTCAGCATGTAGCGCAATGCGTTTGAGAGGCCAAAGCGGATGTTCGGCTTGCTCCGGCCGATAGCGTGGATCACCAATGATCGGGTGCCCGGCCTCGGCTAAGTGAACGCGGATCTGATTGCGTCGGCCGGTTTCCAGTTGCATTTGCAACAGCGATGCGTCCGGCCAACGCTCTTTAACTTGAAAATGCGTGATGGCTAGTTCTCCCTTTTCGGGGTCGCTAACCGAAAACCGATTGAGTGCATCGTCGGTCGCCAAATGGGTGCGATAAGTGCCGCGATCCTGGGCCATTTCACCACGCACGATGGCGGTGTACTTGCGCTCGGGCTTGCGGGCCGCGAATTGTTCACGCAATTTGTCAGCGATTGCATGAGATTTGGCGAAAACCAACAGCCCTGACACGCCGCGATCGAGTCGATGGACACAGGTCGCCATGGCGCCCGGTTGGTTGCGCTGCAGCCACTTGCGAATCTGCGATTGGAGCGTATTTGGTTCGCGTTTGGGCGTCGGGACGGTCAGCAAGCCGGCCGGTTTGTTGACGACAATGATGCACTGGTCATCATGCACCACTTCAAACCTCGCGTTGGTAGAGGCCTTGGCCTTGGGGACTTTGGCAGGTTGCGGAGCGTACTCAATTTCGACTTCGTCCCCCACGCGCAGCTTAGTATGAGTTTGCGTCAGCAATCTCCCTCCGCAGCGGACAGCCCCATCGTGCAGCAGTTTTTCGGCCACGCTGCGATGCACTTTAAGTGCAGTCTGCACCACGTTGACCGCAGTTCGTGCTGGCAGCGGTAGGTTGGCGGCTACGGTATAGTTGATAATCAAGTGAGTATTCAATGGAATTGGATGAACTTCGGGTGTCGACTTTGTCTGCCAAAACTCGACTCGGAGAGTCGAGCGACGATGGAGTGCCACCGTGAAACGCAGTTGCCCATTTTAATCCCCTGCGGCCTGACGGGTAGATGATGGCATGTTCGAGCCAGTTGGTCTAAAATCCCCATTCCCCATTCCCCATTCCCCATTCCCCATAATGCTGCACAACATCGACTTAGAAAAACTCGGATCCCGCGGCGAGGCGATGAGCAAAGCGGTGGGGACTTGTGTGCATTGCGGTTTTTGCTTGCCTGCCTGCCCCACTTACCAAGAGCTGGAAAGCGAAATGGACTCCCCGCGGGGGCGCATTCTGCTGATGAAATCGGTGTTAGAGGGGAGCCTGGAGGTTGAACAAGCGGCACCACATGTCGACCGCTGTTTGGGGTGTTTGGCTTGTGTAACCCATTGTCCTTCGGGAGTCCAATACGGTGACCTAATCAGTTCTTACCGCGATCATGTACGAACGGTAGGCAAGGCGCCTTGGTCGCTCCGCAATTGGTTGGTGGGAATGACCTTACCGTACAAAGAGCGATTTCGATGGGCGGTTCGCATGGGACGATTGACGAAACCACTCAATCGTTTTGTCCCGCGATCGTTGCGTCCCATGTTGGACTTAGTCCCAGACAGTCTTCCACCGCGACAGGATATCCCAGCAATCACACCAGCCATTGGGAAACGGCGCGGTCGCGTGGCACTGCTGGCTGGATGCGCCCAACAGGTATTGGCTCCAGATATCAATGCTTCCGCAGTACGTGTGCTGAGTCGCAATGGAATCGAAGTCGTCATTCCCGAGGGACAGGGATGCTGCGGGGCTTTGGCCTGGCATACTGGTCGTGGGGATTCAGCCGCTCAGTTCGCGCGCAGGCTAATGGATACGATTCCTAGTGATGTGGACTGTTTGGTCACCACCGCGGCGGGCTGCGGCTCGGCGATTCATGAGTATCCGCTACTGTTCGCAGGCTCGCAATACGCAGGACGGGCCGCTGAATTGGCGGCTCGTTCACTGGACATTTCTGTCTACCTCGATCGACTAGAGCTGCAGCCAATACCGAAGCTTCGAACCCTCAAGCGGGTGGCCTACCAAGACGCTTGCCATTTGGCACACGCACAGGGGGTCCGCGCTGAACCGCGAAGTTTACTTGGTCGTGTTCCCGGTTTGGAAATTGTCGAGCTGTCTGATTGTGATACTTGTTGCGGATCGGCAGGCACCTACAACATTGAACAGCCAGAAATCGCAGAAAAACTGGGGAAACGCAAGGCGCAGAGCGTGATCAACACTGCAGCCACGGCTGTCGTCTCCGGAAACATTGGATGTTTAGTCCAGATCGAGAAACATTTGCGACCTTGGACCGATCGAGTAGCGGTTTTGCACACTGTGCAGGTCCTAGATCGAGCCTACCAAGAGATTCTCTAAGTTGTGCATTCCGCCTATTTTCTTACTAAATGCACCATTAGCCAGCAGCCGATAGGTTGGCTTGTCAGGGGGCAGTGTTTCGCTGTCTTCGCCATTTTAACATATACGTAGTTGAAACAAAGAAGCCAGTCGATGCTCAGTCGACGGGTCATTTTCCTGAGATAATGACTATTCGCGCTGTTGGTCAGTCGCCTCTTTGGTTCAGCTCTTAACATAAAAGGATGGTCTCGGGAAATGGAAGTGTTACAGCAGGTTGAGCCAAAAAGCTTCGAAGCCGTGCGCGAATATATTCGAGATGAGTTGTGTACGAAAAATCAGCTTGAGAAAGACGCCTTTGAAATGGCGCAACGTGTACTGACCCGCAATGGTCAGCCGTGTGGATTTTATTTTTGCATCTATGGCCCACGTAGCGTTCGATTGACGGCTGTGTGGGATGTGAATCGAGGCTCGATTTTCTTCTATGACTCGTTGGGACGCCGCGCGGCTACCTGCCCTGCTCCGGTGGATCGGGCATAGCCCTCACAAACCAATGTAGGGGCAGACGGATTGCCTGCATTACGGTGCGGCGAATGTAGTTTGCAAGCAAACCAGTCGATTAGACAAGTGAATCAGTTTCATTCAAGGAGGATTAAACCGTGTTAATTTTGTCGCGCCGCGAGATGGAAAGCATTTGTTTGGGTGACGATATCGTCTTGACGATCGTCGCGGTTGGAAAGGACAAGGTTCGTATCGGTGTTAACGCACCTCCAGGAGTTCGGATACTTCGCCAAGAATTGGAAGTGGATGTCAGTGCCGTAGGCCTTCCGCTGGCGTTCCCTCAGCCAGGACGCAAGTTGGAAAACAAGCCGATGATCAACCCCACCGGTCGTCGGCGCGCCGCTTAGACATCCCCCTTTTCGTCGCCGGGCCCTACATGGTCCGCGAAGAGGCGATGTGGTATTTGAGCGATACCCATAATCGCTGGTCCGAACTCAGGGCGCTGTTGCCTGACAGTGCCCCCCAAGCGTCGTCCGCCCAGCCGCACACCCAGCGGCTGGGCGCGTGCCGACCCCTTATCGTCGCACGACTCTCCGAGTCGTGATTTCTTCGACTGGCTTACGCTTTGTGCCCATAGTGAACCTCAACTGCCAGCGGGCGGTTCATTTAGTGAGCCTCAGGCGCGTGAGCGGCCGGGCAACTCGCTTTGAAACCGCGAAGCGGTGATATCTGGTAGCCCAGGCTATCGAATTCCGTGCCTTCGGCACTAAAAATCGCAGGTTTCAACAGCCGTTGGCCTTGCTTTGCTGGAGCCCACGGCTAGCGTCTGAGGTTCACCAGTGGCTCTCACTACTTGGCTCATGAATCATCCCGCTAGTGCGACCTCGCGAGTCCAACCAGCACTCGAAGACGCGAATGGGGACACGACGATCATTCAAGTCGATGTCATGCTCGCAAGTGCACCAGCCGGCTTCTACAATCCATTTGGAAAATCGATCGCCGGTATGCCGATGAGGTTCACTCAGCAATAGCCTGCCACCCACAGACAGATGTAGTCGAGCGCAGCGGTCCAACAGCTCGAACAAACTTGGGTCATAGACCAGATCGGATCCGATAATTAATGGAAAGCGTTCTACCGGCAGCGGATCAGCGTCCCACTTCAGTCGTCGGATGGAGACGCGCTCCCTGACGATCGAAGCGTTCAAGCGAGCGACCAACAGAGCTATTCCCACTGCGTCTGTCAGCGTGACCTGCGCGCCACGCAGCGCAGCCCCAATGCCGGCCTGTCCCGATCCGCATCCGAGTTCTAAGACACGGGTTTGGCTTAAATCGAGGTTGGCTAGAAATCGATCCAGCCCCCGCGCGGCGCGCCAGGTGGCGGCCCAGAAAGGATCGAGCTCTTCCGCGGGGCGCGTCGCAGAGACAGCCACACTCAACAATCGATCGCCGTCAGTTACTCGATACCATTGAAGCTTGCGACCACCGAGTTCAATGGTCGTTGATTCGAGGCTAATAAACTGCTCGATGCGACACTTAAGTGCTAGCCATGAAGAAGCCACTACTCAGCCACCGCGACGTTGGAGGATGTCATCGAAATCCGTCAAGTGATAGTCGATTCCAACGTAGTCGAGCACTTTACAGAGCCCCCGGAGCGCGACCCCAAAACCATCGGGGCCACTAAAGCCGCCGAATTGGCCGCCACCCTTCACGTGCGGCTCAAGATCGAAGATAACGCCCGGTGCACCCAACTTCTTCATTCGCTTTTCAATCTTGGGAAGCTCGTCCTTTAAATCGCGCAGGATGGCCTCATGACCGGTGTCTCCCAGATGGGCGGGGACAAAGTTCTTGAGCGAGGTTTCGTCGATGTGTTTGAGCCTGCCGGCCGCCGAATCGTGGCGATAGTCTTTGACGTGAATCCAACCTAAACCCGGTTTCATCGCCAAGTATTCTGCAAAGACTTGGTCGGGCGTCATACCCTGGCATACCAGATTCGCTCCGTCAAAAATCAACACGAGATTCGATTTTTTAACTTTGCGATGGATCTCCGCCAGTATCTTACCCGATTGACCGACCAGATTGGCTTCGACCTCCAAACCAAACACCAACCCCTCAGCATCGCAGACGTCCGCAATTTGCCCCAATTGATCGACGACTTGGTTAATGTGATCTTCGGGCGCCGTACCGACTGGGTGATAGAACGAAAAGCCACGCAGCAGTTTCGTCCCCAGTGTATTGGCCACTTCGCAAGCGTGCTTGACGTCGGATTGTAAGTACTTCTTGAAGGGAACGAATTTGTTCGCTGTCCCGTCGTCGATTTCCAACAATCGCACTTTGCCAATTGGCGATCCCATGGTGGCAACGCTCAAACCATATTCCTTCTGCAACTTGACGACAGTTTTCAATTCCGATTTGGAAAGTGCCATCGCGTTTTTGATGCCTTCCCCCACGTCGACAAAGCGAATCGAATAGTGTTGCAGGCCGGCGGCAGCCAGTGCAGCAAATTGTTGTACAGCCAATTTGTCATTGGCCGCTTCGTCGGCGAAACCGCTGAGAATGATGGGGGTGCTGGTCATGCTGTGGGTCCTGACAGGAACGGAGGAAAGAATTGGTAGCGTATGTGTGACGATCCAGTAGCCGAATTCACCAACAATTCCGGCAAGCGGAACGTTCAACCCTGTCGAAATTCCGGAGAATTCCGCTACAAAGCCTAATCTTGCGACTCGTATTCAACACGGATCACCGAGGTAATGCCGCCGCGCGGTCCCCAATGGCTTTCCAGTGTCAGGGCTCTAGGTTTCGCAACGGCGACGAAATCATCCACGATGCGATTGGTTACATTTTCGTAGAAGATTCCTTCATTGCGGAATTTCTGCAAATAGAGTTTGAGACTCTTCAATTCGACACACATTTTTCCTGGTACATAGCGAAAGATCAACGTCCCAAAGTCCGGTTGGCCCGTTTTGGGGCAAATTGAGGTAAACTCTGGGCAAGTGATTTCAATCTCGTAGGGACGATCCGGAAAACTATTCTCGAAAACCTCGAGCTGGTCTTGAAAGGGAGTCGACACCGGGGAAAATTCTCCATCTTTAGTTAGTCAAATCTGACCCTCGGTAAGGGTCCCGTTACTTTCCACATAGCAAACTGCTGGCAGTATGAAACAGACGCCGTCGAATCGAAAGGGGGCGTGGCTACGTATCTGCGAGATCTACAGCAGCGTGCAAGGCGAAGGACTACTCACTGGCACTCCCAGCGTCTTTGTGCGGACCAGCGGTTGTAACCTGCGGTGCTGGTTCTGCGATACCCCCTTCGCCTCATGGCACCCCGAAGGGGATCATATGAGCGTCGACCAACTTTGTAACAGGGTTAATGAGCTGCGAACCAACCACGTTGTGCTGACTGGAGGCGAGCCGCTGATTTATGCGCGGATCAACGAGTTATGTGATAGTCTCCGCAGCTCGGGGCACCATTTGACCATCGAGACGGCAGGGACCATTCATCGTGAGTTGGCCTGTGATTTGATTTCGATTAGCCCCAAATTGTCTGGGTCGGCACCAGCCGCCTCCAGTGGATCTTGGCAAGCAGCTCACCACGCGCGACGCGAGCGGTTGGAGGTTGTCAGGCAGCTGATGCACGAGCACCCGTACCAACTGAAGTTCGTAGTGGACGAACCCGCCGACGCCGAGGAAGTACTTGAATACCTACAGCTCTTGGGGGGGTACGATGGCGACCGTGTGCTGTTGATGCCACAAGGGACTCAGCCCGCCGCCTTGGATCGACAGGCCGAATGGCTGCTCCCCTGGTGTCAGCAGCACGAGTTGCGATTTTGCCCTCGCGCCCACATCCATTGGTACGGAAACCGACGCGGAACCTAAAGTGGCCCGACGCGGAGCGTCGGGCCACTTTTTGACTCTCCGAAACCCCCATTTGCACTTTGGCTCACTAGCAATCAAAATAGAGGATTGTCATTGAATCTGACAATTCTCCCACAACTTGCCTCTAAATCCTATTTACAACATCTCACCGGCATCCTGACAGAATCGCATCATGAAAAACATCTTCGCTAACCGACTCTTCGCGCTATTTGGTTTCCTAGGTTCATTGACGGTGGGGCAGCTTGCAATTGCCCAAGAAGTGGCCTCAGCCGAGAGTGGCCCACAACTAGTCGCTTCAACTACGGCCGATACTACGCCAGCTCAGCAAGACCAGCCTCAAGCCAACGACGCGTCACCTTCGAAACAACCCACACAGCCAGGCGCTGATGTACCAGCGCCAGCCGCCAGTGGTCCACATACCGTCCCTCCTACCGATGATGACAATTACAACCTGTTGGGCGAATTTATTGGGGAGATCAAGGTTGGCGAAGATAGTGAGCCGCTGGGATTGCAAGTGCGTCCGATGGGCAATGATCGCTTCGAAGCGCGGCAGTATACGGGCGGCTTACCGGGACAAGAAAAATTCGTAAACGAATCACAACCGCTTGTCGGACAACGCTCGGGCGATTTCTTAATTCTGTCGGGAGGTCCCTGGGCGATCTTTGTCGAAAAGGACAAGTGCCTGGTGGTTGATCGCGAAGGGAATCGATTGGGGACACTCAACCGCATTCAGCGGACCAGCCCCACCTTGGGTGCCGTGCCTCCAGAGGGAGCGTTGGTGCTATTTAATGGTAAAGGTACCGATCAATTCACGGTCGGCGACATGACCGAGGATGGACTCCTGCTACCGGGTGCGGACGTTAAACCGATGTTTCAAGATTTCAATATGCATGTCGAATTTCGACTCCCCTATATGCCTTCCGAGGAAGGGCAAGCACGCGGTAACAGCGGTTGCTATTTGCAAAGTCGCTATGAAGTGCAGGTGCTCGATTCATTCTCAGAGGCCCCAACTTTCAACGGCTGCAGCAGTCTGTATCGTCAAAAGGCACCTGATCTGAATATGTGCCTACCGCCATTGGTCTGGCAGACCTACGACATTGCTTTCACAGCCCCCCGCTGGGCAGCGGATGGGAGCAAGATGCGCAACGGCCGCATTACGGTCTGGCAAAATGGGGTCAAGACGCAAGATGACGCTGAGATCGAGAACAAGACAGGCGCCGGGAAGATCGAGGCGCCGTCCCTCCTGCCGATCAAGTTTCAGAATCACAAAGATCCCGTCCGCTTTCGCAATATTTGGATCATCGACCGCGGCCTAACACCCGTGGCTGAGTTTCCAGTAAAAGCAGGTTGAAACTAAGAATCGCTCGCGCTAAATTCTCGTTTGATACGCTGTGGTTCGTTTGTTGTTGGGCGAGTATTTCGTTTAACGCCTAGCCGGAGCGAGCTGCTGAAGTACTGTCAATTTTGGTGGTGTAGGTGATAGCGAGCGAATTGAACGGCTCACAAAGCACTGGTGGCAGCATGCGCAGGCGACGGCTGAGGTTAGGACAGAACTTCGTTTACCCCTGATAAAGTAGGAGCAGGGTTTAACCTTTAACGAATACTCTCCTCTGCAACGCGTGCTGCTGCCCGCGATCCAAACCCATGAACGTTAGACTTTGGTTTATTACTCTGCCAATTTCCTTACCAATAATTTTAGGCTCTTCAGAAGAATCTGTGGGTAGTCAATCGATGCAAGAAGCAAGTTGGATAGGTTTTCCAAGGCATGGCAGGGCAAAAAGAATGGCGTCGGGCTAAAGTCATTTGTTATTCAAAAACGAAACCTCGGTAAAACATGAGTCCTCTCGGTAAAACATGAGTCCTACCGAGGCCAAGCGAGATATTCTTTTCGCCCTGCCGTGCCTCTCAAAACCCGGCCTCTCAAAACCTGTCGCCCTCAATTGTTACCCACTAGTTCTTTTGAAGAGCCTAATTTTCCTGCCTCAATAGCGCTGGGATAGTAGTGAGTCAGGCAGGAAAGCCTGACGTACAGAGCTCAATAGCAGTGGCGGCCAGCAATTGTGAGCCGATGGCTAAAGCGCGTTCGTCAATGTCAAAGGCGGGGGTATGCAATGCGTGGGACCCAAGGGTGGGGCCGGCAATCCCTAACCGCATCATACAGACAGGTCGATGCTGAGCGAAAAAGGCGAAATCCTCGGCTCCCATACTTGGCAATTCGATAGGCTGTACCAGGTCGATGTCTGACAATTGCCGCGCTGTGTGCATCATCGTGCGCGCTAGCTCGTGATCATTGTGTACGCTCGGCGTATGTGCGGAGAACTCTACGTTCACCTGGCAACCAAACGTCTTCTCTGTCGCGGAGGCGACGTTTCGCATCTCCTGCATAATAGCCGCTCGGGCACTCTCGCTAAACGTGCGGATGGTGCCGGAAAGTTGCGCACTACCAGCCACAATGTTCGGAGCCGTTCCGGCTTGGATCGTTCCAACACTTACTACAGCCGGATCGCGGCAATCGTGACTGCGTGGTACACGCCCGTACATCTCACCGATCCAAGAAGCAGCTGCCGCAATTGCGTCGATACACAAGTGGGGTCGCGCGCTGTGTCCCGAGCGACCTGTCAACAGAACTTCGAAGCTGTCACAAGCTGCTGTGAACGGACCGGGGCGCCCTGCTACTCTGCAAACAGATAGAGTGGGATCCACATGCAATGCCAGTACGCAGTCGACTCCTTTTAACGCGCCGGCCGCGATCATCAGTGGTCCCCCTTGGCTGGTTTCTTCGGCAGGTTGAAAAATCGCTCGTACCGCGACCGGTCCCGGCAACGCTCCGACTAAATCCAATTCTCGCAAGATCGCCAAGGCACCCCACACCATTGCTGCGTGTGCATCATGACCACAAGCGTGCATGACTCCGTCGTGGCGGCTGGCATAGTCGCCGTTAGAAACGGTCGGGATCGGCAGGGCATCGATGTCCCCCCGTAGTCCGACCCGTAGCTTGGAGTGCTCTGGATGCTGCGAGCTCCAGTCGCTGGTAAGGCCGATCCGCTGGTCGGTAATGCGTGCCTCCAAGCCCAACGATTCGGCTTGTTCGGCCAGGAAACGGGTGGTAGCGAATTCTTGCAACGACAATTCTGGGTGCGCGTGTAGGTGCCGTCGGATCTGCACAATGGCCGGCGCAACAACGCGGGACACACGCGTCAATGCGGATAGCCAAGTGCTGGAAGTCAATGTTTCGCGAATTTCAGTCATCGAGTTGATTGCAATAGGGGAACGAATACGATAAGGACTGTCCGATTTACGGTCAGAATGGTACAAGTATAGACGCTCAACCACACAACGCAGAGACATCACCCCACCAAGAAAGTTGAAGTGAGTCGATGAAGGGCCTGCCATTTGTCTTATTGTTCACTGCCATGACGTTTGTTGCATGGGGGGCCTATGGTCCAACCCTGCACCATGGTGCCAATGCCCTCAGCCACGATAGCCTGCGGGCCTTTGTCGGTGTGGGCTTGGCCTACTTCCTGATCGCGGTGCTCATCCCCTTTGCTATCCTGAAGAAATCGGGAGAGTCCGGCAAATGGACGCTGAGCGGAAGCATCTATTCCCTCGTCGCCGGGGCCGTGGGAGCCATCGGTGCGTTGGGGATTATCGTGGCCCTAGGCTATGGTGGATCGACGATCTACGTCATGCCACTCGTCTTCGGTTTTGCACCGGTTGTGAACACCCTGGTGACGGCGCTGTTTAGCCGGACGTTTAACCAAATCAGCCCCATCTTCATGGCGGGAGTGGTCGCGGCGGCGCTGGGAGCGGGCGGCGTGCTGTTTTTCAAACCACCACCGGCCAAGTCAGCACCAGTGGCCGCACTTGCTGACTCTGCAGAGGTGACCTCAAAAGATCAACTCGACTCGAGTGGCGAACACAGCGCCGCGGATTCCCATGCAGCAGCCTCCGCGGTCAGCGCGAAACCTGTCAACTTTTGGGGAGTGCTGGGTTCGATCATCGTAGCCGCTGTTTGCTGGGGGTCGTACGGACCGATGCTACATATTGGACAAGGAAAAATGTCAGGCAGCCGACTACGTCCATTCGCTTGCGTGGGCTTGGCCTATTTCTTTATCGCTGTGGCAGCCCCGCTGGTACTGATCTATTCGCGAACTCAAGACGAAGGTGGTTGGACTGCCCTGGGAATGGGCTGGTCGTTCCTAGCGGGAGTGGCCGGAGCCGTAGGCGCATTAGGTGTGATTCTAGCCTTCAACGCGGGTGGCAAACCTTACTATGTGATGCCGCTAATCTTCGGATTCGCCCCCGTCATCAATACATTCATCTCACTCAGCGAATCGGGGACTTGGTCACAAGTTCCAATTTGGTTTTGGCTGAGCCTCGCCGTCGTGATTGCCGGCGCCGTGACCGTGTTGACCAATGCTCCCAAACCTAAACCTAAGCCGCAACCTGCGTAAGTCATCGTCGCACGACTCGCCGATTTTAGTGCCGAAGGCACGAAATTCGTTAGCCTGGGATGCAAATCCCAGGTCCCCGAAGTCATCGAAGCATCGCCGCGTTTTTCCGGCTTGCCAGCGATCGACCGCGAATGCGG
>JBGSNE010000148.1:0-18659 GCA_041739785.1 Pirellulaceae bacterium
GCTTTAGAGCACCTTTGCTATTCGAGAGCTGGAAAATCCAACCTTATGAGACCTCTATGTGCACGAGGGCGTTTCCTGCGTTGTTGAATAGCTGGAGCCGCGGTTCGTGGCTCACCGATGCGAATTAGGTCCAGCATGAACCGCGGGCGGTTTCAAACTGACCGCCTGAAGTTCGTATTGGTGTTGCTTCACATCGCCGTTGGTGACCCAGGACGAACCGACCTGAGAGACCCGCTGTCGGCGAAACTGCGACCGGAGCGGGGCAAGAAACCAAATTCGCTCAATCAGTTACCGCGGCTTCCGGGCCTGCACGCAGACCAACCAGGGCGGCTGTCTTGGTTCTGGTTTCATCACCGGCGAGCCGCAGCGGGGGCAAAGGACCGGTCGAAACGGTGCAAACCACTTGGCTTGGCAATGCTCGCAGGCTGAGTACCACCAGCTAGGCACAGATTCCGTGTCGTCCACAAGCTGCTTTTCGGAGTTACTCAATTGGCTTTACCTTTACGAATTTGTCAGCGGTTGGCTAAAGCTCGTAGTCAAGTTGTCGAACTACAGATCCTTGGGCAAGAGACCTTGGTCGACGATGCGTTGGATCTCTTTGGCGGGAATCATCCACTCAAGGCTGCGTCCGCGACCCGATGGACGCTTGCGAGCGTTGATGCGTTCAAGTCGACACCATTCGCGAACCGTAAACGCAGCTTTGCCTAATAGTTCAGCGGCCTCTTCGACTGAGTAGTATTCACGCTGAGGGCGGGGATCGACCTGCATATGAGCCTCAATGCGATCCAATCGCTCGAGCAAGCCTTGCAACAGAACACTGACTTGGTCTACGGCATTGGTGTCGTCCGGCTTTGTGGATTTGAGACGGATCACGGAATTGCTCCTTGAAATTTGCCGCTACAAAATAGCAGACTATCGATGATATTCGATGAATACATGCAGGACAGGGTGTACGCTAAGGCGTCGCCTGCTGACCAACAGTTAGAATCCAAGTGTGGGCTTGGTCGAGTAACAAACGAGCCAGCGGGAGGTCATGTGGCCCCAATCGGGTTGACTCTTTCCACTGGTCGCCGTTGCGAAAAGTTCGGTGGATGGTGATGGAGTACTGCGAACCGCCCTTCGTCTTACGCTTCCAGACTCGCACTTTCAACAGACCCTTCCGAATCTCGTGGGCTGGCTTAGTCATCGTCGCTCCACTTCTGCGTAATTGCATCCAGTTGATTAACCAGCTCAAGTAGCTGACCGCGGGTCTTGCCAGGAATGCAACCGTCAGTCGCGATTTCAAATGCAAGTACTTGGCACAGCTTCACGATGTCGCGAAGATCGGCTGGACGAAAGTTTTGCGTTGTGGCGCCGGAGTCCAGGAAACGGAAAACTGAATAGTGGTAGTTGTCTGGGTCGGCCACATCTTCACGGCGATAGAGGTGCGACGCCAAGTCGCCAGCACCCACGACAGCCACGGGACAACTGGAAAACAAGGGAGGTTTAGGAGTTAACATGGCGTGCCTCCAATACAGCGTTGGCTTCGCTCCAGATCCAGGCGTATGCCATCTCGGCTGCCTTAGCTACCAATGGCAGATCGTCGCGTGAAAAGGAAGTGGTCGTTTTCCACTGTTCTCCATCGCGGTAGGTTCGCGCGATGGTGATGTTGAACCAGGTCCGGTGGTGGACGCTTTCGTTTGCCCAGATTGCCGCGCGAATGCGACCCAGATTGATCTCGTGCAACGGCTGATTGGCGGATGACATGGGAAGCCTCGTTAAAACTTACTGATTGAATATCATGCGACGCGGGGGCGACAGCATGATTCAATACTCGCAGGGCAGAGGCAGCATCCAAGCTGATGCTGGGACCATTGTGAGAAGAAATCACAGCGACTGAGACAAATGGTGGTAGGCAGAATTAGTCGAAGTTCAGTACTGAAGAGAAAGGGAATCAACTGCACGTTTCGTTCGTGACTCCCGGCTCGATAGCGGCCGATGGCTTGGAAGGTGGCTTTCGCTTCGAACGCCCCAACGCCTTGATGGCAGCTTCGAGCGACTTGATCGATGCCTTGATCTCGCGCCGTTCTTGTTCGATCTCTACCAAACGCTGCCGGGCAGACTCTTGGGCGCGTTCCAGGGATCGTTGGGCGTCGGTCAACTTGTTCGACATGATTGGCGATGCCTTCGATGTTTGGATTTGGCGGTTGATCGCAGCCACCGCAAAACAAATAATTGCATACGGCTGAAATGCATGCTATTAAAAATGGAAAAACCCAGCCTTGGGAGGAGCGCTTACGCACTCCACCAAGAACCGGGCAAAAAACTAAAAACCGCTAATATTCGTCAAGGAGCAAGATCGTTGTTGCTAAACGATCTGCTTCTGTGATGATAAAAAAGCGATTGCCGTCACGGTCGCAATAGGCAGAATGGATTCTACCTCCTGTTTCCCGTGCTTCTTCGTTGGCTTGCCAACTTTGATCGGAGACATCGCCATAGTCGCCTCGCGCGTGTCTCGTGAGGCAAGCCAAGGCATCTCCACTCTGGATTTGGCACATAGTACCACTAGTTACTATCAGTGTTCCTATTTCCAACTCACGTCTTTTTCGTAGGGTTTTCATAGCTACCTCCCCACGTTCGAAGGTACTTCGTCAGCGGCATGTCGCTCTGCCTTCTGCACTTCGGCGTGCTTAAGCCAGATCCAGGAGTAGGCCATGTCAATCGCCTTCATGGCGACTGGCAAGTCGTGATGCCCCAACGTTGTTGTTTCCTTCCATCTGTTTCCGTCCTTGTAGAGTCGCGAGACGACGGCGTTGAACCACACGTCGTGGTCCTCCGTTTCATTCGCCCAAATTGCGACTCTGATTTTTCCTAGTTTAATTTCATGGGATGGTTGTTTTGTCCCCATGATGCCTCCATGTGGTGTGCGCCAACGGAATCCTTGTCCGTTAAGACGCTGTTTGTAATTGTGGACGATTATTCTGCTCATCCACGTACACAAAGCCCTTTTCGGCTAGGTGGTCTTAAAAAACTGTCTTGCATCGTGCAAGAAGCACATGGGAGAACAAAAAGTTCTCCCATGTGCAAAGGGTTACATCAGGTGCTCTGCAGTTGCAGTAGCAAGACTGACGACCACGTGCAGCACTACGTATCCCATGACTGCAAAAAAGATATCTCTACCTGTAAGCCAACTGTTTGTTGGCGGTGATAGAGTTGCCTTCGCAGATTCGGGATTCAATAGCACCTGTGCTACATGAGCACCGTGAAACGACACGCCGGACTGGAGTATGATCGAATCCGGAAGATCATCACCAGTAAGGTGAAAAACTCTTCCGTTCGCGGCTTGAATCACCATCAGGTGAATCCTCCGCGTGGTCATACGTCCATTCTCGAAGTGCGTAACCTTACAAAACTTCATGCCTTTCGCATCCAATGCCATGGCAAGATCTCCCTAATGTGTTGCAGCTTGCAGCTCCAACGGTCATCCATAAATGCAAAAAGCTCCTCGGGGAGCAGATTGCCGACACACACGATGCAGTCCTTTTAAAACTCGCCGCATAACGTTTCTAGCCGCGTTGCAAATCGCTCCGGCCTAACGTTGTCTGTGTCTGCTGCCATTTTTTACTTCCTGGCAGGTGAGGGAATTCCTTTTTCTTTGTTTAAGCGTCTCTTGAAAAAGGGGGTGAGAGAGTTGGGGATTTCCCGGATTTTAGTCGAGGGAGTTTGAGCTTCGAAGCCGAAGCTGGGTACATTCTGGTGCGTCCTCCTGTAAATCGAGTCACGGATGTATCGGGCAATGTCTGCGGTAGTGGATGTTCGTGCTGATAAGTTCTTGAGTTAGTTCGAGAGTTGGCCTCGTTCGACGAGCAGTCTACCGTAGGTTTTGAGTGCCTGCTGGGCACGCGAGACCATTTCGAATTGATCATCGCTCCAGTATTTTGAGTTGCGATTGATCGACCACTTGGGTCCGTCGAGTTCGTGATGGCCTGCGATTGTCGCCAGCCGCTCCAGCCCTAGTTCGGATTCTTCTAGAGCTCCGAGCGCAGCGATCGAGGCCAACGACATCGGCTGTTGTTCTGGAGTCTTGCGGAATCGTAGCGTTACGCCAGCCATCCCGGCAGGCTGAACATGCCGCGCGGAAGTAAATGGTGCCAATGCGGCCTGGACCTCAGTGGATTGAGATTCTTGGTAGAACTCTTCGTCAGCTAGCCTGCGCTCTGCGTCGAGCGCAGTTTGAGCAGTTCGAGCAGCAGCTTCCTCTTCCTTTTGCCGCTCTAATTGAGCAACCAGTCGTTTTGCCTCCTCGTCCTTCATGCGTTCTTCAACGGTCGAAGGTACTGCCGATTCAAGTAACGATTGGCTTGACCGCCGTTTTATGGAGTGGACCAGCGATCGTGCGTTCTTGATCGCAGCCGTCCATTCTAACTTGGCGGTGCTGCTGGTCGATTTCAGTCGGCCAATCTCTGCAATTTTGCTCAAGGGCAATTGGCTCGGGCGCGCCTGCTCCGAAGCGGTCTCAACCTCCTTGCGGAGAAGCTCGATGCGAGCTGATGTCTGCGCGATTTGCTCCATCCCCAAGCGGTCTTGTCCAAACTCTTCTGCTAGCAACGTATACAGTTTGTCTGAAGTTGTATCCGCACCCCTTGGAGAGTCGATGAGAGAATGTTCGCGGATTGGGTCGATCTCTGAAGCCCAGTCTTTGCAGCACTTCAGTGCCACAGCAGCATCTTCAGCGGCTTGATTCAACTGACTCAACGCTTCCAGTTGTTGCTTCTGAACATCGCTTGAAAGCATGGCATACTCGCTGTTTTCCTGTGCAGGGGCAGCTACCCCGGAAACTTGGTTTTGGTAGGGTTGGCGAACCGACGAAGAGGGAAGCCCGTACCCCAACCGTTCCCTGATTAGGCTTAGAAAGGTTGTGGACACCACCAGCACAATAACTATGCAAACAAGCGAACCAATTGGATTGCGCAACATTGCTGGTATCATTTCGTTTCTCTGCTTGGTTATGCGCGACCGCGTTTCTCGAACTCGGCGGTGAAATCTTCTTTTGCTTTGCCCAAAGCTGGTTCCGCGACCTCAATCTTGGGCTCGCCACATTTTGAAGGTGCCTCGCTCACGAATGCACCAGGATCACTCGGCCATGGCATCTTCCGCCGCTTATTGTATTGGTCGAAACTGATGTGGAACTGTGACTTGACCGCGATTGTTTTTCCACCAAACTGCGTAAATCCACTACCGAACGTAAATCGCACGAGACTGGACTGCCGCCGTGAACTGATCGCTTGCAGGTCGTTCAAGTCAAAACGCGCTCTTTCGCCTTCCGTTACGCGGACGAGGCCGTCTTCTGCCAAAAAAGTCTCGTAACGGCTTAACACATCGCCTCCACCTCGCTCGTGGGGCTGATGCCATGTGGCTTTAATCTCGCGTTTGGTGCCGGAAAGCTTCTGTAGACGTTCTAGGGACTTTAGGTCTGACGCACGAAACACTTGTTTCATCGCCGTGCACGAGTCGACTGTCTCGCCAAAATCACTGCCTGAACGCATGAGTTGGCCGGCGGTCTGGTGCGCCCCAATGATGGTTCCACCCATGTCTCGAAAATGCTCGAAGATAAGCTTGATGCCGTCGCTAACGATCTGTTGTAATTCATCAATGAAGAAGTAAACGCGGTTCTGATCTGGAGGTCGTTGTCCAGCAGCACAGAACATCGCCCAGAGAAAGAGTCGCGCTATGGCGGGGGCGTTTGTCGGTTCCGTGGAGGATCGCAGCCAAAGGTAGATAACCTGCGGCTTGTCGAGTACATCTGAGCAATCGACCGCATTCTGGTGCAAGAGCGGTTCATCCGGATACATGCCTGGTACTAAATTAATTGCTTGGCAACTCGCAAGCCGTTGAACAAGGGCACTCAGATGCCGCGCCTGCTTCCAGTCCTCTTCGTGGCCAATACCCTTGTAAAAATTACGGTCGCCGAGAAATTTATTGAGTTCAGTGAAGGAACGTGCTCCGGTTTCGTGCATGACGGTGTTCATGACGATTTCGTTCATGGCCGTGAAGTAGCCAGCACCGTACTGAATGCCATAGTCGAGCGACAAGCCCTGCAGCAGTTCCTGAGACAACTGTTCAACGGTGAGTTTACTGTTGTGTGACTGATGAAGTGGATTGAATCCAAAGGTAGATCGACCAATCTCGTTGGTAATCCATCGAAATCGCATTTTTCCAGTTCGGGCGGCTTCACGTCGGCAACTCTCAAAAAGTGCCTTGTCGCCCTTCAGGTCAATGATCACCACGCTTGAGTCTGCACGAGCAATGAGCTGCGTAGCCTGCGGACCGATTGCCAGAGCTGTCTTGCTGGCTCCGCTATCGCCAAGAATGTGAGTGTGTTGATCAAAAATCTCGCTGTGAACCAGCACCGGATAGTCACCTTGTTCGGCAGTTCCGATGAGTAGGTGCTCGCGTTCAAGCGGGTCATTTGAGTTGATCATCCGATCAACGTAGATATCCCAGTCGGTTGTTTCTTCGTTCCGATGGTGAGCAAATTCCTTTTCGAAGCGAGCCAAAACTGTGCCTGCGCTTAGCCAAAGCGTCGCGAAGAGTATTAGGGGGCCAGCCAGGAACATGACCAACATGTTCCCACAAACCTGAAGAACGTAAGAGCCACCCGAATGCATCACGACCAAAGGGTGCGGACAATTGGAACCAATGCAGCATCCGACCGTCACCACAGTGCCCAGCACGAGTAGCCAACGATTCATCGGCGAACGCAACCAGCGGCTCGGAAATCTAAACACTCCAGCAGCGGGGGTGTAGTGGACGTCGTACGTACAAAAGACGATCATTGCATGCCAAGTTACCATGAGGCTACGAGCTAGGCTCACTGGTGGAAGAATCAAGAACAGAAGCGAATGCCAACCCAGCCACACTGCGAGCGTTGTCGCTGCGAAGCAAGCAAGCCAAGCCGAGAATGGCAGCTCCAGCCACCCCTGCAGCGTTGACGCGCCAAACAGGGAAACGGCGATTAAGGCTGGACTGAAGCTATTCGTTAGTAATTCTGGGCAGTCGAGGGAGAAGCCTCGAGAGACTAGGTGTGGGAGGTTGTACTTCCACCTCATGGTGGTTTCGAAATCAACGGTCGGGGCCGCCAAAATCCATGCAGCGACTTGGTGGGCCATCGCGCCCGCTGTCAGCCAAACAATAAATCCTGGAATGGCAAGTGAGCTTCCGCCCACACCCAGTGCAAATTCCCAAACTGCGTAGCCAAGAATTATCAGAATAACAACGATAACGTGATACTGATCTCGTCGTTGAAAGGCGCCAGTTAGTTTGCGTACTCCAATTCCGCAGAAGAAAGTCACTGCAATGGCAAAGAGGACGTGCCCTGCGATTGGAAGCATCCAACAAAGCCACTGGACAATGACAGCCGAAATGATAACAAACGGCGGCAAGCCGAAGAGCAAAATGGTCGTAAGCCGCACTTCCTGGCCGTCCGACAAAGGTCTCGTACGATAATTGAGCTCAGTGTTCTCGGTCGGCGGCAGTGCTGCAACATCGAGTGCATCGTCGGCTTGATTTGGGAAAATCGTCAACATCTACTTGCGCCTCACCAAAAGTAGTTCTGCCAGTTGCGGCAACAGGAAAGTCGAAACCGTTACCAGCTTGAATGGCCTACTTTTGATTCGGCGATCGATCTTGCCTTGCTGCTCGCTCGTGCCGACTAAAATTACAATTTGGAAACGCTGCGACTCCATAAGCGACAGGAACTTTGGCAGAGATTTTCGCTGTGCAATCAAACGTCGGATTCGGGCACAGATCCGATGGATTGCGCCACCTCGATCGACGATCAGCATCTGTAGCCGAAGTTTCTCCTCTTGCTCTACTAGTACGTAGCTCGACGAACGCATTCCCACTCGCCAGAGTTCCGGATAGAGATCTTGGAATTCTTGGCTAGTTAACAGTTCGGTTTTGTGATGAACGCAATAGCTTGCAACGGCCAACTTCGCCGGCAACGTTTGCTCGGTGAGCGGGCGCGGTGCGCGCGGGTCTAGCCCCAATAGCTCAAGAGTCTGACATGTAACGGTTTGGTAAGCGTAACCGGACCCCGCTGCGACTGTCCGTAGCAGACCTCTGCGCTCGAGTCGCCGAATTACACGGGTTACATTCTCCAAACTCGTTGAATTAAAGCAGTGTGCTGCCAAGAGTTCGACGGTTCCAATACGGTACCGTGCAATAAATTCCAGGATGCGTCGATCCCGGCTGGAAAGATGTCTCTCAGTTTTTTTCATGATTGAATTGCCCTTCACCAAATCTGATAGCCGATTCCAAGGAGCGAAATTCCACGATGGAGTTCCAGTAGGCGGCTGACGGGGTAGTCACCACCGTATTCAACGGCCCGATAGATCGTTCCTGCGGCGTTCTTCAAGACGGCATCCGGACGCTCTCGAATCGGCCAATCCGCTGGCAGACGATCTTCGCTGACCCACGCTTGAGCCGGGATGCCCAAACCGCGAAAGTGGAGGAACAGCTCGCTAACATTCAAGTCGTGCGTTACTTGGGTTAGCTTGATGGTTGCCAATGGACCGCTGCTAAAAAGAGCGGCCGCACGACGAGTTGCTATGGCAACTGTGATCGGTGTAGCGTTTGCAATTGCTCGCCGGTGCAGTGTCCTTGCAACCTCTTGAAAGTCCGGCTCGGGATCGTCCATGTTCCAAGTAACCACTGGAAGCACAGGCTCATGTACGATCCTCGCCATAACCGTCTGCGTGACCAGCCATTGGTCTTGTTCCAGAATTCGGATGGCTTGTCGCGCGCGGCTTCGCCCCCATTTGGTTTCGGTCCACCAATGCTTAGTGATTTGCGAAACACTCAATAGTCGAACTGAATCTGCCAGTGCTCGAACGATCTCCTGATGACGTCCATTCATTTCTTCTCATCCACTTGGTCAGTTACGCGGGATCGACGACGCGGTGGCGGTAGAGGGTCATCCACCGGATCTGAGTCGGAATCGCCGACTTCCGTTGTGGGCTGACCGCCGAGCATGGGTTGGCTGCTTTTCGTGCTCGATTTCTCGATTGAAATCTGCGAAGCTTTATGGTTTTTGCGCGAATCCAAGAACTCCAGTGCTTCCTGGGCACCAGCTACTACGGATTCGAAAGCTCTCTGTCTCAAGTAGTCGAATAAGGTAAGCAAGGTTTTGACTTTCTAAGGGATGAAGCGATTCCTCGCAGAATTCTCTTCGTGGAGGTCCAATTCAAAAGGCTGTTTTGGGGTCAATCTGCGTGGACTCACCGTTTGAGGCCCACTGCAGGGAAAAATCACGCGCTACGTGTCGAAAACTCGAAAAACTGGCTGCGACGCGAGCTGGCAGTTATCCTGCCCCTAAGCAATGCTCCAACTTGTGAAGGGTTCTGACTTTAGGGCGATTTCCGACTAAGCTACTCAGGTACAACTATGGATCACACATTTCGAGTTTCGAATCTCTCGGGAGCTAACGTCTCCTTGCGGCGATCAAGACAACCACATTCATGAACAACCGTGACAAAAAGTCTGTCCGCTTTCGTGGAAAAACCGAGGAGGTTTTGGAGTCGCTTCACGTCCGTGGAAGAACCTATTTGGTTCTGGAAAAACTGAGTTGGCGCGGTGCCTACCGCGTGTTTGACCGTCACGCAGGACCGGATGGTGATTACCGTGCCTTGTACCGGATTCCAAAAGCGAAGGTGTCGAAGAACCAGATCGAGATCTTGCGCAGAATCGGTGGAACAAACGCCAACCGCAACTTCCCGGCAATTGTTGATTTTGCCTATCAAGGGAATGAGGTTTTCATCGTTATGAGCTGGGTTCCTGGAGTCAGTCTGCAGCGATTTCTGGACTCCATTAGGAGAGGCGAAACGCCTCGTCCAAGCGCTCCTGAATGTGTAAGACTGGTTCGTGGTTTGGTTCATGGCTTGTCGCATTTTCATAAAAGGACGAACATTATTCATGGTGACGTTGCGCCCTCCAACATCATCCTTACTGCCGGATCAAAGCACTTGGTGCTCATTGACTACGGATCTGCCTTGCCCCTCCAACAGGCCAGCATCGGCGATGGAGACGGCAGCACACCTCCCTACGCAGCCCCCGAACAGTTGACGCCGAATGCGTCGATCGACTTCCGTTCTGACATCTTTTCTTTGACGGTCATTGCGTATGAGTTATTGACATTGAGTATCCCTTTCGAAGGCCTCGGAGGCCGAGCTGGTCTGCCGGAAATCGCCGGAACTGTAAAGCTGTCTTGCAAACCTTCTGAGAAAATACAGGCCAGCGATCGTTTGCCAGCCAGATCCCTGCGACTGCTCGACGATGGCTTGATTGCTGGGCTGAAGCTTGATCCGGAACAGCGGTTCGCGACATCCAGCGAGTGGATGGCTGCCTGGGATTCGCTTTTTCTCAGTCTCAAAAAGCAGACGCGGCTCAGTAGTTTTGAGGAGCTCCTTGTTTCGAAAATTACTTCAATTGCTCGTTTCTTTACCTCACGCAACAACTAGCCAACAATTTGGCTTAAACCCATTCGTGTGATTCGTTCATGTGGCGGCGCGGAACCAAAGCGATCAGCGCACTGGCAATGAAAAAACACATCTCTCGGACTTCGCAGCACAACTATTGGCTGTTCTGTTTTTCGACTCTTAACAATCTCCGACGCCGAGATTTGGGTTGGGGATCCGTAGTCGCAGCGCGAACAACGGCTCTTAGGTTCAGGCAGCTTGGGCTGCATTTGATCGTGCTGAACCTGAGCTAGCTGCCGGTCAAAGTCGCCAATAAGTTTGATCGCTCGACACCGCAGTTCGTCGGTGATTGGAAATGCCAAACCGAGGGCGGAATCCGTCGGGAGCACAACACCGTAGGGAACTACAAATGGCCCGCTTGATTCGAGCAACAATGCATACGCGACCAACCGAACCTGGTGTTTCGAATACAGTTCGCCACGCTTGAAGCCGATTTTTGAACTACCAGCCTTGATCACTGGAATACGTCGGTTTCCCTGCTGCAACACACGCCAGGGACAACCTTCAATCGGCAACTCCGCGTGACGAAATGGTCGTTCGTAGCTGACTGGCTCGTAGCCGCATTTGAGCAGGGACCACCAGTTAACGCGCGCTATCCGATCGAACTGTGGCTCCGGCTCACGTGCCTCAGCAGCTATCGCGGCGTGTCGTCGTAAGGCTAGCTCAACGATTCGAAGGGCGCTATACGTTGCCGAGTACAAAACGCACGCCAGACAGAATATGCAGGCATGGAAATGCCATTGCTTCACTGTCGATATGCCGACAACTGCCGAGCCGATGATGGCTAGGCTGGCAAGCACAAGTAGTCCGAACTTCCAGAGTTCTTTCGAAAGCGCTTCCTCAATCTTTTCGCGGTCAAAATTCGGAATATATGTCAACCGTGGCATCGGCTCATCAAGGTCGCGTTGGTCGCCGATTTCGAGCGAAAGAACTGCTGATCGAAGGCAAAAAACATACTGCCCCAAAGCATGCACACTGATGAAACGGCGCAAACGAGACCGCCGCTTTGATTCGCTTTCTGAGGTTGCGGGTTCAACATCTTGCGAAAGTGGAGAGTCAACGACTGCCAGTGATTGACGTTCCAATCTTGTAGAATCCAAGACGGTATCCACTGGAGAATTTTGAGTGGCAAGCGGTTGTACCGCATCTTGTTTTGTTTCGGGTTGTACATGCAACGTGGGTGGAGGACTAAGTGCATCCTGGACTTTCTCCGCCCAGTTACGCTTCCCGACCGTCGGCCCAAATCTATCGATCAGCCGTACGAAGTCCGCGCCTAGGTCTTCGGGTTCGAAGTAATACTCGAAGACTGTTGGACTCATATCCAACCTCCGAGAACATCGAGAATTTGTGTCATTGCGTGAGGCCGCCGTGATGGAAGTACCTCCACCGATTGCATGACAATTGCGCGCACTGAACGTGGCAGCTTGAAACTGTCGGGTATTGACTCTTGCCCGCGTGCAGCAAGACTACCAACGACACCATGTACAAAAATGCGGCCCCAACTGTAGACATCAGAGCGCTCATCACAAGTGGCCGCGCTCGATACTTCCAATGCTCGATACGGATCGTCAGGCCACTTGGCAGGGGAAACAGTTGGTCCGCCTGAAACGATCTTTGCCAACTCCATATCGGTTAGGACCGGACGGTCATCACGCTCTCGAAGTAGAATCGTTTTGGGTGATAATTCGCGACGGATCACGCCATTGCGATGCAACACGGCCAGGCCGTTAGCGATGCCTGTGAGTATGAATCGTAGTTCGTATTCGCTAAGCTCGCCACTTTGCAATCTGCTGGCAAGTGTCTCGCCATCTTCCCATCTGTCGAGCACCCACCACTGACCGTCCATCTCAGCAGCGGTTATGTTTTGGGCAATATTGGGGTGGTCGCCGATTGCTTCGCACACGTCGGCATGGCGACGCAGATAGTCTTCGATATGTGCCCTATCTTGCGTGGACATGTGCCGCAGTTCGTAACATTTCCCACTAGCCATTCTTCCAGCGAGGAAGCGATGCTTGAGGCAAACGCGTTGGAACTGCAATCCGTTCGAGGTCTCTTCCCAGCCCGACAGGTACTTCTCAATTTTCCATTCCAGGACATCTGCTGGTGAACGGATCGTGGTATGAATACCAAGTTGGGCTAATTCGCTTGGATGCAATACTTCGAGCGGGTCAAGAATCCCAAATGCATCTTTAACCGCCAGTGACAGGGTACTCAGGAACACTGGATCGCCACGCAATAGCTTTCGCGCAGTATCTTTGTGGAGACCCGTCTTGTCCTGAAAATCCTTGACTGTCAGACTGGCCGTTACGCGTAAACGCTTCAGTTTTAGCGGATCGGCTCGGAAGTTTCTTTGTTCAAGTTCCATGCTCGACCTCTATAATTCCTGAGCGGCCGAAACAATCGGTTTTCCCGATGAATCAGCCGAAATAGTTACGGTGCTGTAGCCCTTCTCCTTAGCATGCATCAACGATTCCCCCAGCGTCTTTCCTACCATCCGCGCCAACCCGCGAATGTCTTGTTCAGCTCCATTCGGAAAAGCAATTTCGCGAATTAGTTCTGGTGCGATCTCTTTGATTCTGACGCCGTAGTCTTTGCCAGCCTTTATGATTTTCAGCGCTGCGACTCTCGCCCTGTTGTTGTCGTCGAGCGGTTTGAAGATAAAAATGCGATCCAGCCTACTGACGATTTCCGGTCGGAAGACTTCCGATCCACCGAGCATTTCCCGCACGGCGTACTCGAGTTCGTCTGGATCATCAATTTGATTCTGCAATTTGGCAATTTCTTGGTGGGCAATATTACTGGTCATCACGATTACGGATTGCGTGAAATCTGCGACTCTTCCTGACCCCTGCTCGGTCAATCTCCCCTCGCCCATCAGCGACAACATCAGGTCTAGTAATCCAGAGTAGGCTTTCTCAATTTCGTCGAAGAGCACTAGCCTTTTTGGGTTGGCAAACATGGGATGTGTAAGTTGCCCGCCATCCTTGGCGCCAGCGTAACCGGTCGGCGTGCCGATCAGTCGCGTCTTGCCCTCGGGGCCTGAGAATTCGCTGCAGTCGAACCGCAACATGTTCTTTTCGTCGTCGAACAGATACTCAGCCATCGCCTTGGCTAACTCCGTCTTGCCAGTTGCTGGAGGTCCGACGAAAAGGAGATTAGCAACTGGCTTATCTCGATGCTCGGCACCCCATGCCCAACGGATCACTCTGCAGAGCTCTTCCAAGATATGATCCTGTCCAAGCACACGTTGAGTCAACGCTCCGTGCATTTCCACGGCGTTGACCATTCGCGAATTGCCTTTTCTAAGTGCAGCAATCATCTGCATGAGAACACCTTTGTCGGTAATGTCTAGCGGGTCCATTTACGTGACCTTTGGTTGGGGTTAGCGGGAACTTACATGCAGGGAAATCGATGGTGATTGCGATGCGACCGCGGCTACCAGTGCTTTTCGCAAGAGTCGCTTGATGCGAGAAGGCGTGTGTTCAAAGCCGTCCGCCTCCTCAATTTGCGATACCTGCAACGCGAGAATCTCTGGTGCGACCGACGATAAAGTCAGTTTGTGATCTGCGCACTCTTTCTTCATCAACAGCGCAACCACTTCTGCTTTCACGTGCTCGTTTGGCTGTTGGCAATGGCAAATGCTGGTCAGAGCGTGGAGCAAGCTTTGATTGACGCTTGGTTCGTCCACAAGGGATTCTGCTGGGATTTCAGCTTCCGGCACACTTTTGCGGGCGTTCAAGGTCTGCTTGCTAGTCGAGGCTGTAACGCAGGTACTCGTAAAGACGATGATTGTGTCGTGGAATAGAACGCCGCTGTGCGAGCCTGGTTGCGTCAGTGACCCAGTAGTAAGCAGCTCAGCGAACAATGCTTGAACTTCATTCGAAGCCAACTCAAGCTTTCGGAAAAGGAGCAAAGCGTGTGGCTGCTTTCTTACTGCATCCATCAATGCAGATGACTGGGTTTTCTGTCCGACAACAGCTTCCGGCGTCAGCTTTTCGCATTCAAAGATCAGGGGCTTACAGTCGTACAGTAGCTTTGATAGAACGCGGCAAGAATACTGTTTTCCGATGCCTTCGGAACCGACCAAGAGAAATGACGCCAAGGGGCCGGTCCGGCTACCATTGCGGCGAGAATTTCGCAGCGTCAAATTCTCAAAGATCCGCGTGAGGCAAGTTTCCAACGTTGTATCGTGACCGCGAACAAGCTGGATCGCCGACCGGTGGCTTCGCTCGACATCACCCATAGATTTGAGTCGCAATACGTGAGCGTTATCACTCTCGGTATCGAGCAAATGTCGCTCACCCACCATAAAGCACATCCAGCCTACATACACAGCGAGGACTCGACTTTTCTTACATGATGCACTCAATTCGCTGCGTCGTTCGCGTAACATCCAGATTGTGGCCGTGTTGACGATGGCCAAGAGCCAAAGGCACCACGCCAGTATCCAATGCCATCCCGCGACCGTCGATATCGCGTACCAGGCGAGCAATATGTAGAAGATTAGTCGTATGGTTCGCATGAAATCACACTGCGTCGGGGTTCGCCGAACGGGAACCTAAAGGAAGAACAAGTAAAAAAATCCAACAGCGGCCAGGACGACATTAGTTCGAAAGAACCAGTGTTCCTCCCAGAGGAGCGAAAACGTGTTGCGGTGATTGAGGGTCATTGGACAATAACCCCCATTTGATGTGTCTCGCCCACGTACATGTAGCGCGCGAAGTAGTCGCCGCGACTAGTACGAAGCGACAGTGTCACCCCGCCACCTCCATCGTTGACGGCCCGAACCGTAACGGTGTTTTGACCACGTTGAAGCGGTATGGAAACAAGCGATGCCGCGTGCATGATCGGCACCGTGGCGAAGTGCTCTCCGTTGACGGAGATTTCCACAATGTCACCATCTTCCGCGCAGCAATCGTACAACTCGATCTGGAACAGCTCGGATCTACCGTCTCGGATCGCTGCAGTCATAGCCAAGTCAGCTCGAAGCACCGGCGGTCTGACATCCGGATTCTCAGCCGCCGTCGGGATTCGCTGGGCGGCTTGCAGAAATGCAGTAGCGGTTACTAAGTCGTCCTTTTTCAGTGCAGATTGAACGTCCTGCGTTGTTCTCCGGTTGAGCTCAGTGCGCGTCAAAGTGAGCAATGATGTTGATTGCGCACTCCCACTTGCATCTACGTGAATCAGTTGCTGAACCGTGTCGCTAGATGCGTCAGTCGCTGCCGCAACGAACTGCCAATTGTCGTGCTGCTTCTCGATCCCGCTTTGGCTATAGAACCAGCCTCCGGCCGAAATTGCCGCAAGCACTCCTAGTGTCGCCAGCGCCTTCGAAATCCCTTTGAGCCCCTGGAATCCCGCCATTGATATCGCGAATCGATCGTTCGGACGCTCTGAGGCCAACGCATCATTGGGCCAATCTGGAAGCAAAATATCGTCGCCAACCCTCTCTTGCTGTGGAAAAGCTTGTGCTTCTACGGGCGTGGGCGCTATTTGGGGGTTGAACATGAGTCCGGTCCTTGTTGAGTTGGATGACTCAAGACCAAACTCAGCCGCGTTACGCGTGAAAGCGAGAATTATTCGCTGGGCTGCAATGGAATGGCTATCGAAGAGCGGCTGAAAGTAGCCTGAGCGAATGCGAATCGATCGGAGATTTAGGCAGAGCGAGCCGGACGATGCCATTGTCATAGGCAGTGACTGCGACGCCATGCTGCAAGAAATGGCGTCGCGGATCGACTAATGGATGCGAGGGTGATTCGATCAGTATGACTTGGCTGTCGAAGCTTCTGTCAGGCAATATCGCCTGCCAATGGCTGTCGGCAATACAGCTTAGAACGGCCTCCCGATTTTTCGAATGATCGATTCCAGTAAATCCATCTTGGGCGTCGATCGCTGCCGCATTGGCGGTCAGCAGAGGTTGCAAAGCGGTTGTCTCCCCGTAGGCATTAGCGTTGCCCGTGAGTAACTCGTTGGTGTACTGCAGCAGCGGATCACCCAAAGATCCGTCTTTAAGCCAACGTGCGATCGACTCGTCTATAAACCGGCGAGAAGGCTCGCGACCATAAAACGCCAAGCCCATGGGCACGTGCGAAGCAAGCCATTTGTGACAACCCGCAATTACCAGGTCGCAGTAGTCGCTGAACAATTCCAACGGTACGTGCTGGAATGCTTGAGCCGCATCGACGACGCAAAAACGCAGTTCAGCCTTTTCGCGAATGCGAGTAACCAATTGTTGGATGGGTAGTCGGATACCGCGATGGTCAACCAATGGCAGAAACAAACCGTCACAGCCCTGAGCAAGGTAATGCGTTACAACTTTGTCGAGCAATTCGTCTAGTGTGCATTGCCTTCGCAGAATGTCGTCATGGATCTCAACTCGATGTAGGGCATTGCGAGACTTCTGTTGTTCCCGCAGATGCAGTTGTTCATAGAATGGCCAGCTTAGGTCGGTGACTAGCACTTTGCGGCATAGCCGGAATTGCAGGCGGGCTGCTAGTGACATCAAATTTGCAGAACGTGATGCGAAAACTACTTGCCACATCTCTCCGGCGCCAGCAAGCGTCCTTATCCGATCGGACAATCGAGCTGGTCCCTGCCAGTCGGCAAAACTCGGATAGCGTGACAATTCAGCGGCGTTCAGAATACTTCCGCCACAACGCATGAAGTCGTCGAAGTACAGCGTCGAACCCTGCTCGTGGGCGACACGAGCAACATCTGTGGCAGCTCGGAAGGTTCGATGCGACATTCGTCCCAGCCGAGCCGTATCAAGATACAGCACGTCATGCAACGCAAATGGCCTTAGGTAGGATTTGGATCAGCCTTACTCGATCTTATCGCGATCAGAGTTTGTGATCCAGCACATCTCGGTAGGGAACTGAAAATACTTGGAGTCGTTTCCAATTCCGTTCTGCTTGCAGAACTCGTTCGAAATCGAAAGACAGCAGGAACTTGGTGGTTCTCCCCGCAACATCAGACAACTGCATCCCTACAGCACGCGAGCCGTAGATGCCAAAATCAGAAAGTAAGTCAGTTTCACCAGCTAACTGAGATTCTCGGACGATCTTGAGCCAGATGGCGTGACTGTGCTGCTCATTCAACCAAGTTGCAATCGGTTCGCTCGGGAGCTCATTGGCTGGCCACAGGTGATCGGCCACAATGGCGATCCGTTCGATATTGATGATCCCAGCGTCGTGCAATTCAAGATTCAACAATGTGCTTTGTCGTCCTGGGCCATCTTGCCAGTAGTGAGCAGTCTCAATGTAGGCCACACTACGGTACAGATGTAAACCAGGACTTCTCAGCAGCTCCTCGTAGACAACCCGCCATGTCTCGGTCGAGCTGTATTCAATAATCCCGTCCGACAAACGCGAGCATTTGTTGGTGATGCGTCTCAGACTCTGCAAAGCCAACGGTCGATAGATTGGATCTGGATTTGAGGCGATTTTCAGTAACGAAGCCGAAATGGCATCATGAGCAGCTGCAACATCAGTGTCTTTGGCAATCTCCAGCAGAGTTTCCACCTTCCCAGAAAACGACCGGGTTCGTGAAATACTCGTTTGAATACGAATGATCCCCCACAACACAAGTATCAGTAACGCTGTTACTAGCGCTATTTGCGTTGTGAGCGAGGCTGTCCACCAAGCAATCGCTGCTGCAATTAACAGAGCGAGTGCGATGGCTAACGCCAACCATGCGGGCGGATTCGAAGTCCAGGTTTTCATAGCGTGCAGGATTCTATTCCAGTCGGGCAAATTGCTTCAGGGAGGCCTTAGCCAAGAATCCTTCCAGCATCCTTCGCACAATTTGCGAGGATGGCCAGAGCAGTCTGACGATCTCCGGTCCGCATTGCTCGTCTGATGTTTGGCACGACTTCAGACTCGAGTACAGCCCAAAATGTGACCGCGCCGTCTTTCAGCGATCGGCACACTCGACCCAAGTCGTCTTCTTCCTGCAACGACTGCAAGCCTGTTTCGTTATATGATCCAACAAATGACTCTAGCATTCGATAGATGTACCATGAGTCGAGGCGAAAAGTAAAGTACCCAGATTAAATATTTTCATACGAGCGCAACATTGTTGTCGATGCGCAGTCGGACTTCTGCCAGGGCCGTTTCAAGCGCCTCTTCAATTTCGTGATAGTTTCCTTTG
>JBGSNE010000173.1:0-63060 GCA_041739785.1 Pirellulaceae bacterium
CATTCGCGGTCGATCGCTGGCGAACCGGAAAACGCGGGGATGCTTCAATGACCTGGGATTTGCATCCCAGGCTATCGAATTCCGTGCCTTCGGCACTAAGAAGCGCAACTTCAAAACCTACGGCTGCGGGTTAAACAACAAACGTGCAATCCAACACTAAATCAACAATCCGCTACGCGTGGGTAAGCGCTTTGAGCTGCGATGTTACAGCTTCGAGTGGAAACAGGCAAAAGCTGGTCTCACGCGATTGCAAAATGCGATGATCGCGCTGTTGATCGGCGATGCGTTCCAAACTCTGGCGGGTTTGATCGGCTTCTGCACTGGCCAATTCGCTCAGACGTTTGTTGATGGCGGTCATCTCGCGATGCCAACGCCATTTTTCGCCGCGCGGCGGAATGTTGGCCAAAAGCTCTTGCTTTCTCGCCGCCAACTGTTGCTGCTCGTCCGAAGCGAGTTCAGCGACTTGATCGGCATGGTACTTGATTTGCCAGAGTTTATCGCGCTCGGCTGCCAGTTGGTTTTCCAACTCGAATAGTTCCGAACCGGTTTCGGCCGGCCACTGATCACCCAGGGGTAAATGGAGCGTGGCCGTGGCTACTGCCATGGCTGATGGCTCGATGCCAAAAAAATCACGGACGATGCCGTCGGTCAACTGATCGTATTTACCCCCGCCGATACCATGAATGAACAGATCGCTGACCATGATTCGCAAATACATGGTGGTCAACAGGGCTCTTGGTCGCAAGCAAACTCCATCGGCCTGGAAATCCAACCACTGAGAAGACGCATTGTCGCAGTCTAGACGACCTTCAATCGTGGCTTGCCAACCCGCGCGATCGCTGAGGATTAATTGATCATTCAACAGACGAACCCACAGCGGTTGTCGATGAGGTGCTTCGCGCCGATACACCCACCACGGAGCTTCCAGCCAGCCATGTTCCTGGGCCAAAGTGGGGACAGGGTGTGCGTGGCTGCGAATACGATGTGCGATGCGGTAGTGGGTCAAACGCGAATTGTAAATCTCCTGCAACCGCGGTAGTTCGGAGAGCAACTGAATACTAAAACGCGCAAAAGCCCGAGTGCTGACTAAGTGACTCAAGGGAACTTCCAATGTCTCCAGCCCGATCCGCTGTTCAAGCTGGTGACGCATTTGAGCGATGGCTAAGCCAGGCCGGTCGCTGTGCCGCACCGCTTCCACCGCTTGGGGCCAACTGTCATACAACAACGGACGTGGCAACCCAGGCAGGAACACTTCACTGACCGCGGCAGGGAAGTCCCGCCAGAGTT
This sequence comes from Pirellulaceae bacterium, assembly GCA_041739785.1. Lineage (GTDB taxonomy): Bacteria > Planctomycetota > Planctomycetia > Pirellulales > Pirellulaceae > Aureliella. Next base: position 1,288 of record JBGSNE010000173.1, read on the forward strand.
CAGGCGATTCCAAATGCCTCAACTCCCACGGAATTGCTGCGCGGGGGGCGTCGAAGGAGACTGTTTGGAACTGCAATTCCTGCGGAACTTTCCCCGTGGAGTGGCTCTTTCGATGCTGGGGATCTTTTAGCGCAGGGACGCGAATGGCGGTTGAACGACATAAATCGTTGTCAACCAAAAAATTGATGCCGATCGCTCCCGATTGACGAGCCAAATCTGACAGCAAAAAGTTCTTGAACCACACTCCGCAGTGAAATAATTCAGGCTGGTGACCCGAGAGAATTAATTCGGGTACTTGATGTTGAGTCAAATCTGGGGAGGGGACATCGCGGTAGCTTTGCGTGTAGTGTATCGCCTTTTGAATGACTTCGCGTCGCGCATCGTCACGAACGCGATCCAACGGCTTGCCACAGAACTCGATCCCGTGATCGGTCCCCACAAAACTGGGGCTCGCCAAATGGGCAAGCAAATCACTCCGCGCCGGGCGGATCAATGCGCTAGCATGGCTTCTCGGTACGACGTATTGTTGATATTTGTCTGAAGCTACCATGCTCATTGAGGCAAGCCTCGGCAGGCGCTCTTCTTAGGTAGCGAAAAACCACGCTCCTTCATGGCTGTCACGCTGCGTTCAATGCATTCGTTGTAATATTTCAGCCGCTTCTCCGCCTCATCCAATGCGCCGCCAAACGAACGATTTAGATCGAGATATATCAGCGGTACTGGCACTTCAATCACTCTCAGTCCACGCATGGCCGCTTGTACCCATACTTCCAAAGGCATTGCATAACCTTCGTCTTCGATATCGAGCAACTTCAGGGCTTCTACGCGATAGGCTTTAAAACCACAAAAGGCATCGGTCAGGTTTAGGCACAAGAGCTCGTTCAACTGTCGCGTGATCTGTTTGTTGATGAATAATCGCTGAGATGGGGGCAGGCTATCCCCCTCGTATTGCTTCAGATAGCGGCTGCCAGAGACGATATCAGCATTCTTGCAGGCGGATACGAAACGCGGTAGACGCTTGGGTTGGTGCTGCCCATCGCAGTCAAGCGTGATCAATGTCTCATAATTGTGGTCGATCGCATATTGGAAAGCCGTCTTGAGCGCTGCGCCATAACCGCGATTCTGCGGGTGATGAACGACATTTACGTTCTTCCAGCCCTCAAGCCGTTCGGCCGTAGCATCGCTGGAACCGTCATTGACCACCAAGACATGGTCGGCAACCTTAGTCACTTCTGCTAGCACGCTATCAACGTAATTCGCTTCGTTGTAAACCGGCAGGGCCGCAATCCACTTATTCATCACTTTGCTCCATGGGCTGGTGGCCCGCTTGAGGATAACCTCTTGAATTGTAGAAGCCCTGCCCAGTGCGTCAATTAAGTTTGCTGTCATTTCCGCAGCCTGGGCTCCAAGCTGGAGGTTAATAGGTGCCATTGACAAGCCGGAAGCTCAGGCCTGTTGGGTAATATTTCTGACGGGATCTTTTTCGGATTGGCTGGCCCAAATGGTCAAACCGGGGTATTCCTCGGACAATTCCTGCGCCAATTGCACCAAGGCAAAACGTTCACTAGCGAAATGGCCGATCATTAATAGGGAAGTTTCTGCCGCTTGGGCTTCCAAACAAGTGTGAAACGTCCCTTCGCCAGTCACGAATAAATCGCATTGCGCTGCCACAGCGGCTGGCAATAGGCTCCCGCCACTGCCACAACAAATGGCCACTTTGTGGATCATGCCTGGCTGACTCTTCAGGGAAACGCTCTTCAGGGAAACGCTCTTAAGGGAAACGCTCTTGGGGGAAACGCCTGGGGTTTGGATGGTCCTCCGAAGTGATTCAACGCTGCGGGGGCGACAGTCGGGTAGCACGTCGCTGAGTCGGCGCGCGATGTCGTCCAGGCTCAAGGGCTGCGGCAACTCACCGATTCGGCCAGAACCTAAGCCAGGCCAAAGGGTCTGATCGGCCGGAACCAAGGGCTGGCAGTTTTTCAGAGAGAGTAGTGAGGCCAAACGCGCGTTGATGCCATGCGTGGCTGAATCCCAAGCGGTGTGGGGCGAGTAGACCGACACACCCGACGTGGCCAACCTCCATAACAAACCGCCGGCATACGTCTCGGTGGTAATTTTAGCGAGTGCTTTGAACGGGAGCGGATGATGAGCAATCACCATCTGCGCTCCACCTTCAATTGCTTCGGACACACTGTCGGGAGTCAGCGTCAGACAGGTCATCAGCTGACTTACCTGGGCTACCGGATCACCCAATAGCAAACCGGTATTATCCCAAGCTTCGCTCAATTCTAGCGGTGCGATCCGCTGCATTGAACTGCACAGGTCAGCGACGGTGATGGTTGCTGTGATAGTTACAGCTCCGATGCGCGTGGCAATTTCCGCGGGTAGGGCAAATCCTGCGGCTCGGGTAGTGGGCCCTCATGGTGCTCCAACCACTGAATCCGCTCCGCTTCGCTGGCGTAATATGTCAACCACGTCTCGCTGTCGCTCTCATCTAAACATCGCCAGCACAAGTAGTTGCCCGGCAAGTCGACCTTCTTCTCGCAAGCCGGAAGTATATCGCGGTAAATCAGTGTATACAGTTCGCGATTCGACAAATGCTCGGTCATCTCGAGGACAACACGCACGCAGAACAAGCGGTCGACGACGTCTTCAAGTAATTGCAGCAGCATGTCGTCGTCGAGCGACGAAGGACGCGGGAGCATCAACTCGGGCAACGACCAGCAACTGATCGGCAGCGCCGGTGCGCGCTCCCAGGCCAACATCGACTCGAGAAAACAATTCTCCTCACTCAGACTCATCTGCCGAAAGTGGACGAGCGACACGGACTCGTCGATATACGGTTCTAGCTCGTCGCGGAGACGTGCATTGCGTAGCAGCAATTCGACTTCTTCGGAAACGTTTGGCATTGGGGGGGTATCTGAAAGTTGGGGTCTGGTGCCTTGCCGCAACCACCTGCACTTTCACAGTGCCCGGCGATTGCCTGCGGTCCTAATTACGCGGTCCTGAATTCTCAGTCGAGCGCGAAAGTGTGTTGAGGGAGCTTGGCTCCCAACGCTCCGGTAGGACCTCCCAGTCGCTGAACCCGGAAACGACTCTCTCGCGCCGTCACGTTCGACTTTATCCAGTCCCCGCCCAGAATCCAACCTCTGACTTCAGCAAATTGCCGCAAACTGCCGAAAGTTGCCTCCCCGGCCTCCGCAGAAATCCTACTATCCGTACCATTTTCCATTCCAGGATTGGCAACTACAGCAGCGTTTCGAGTAGCAATCGCAGCTTGCGGAGCTCGCTGCGTTGGTCAAATTCAGGCATGGGGGACATTTGAATACTGAGGGCATGCGAGTAACCGACCCGGCTGAGTGAGGTTACGAATTTGCCGTACTCAATCTCTCCTTGTCCCACGCGAACTTGCAATTCATCCTTTTTGGAATCGCGCAAGTGGACATGGAACACGTACTGCATGATCTTTTCCAGACTCTTATTGGCACATGGACCGCAGTGATAGTGGCTTGGGTCGAGCGCTAAACCTAGCCCTTTGACATTGTCGCACAGCACTTTTACCGTGTCGGGGTCTTCGCTCAGTCGCCCGATTTGGGATTTCATGGCTACGCGAACTCCCTCACCTTCAGCCACGTCGACCAGCCGTTGTAGCCGCTCCACTTCTTCATTAAATGGAACTCCCAGCTCGCCCGATGGTACGGTCAGCGTGACTACCTTCGTCGCTTTGCCAAGTCGACAAATTGCGGAAAATTGTTCGAAAAATTCCTCGCCCGTAGCGTCGATGTGGACATCGTAATTGCAAACTTCTAAGCGGTGACTACGGCGCGCCAAATGGACCGCCTTGTCAAAGTCTTGGTCAATTCGACTCGGACTTAGCGGCGAACCGTTTTCCCGGAGCGCGATCTCAACCGTGGTGAATTCTAAATCGGCAAATGCCCCAACCACATCGGGCATGGGCAAATCGGGCAAACAATCGGTCGAAACAGCAACATACACAACTGAACTCCTCTCAGCGAATACCGTATCTATCTCCAGCGAATCCAAGGAAATGGATCGCATTCCGCACACTACTTGTAAGAGAGCTCGCCAGCGCTTCGCAGCCAAAACCAAGCAAGCTGTCGACAAGCAGTTAAACTATGCGGACTGCACAAGGTTATCGCTCCATGACGATTGTGGCAACATCCCGTAGGTGGACACCGCACATGAAGCTACCTAAGCTTCTTTTCCCAACCAACGTTCCAAACGACCTTTGGCCTCGTTGCTAGCTGCCGGATCGACGGCCAATTCCCAATTGTGAGGCGGCTTTTTGCCAAGCGTTATCTTCAGCGGCACGACCTTGCCGCGGCGGGCGACGAGCAATTCCAGTTCTTGTTCAGGTTCAAACATTTCCAAATGACCGGGCCAAGTGTCGAGACTGAGACGGTATCCATCCAGCGCGATCAATTCATCATCGACATTCATTCCCGCTCGATCGGACGGCGATCCGCGCAGCACATTGCGGACAATTAACTTACCTTCCGAGCCGGTCGACTGCGACCCGATCCAGACTTTGGCAAAGTTGGATTTTTTGGCGCTGTCTTCGGCCTTGAATTGCAAACCAAACCAATCCAGCGCAGCTTGAAAGTCTACTTCGGTCGCTTCGCGAACCGCACTGTGCAACCATTGCCGTAGCTCGGTGCTGCCAAGTTCTTCGACCAGCTGTTCGAAATCCTCAAGCGTGTAGCCGGTCTGCAAATGTCTTTGCCAAAGTAGACGGACAACATCAGCCAATCCAATCGCGCGTTGGCTCCCCTTCTGCAACTCGACATCGAGCAGCCAAGCGATGACAGCTCCCTTGAGGTAGTAGCTGATCCGTGAATTGCCACTATTCTCGTCAGGCCGATAGTGCTTGGTCCAAGTGTCCCAGGAAGCGTTTTGCAGATCCTGGACCAGCCGTCCCGGTGAAGCCTGTACCATTTGCACCGTTTTGGTCAGTCGCGCCAGATATTCATCGCGATTGCATAAGCCCGTACGAACCAATGCCAAATCATCAAAATAGCTGGTGATCCCTTCGGCTATCCACAGCTCCTCTACAAATTGTTCCGCTTCGTAATCGTAATGCATCAACGCTTTGGGACGTAAGCGGCGGACGTTCCACGTGTGAAAGAACTCGTGGCTGACCAAAGCCAGCCAATCGAGGTAGGACTCGCGGCGATGCATGGCCCACCGCGAACACATGAGCACCGTGGAATTGTCGTGCTCCAAACCTCCTCGGGCTTCGGTATTAAGATTTAGGAACCAGTAGCGATCATACGGTACACAGCCCCAAAACTGTTGATGCCGCTCGACAAGTGTCTGAGTGTCTCGTGTCGCTCGGTCAAGATCCCATAGCAAATCTCCACCCACGTTCACCAAATAGTGCGGTTGGCCTCCCGCTTCAAATTCACGCACATCAAAATTACCACACACAATGGGCGCATCGACCACCTCGTCATAGTTCACGGCGGCCAAACGTACGGTTCGGTCAATGTGCTCAAGCTTCTCCAGCGAAGTCGCTATTTGCTTCCAATGCTCAGCTAACTCGAGCTGCAACAAAATCGGCGAGTCCTGTTCGCCTTCGACATAGGGGAAGGTAGCCGCTCCCGTCAAAAAGCCATAATCCGCTTCGACCCAATTGGTGCGTACGGACATCTCACGGCAGTAGAGTCGATAGGTAACGCACACCGTTTGCTGCTCCACCTTGCCCCCCACGCGCCAGCGATTTTTTCCATGCCGACGCAATGGCAAACGCGCGAGCCGATTCCCACCGACTCGATCGTAGGTTGCAGCCGCGATCGACTCAATGTTCCGAGTGTATTCGCGGACCATATAGCTCCCCGGCGTCCAGACCGGAAACACTAACTCTATTGGATCCGGCGCAGCCACTCGCGACGACGTGGACTCCGACCGCTGGATCCATATTTGCACTTCGATCACGTGATGTTGAACTTCGCTGAAATTGACGAAGTACGTTAATTCCGTTCGGGGCGTTGGTGATTCGTGAGTCATAGCTATTGGGGATATGGGCTTCAATTAGAGATTGATGATTGATGAATTCACAGTAGAGCAAAGTGAAGCGACACGTGAGCTCGGCGATGCAACCAAATCAAAAATCCGAATTCCTCACTCATCAATCGGAAATAGAATGACCGACGGCTGATTCCCAATTGATGATTGATGATTGATGATTGATGATTGATGATTGATGATTGATGATTGATGATTGATGATTGATGATTGATGATTGATGATTGATGATTGATGATTGATGATTGATGATTTGGGATAGGGTCGAAGGCTGGAGAGTTCAACGAGGGGAGCATGTGCATCAACTTAAACTCGAACTCGAACTTAAACTTAAACTCGAACTCGAACTTAAACTCGAACTACCGCGGCAAAAGTTTAAGTACGAAGTTTGGGAATCGCTCGTCAGTCTCCACATCTAATTGACACAGACGTCTGCACATCACATATCGCTTTGAGCAAATTAGTACTATCGCTGCAAATTCCAACTCGGCTGTGAATACTTGTCGCGAACCAATTGATCGACCATCGAAACTGGGATGTTATGAGTTGTGTCGGTGGCTTGCCAGGCCAACTGCAAAGCCTCGATGACGGTTTCGAACGGTAGATGGCAATTGTCGATGAAATCAACGTGGCGTCGGCCAAGCCGATAGTCGGGCTCACGCGGCGGGTGTTTTAGCAAGCGATCAACCAAGCTTAGATCCATATGCAGCAATAGTGTGCCGTGATAGAGCACGCAGTTCCTGGCTACGCGCATGCTGTTGCCACTGATCTTCTTGTTGTTAAGAACCAAGTCGCAAGTGCCATTGAAGGTAATACCCGGCGTCAGTGATTGGAGGGCAGTCTGCATGCAGGTCATCACCATGCGATGGGCCTGGTCGAGCATTCGCAAGTGGGGGTGTCGCTCAAGCGATAGGATCAGAGCGTAGAACATACAGCCCGGTCCAGCGACAACGGAGGCGCCGCCACTGACGCGGCGAAAAACCGGGATCGCGCATTGCGTGGCCATTTGGAGATCGACCTCATCTTGCACGCGGCTGCTGCGTCCTAACACGATACACGGCGTCTCAGCTTGCCACACACGCAACGTCTCGAACCCTCTGGGAAGGGCGTCAGCCTCCTCCAACAGAGCTTCGTCCAACGCGAGATTCTCAGCCATCGTCGGAAGCGTCAGGTCCAGGAACCGCATCGGCGTACTCTAATTGATTCTTTAGCCGTAGGACTTGGGTTCTCGGCTGCGTGTACCTAGCCAGCTTGAGGCGGGAATGGGGGGGATTAGCGCTCTACGGCTGAGCAGGCATTTCCATTAGAATCCAAAGCTTTGAGCTTCTTGCTCAGGAGCAGGCTGATAACCGTGCGGTTCCATCGAGCAGCCCGCGCGACCTTGGCTCAGGGAACGAATGGCCGATGAATAGCCAAACAACTCCTTGAGTGGCGCGTAGGCAATGAGGCCTGTCATTACGCCTCGCGATTCGGTCGCTTCGATCGTAGCACGCCGCTGTTGCAGGTCACCGACGATCTCACCCATGTAGTCCTCGGGGGTTATGATATCGAGTCGCATTACCGGTTCGAGCAGCGTGGGAGAACTGGCTTGAAGTCCTTCGTCGAAGGCGTCGTTGGCTGCGATGCGAAACGCCACTTCGTCTGAGCCCACTTCGCGCATCTCTCCGCCGATCAGGCTGATTCTGATGCCGGTTAACGGGAAACTGCCGATGACTCCGCCCCCCCTGGCACGACCACGCAATTCCTCCAAGGTGGCCGTTTTTAGTTCATCAGGTAGTGCGCCTTCCCCGAAGAACTGGTCCAGCACAATTACGTCGGCCGAACGATCTTCCAAGGGCTCGAACAACACCTTGACTCGCGCAAACATTTGCACGGCACCCATTTGACGATTGCACTGACCGACGACCGTCGATTTGCTGCCGATGGTTTCGCGATAATTGACGCGTGGTTTGTAAAACTTGACATTCAAATTGAAATCACGTGTCAAGCGATGCTTGATGACGTCCAGGTGCAGTTCGCCCATTCCGTAGATCAAAGTCTGTCCCGATTCCTCGTTTTCTTTGGCGTCGAAGGTTGGGTCTTGTCGCTTAAGCATATCGAGCACTTCCGACAGCTTCTTACGTTCCGTGGTATTTTCGGGCTCGATGGCCATTGACAACACGGTTTGCGCGAATTGAATACTGGGCAATTCAATGACGGCCCGAGTGTCGCACAGCGTGTCCCCAGTAATCGACATCCGCGGGCCGATGGCACAAGCGATATCGCCACACTCCAACGTCTGGACTTGCCCCTGGCGTTCCTTTTTGGTGGCGTGGATCTGCCACAACTGCGCCACGTTTTCCTTCTTATCGCGGTTGGGATTGTAAACCCGCGAATTGGCATCCAGTGTTCCCGAATAGACTCGAATCCAGTACAGATCCCCCGTCTTGGCTGGCAGGATCTTAAAAACCAGCGCGCAAAATGGCTCGTCCGCCGATGGCTTGCGCGTCAGTTGTTTATCGCGATGATTGGGGTCAACTCCTGCGACGGCGGGTCGATCAAGCGGACAGGGCAGGTAGTGTCCCACGGCATCAAGTACGGGTTGCACACCCATGCCGTGTAGAGCCGAGCCACACAGCACGGGTTGCAATTGTCGCGAGATACAACCGTCGCGCAGCGCGCGTCGAATGAGATCGGCAGGGATCTCCTTTTCTTCCAAGGCCAACTCCATCATCTCACTGTTGATTGAGTAGAGTGCTTCGAGCATCGAATCGCGCCAGCCCTGAGCATCTTCCAGCAATTCTTGGGGGATCGGTTGAGCACTCACTGATTTGCCATCGTCGTCGGCCGAGAAACTGAGCAATTGCATGTCGACTAAGTCGATCACCCCTGTAAACGGATCGACGACATGCGGTGGTCCCATGCCTACCGGAATTTGAATTGGGACAGGGGTCGCGTTTAAGCGCGGGCCAATCTCCTCCAGCACTCGATAGAAATCGGCACCTTCGCGATCGAGTTTGTTGATGAACACGATCCGCGGTACTTCGTATTTGTCTGCTTGCCGCCAGACCGTTTCGCTCTGTGCTTCGACTCCTTCACGACCGCTAAAGACCACTACAGCACCATCCAACACTCGCAAGCAGCGTTCGACTTCGGCCGTGAAATCGACGTGGCCAGGCGTATCGAGCAGATTGATGATGCTATTCTTCCAGCGGAAGGTCACGCAGGCGGAATAGATGGTAATGCCGCGCTCTTGCTCCTCTGGGTCATCGTCCGTTTCAGTAGTGCCTTCATCGACGCCACCGGCGCGGTGTTTGCTTCCACTGACATACAACATGCGTTCGGTTACCGTCGTCTTGCCGGCATCGATATGAGCGATAATTCCGATATTTCTGAGCGACTGTAGATCGCGAGCCATGGCCAGTCAGCCTTCTGTGGTATTCGTAAAAACTAGTTGGGGAACGTCGCTCGACCCTCCGAAGCGGAACTCGCTAGGAGTTTCGGTTGTACCTAGCGAAAATTGCTTTGCCGAAATTCTTGGCGAATTCCGCTACGCGTCTACCGAGTGCGATTCGATGTTGTAACAGCGGAGACATCGAGAAGGATCAAAATTTTGTGAGTCTACTTTAAGCCAATCGGCGCAGAAAAAAAGCCGTGGCATTGCGCGACGGCGAATGACACGGCATTGTAGATTTGCTGACCCAGCGGGTGACTACCAAGCGAAGTGGGCAAAGGCCTTGTTGGCGTCAGCCATGCGGTGCGTGTTTTCACGACGGCTCATGGCGGTGCCTTCCTTGCGATAGGCAGCCAACAATTCATCGGCCAGCTTCTGATGAATGGCACGACCCTTCTTTTCTCGAATAGCCATCAGCAACCAGCGAATCGCGAGCGACTGCTGACGAGCGCGGTTGACTTGCATCGGAACTTGGTACGAAGCACCACCCACGCGCTTGGAACGCACTTCGATAAACGGTTTGACGTTCTCAACTGCTTGCTCAAAGACTTCGATGGCCGGACGATCGGTAACCTTCTCGGCGATGACTTCCAAAGCATCATAGAACACCGACTGGGCGGTGCTCTTCTTGCCGTCGTACATCAGGCAATTGATAAACTTGCCAGCCAACAATGACTGGAACTTGGGGTCAGGTCGAAGCGACTCGCGACTGGCAGTGATCTTTCCCATGACTTGCTACTCAGATATTTCCGTGAAAACTAGTTGTCTTTAATTGGATCTTGAAGGTTGACGCGAGTCAGCTTACGGCTTCTTGGCGCCGTAGCTGCTACGAGCTTGTTTGCGTCCATCAACCCCCAGCGTATCCCGTGCACCCCGCACTACTTGGTAACGCACACCAGGCAAATCGCGAACTCGGCCACCGCGGACTAGCACAATCGAGTGCTCTTGTAAATTGTGACCTTCGCCAGGGATATAAACAGTGACTTCTTTGCCATTGGACAATCGTACCCGAGTGATCTTACGCAGGGCCGAGTTGGGCTTCTTGGGGGTCATTGTCCGTACTTGGATGCACACACCTTGTTTTTGTGGGCATTTTTCCAATACGATCGATTTGGTCGTCTTGCGCTGTACGACGCGATTGCGTTTGACCAATTGATTGATGGTTGGCATGTTTCCTGATTCCGACCTTGTGTTCTAGCTGCGACAGTTTGGTAATGCTTGCCAGGTACCAGAGGTGGGACTCGAACCCACACGTCCTTGCGGACACTGGATTTTGAGTCCAGCGCGTCTGCCAATTCCGCCACTCTGGCAATGCGAGTCGGCGGGAGGGGGGCAATGATTCGCCGAATCGAAGTGCAAAATGTACCGTAGCAGACCTGTTTTCCACAAGCCCCGTTCCCGTTTTGCGGTCATTAATTCGCCAGACTTCCCGCCACCATGGGGATTCGCTCAATCCCAGCACTCATCCAATTATGGAAAGTTAGCCGTTGGCGCCAGCGATCTGTCGATAGCTGAGCGGTTTGTGCAGGCTTGGTTTAACCCGCAGCCGCAGGCGAGGAACCAATATGGCGAACCTCGTTTTGAAGCCCGCGCTATTTGAACCGCGAAGCGCTGGCAAACCGGAAAAACAGGGGGATTCTTCATTGACCTGGGATTTGCATCCCAGGCTATCAATTGCCGTGCCTTCGGCACTAAATCGCGCAACATCAAATCCTGCGGCTGCGGGTTAAAGAATATTTCTACGGACGGCCATCCGCAGTGCCCTCGCGGCAAGTTAATCATCGGCACTATCCAAATATCGTCACCAAACATGCGAAATGGCTATGAGGGCTATCCACGATTCTCTTTAGCTTTTGGTCCGAAAAGTGCTAAAGAGCTAAGCGGAAGCGGTTTCGACCGCCAATTTTTCAGTTAGGAATTCAGTTTCCCGAGGGAGAAAAGACTGATGTTTATGTGGGATCCGATGTTTTTCGTTATCATCGCCCCCGCTCTGCTGCTGGCAGCGCTGGCGCAGTGGATGGTTAAATCGGCCTATTCAAAGATGAGCCAGGTTCGAGCATCAATGAGCGGGTACGAAGCAGCGCGACGCATTCTTGACGCTGGCGGACTTCACAACGTGGACATCGAACAGGTCCATGGACACCTGTCCGACCACTACGACCCGGGGGCTAAAGTCCTGCGGCTCAGCCAGGATGTGTATGCAGGCCATTCGATGGCCTCAGTCGGTATTGCCGCTCACGAAGCCGGACACGCTTTGCAGGACGCGCGGAACTACGCACCCTTGGTCATCCGGAATCTGGCCGTCCCGGCCGCCAACTTCGGAAGCAGTATTGGCACAATTCTGTTGATGATCGGCATGGCCTTGGTCTTTTCCGCCGCACAAGGTCTCGGCTCATGGATTTTCCTGGCTGGTATCATCGCGTTTGGCATGACCGTGCTGTTTCAGGTGGTCAATCTACCTGTCGAGTTTGATGCCAGCTCGCGGGCTAAGACCCAGTTGGTTAACTTGGGAATCGTCTCCGGAGCCGATCTGCACTATGTTAGCAAAGTGCTTAATGCGGCCGCATTAACCTATGTCGCAGCCACACTGCAAGCAGTGCTAACGTTGGCCTATTACATCTTCAGGTACATGCAAGCCACCAGTCGCAATAACTAAATCACGTGGGCCGGTAGCCTCGAACGTCGCGGAAGTCGCCAAGACTTTCGGGCGGTAGGCTAATCGAATGAATGGGCCTAAGGGTGAGCCGTGGGCCATAAGGCATCGGGCAATGTTGATCGCCCGGCCGCTTACGCATTGGTCGCCCGGCCGCTTAAGCATTGGTCGCCCGGCCGCTTACGCGTCGCGGCTCACTAAACCCTTACGCTCTGCGGCTCACAAGCTCATGAGTAATTCAGGTTAAACAATTCGATACGCACTCGTCTGGCGTGGAATTGTTAAAACGAAGAAGCTCGCCTTAAGCGAGCTTCCGAACGGCTTGCAAGTAGTTACAGGCAAGCGGCAAATTGATCGTAAATGTGCGACAAGTCGCCGCGCTTGATAACGAATTAGCGCTTGCTGAACTGGGTACCGCGTCGAGCGCCGTGGAGACCGGGCTTCTTGCGTTCCTTCATACGGGAATCGCGAGTCAAAAAGCCATCATCGCGCAGCGGTTGGAAGTTTTCTTCACTTAAGCCACACAGTGCACGGGCAATCGCCATGCGAACCGCCCCCGATTGGCCGGTCAAACCCCCGCCACTTACGCGGCAGAAGATATCCACATTGTCCGTCTGGCCAACGTGAGCCAAGGTCTGCAGCACGTCTTGCTGATGCTGGACAGTCGGGAAGAACACCTCCAACGGCTTTCCGTTGATGACGAACTTGCCCGTTCCAGGACGCAATCGAACTCGCGCCACCGCCGACTTGCGACGACCAGTTCCTAAACAATCACCGTTAATTTTGTCTTTCTTGACCGCTACCATGGGATTCTTTGACGTCCTAGGATTATTGTTTTAAATTGAAAGTTGGCTGGTTCGTGGAGCATACCAAAGGCTTGGAGCGCTTGGTTCCAAGAGTTCACTTGTTTCTGCAACTATTAAGCCTTCGAGCTCTTTTGACCCAGTTCGATGGTTTCTACTTGTTGCGCCTGATGGGGATGTTCGGAACCGGCATAGACCTTTAGTTTGTCCAGCATGTGTGTCGCCAACTTGTTCTTGGGCAGCATGCGGCGAACGGCGTGGATGACGAGATCCTCTGGTTTCCGCGCCAAACGGTCCTTGTAACTCTCCATCTTTTGGCCAGTGTAACCGTTGTACCAAGCGTAGTGACGGTGTTCGAGCTTACGTCCCGTCATGACTACTTTTTCGGCATTGGTAACGACTACAAAGTCGCCGGTGTCCACATGGGGAGTGTAGGTTGGACGATGCTTGCCCATCAAAATCATGGCAATATCGCTGGCCAAACGCCCCAGGATTTGGTCGGAAGCGTCGACATGGAACCATTTCTTCGGGAGCTGGTTGGGCTTGGCGACTGTGGTTTTCTGCATCAATGTCATGGTTGCGTCGGCTGATCCGTCTAGTGCTTGAAGGGCTTTTGTGCCTGATGATAAAGCGAAATCCTGGTAGTTTTACGCTGAAGCTCGGTAGTTTATCGGCACGGGCTAAAGCTTGCAAGCCGTTTTGCTCCCAGCGAAACGCTTTGTAAAGTCCTGGATGACAACTAAATTGAAAAGTGGGCGTTGAAAAATGCAACCATTGCCGCTCCCCAACGAATCGAGTTGCTGGCCAAGCCGTTCAACCTCCCATTGCGAGTTGCGCCGATCGAAATCTAGCGGAAGCTCGCAGATTTAACCCTGCACACGCTAAGGAACAGGAGTTGGCGGAGGCAACAGAGAATTCTGTGTTGACTCTATTTCCTTCTGTCAAATCGCCGGCACTGCGATCTTCAACCAACCCTTCAAATGGCATGTAAGCTGGTAGGATAATAAGTCATTCAAATGCGGCGTTATGATGAAGGCTGCTCCCGAAAACTGAGGTTAGGTGGACAGCTAGAGACGGTGCCAGCCAACTTTCGATTGAAGAACGTATAGTTAATGACAAGCGAATTGCCAGACGGAATTGAAGTCTTGATCGAAAACGCGCGTCGCGGCGATTCGAACGCTTTGGGGGAGTTGCTAGCCAGGTATCGCAAGTACCTGGTGTTTTTGGCGCGCTCGCAGCTCCACCATCATATGCAAGCCAAAGCAGATCCGTCGGATTTGGCGCAAGAAGTGTGCTTGGCGGCTCATGACGGCATCGCGGACTTCCAAGGAAAGTCAACTGAAGATTTTGCGGCTTGGCTGCGCGGCATTCTGACCAATGTGATCGCCATGCAAGTTCGTCGCTACTTGGGGACCAAAAAACGCGATCCACGCTTGGAACAGGCACTCGACCAGCGACTGGCCGACGCATCCGGCTTCCTGCAATCGGGACTGGCCGCCGACATAACTTCGCCCAGCCAACATTTTGCCAGAAACGAGGCGTTTTTGCAGTTGGCCGAAGCGCTTGAAGATTTGTCCGATGACTATCGACAAGTGATCGTGCTGCGCCACGTCGACGCCCTCCCCTTCGCCGACGTCGCGCGCATGATGGGACGCAGCGTTGATAGCGTCGAAAAATTGTGGGTCCGAGCGTTAGGAAAGTTGCGAACGAAGTTGAGTTAGAGGTTAGAGGCTAGAGGCTAGAGGCTAGAGGATTGAGGCTAGAGGATTGAGGATTGAGGATTGAGGATTGATGATTGATGATTGATGATTGATGATTGATGATTGATGACTATTTGGGAGGGGTGAATGGCATGAAATATGATCGCTTTGAAGATTTGCCGGTCTGGCAAAAATCCTCGGAACTGGCAGCTGAAATGTTGGAATGGTGCATACGGCCTGAGTTGCGCGGAATTGGGGATCTGGCGAACCAACTTCAACGTGCCTGCCTGTCCATTTCAAACAACATAGCGGAGGGCTTTGAACGTGGGTCGACCAACGAACTGATCAACTTCTTGTACTACTCTCGCGGTTCGGCTGGCGAAGTTCGATCCATGTTGGAAGTCATGCAGTGTATGCACCGCTTCGACAGCTTGCGCGGCGATATTGCCAACTTCAAATCGGCAATTGAGTCGATTTCCAGGCAGATTCGTGGTTGGACGAATTCATTGCAAAACAGTGATATCTCCGGTCAGCGGCAGCTCAATGACCAAAGCCGCGCTGCTGATGAACAGCGACAACGTCGCGACGCGTTTGTGCAGAAACAGCGCTTGTTTATGGAGCAGAGGCAACGCGAACTGAAGCAAGCTGCTATTCGACGCGCCGAACAGCAGCCGTCGCCACAGCAACCAATGCAAGCCGATCAGCCAACGCAAGCCCAGGAGCCAACGCAAGCCGATCAAGATTTGTAACGCCGCTGTTTTCTCATTCACAAATCACAAATCACAAATCACAAATTTCAAATTTCAAATTTCAAATTTCAAATTTCAAATTTCAAATTTCAAATTTCAAATTTCAAATTTCAAATTTCAAATTTACCCCTTACCCCTTACCCCTTACCCCTTACCCCTTACCCCTTACCCCTTACCCCTTAAATGCGACTACGATCCAACGATAGTTCCGGCAGCAATTCTGACGACGAAATGGAGGAGGACGATCCGCGGGTGGTTTCGGCGGTCAAGGAGTTTATGGCTTTACTCGATGCCGGCAAGGGACCCGAGTTGGAGGCTTTTCTGGCCGCCCATTCGGAGGTGGCAACCGCTTTGCGTCCAGCGCTAGAGGGGTTAGCGATGGTCTACGGTGCGGCGACTCCAGTGAAAAGCCAATCGGTCTTAGCCATGCCAGATGCTGAATTCACGGCTAAGCCAATCGGTGACTTTCAAATTGTTGGTGAGCTGGGTCGCGGTGGTATGGGAATCGTTTATGAAGCGGTTCAGATGTCGTTGGGACGCCGCGTGGCTCTGAAAGTACTGCCGTTTGCCAGTGGCTTGGATGCTAGTCGTCTGCAGCGTTTTCGAAATGAAGCGCATGCGGCAGCGCAACTGCATCACACCAACATCGTTCCCGTGTATGCGGTCGGCAGCGATCGCGGTGTGCAGTACTATGCGATGCAATTGATCGACGGTCAAACACTGGCTGAATTAATCGATGGTCTACGTGCGGCCAATTCAAATAGTAAACACGGAGTAGGTTCTCACCGAGACGGTGGCATGGAGCGCCTCGGAGAGGCTGAAACGGCGAGCCTCGGAAGGGCTGGAATTGCGAGCCACGGAGAGGCACGCGCACGTGAAAGCACCGATAGCTTTCGTTCGACGCTTCACACTAGTGCGGGGCAGCGCAGGCAGCATGTTCGCACGATGGTAGAGTTGGCCTATCAGGCTACCTTGGCTCTTGAGCATGCGCACCAGTATGGAGTCGTACATCGCGACATCAAGCCAGGCAATTTGCTACTAGACACGCGGAGGAAATTGTGGGTCACCGACTTTGGGCTGGCCCAAATTGAGCAGGCTGGAACGCAACTCACTCGCTCTGGCGACGCGCTGGGGACAGTGCGCTATATGAGCCCGGAGCAGGCGGCCGGCAATCGATTGGTCCTCGATCACCGTACAGATATCTATTCACTGGGTGTCACGTTGTACGAGATGTTGACGCTGCAACCCGCAATCGTGGGGCATGACTATCGAGCGATGCTCAACCAAGTTGCCGAGCATGAGCCGCTGCCACCTAAAGTAGTCGACCCATCCCTGCCTACTGAATTGGATACGATCGTTCGCAAAGCGATCGCCAAAGATCCTGCGGCGCGTTATGCGACGGCCCAGGCTTTGGGGGACGATCTGATGGCCTGGCTGGACGATAAGCCGATTGCTGCTAAGCCACCGACCCTATGGCAGTGGCTTGGGAAATGGCGCAAGCGCAATAGTCGGCTAGTGAATGTTGCTGCTGGGCTGCTGGTGGCTGCGTCGCTTGGCATGTTGGTAACGACCCTGATGGTGCTGCGTGAGCAGCGGCGGACAAGCTTGGCTTTGCAGGCCGAAAGTCGTCAACGGGCGGCTGCCGAGGCTAGTTTCCAACAGGCCCGCCGCGCAGTCGATACGTTCAGCAAACTTAGTGAGACCGAACTGGCCTATCGACCTGAGTTCCAAAACTTGCGCCGGCAGATTCTGGAAACATCACTCGAATTCTATCGCGACTTCTTGGCTCAACGCGGTAGGGACGCGACCGAGTCGTTGGAACTCCGCGAGGCCTCGGCCAAGGTCCAGCGGATGGTAGAGGAGTTGAAGTTGCTCGATGACGTAGCTCCACTGCTCCTACTGGCCGACAATCGCGTGCGGGCGGAGCTTGGCATCGACCAGGGGCTTGGTGAACAACTACTGTTGGAGATTGAAGATATCCAAGATGCTCGGGAACGCATCGGAGAGGAAGACGGCATGTTGCTCGCCGGCGCCAGTACAGAAATTGGATTTCGTCTGCGGGACTTCGTTAGCGTTATGAGCGCAATGATTGACGACCGTCAAATGAATCGATTGCGGCAAATCGTACGGCAACAACATTTGCCCTTCACCTTCTTAATGCTGGAGGTTAGCGATGCCTTGGAGCTGACCAGCGAACAACGCCAACAGATCAGCAAAATAATCCATGAAGAACGACCCGACCGTCGTGGTCCACCCGACGGTGGCCCAGGGCGAGACATGTTTGGTCCCGGATTCAAACCGGGAGGCCCTCCTCACAATGACTTTCCTCGCGATGAATGGGGGGGGGAAGGCGGCGCTGCTGATGGTCCTCCTCGCAGAGGTGGACGTGGTGTCGGACCCGATCGCAATGGACCACCGCGTGGCCGCGATGAGGGGTTCAACCGACCAGGGGGTGACCGGGAGTTCGAGCTTGCGACGGAGCGAACCGTCGATCGGATCCTGGAAATTCTCACGCAGGAACAGCGATCAAAGTGGACAGAGTTGATCGGTGAGCGGTTTGAATTTCGATTGCCTTGGCATCTCGGAAATCCGTTGCCTGAAGAGAGGTAAGCCGGGTTAACCGCGCCGCGGTCGCGGAGATATCGAGCACCATGTTTTTTCTGAAAAACTTGCGGCGGTTTGGATCAAACTGGGCAACTATTCGTATGTGACTCCATTTGAAGAGCCGTTTCGAACCGTTGTTAGTTAAAGGATATTAAGCATGCGTCGCTCAAAGACTTTTTGGTCGGTCGTCATTTTGGGTTTGGGAAGCGCGAGCTTTGCTCTTGCGCAACCACCGGGATTTGGACCTCCTGGAGGTCAGGGAGGCCCCGGCGGATTCGGAGGACAGGGAGGCCCCGGCGGTCCTGGTGGAGACATGATGCGGATGCTGCCGATCATGGCTGCGTTGGACGCCGATGGCGACGGCGAAATATCGGGAGATGAAATAGCCAAGTCGGTAGTCGCTTTAAACGGTTTGGACAAGAACAAAGATGGCAAGCTCACGACGGATGAGCTGCGACCGGAGTTCGGTGGTCGTGGTGGCCCAGGTGGTGAGCGCGGTGGTCCAGGTGGTGAGCGCGGACGCGGGGGCCCTGAGGGGGACTCGGCTGGTCTGGTCAATCGATTGATGGCGCTGGACAAAAACCAAGACGGCAAACTGGCAAAGGACGAGGTGGAAGGGCGAATGCAGGCCATCTTCGAACGAGCTGATGCAGACCATGACGGATTTGCCACCAAGGAAGAGATCGAGAAGATCGCTAGTGCCGCACCTGAGGGCGATGGTCCACGTCGTGGTGGTCCCGGAGAGGGTGGGCCCGGCGAAGGTGGTCGCGGACCAGGCGAAGGTGGTCGCGGTCAAGGGGGTGGACCCGGCGAAGGTGGGCGAGGTCCAGGGGGTGGACCCGGTGAAGGTGGTCGCGGCCCGGGTGGGTTTGGTGGACCTCCAAACCCCGAGCAGTTTATCAATCACGCATTCGAATTCGACGCCGACAAAGATGGGAAGCTTAGCAAGGAAGAGTTGACCAAGATGCTCAGCGAGTCGGGGCCCATGGGTGGTGGTCGCGGTCCAGAGCGCACCGGTGGTGAAGGCGGCGCAGGTCGTCGGCCTAACCGTCCCGCTAGCGAGTAAGCTGAAAACGACCCACTCAGCGCGGCGGGTTGAGAATATTCTTTGGAGTGCGGGGACTTGTCCCCGCTTTTCCTTGTTTTCATTGGGAGTTCGCCCGCTCTACGGAAATCTAGTGACTCGAAATCGGAGCGCTTTCACGTTGTCCCTTGTTCGCTATTCGAACGAAAATCTTAACTGTTAACAACTCCCCGCTATCCAACGAATCAAAAAAGCTTTGTCAATGAAATCGACCGTCGTTGTCTTGCTCGCAATTTCACTTACTCATTCTCTCAAATGCAGCGCCGAAGAATTCGCCACTTTCCATGAAAATGTGCTGGGTACATCGCTTGAGCTGCGAATTGAAGCCAACACACAAGCCGCAGCGGCCCAAGCAGAGCAAGTTGCACTGCGGGAAATCGATCGTCTCAGCAAGATCTTCAGCCACTATGATCCCAACAGCGAACTCAGTACCTTTTTGTCGCTTCCAACAGGGTCAGCAATGCGAGTTTCCAGCGAACTCTACGAAACGTTGCGGAAGTGTGATGAGTGGCGGCGGTTGAGTGGTGGTGCTTTTAATCCGGCGGTGGAACAATTGTCGCGGCAATGGCAAGATTGTGCAGCCAACGGCGCGCTACCTGACGCGTCAACTTTGGACGAGACGATCGCATCGCTCAAGCAACCGCACTGGAAGGTAGAAGACGGCGACCAACAACAAGTGGTTCGGCAATCGCACTTGCCACTCTCGCTGAATGCCATCGCCAAAGGAGTCATCTTAGATCGGGCTGCAGCATCAGTGCTCGCCTCTGATCGTGACACGCATGGCATCATGCTGAACTTGGGTGGAGATATTCGAGCGGCGGGCGCGGTTACGGTGCACGTTGAAATCGCCAATCCCGCAGCGGACGCTGTGGGTGGGCAGCCGATTTCCCAAGTGCGGATTCACAATGCTGCGGTGGCGACCAGCGGCAAATCTGAACGATATTTTGAGATCGCAGGCGAGCGGTACTCCCACATCTTCGATCCGCGTAGCGGCAGACCTGTAACGGAAATTGTTAGTTCCACCGTGGTCGCCCAAGAGGCCAGTACGGCGGACGTGGTCGCCACAATCTGCAGTGTCCTGTCGATGGCTGACAGCCTACGGCTTGTCAATTCCTTACCAAACGTGGAATGTCTGCTGGTTTCGGCTGGTGGCGCCGTTATGACCAGTGCTAACTGGGCACAGGCAGGGCAGCCGCCCAGCGATCGAACAACCGGCGGGACAACGATTAAAGAAGCTCAACAGCCCATCAATGCTAAGACTCCACATGAAATGTTAGTGCAATTCAAAATTGGAACGGAGGAAAAGTCGAGCCGCTATCGCCGTCCCTACGTAGCGGTATGGATCGAAGACCAAGACAACTTTCCCGTGAAGACCCTCAGTCTATTTCTGATGCAAGACCAGCCGGGCCCGCGTTGGTATCGCGACTTGAGACGCTGGTATGCCGACGACCAGCTTCGGCTGTTGGTTGACAAAAGTGATTTGATCGCCACCGTCTCCAAACCAACTCGCAATCCGGGCGAGTACAAAGTCACCTGGGATGGGCGAGACGATACGGGCGAACTCTTACCCAACGGCGAATATGCGCTGCTGATCGAAGCGGCTCGTGAACACGGTACCTACCAACTCATTAAACATCCGTTTAAGCTTGGCGGACCAGCATTTGAAGAGAAGTTAAAAGGTAACGCCGAGATCTCTGCTGCCAGCGTTAATTACAAGTTCACCAAGTAGCGGTTACACTCCGATATTTGACGCGGTCGATCGCTGGCGAACCGGAAAAACGCGGGGATGCTTGGTGACCTGGGATTTGCATCCCAGGCTATCGAATTCCGTGCCTTCGGCACTAAAAAACGCAATTACAAAAAATTCGAAAGCGAGGTTCGCCCTGTTGATCATCGCCTACGGCTGCGGGTTAAACGTGTCGCCTATTTGCACCAACAGAGAATGACTGCGTGAGCACTCCCTGCAAACAAAAGCAACTGCGTCGCACGATGGCTTCGTGGAGTCGGTGGCTGCACATCTACCTCTCGATGTTTGGCCTGGCGGTTATTCTATTCTTCAGCATTACTGGCTTCACCTTAAATCATCCCGATTGGTTCTTTGTCGAGCACACGCAAGGTACGGAAGGTCAGCTTGAGACCCACTGGCTCAATAATGGCAATTTGCCTCCCAGCGATTGGGACGAAAGCGACACCAGCTATCAAGTCAGCAAGCTGGAGATTGCCGAGTATCTTCGTGCGCAGCATCAATTGCAGGGGCGCGTCTCTGATTTCCTAGCCTTTGAAGATGAATGTGAAGTTACGTTCGAAGCGCCGGGCTACGCGGCTACTGCCAGAATCATGCGCGGCACTGGCGAATATCACTTGGATGTTACCGCCAACGATTTTGTCACCGTCATGAACGACTTGCACAAGGGGCGTCACACTGGATTTTGGTGGTCATTGCTCATCGACGCATCGGCTATCGTTGGAACGCTCGTTGGCTTGACTGGCTTTGCACTCATCTTTTTCCTGCGTTTGAAGCGAAGGACAGGCATCGTCGTTGCGTCGATTGGCGTTCTGTTGTTGTGGGGGATTTATCTAACAACGTTCTACGCTCCATAGAAGCGTTTTTAACTCGGTTTTTTTCGCCTTTCGCTGTGCAACGAGCGTTTGGCTCACCGCGTTTTGCCGGCTGGCCTTTGGCGTACTTTCACGATCACTTCCTCGGGTTGGATTTGCTCCACGCTCAAGACACTGGGGATATTCTTTAGATGTGGTAACGTCGCCAACTCCACCGGGGCTTCGCTACGAATCTTTCCCAAGTCAAACGAAACTGCAAAGGCAGACGCATCGAGAAATTTGAAGGCCTGCTCAGAGCCGGTTAGGGTTACCTCCGCCCAATTAGTCTTGGGGTCGTCTACGATCCAACCTTCGCTCAAGTTGCGGTACTCAACCGGAATAACGATCGTGCGCTGGACAGTATCGGTCTGATTGGCGAAAACCAGCCACAGTAGGCAGGCGACGGCGAAAGATGCAAACGGGAGTCCCAGCCAGCGTATGCCGCGTTGCCCAAGTGGTTTATTCGCAGCCTCGCGATTGCCTATCCAGCTTCGCAGCAGTTCGCCAACATGAGACTGGTTAATTGGGACTAGGCGACCGTTTTGTGCCGATGAAACCGTCCCTCGTTCTTCCGATATCACGATAATGAGTGCATCGCTGCATTCGGAGAGTCCCAGTGCAGCCGCGTGGCGGGTCCCCCTGCCCTGCAGTTGCGATTGGTCGCCGGACAGTGGTAAATGCGCTCCAAGCCGAGCAAGGCGTTGGCCGTCAATCACAACGGCACCATCGTGTCCAGGCGAATTGGGATGAAAGATACTGCATACGAGCGGTAGACTGACTTGACCGTCGACCATCACTCCACCTTGGATGTGATGGTCCAGTGGTTCTTTACCAGGGAACACAAGCAGCGCACCAATCTTTTGTCCAGCCAGCCAACAAATAGATTCTTGGATTAAATCGACAAACTGGTGGTCGTGGTCAGGTTTCTTGATGCGTGTGAAATTAAATGCGGCAATGACTTGTTCAAATCCACGCCGAATATCCTGTTGGAAGACGATTACAAATGCCAATGCCGCGCCGACGAACCCGATCTGAAAAAGTTGGGTCGTCAAGTACATCTCGAGCCTGCGGGCTAGCACATAGATGCAGGCTAAGGCAACTAAAAAGACGCCGATGGATCGCGCTGCCCGAGTGCGAAACCAAGACAGCCCACCTAGAATTACGAGTGTCATGACAGCGATATCAAAGGCATCCGCGACTCGAAAAGTGTGTAGTAGGTCATGAAAATAGCTCTTCATGGGCGTTGGCCAATGGGAATGGAATTAGGATTGTTCACTAGACAACGGAAACTGCTACCCGCGAGCGAAAATGGCACTTCTTTGAGAAATTCGCTCGCTAGCTCCGCGTACGGAGCAAGCTAAGTTTCGTCTGTGATTCTACGCAACGGCGATTCTACGCAACGGCGGCGGTTGCGTCGCCCCGAAAATCGTGACGACGACCGCACAAAACGCACCGCACAAATCCTGCTGCCCATTCCTAAGTCCCACTTGCAGCGCCAGCTCGCATGGGAACAGCTTAAAATCAACCTGCCAGGTTTCGCTTAAAGAATGCTATCGTGCGTTCCCAGGCTAGCTTGGCTGCCATTTCGTCGTAGCGCGGAGTCGTGTCGTTATGGAAGCCGTGATTGACTCCTTCATAGACGAATGCTTCGAACTTCTTCCCGTGCTCCTTGAGTGCTTTCTCAAACGCAGGTGCGCCGTCGAGAATGCGCGCATCGAGTCCGGCGTTTTGGATCAGCAGCGGAGCTTTGATCTTTGGTACGTCGGCTGCATCGGGTTGTCGACCATAGAATGGAACGCCCGCGTCAATAATATCGGGTATCAACACGGACAGCTGATTGACTATCCCACCGCCATAACAGAAACCGACGGTCCCAACTTTCCCTGTTGATAGTTCGTGGGTGTCTAGCCACTTGGCCGCCGCCACAAAGTCTTGGGTCATCTCGTCTGAGTTACGCTTGGCCTGTAGGGCACGACCGTCGTCGTCGTTGCCTGGGTAACCGCCCAAGGGAGTGAGTGCATCTGGAGCGAGAGCCAGAAACCCCTCGACAGCTAGACGTCGCGCAACGTCCTCAATGTAAGGGTTGAGCCCACGATTTTCGTGGATTACCAGG
Organism: Pirellulaceae bacterium; assembly: GCA_041739785.1. Lineage (GTDB taxonomy): Bacteria > Planctomycetota > Planctomycetia > Pirellulales > Pirellulaceae > Aureliella. The sequence goes on from JBGSNE010000173.1 coordinate 25,070, forward strand.
ACCGCTGGAAATTTCTGGCCTTGGGCGGGTCGCGCCAGCAAACCCTTCATCTCGCCGGCCCCCTGGGGCGACTGGTAGGTAATCGTTTCGGTTTTGACCCGCCCGTCATCCGGCTTGACCTGTTGCGCCCACGCATAGTTGGGACGGAGGCTTGACATCAACGCTTCGACACTCAAACCGCCAACTGCAAATGCGCTCAAACGCCTGATGTACTCGCGTCGATCGAGACGCCCGTGTGCAAAATCGTCGTACAGTTCCAAGACCTCAGGCGCAAAATCGCTGGCTTGTTTTCGATCCATTATTAAACTCCTATTGCTATTTCATCATTAACGGCTACGTGAAAGCTGCACAATTATACCATGTTAGAAATGATCTAATTCCGCGAGTTCAACTGATGGCGAACGTTTCCATCGGCTTGTGATGTCGTGCAATTTAGCGCCGAAGGGGCTCCCTTCGATAGCCTGGGATGCAATCCCAGGTCATCTGATTGAGGCGGAACATTCAATACCAGCCAGAAATTTGTTACGCTTTTATAGATTTCCTAAGGCGGTTTGAGGCTGCGGCAGCAACCAACTGTGGAGCAAACGCTTAAAAATTTTTTCCAAACCTACCAAAATGAAAGCCCCTCCATTGACTCACCGCCGCACTATCTGTCTCGTAGTCGTTGCAGTTTTCGGCTGTGCGATGGTTTCCATTGGCCAGCCGCCGGGATTTGGGCCGCCGGGATTTGGTTCGGGGCGACCTGGGGGGCCCGGAGGACCCGGGGGGGAAGAGCGGAAACTTCTGAAACAATTCGACACCGACGAAAATGGTTGGTTAAACAACGACGAGCGTAAGGAAGCCCGCCAATTCGTAAAAGCGAACCCTACCCCGCAACGCGGACCGGGCGGACCGGGCGGACCGGGTGGACCGGGTGGATTTGGTCCACCGGGAGGCGACCGCCCGCCGCGTGATGCGGGTGGGCTGGGTGGTGGTCCTCCAGATGGCGGTCAACGCGGTGGTGGTCCTCCGGGTGGTGGTCAACGCGGTGGAGGTCCGCCCGGCATGGGACGTGACCGGCCCGCAGCAACCGAAGGTATACAGGTTGCGAAATCTTCGGTGTCGCCATCGCCAAGCAGTTTGTATGACAACGATGTACTGCGTACCGTCTTCATCGACTTCGAAAACAATGATTGGGAGCAAGAGCTTGAGGAGTTTCATGGCTCGGATGTCGATGTAGCTGCTACGCTAACGGTCGACGGTCAGACATACGAGAATTGCGGGATTCACTTCCGAGGAATGTCGTCTTATGGCATGGTACCCGCAGGCTACAAACGCTCGCTCAATGTCTCGCTCGACTTGGCAGACCCGGAGCAACGACTGTTGGGTTACAAGACATTGAATCTACTCAACTGCAATGGGGATGAATCGATGATGAGTACCGTGTTGTACTCACACGTTGCACAAAAATTGGGATTGCCAGCACCGAAATCCAATTTCGTCCGCGTCGTCATCAACGGCGAAAATTGGGGCATCTACACCAACGTGCAGCAGTTCAACAAGGAGTTTCTCCAAGAGAATTTCGGAACCGACACAGGCGCTCGATGGAAGGTGAGTGGTTCGCCGGCTGGCGGCGGGGGATTGGATTACCGCGGACCCGAAGCGGAAAAGTACGAATATCCCTATGAGCGCAAGTCGGGTGGGAAAGAGGCCACCGCCAAACTCATCGAACTCTGTCGCGTGCTGAACGAAACAGCCGTTGACGAATTGCCGCAGGCACTTGAGCCCATCGTTGATATGGAAGGCCTGTTGTGGTTTTTGGCGCTCGACAATGGCTTGATCAATTCTGACGGTTACTGGATTCGGGCCAGTGACTATAGCATTTACTTAGACGACAAAGATAAGTTCCACTTCATTCCGCATGATATGAACGAGGCCTTTCGCGGAGCCGGTGGACCGGGTGGTCGTGGGCCCGGTGGTCGAGGTCCCGGTGGTCGAGGTCCCGGTGGCCCCGGTGAAAGGCCAGAGGGCGGAGGTTTCGGTCCTCCCGGTCCACCAGCAGATGGACAAGTAGATCGACCTCAGGGTGAGCAGGGTCCCAGAGGTGGTGATCGAGATGCCGGACGAGATGCCGGAAGAGATGCCGGAAGAGATGCCGGACGAGATCGCGGCATAGCTCAGCAATCACCGCTTGAACTGGATCCGCTCATTGGTTTGGATGATTCGAGTAAACCACTGCGGAGCAAAATCTTAGCGGTTCCCAAGTACCGTGCCCAATACTTGGCCAACGTGCGTAAGCTCGCTGAGACGGCCTTGGACTGGAATGAAATTGGACCGTTTGTCGCTCGGCAGGCGGCCCTAATTGACGAGGGCATTCGAATCGAGACCCGTAGACTTGGAAGCTACGACGCCTTTGTCGCCGCCACAAGTTCCGAGCCGCAGCCTGCAGCCCAGCCAGAGGCCGGCCCGCGTGGAGGTCATGGAAGTATGAACCTCCGCGAGTTTGTGGAAGGTCGTCGTGCTTATCTACTAAAGGTCACCGCTGCGGAGAGCAAAGAATGAGTTCAAATCCAAGCCCAGATAAACGCATCGAGTTGAAGTACTTGCTTGACGAACCGCTCGCTCAAAGCGTTAAAGAGTGGGCGCGTGAGAAATTGGGGGTCGATCCGCATTGCTGCGAAACACTCGTCGATAGTTACGACGTGCATACGCTGTATCTCGACACACACCACTGGGACCTCTACCACCGCACCGGTGTCGTTGGTTCCACTAAGCACCGCATTCGCAGGTACAGCCACGAGGAAACTTTGTGGTTGGAATGCAAACGCAAAAAGAAGGAAGTCGTGCGCAAGAACCGTACGGCAGTTCCCGGGAACGAAGTTTTTGAACGACTGTCGAAACCTTCCACCTGCGAGAATTTGCCCTGGTGTGGGGACTGGTTTGCTCAGCGGGTTGCAGATCGCGGTCTGCGGCCTGCCATTCAAGTTCACTATCGTCGATTTGCGAGAACGTCGACGCTGGAGGGAGAGAATTTGCGGCTGACGATCGATAGCCAGTTACAAGCTAGCCAGGTCTCGGGTTGGGACGACTCACTGGTTAATAGTCAGTCTGACAACCTACCGCGACAAGACGTTTCACCGGTACAAATTCTGGAACTCAAGTTTCACAACCATATGCCGGTATTGTTCAAGGAATTGCTTCAACAGTTTGCGCTTCCCGCCAATGGATTCTCCAAGTATCGCACGGCAGTCAAGGGTAGTGGACTCATTGGTAGTGGACTCATGGGAGCGATTGACCGATGCCTGATTGGTTGATGACGACTTCACCTGAGCTGCAATCCACGGTCACGACTTTGGCCATGCGCCTTTTGCTGGCCTGGTTATGTGGCTGGATTGTCGCGTTTTTGGCGCGCCGCAAATTACCCTCAGGCACGCCCGATACGCTGACGTTGACCTTGGTGCTGATGTGTATTTTAATCGCCATGGCCACCCAGATCATCGGTGACAACATCGCCCGGGCTTTCAGCTTGGTCGGTGCGCTGTCCATCGTTCGTTTTCGCACGGCGGTGCCTGCCACCCGCGACGTCGCTTTTGTCTTAGCGGCTGTCGTGGTCGGCATGGCCATCGGTGCCGGACAGTACTGGGTCACCGCCATCGGTTTAGTCACTGTAGGCTTGGCCTCTCATTTCAATTCGACCTCGGCGAGCCAGGACGCAGTGAAGTCCCAAGCCGCCGATCCATGGCGACTGACTTTGAAAGTCGGCTTGCACGCCAGCGATGGTTTGGAAGCCGAATTGGAGCGGATGACCGAGTCGTATCAACTCATCTCCGCCGAAACCGCCCGTCGCGGCGGTGCGCTGGAGTTAGTGTATAGCTACCAACCGCGCGAGGGTTTCGATGCCAGCCAGCTCATCGCAGCGCTCAATACCCTCCCCAACGTCGAGTCCGCGGCGGCTAAATCTTTATCGTAAACTTGATTCGGCGTAGCGGAATTCGCCAAGTATTTCGACTCTTCTCGCTGATCGCCACTGTTAACGCAGAGGTCGCAAAGACAAACGCAGAAGTTCTAGGTGGACTTCGCTCCATCTACAAAAACTAGCGGTGGTGTTCACTGATTAGTGTCAGAAATTCGTCGAAATACACTTCATCTTCTTGTCCACGATTTCGTGTCTCGACAAGAAAATGTTGACAAGAAAATAGCGGTACTCGTTCTGTGAACATCCCAATCGAGTGTTTACATTGCAGCTTATCCGCTGGGAGAAAGCCCACGATCGAATAGTCGACTCACTCGTTGGCGCGTCGAACTGATATTTCCGTCGATTCTAGGGTGATTCGCCGCATCGGTGGTGGCGATAACCGAGCTGTGGTCTCGATTCTGCACAGCGACTAATTTGTCTTGCAATGACTAAGTGCAAGCAGGCTGAACACAGTAGCCAAGTTTGGATCGCTCTCCATCCATTTGGAGTTCGAATTGGTCCAAGACCCATCGGCGGCTTGTAGCTGCCCTAAGTGCTCAGTCAACTCAGCCCGCCAGTCATGTTTTTCACCCGCCTCATCGGTGAAGTTGGTTAGTTCTGCGGAATCGAGAGCTTTCGCAAACAGGTGATAGTAATAGTACAGTCCTGCATCTCCTAAACCAGGATTGTTTTCCAACGTATAGTGCTTTCTGATCCACGTCAGCGCGGCCTTGACGCGTGGGTCGTCGGGTGTGAGACCGGCGTAGATCATGCTCTTCAGACCGGCGTAGGTCATTGAACCATAACTGCGCAAGCCACCGGCGGGTGTGTCTCCTGCCGCAGAGACGCCGCCTTCAGAGACGGTATAGTAGAAACCCCCATCGTTGATTTTGGCGGCTTCGGCGCTGTTGTTGTATTGCGATTCAAGATTCTGGCAGCGCGAAATAAACGTTAACGCTTTGGCAATGGCTTCGTCATTTTCACCGTCTTTTAGGCTACTGAGCGCCTCGACCATGAAAGCTGTGTTCGATAGGTCGGGCCGTGACTTGCCGCCGTAACCCGCGCCGCCATACTCCAGATTGGACGGGTCGATACCGTCCGCTTCGTCAAATTGTTCTCCACGGAGGAACTTTGCCGCGTTGGACAGGAGTGCGTCGTATTGGCCATCTTTGTTGGCGGCCTCTAAGCACAAGACCGCCACGCATGTTTCATACATTTTCAGGCGCGAATTGGGAGCGTACAGTCCACCGTCGGGTTGCGCGGAATTGGCTACGAGCGCAACCGCCTTGGAGAGCATCGGATCGTTGAGTGGAACGTCGTTTTGAATCAACGCAGTGGCTGCCAGCGCGGTAACGCCAATACCGATCTTGGGGCTGAAAGCGCCATCATCCTGTTGGCCACGTTGCCGTAAGTACTCGATGCCTTGGCGAACTATGACTTCTCGATCGGCGTTGGTTTGGGACCGGCCCAATGTGCCCGACGCACAAACGACCGCTAGAGTAAGAACCGCGAACAGTTTTCGGTATGCAAATTCTGTGTTCATTGTTTCTTTGACTTTTCTAGTTAAGGAGGATCGATCAGACGCCACAGGGGAGGTTGGGGAGTAAACCTATGGCTGCGGTTTAAACGCAAAACCGTTCCATGGAACAAGAGATCTGTTTTCGATTCATTTTGTCACAATCGCTACCAGATTTAAAGATGTGGCTCGCTGCCTAACGTTTCACTTGGTCCTCCAATGCCAACCTGCAATCGCTGGACGCGCGGTCCCAACGCTTCGATTTGGCGTGCGCGATAATGCGCTCGATCACTTGTAACGACTCGTCGCGTGAATCCATTTCGTCGCGAGTTTCGGATAACAGCGTTTCAACTTTGACCAGTCCTGCTAAATCGCGCTGATTGCAGACGCGGTACAGGGAGATCACGAAGTCATAGCCTCGATCGCTCAAGGGGATTGGCCGTCGCGGCCAGAACCAAAACCCGAGCAGGGACACAAGCAAGATCGCACCAATCACTTGTAGCCACGAGGGTTGAGGTTTTTCGCTTGATCGTTTCGGTAGGGTCATTCGAGTTTCTCCCAACTGATAACTTCTCCCTCATCCATGCTCGATAGCTCGGCCCACAGGAGCAAATCGACCGAGTTGCTGACGAAGCGAACGGAACCATCTCCCAGGGCTATATTCCCTCCGCCCAGGTGCTCGGCGAACATTTGGCCGACATGGTAGGTCGGAAAGTTGACTGGGTGGATGATGGGATATCCGGTAATATCAAGTTCACCACCGGAAGGACCGGCATGCACCAGCGTCAAGGTGGCCGCCGCGTCCGAGCCGTTCTCGGGTGACAAGAGCTTGGGATGTGTAAAGGCGCCGGGAACCACGCCGACCCATGTCTTCTCGCTGAGTGCCGAGCTGTGTTCTCCGAAAAAGATCGTGTTGGTCGTGCCGTCGGTGATATCGCTCATGCGCGTCTTCGAGTTGCGAAAGAACGGACCATCGGCTACTCGGCTGACGTCACCGTCAATGACAATGGTTTTGGTTGTCGAGGTGTAGATATTGGTGAACACCAGGCCGGTGGTCATCGAACCGCATTCGCCCCAACAACTCTCCTGTCCGTGGTTGGCAACGTAGTGGCTACGAGCGACGCGTATCGGCCGGCCATCGATTTGCAGAGGCCTGCCAGGTCGATCGGTCAGGTTAAATGGTTCGTCGCCGCCGCTGGCACTGGGGCAGAGGTACATGGGAATTTTGGCTGAGATAAGTGCTTCATGTTGCGGCGCCCATATGGGTAGTTTGATATTGAGGCTGTTGTAGATCGCATTTCCTTCCGCGTACGGCAGCAGGCTGGCTCCCCAGCCCCAGCCTGAACCGGCATCCCAGGTTATCGGATCCATTCGCACGGCTGGCGGAGCAATGCCATTGTTGGTTGGGTAGGATATGTAACCGGGTGGAAAGCGATTGAAGGCAGCGTGATGATTATGGGTCGCCAATCCGATTTGCCGCAGATTGTTGCTGCACGACATACGCCGTGCCGATTCGCGAGCGGTTTGGACAGCTGGTAGCAACAAGCCAACCAAGAGGCCGATAATAGCGATGACCACCAACAGCTCGACCAGCGTAAATGCACGTCGACGGTCCTTTGGTCGCAACCACCTCGGCACCGGTTGGGATGTTCTTTGTACGCAAAGTGGCACGACGCTAGCTCCCTCTTACTCACAGGTTAAAATATTAAACTTAGCTGAGGCTAACTTTAGTGAAAAAAAATAATGCAGCCCGCTCTTAATGTTGGCTGCTGTGTCTAAACCTTAGTTAAGGTTCAAAAGTTAGTCCAGGCTAACTTGTGCTTAGGGTAGGTGACTTGGCGAGATTTGACAAGTGGGTTCACGAAGATTTCTTGGCGTGATAAACTAACTGTCTAGTTGAAACTCAATCCACTGCGGTACGGGTAATAGCTATCCTGGCGTACAAAGGACGAGGAAATTGCCTTCGAAGTCTCATCAACGAACACGGTCCGATCATGCAAGTGAAGTGGCTGAGGACTACGTGGAGGCAATCGCCGACGCCATTGCCGCTCAAGGCGTATGCCGTTCAATGGACTTGGTGGCGCATTTTCAAGTCACTCATGCCACGGTCAACAATACGGTGGCGCGAATGCAACGCGACGGCTTGGTTACCACCGCGCCTTATCAGCCTATTTCCCTAACCGCCAAAGGCAAACGCATGGCCGCCAAAGCTCGGCAGCGCCACGAGATCGTCAAAGCATTCTTGCGGTACTTGGGAGTCAGCGAGACAACGGCGACCGTTGACAGCGAAGGGATGGAGCACCATGTCAGCGACGAAACCCTGCGAGCTATGAAACGAGCCCTGACCGAAGGAATTCCAACTCTCCGAGATGTTCCTTAGGGGACTGTCATCTTGAGAGGTAATTGAGCTTGCCGGGAATTCGGGTACTTGCACGCGATCGTGCTGGACTGGCACCCAGGTCATCCGTGCCCCGGCTTTGCCATCCGTGCTAAGGCAATGACTGGCTGGTTGCTCCGCGCGTTTGTCGTTAACAATCCGGGTTAAACGGTCTAGCGGTGAGGCGGACTGACAGGCCTGGGAGGAGAAAAATCGTTTTGTGCAAGTCACCGCGTGACGAAGTGCGTCTGTTTCAGTCCTATTGAGACTAAGGGGCATTCAGGCGATGCGTGATCAACGCGTGAGTTGATCATTTAAATAACCTCGTCATCGCCGTAGAAAACCAATCCCCGCACTTCTCTTCTCTGACGCGAGGGGCATAACATGTCGCTTTTTGATTCCACCAAGCAATCGGTCCGTTTGTTCATTCGTAGTCTCCGTCGGAGACGCCAACGCAGTGCTTTAAAAAACGCCGCCCGTAGCCTGTTTGCCAGACGCCTGCGGGCGGAGACGTTGGAGTCGCGGCAGTTGTTGGCGGCTGATTTTCAGCCTTTACATCAAAATCGTTTTGATCCTGAAGATGTCAATGACGACGGCCTAGTATCGCCCGTTGACGTGCTCACGATTGTCAATTCGATGAATCAAGCGGCTGACACGGATAGGCTCCATTTCGTTGATGTCAACGACGATGGCCAGCTTTCTCCTTTGGATGTCATGTTGGTTGTCAATCGGCTCAATCGCGGAGACCAGCGCAGCGGTCGGCAAGATCCACCAGTCAGGGACAATCCTCCCAGTACGCCGGTTGAGGTTCGGTCGATCGATGGCACGAACAACAACCTTTCCAACACTGAATTGGGGAGCACCGGCGAAGCCTTGCTGCGGATAGCTGATGCCGACTATGGCGATGGCATTTCGACTCCGGCCGGGGATGACCGACCAAGCGCTCGCGAAATTAGCAACGTGCTTTCCGACGCCGATCTCGAAGGGACTCGTAGTGACCGTGGCTTGTCAGCCTTTATTTACGTATGGGGGCAATTCCTCGATCACGACATCGACCTAACGCAGAACCAGGTCGAGGATGTCGAGTCGTTTGATATTGAAGTGCCAGTCGGTGATCCGCAGTTCGATCCCACTTCCAGCGGCACAGTGAGCATTCCGCTGGTTCGCTCTCAGTTCGACGCAGACACGGGTACATCGGCAGATAATCCGCGACAACAAGTTAGTGACGTCACTGCTTTCGTAGATGGGTCACAAGTCTACGGAAGCGACACGGAAACGGCCAATAGTCTGCGATCCTTCGAGGGGGGCAGATTGCTGATGACCGATGACGGGTTATTGCCCACGGATGCTGATGGCAACGTGATGGCTGGAGACATTCGCGCCGATGAGAACATTTCCTTGACAGCCCTGCAGGCCTTGTTCGTACGCGAACACAATCGGTTGGCCGACGAAATTTCAACTAATGATTCCTCGCTCACCGACGAACAGATCTACCAACAAGCCCGTGGAATTGTGATCGCCGAGATCCAAGCCATTACGTACAACGAATTTCTTCCAGCGTTGCTCGGAACTCGCGCCATGTCTTCGTACACAGGCTACGATGCCACGGTTGATCCAACGATCGCCAACGAATTTTCAACTGCCGCCTACCGCTTTGGACACAGTACGCTCAACGATGAGGTTGAGTTTTTCGACAACGACGGCCGAGAAGTTCGCGATGGAATCTCATTGGCCGAAGCGTTCCACAATCCCCAGCTGTTGGAAGAGACTGGAATCGATTCGTTGTTAAAATATGAAGCCTCGACTCAGGCGCAAGAAGTCGATTTGGAGGTAGTCGATAGCCTTAGGAACCTACTGTTTGGCGCCCCCGGTTCGGGCGGACTCGATTTGGCCGCGCTGAATATCCAACGTGGTCGCGAGCATGGGCTGGCCGATTATAACTCGACCCGCCAAGCCTACGGACTGGATGCAGTCGATTCGTTTGCTGAGATTACCAGCGATGTGGAATTGCAAGGCAAGCTGGAATCGCTGTATGGAGACGTCAACAATATCGATTTGTGGGTCGGTCTGTTGGCCGAGGATCATCTCCGCGGCTCCTCGGTTGGGGAACTGACTCAAACGATCATCGTCGACCAGTTTGAAAGGCTGCGCGACGGCGACCGCTTCTGGTATGAAAATGTGTACCGTGGTAGCCAGCTCAGACAGCTTCAGCAAACCACGCTGGGGGACATCATCGAGCGCAATACTTCGGTTGAAGGACTTCAAGATAATGTGTTCTTCATGGTTGCGGAGGTGAGTGGTCAAGTCACCAAGTCGGCAGTCGGCGGCGGCACCACCAATCGCCAGTCCCCGCAGCGCGGGCGCACCGTGGGCGTTGAAGGGGCAACGGTCGAACTGCTCAACGACGCGGGTGAAGTAATCGACACGACCACTACGGACCGCAGTGGCAACTATCGCTTCAGTTCGTTTGCTGAGACCGGCGACTATCAAATTCGGCTGGTTGGTTCAGATGAATATCAGCCTATTTCGACCGACGTGCTTGATATACTCGTCAGCAATGGCAAGACCCGATTGCGTGGGCTCAATTTCTCGGTCGCATAGCCTTCGTGAGTTGGGCAGTGCTATTTGGGTTCCAATATCAGCTCGACGCGCAAGCCAGTGAGAGGCTGGCCTGCGCGTTTTCGGAGGAAAGCCAACCCAGCGAGGAACTGGTTGTTATTCATTGCGAGCGCAGAAATCTTGTCCGGTCACGCGGAGAAACAGCCAGGCGCGGGCATGCGTCCAGTAGCGATGCGCGGTCGCCCGCGAAATGTGGAGTACACTACAGATCTGTTCTATTTCCATGCCTGCGAAGAACCGCAATTCCACCAATCGCGCTTTGATAGGTTCTATTCGCTCAAGTTCTGTTAGTGCCTCGTGCAACTCTAACAACTCGGTGTCATCGAAGGCGTAAGCGGTCGAATCGTCGGCAATTTCCATACGTTTGCCGAGTGGCAATCGCTTCTTCGCTCGCTTGCGACGAGCGTTATCGATAAGGATTTGACGCATGGCTCGCGCAGCTGCCGAAAAGAAATGCCCCTGGCCATCCCAACTGCGGGCTACATCGGGGGAGACTAGTCGCAGGTAGACTTCATGTACCAGTGCTGTTGGCTGAAGTGTATGACTAGGCGATTCATGACGAAGCCGGTCCTGCGCCAAACGATAGAGCTCACTGTAGATAAGTTCGAAGAGCTGCTGGGACGAATCCTGGACCGCATGGGAATTCGTATCCGAATGGCTTTCAATGGCTTGGAGCAACATAACGATCTCGCCCGCATGGTTCGATTCATCAGAATGGGTTGTTGAGCAGACTCCTGTACTTAGTCGCAAAGACAAAAGGTGTATCTCCCCCGTTTGATGATTTAGGACTAGTGCTTTGTCAACGTTGAACAGTGGGGTGGTCTGGGAAAAGGTGTCGGACACCAAAAGCCGCAACGGCCCTGCGGGTGCTTCGCACTTTTGGTGTCCGACACCTCTTCCCGACCCGCGCTGTACCCCAATTCTTAGGTTTGACAAAGCCTAAACTGAATTTGTCTAATAATTGATCTCGCAGCTAGAACTGCAGTGTGACGGCGATTCTCTCATTTTTTAGAAGTTCCCAGTAACACGCCCAAAACATGTGATAAACTCAATTCAATAAGATCGACTCCACGCATCATGCATTCACAGCTGACATTTGGAAAACCCAGACAGGCTTGCCACTGACGTGAGACCGAATCAAGCATCGTTCAGCACTGAAACCGGCCTTGATGGTTTCCGCGAAGAGTTCGAACTTCACTTTGCGGAATGTCGAACGGAGATTTCTGCCTACTTCTCGCGTCGGATTCGAGGCAAATTGGCGCGTCGGCTGGATGTGCAAGATTTGGTTCAAGAAACTGGGCTGGCGGCCTTCCAACAGTACCCAGCATTTCGCAGCCGACCGGCTTTCCCGGTGAGAATCTGGTTACTGAAGACTGCGCAGCAGCAATTGATCGATGCCTACCGCGAGCACTTTAATTCCGCCAAGCGTACGCTTGATCGTGAGACCGATTGTCGAGATTTTTCCTCGGGGGTTTTAGCTGACGCGTTTGTGGCTTCGGTGTCGTCTCCCAGCAAGCACCAACATGTACAGGAGCTCAAATTAAAACTCGAGCTGGCATTGGCAGAGTTGAGCGAAACGGATCGCGAGGTGCTTCTGATGCGGCACTTCGAAGGACGACCCTATTCAGACATTGCCGTGTTGATGGAAATGGAAGAAACCACGGTTCGGCAGCGGTTTGGACGGGCATTGTTGAGACTGCGTGCGATCACCAAGCGACTGGGATTGCTCGATTACCTAGCATAGCATGCACTGAGATAGGTTCAACTTGTTGAGTTACATCCACTTATGTCTCATAGCCATCTCAATTCATCCGTCGCTGATAACTCACGAGCTGACCAGTTAGCCGCGATCATAGATGAGTACAGTCTGCGCGCTGGATCTGGCGAGGAAGTGGACATTGAGACTTACGCTCGCCGCTTACCTGGCAACGAGGATATTGTTCGAGAAGTATTGCATTCACTCAAGTTAGTTCATTGTTGGAGTGAGCTGGGGTCAAGTGCCGCAACAGTGCTTCCGAATCGCATTGGTGAGTTTGAGATTTTGGAGGAGATTGGCCGCGGTGGAATGGGCGTCGTCTATCGAGCGCGACAGAGTTCGCTGGATAGAATTGTGGCACTGAAGATTTTGCCGTTAGCTGCCAGTTTAGATCGCAAATGTCTGGAACGCTTTCGCATTGAGACCCATTCGGCGTCCATTCTTCAACATCCCAACATAGTTGCGATCTATGGTACCGGCTGCGAACAGGGCGTGCACTATTACGCCATGCAATATATTGCTGGCCGATCGCTGCAGGAATTTATCCAAACGCAGGAGAGCATGGATGTGCGTGGAGCTGTTGAAATAACCGTAGCTATTGCTCAGGCGCTGCAGCACGCACACGAGTTAGGGGTCATCCACCGTGACGTTAAGCCATCGAATTTGTTGCTGGATGAGAATGGCAAGATCTGGATTACCGATTTTGGTTTGGCACAGATCGACGATCAAGGTACGTTGACTCTCTCAGGTGATTTCGTGGGTACACTGCGTTACATGAGCCCGGAGCAGACGATTGGTGGATCAACTCTGATCGATCAACGGACCGATATCTATGCCCTAGGTGCTACGCTCTACGAATTACTCACCCGCCAGCCCATGGTGCCAGGTAACGGGCGGATGGAAATTCTGCGAAACGTCATCGAAGTGGAAGCCCGCTTTACTCGCTCCGGCTGTCGCATTCCACGCGATTTGCAAACCATCTTGCTGAAGGCCACTGCCAAAGATCGCGACTTCCGTTACCCGACAGCGGCAGACATGGCCGATGACCTGCAGCGTTTCCTGGATCAACGTCCAATTTTCGCCAGTCGTCCCGGCCTCACTCAACGGTTCGTCAAATTCGCCTTGCGTAACCCGAGCACGAGTATCAGCCTAGCGCTATTGCCGTTGCTATTTCTGATTGGAATGACATTCTACAATTTCACGATCTCTGCGCAAAAGCGTGAGATAGAGAGTGCACTGCAGATTGCCAGGGACAATGAGACAAAAGCCCGTCTGGAAGCAAGCCGAGCCCAAACAGTCAGCGATGTCTTGCTGCAGCTCGTCGCTTCCGCCAATCCAGATCAGACCAAGGGTTCTGGTTATACCGTCCGCCAATTGCTCGATGACCTCTCGGAAAACGTTTTCCGGCAACTCGCGGATCAGCCGGATGTTGCCGTCACACTCCGCACGACGATTGGGAATGCGTATCGTCGCTTGGGCTCGCCAGATCGCGCGCTGCATCATTTGCACTGGGCCCTGAATTATCATGAGCGGAATAACGGAAAACCACCACAGCTTGCCCAGGACCTGGTCGACTTGGCTTGGAATTATGCAGCGCTTGGTAAGTATGACCAGGCAGTTGTATATGCTCAACGAGCTGCCGAGATTCATCAGCACAGCAAGTCGCGCGAAGCCGTGCAGGCCTTGTGGTGTTTGCAGCATGCTTTGATTTACGATCTGCAATTTGCCGCAGCGGACACAGTTGCAGCGGAAGCGATGGAATTAGCGCAATCCATCGATACGACTCCGCCGGAATTGGCAAACATAGTCCATGACATGGCACAATCCAAGACCCGCCAAGGCAAGCCGGCAGAGAGTTTGCCCCTGGCTCAAAGGGCCATCGAACTGCATGTGTTGTTACACGGTAGTACGCACCCCGAATCGGGCTGGGGATACGAAGCGCTAGGGCGCGCTTTGATGGCTTCAGAAAAATCCCAGCCGGCCGTTGAGGCCTTCAAAAAAGCGCTTGCGATTTTCGAGACCAACTATCCACCGCAGCACAAGAGCGTTCGCATGACACTTGAACAATTGGAGTTAGCGCTCAAGTCGATCGATGCTCCAAGCGAATTGGCCACTGTTCAGCGGCAACGTGTGCGGAATATTTTGGGGAACGTATTTGTCAAGAGCGAAACATCAGAAACATCGTTGCTAGAATTTTTGGTGCAGCACCAGAACTACTTGGCGGCCGGAGAATTGGTGATGGTGTTTCCCGATGCTTTCGAAACCACCCACGATACGCTTATCGCTATCGAGATTCTCCAACAATACAAACAAGATTTAGCGACTCGGTTCGCAACGCAGCTACCCACAGAGAAACTCAATCAATGGCGAAAAGTATCGCAGCAATTGTTGGAACGCAGTGCGCAGCTGTGTCCCACAGATCCAATGCTTTTAAACTCGGTGGCTTGGTTATCCGTCATCTCGGATGATGCTCAAGCGCGGCTGCCTTCCCAGGCAATTGAGCTTGCCGAACGGGCGTCGCAGCTGGATGCGCTGAATGGTGCCTACTGGAACACACTCGGGCTGGCTTACCTGCGAGCGGGACGCTATGCAGATGCCGTGCTGGCTCTCAAACGCTCACAGACCTTCGAAACTACAGATGAGTACGATACCATACTGCTTTCAATAGCCCACTCGCATCTTAAGCATCGACAGCAAGCACAGGCGGACTTTGAGTCTGCCAAGGCTCAGTATGAAGCGCGGAAGAGCAAGAGTCTGGAACTCGAACAGTTTTTCGAAGAGGCCGCCTCACTGTTAGCAGCTGCAGTCGATAGTGCGTCGAGCTGAAATTGGCAGCGATTCTGGCGACGGGTAGCGTTGTTGGATTAGGACACGCCCGCGAATAAATTGACTCGTTCTCGGAACGGCGCTAGTGGGCTGTTGACGTCTTGAGTCGCGACGCGTGAACGGCCGGACGACGCGCACTGGTGGCCCTCACAGCCCGGTGCTTTACGGCCCGCGGCTCACTGTGGCGGTTGGGTTTTCGACTAAATCAACAGTATGCAAGAGTGACGGGATGGCGGAAAATGATCATCACATTACTTCGAACAGCTGAGCAGGATGTCCGCCAGCTTTGGGTGCGATGTGTGGGTCAAACTTTGAAAACTTGAGCTCAGCTCCAGCCACCAAATCCTTGACTGTGCTGGATACTAGGATTTGACCGACCGACGCATGAGTCATAATCCATTTGGCGGAGTCCATTGCAGGGCCATGGATGTGGTGATCGGCTTCGTCGCATTCACCCGTGTGTAATCCCACCCTGACCGACACGCCCAGTCGTTCTGCTGAGGCTTTCATGGTAACTGCCGAGCGGATTGCTCGCGCAGGGCCGTCGAAGGTCCCCAGCACCTGCGTTGCCGATCCGGAAAGGTTGGAGTAATCCTTGCCGCGGAAGAGAGCTAATTCGCGGGCCGCATGTGCCAATGCTGTGCCAACACGCTGCTGCGAGTGTGCATTCTGTTCACCCGAAAACTCAGCCCAAAGCACAGTGGCCAGAATTCGCTTGACGTGGCTATCGTGTGTGACACCGGTGAGAAACTGTTCGATCGGTTGAGTTATTTGTTCTTGGTCTCCCACAAACGGCAGATGATCATTCCCAGGAAGTTCCACGAACATTGCACCAGGAATGTTGTCTGCCAAATAGCGTCCTTCTTCGACGCGCAGGCACTGGTCACCTGAGCGATGGACTACCAAGGTTGGCACTTGGATCGTTCTCAGGATTGGGCGAATATCGATTTGGGAGTTCATTCGGGTCAACGTCAAGGCGGCTCCAGGGCTGGCTCCCATGCGCAAATAGGTGGCCCACCAATTTCGAAAGCTCGAATCATTGGCCCTGCTGGGCGCGCGTACTTCGATTCCCACCGGTCCGCCCCATTGCTGCTGAATCGACTCTAAAAAAGACAAGTGTTGTTCTGCGGTAGGTCCCCAGGGATAGTCGTCTGCCCGAATACGCCTGGCGTAAGAACCGATCATGATCAAGGCGGTTGTCTTCTCGGGATAGGTGGCAGCGAACAACGAACACATTGGTCCACCTTCCGACACTCCGCACAATACCGCGCGTTCGGAGCCTACTGCGTTCATCACCGCGCGCACGTCGTCCATGCGCTGTTCCAGTGTGGGTAGCTGGTCGGTTGGCACTTTGTCTGACAATCCCGTTCCACGCTTGTCAAATAGAATCAGCCGCGAGAACGATGCGAGTCGCCTCAAAAATGTGGCAAACGAGGGCTCTTTCCAAAACCACTCTAAATGCGAGACCCAGCCCATGACAAAAACGATATCGATGTCACCCTTGCCAAGTACCTGATACGCAATATTGACATCGCCACTCCGCGCGTAAAAAACCTCCGGAACTTCGAAACCCGACTCTACAATGGAATCGGAGGGTGAATTGTCGACCGTCTGCGACCGTGCTCGCAGAGATTCCAAAATCAATTTGAGTTCCACAATGACTTCGCGGGCCGTCAGCAATCGAAGGTCGCGATCCTTTCGCAACATCACGTCTACCAAGCGTCGAAGTTCGGCTGGTGTGATGTTCTGAAGATCACTGGGATCGCTTCGCAGAATGGAGGCCAGGACGTCGGCGTCATTGGACGAAGCAAACGGGAGTTTTCCTAGCAACAGCTCGTACAGAATAACTCCCAAGCTGAAAATGTCTGAGCGGTAATCGAGCGGCTGCTTGCGGACTTGTTCAGGTGACATGTACCGCACAGTCCCGAGCAACAGTGCCGGATCGGTCGAGTTGTTCGGCGTTTCACTGCCAAGGGCGGTGCCTGATGTGCCTTCCAGTCGTTTGGCCAGCCCAAAATCTAGTACCTTTACTAACCCATCTGTGCGGACCATGATGTTCTCAGGCTTCAGGTCGCGATGGATGATGCCCGCATCATGGGCCGCGACCAGCCCGGTCGCAACGTCAATGACGTACTGCAACACACTAGAAAGGTCCAGTTGTCGATCACCGACGACTTGACGCAATGATTTTCCATTGATGTATTCCGTAACCATGTAGACGAAGTCATTGTGCTTGCCAATTTCGAAAATCGTCATCACATTGGGATGGTTCAGCGCGCTGATCGACTGAGCCTCAACTTCAAAGCGATGCACCCAGGTCGTATCATCCATGCGGTCGATCGGCAGGACCTTCAAGGCCACATGGCGATTCAGCCGTTCGTCGCGAGCCAAATAGACTTCCCCCATTCCGCCAACCCCCAAGCATTTCTCGATGCAGTAATGCTGAAAACGGAATCCCGCAGGAAAATTAGGCTCAGTCAAATTGAATTTGCCACTAGCGACATGAATCGATTTGTCTTCCCGAATCTGGACCAAACGTTCAGGCAATTCAGCCGTAAAACGCTCAATATTTCCCTCCCAATTTGTGTATTGGCGAAGTAGCTGATCTACTCTTTCCCGCATGGCGACGTTGGTGCCGCAGACTGAACGTAAGAAAACCTCGCGCAGATGTGGATCATCAATTTGAGTGGCGGCAAGAAAAATCTCCGATTCGTTCATTGGACAATCTGCCGTTGGGTTCTAGTTGCAACATGTCAACTATAGCACATCGGTTCAATTGCCAAAGTGAGATCTTCATGCCTACCTTACAAGCCCCGCCGCTTCCGCTCAGTTTCCAACGCGACCAAGTCCACCAAGCTGGAACCAACGGACTCGAACTCATTCCGCGACTCTCCCTGCACCTGATCCGGTTGATTGTCGTTCAGAAAATTGATTACCTGCAATGCATCCAGAGGCGTCACTAATTGATCGCCGGTCACGTCGAGCAGAGTATCGGACCGAAGGTCAGCCGCGGAGAGTTCCAGGCGGTTCAGATGGTTGACAATCAGCAGTGCGTCGAGAGGTGTAATCAAGCCGTTGCCGTCAACGTCCAGGAGAATGCTATTTCTACGTGGCTTGATATCGACTTGGACAGTGAATAGACCTTCTCCGAGCGCATCAAGCTCCTCCAAGTATTTATGCGAATTCACCAAATCCAAAATCGCTTGGTCGGTGTTTGCCAGCAGCCAATCTTTGGTGCGGTGATTATCTAAAATGTCTACAGCGTCATCGTCAAACGCGGATTGATTCGCGCCAGATCCAATTAAAAACTTATTACCATTCACGCCACCTGGCCGAATGCCTCTCAAATGATCAATCCGAACCTGAATTGAGTCGTTGCCGAGCCATTCACGCTGAATGTCATACAGAGCAGCCTCACTGAGGTCATAGATGCTAGTGCCAGCCAGCAGGATATTGTTATCACTGCCACCCGACAAATAGTCCGCCCCGATTCCACCAAACAGTATGTCACGGCCCTGCCGTGATTGCAGATTGTCGTCTCCTTCACCCCCCAGTAGCACATTGTTGCCAGCCCCCCCCTGAAGCGTATCGTTGCCTAGGCTGCCTACTAACCAGGCATTTGTCTTGACGTTTTCCTCGACCTCTATGATGTCGTCACCATCGAGTGCATTGATGAGAATTCGACTGGTTGGTATTGGATAGCTGGCTGACAGCACGTCATTCCAATAGACCAATAATTCACCATGTTTTTCGTTTCCCTTTCGCTTAATGCGAATCGAGTCGTCGCCCGCAGTTCCCTGCAACACCAGCATCGTCTGACCGGGATTGAGTGGGTCGTCAACGATTCCTATTTGTCCGATGCGGATGATGTGCGACGTTGAAGGTCCGATGGCCCCATCTTTGTCGGCAGCTGTGATGGTGATTGTAAAGATTCCGTCCGCGGCATAGATGTGGTCCACCGTTGGAGGCACACCTGGTTCTCCCTGGACAACTTGGATATCGCTGTCATCACCCCAGTCGATGCGGTAAGTAAAACCACTCGCCTTGTCGATTACGCTGGGATCAGTGGCAGCCATGCGAATGGTGACGGTGGAGTCTTTAGTGGCATCCGTTGGTGCCGACATGATAGTGGCTTCAGGTGCGACGTTGCCAACGGTGACGACAAAGTTTGCGGAACGCGTCGCAGACTCTCGTGCCTCTGTTGAAGTCGCTTCTAGTGTGAGGTTGAAGCTGCCGTTGTCCCGCACAACAATGAACAGGTTGTCAAGATCGACGCCCGACAATTCCCAAACTCCATCGCCTCGATCTACACCGGCGGGATTCCCTTTGCCGTCGAGTAAAAATGCGATCGAGGGAACTCCTCTCAGCGTGACACTCAGTGTTTCCGAGCCGTCCACATCGGCCAACACAGCTTTCAAGCGTAGAGGTATGGATTGGCCTTCGTCACCGCTGACGCTTTCTGCTGAAACAAGTGGTGCGTCAACCACGGGGTTGATCGTAACCTGAACCGTTGCCGTCGATCGGTCGCCATTGGAATCGATGACTGTGTACCGGAACGAAGTCGCGCCCGACACCTGAGGAGGCGGAGTAAACACAAATCGATCGTCGGCTATCAAACTCGGCGTACCACCGTTGTTATAGACCACAGTCCCCAGTGAGGGTTGAACAATCGTTACGCTCAGCGGCAAATCGGCTAGCCCAACATCGTTGGCAAATAGATTGAAATTGCCTATGCTGTCTTCTTCAAGCGTAACTTGATCATTCACTGCGACCGGGGCGGAACCGATGGCCACTTGCTCGATGTTTGCATAGGCCACTGGCAGTGGCGTTGTCAGCGAACCGCTCGGAATGGTTGGTACTCCAGGTAGGTTGTCCAGCACAACCAATCGATCACCAGGATTGGTCGTCGGATTCTGCCCATTGATGCCCACCTGTTCGATATTGGTCAACGTGAGTGGTGCCGAGAATGCCGAGTTGGCAACTTGTGTCCGTACCATTCCCGAAGTGGCACTGGTAGCGTCAAGTTCGAAGGTATCGGCCTGAGCGGAGCCGTTAATCGCAACTTGATCCGTGCCATTTCCGCCATTGAAAGTGACTCCACCGGCGAAGTTCAGATTGCCACCTGCCAAGTCGATGGCCAGGGCATCGTTTCCAGCAGAAGCGTTGACACTGACTTGATCAAAGTTGTTGCCGAAGTGTAGCAGTTCCGAAATGCCCGTACCAGGTCGCGTAATTGCAGTCTGCGCTGCGTTTAGAGCGACTACATCGTTGCTGGTCGTGTCATTAATGGTCAATTGATTTGTACCGGAACCTCGCTCGGCGGTGACTGTCCCAATGAAGTTGCCGGTCGGCGAAGAGTTGACGGTAACATCATGGGCTCCGCTTCCCAGGTTGACTGACAGAGTATCGCGGACGCCGTTAAGTGTCGTTGTCAAGGGAGCCAAGCGATCGATATTCAGCACATCCGAACCGGCTCCAAGCGAGAGATTTGTTTGGCCTTCGAAGCCGGTCTGATTGAGAGTAACGTGATCCGCGTCGTCCCCCGTTACCAGTGTGATGGGGCGTCCGACGAAAGTGCCAGCCAAGTTGACGGTGCTTCCCAGGCCGGGATCTGCATTGCCGAAATCGGCAACCATGCCGATCGATGTGCCTCGTACGAGAGTGCCCGAAGTGGAAACCAGATTATCGCCCGCATTCAACTGTACTGCGCCTGCGGTGGCGACGATCTGAGCCGCATTGAGCGTCAGATCGCTACCAGCTGACATGGTATCTGGCACATCGACACGAATGTTGCCCGTCGTACTACGAGCTTCCAGCAAGCTCATCCCGCCAACTGTTTCGACTAAATTTACGCCGCCTCGACCGATTGCTCGCACACTTCCCGCTGCTGTCGCAGCCGAGTCTACTTCCAATGCATTTGCGGCTGTGCCGATGGTCGGGGCCGGCGTGAGTGTGGCATTGTTGGCTGTGAGCGTAAGGCTATTACCCACGATATCGGCGTCCGCGTCCGCGTCCGCATCAAGAATGGAACCTGCAGTGGCTGTCAGCGTTACGTTACCGGCCGTAGTTGCAATCTGTCCCACGTTGACATTGCCTGCTGTTTCAACCAAAAATATATCTCCACCGGCGGACGCGTTAAGCCGACTGCCC
The DNA here is from genome assembly GCA_041739785.1 of Pirellulaceae bacterium. Classification (GTDB taxonomy): domain Bacteria; phylum Planctomycetota; class Planctomycetia; order Pirellulales; family Pirellulaceae; genus Aureliella. The sequence continues at coordinate 46,248 of JBGSNE010000173.1, forward strand.
GAGTCAACATCTAGCGGTGCTGCCGACGTTCCGATCCCAGTGGTCGCATTCAAGCTGACCACGGAACCCGATACGTCGAACGCCGCATCGGTCGGCGAGACAATAATCGAGTTAGCCGAGTTGAGGGTCACATCGCCACGCGTGGTGGTAATCGCTCCGATGCGCATGGGGCCAGCTGTTTCGCTGAGTGTGATATTGCCGTTGGTAGTTACATCGATATTGCTGCCTCCCACATCGGTATGGCTAAGCAGATGCATCAGTGGACCATCGATCTGCAGCGGATCGAGCGCGACGGTGATGGCGGATCCCTTGACCGCACCCAGGTTCCAACTGCTAGCAACTGCATTGGCCTGTCCTGTTCCCAATGCACCCAAGTCCAAGTTATGGATGGGCTCAACTTCTTCAAAGAAGGCAACTACTTGCGAAATATCACTTTCTTGAATCTCATTGACACGCAACAACGGCAGAACCGTGGGGTATTGGTTTTCCATCACCGTCGTGTGCAATAAGACGTTGTTCGTGGTGGTTGCATTGATTCCACTCAGATCGAGATGTGGCGAAGGTGAGCCGTTGGCTTGTCGCTGTCTGGCGATAAGGTCCAGCGAGATGGAGCCAGCTGAGAGGACGGCTAAGTCCTCTTGACGGTTATCACTGAGCACAATCTCCACCGGAAGTCTATTGGCGGTGGAGCCGATGTTGCCTGTGGTTGAGCGGAAATCGCCAGTATTGGTCACAACTTTGCCTGTACCGCTTTTGATGATTGCGCCTGCATTGAGCCGTGTGTCGCCAACCGGATTGTTGATTATGCCGTTGATGGTTAATGTCGGCGGCGAAGATGACTTGATCGAGTTCTCGATATTGACTTGTGTATCACCAAAATTTTGGAATACGGGAAACGACAGCACGGAGCTGTCGGGAGCGTCAACCACAATCAGAGGTGTCGTCAAATTGAAGACATTGATGTTGTTGACAGTCATCGGTTTGCTGGAGCGATTGACCAAGTTCACCTCATCGAAGCCGCGTTCGATGGTGACTGAGCCTTGGCTGCCGTCAATGACTCCTGTGTCGTCCGCCGGAGCGCCGCGGCGCGGTATGTTCAACTGGACATTCCCATAACCGGCCGTGTTGTTGATCGGACTGACGATGATGGTGGATGCCGTCACAGGTCCCACAGTTGCCAGATCTGAATCCTGGATAGAAACTCCGTTGGCCATGGTCACGATGGCATTTCCTGCGCTGTCCTGTTCCACGACCAGCGTTGGAGATGCTGCACCTTTGAGCACCAAGTCAGCATTCCAGTGGATACTGCGATCGCGCTCAAATGACGAAATACGTACCCCGCTACCAGCTCTGTTGGTGTCGTTTTCTTTGACAAGCAAATCGAATTGAGAAACGTTGGTGTCAGCTAAAACACTTAGGTTGCGCGTGGCAATGCGAGCTCGATCACGAGCATCGATAGTGGCCTCGGTATCCATGCGAATCGTACCATTAGCGACAGGATTCAAATCGATACCGTCCTTGTCGGTCGTCGATTCAACCTCAGCCCGTATGCCGTTATTGGTGGAGCCGTCCAGAGCGTTCATGTTAACTGTAGTAGCATCGATCTCAGAATCGCTACCCAACGTAACTCGCGCATGGCTGTGAACTTCACCTGTAGAGATTGAAGAAACATCGACGGTCAATCCGGTGGAATGCGCACTGGCATCCGACTTGAGATTGACGTTTTGTATATCTGCGCTCAACTCGACTGTAGGGGCGGTCAGGCGTGAGAACGCGCCGATCGAGGTTACTGCCACGGCGGGAACATCGCTGGAGCCTAACAAGGTTGTCGCGGTAGCGAATGCGTTTGAAGCAATTCCGCCCGTATCGGAGTTTGCGTTGGCTCCGAAAAAGTTCGGTCGACCAAAAAAGTTTGTCGGATCGTCGGGATCGGTCGATTGCTGCGAGCCAAACTCGGCTTTTTCGGCCTCCGACAAGATGAATATCGTTCCACCCGCATTGACATTGGTGAATTCACCAACGGCAGTTCTTAGATCAAAGTCGCCATGAATAGTCGTTGTCGCGCGACCGGTGGGGAATCCAGCAATCGCTCGCGTGTTCGAAAAGGCGTCGCCATCTTGATCCGATTCCGATCGCAAGATGAAGTTGTTGACTGCATTGATGGTCGTTGAGCCGGATTCGGAGGTGCCACTGACACCCGCAGAAACGTCATCTTTCATATCCAAAGTTGCGTTGGCCTTGCCTAACGCCACCAATCCGGCGCTGAAGTTCCTGGAGATAGCTACAGCCGATGAATCGCCTTCGGATTGAATCGTGACATTGGTCGCACTTAGCGTCGATTGGCGGACGTTGGTGTCCATAATGGGCTTAAATTCGGTGTTGGCTTCCGAACCAACCAGTCCAATCAACCCGCCAGCCGAACCCCTGGCAAAAGCCGTTGATACTTCATCTTTTCTCACGACATCGGATTCGGCGATATCCATGGCCGTGACGGATGGGTTGGAGCCATCCCCCATACGCGACTCGACGATGATATTGCCGCCAGCCGTCATCGTAGAACCCGTGACCAGGCTGTCGATGAGCGGTTTAACTGTTACGTCCGACTGTGACTTGCCGGCTGATAGTAGACCGACGGTGATACCTTTGGCGAAAGCATCGAGGTCCGATTGCTGGTTGGCTTTGACGCTAATATTTCCAGCCACATCGATCGTCGATCCTGAGATCCTGGCAGCGCTCGTGGGTATTTCAACGTGTTGGCCGCTGATGAACATGGTTTGCGGAACCAGGCTGGCTGTCGAAGTGACGCCGTTGCCTGAAATGACTCCACCGGTGGCCGCGCTACCAGACGAAACGGAGCGATCGAGTGAAGTCGACAGGACCTCTAGGCTACCAGCCGCAATAGCGCTGCCGAACATCACGTCGGCTGAGGAAGACGATTGGACCGTGGTCGTGGTCTGCACTCCACCAACACTCGCCAGCCCTCCTGTCAAAGCAGCGCCCAGTGCTTGCAAATTGTTGTTTGTCTCGGCTGCGAAGTGCACCAATCCTGGCGTGTTGACCGAAGCATTGAGATTCATCGTCGCGCTGACCCGTGGTTTGCTTTCGGCCAAGGCACGAGCCGTGTTTCCTGCGATGGCCCCACCGGCGCCTGATTCGGCGCGAGCCACTGCGGCACTTTCGGTGACAACTATGCCTCCGCCTGGCGAATTGATAGCAATGGGCCGGTTGTGAAATGCGTCGATGGTCACTGCTCCTCCGGCTTCAATGGTCGTGGCTCGGCCAACGGCCGCTTCAACCGTCGGTGAGGAAGCCGCTTTAGCTCTGGAGAAGCCCAAGGCAGCTCCGCCGGCCAACTGCAATCCAAACATATCTGCCGCCGATGAACTGTTGGATACAGCGTTGACGTCTACGCTGTCCGCCACCTTGATTTGAGTATTTGAATCGTTGGTCGTGGAGCCCAAGGCGGCGAACACGTTCGGCGTCGATTCGGCTGTGGCAAAATTCAATCCCCCGGCTGCGCCGATTCCGGCTTGTATCGAGATGCCTTGGGCCTTGGAGTGTGTGTTGGTCGTCGCGTCGACTAACAAAGTGCCGACCGATTCGCCCATCGATTTGCCGATTTCGACATGATCACCGATGGTAGCCGCAGTTGTCCCGTCCGCGACGGCTTTCGTAACGGTTACGCCGATCGCAGCCACTCCAGCAATGGCTCCCTGACCAGTTGTAGCTTCCAGATTGGTCGTGGATCTGGCGACAACTCGTAGCTGGCTAGCCTGCTCGATCGCCGCGGGTTGGGCGGCGTCGCCATCCATTCGCGCTGTGGTCGAGCTGGTATCGCGAATCGAAGTAACCACGGCGCCCAAGGCTCCCCCAATGGCACCATTGGCGGACAAGCCTCGACCGATTGTGTCGGTTTTGGAGAGTGATTGCACCTGTACTTGGTCAGCGCGATCGACGATGCCCTCGAACAATGCATCTGTTTTCATCTGCGTGCGTTGGACAGTGACAGCAGCACCCGCAGCAAACGCAGCGGCACCAGCGGCCGAACCGCTCAGGGTGTTCAGATCGATTGCCGAGTCGGCTCGTACCGAAATATCGTCGCCCGCGTTCAGCACCGTTCCAGAGTGGACGGCGGATGTGGTCCCAGTTGCATCGTCACTATCGAATAGGTCGGCTGTGAGCTGCGATGCCGTGGATACATGGCTGGTAACGCTCGTGCGATTGCTGCGTAATAGCTGGGCCAATCGTTGAGATGGAGTGGGATTGAGTACCGGAGTGCTGTTCACACCACTATAATTTGCCAATGATGATGTGAGTGCGCTGCGTGAGGTGCCAGCTCCCCCGATGGCTTGCTGGTCTACGGTAGAACTGCCATTTTGAAGGGCGTTCGTGGAAGTGGTGTCGTCGGAGTAAGTGGCATCGAATTGGCTACCCACTACCCACACGCTGGCTGCTGCCGCGAAGGCGCCAGTGGCTGCGAATCCACCACTGACACCCAAGCTGAATATATCCTCTGTCGCTAATGAATGCACCACAATATCGTTATTGGCTTTTATAACTGCATCTTCGCCGACGAAAGTGGTCGTATCGTTGCGGACTACGCCAATGTCCCCCGCACCTGCGGCCGATCCGGCACCCACTGCCAAACCACCGGAAATCGAGCGCCCCTTGAGCTCGTTTCCGGCCAGCACGTATACGGACTGAGTTGCGTTGGCTCCACTAACCGTGGTGTTAATCTGAGCCCTGTCTCCGATGAATGCAGTGGTATCGGAGTCGATCACATTCACGCTCAGACTGCCGGCACCTGCGCCGAAGCCCCCCGCACCGGCAGCAGCCACGTTCAACAACTCTTCGCTGGAGTAAGCTTGGACGATCACGCCGCGCGTCGAAGTGGTGGTGATGTGGTTGGTGTCGACTTCGGATAGCACGTCCACGTTGTTGGAATTGGCTTGGGCGTCAACCTGAGCGTCATTGGCGATAAACGCTTGAGTATCCTTGTGGATTGCGTTAACACCGACCGACACGCCGACCCCGCCACCGAAACCCAAGCCTGCCGCACCGGCAATGTTGTCCAAATCGCTCTTGTCGGAGGCGAGTACTACCACATTGCCGCCAGCGTCTACGTCTGCTCCCGCACCTATCGAAGCCTGCGTTTGATTGTCCATTTTGAACACGGCCACAGAGCCACTACCGCCAAAGCTTCCGCCGGCGCTGCCTGAAGCTGAGATCATCAAAGAATCTTCAGTGGTGTTGGCACGCACTTCCACGTCTTGCTTAGCTGCGACGATCGCAGCGTTTCCAATAGCTGCCGTAGTATTGATCTTAGAAGACTCAATGTTGGCGGCTGGGGCAATGGCAGCTGCTCCTGCTACTCCCAGTGCACCAGACAACGTGAGCTGCGACAAATCATTGCCGGCCGCGACCAGCACCGATTGTGGTGCGCCTGCCGTGGCTTGATTGCTAAAATTCACCTTGGCACTATTACCGATTGCAGCCGTCGTGTCGACTTGGAGGATCGTCGCTGGTGTCGAAAGCCCAACGGTGAATCCGCCGCCGATACCTGCACCGGCGACGATGTGAGCGATATCATCCGTATTGGTTGCAGTAACGACCACTCCGCGACGGCTCTCTGTATTGGCCGTAGCGATTCGTGGATGTGCAATACCTGCGTCTGTAAAGTCATTGGCTCCATCGCCATCGAGATCTTTGCTACCGATCGAAGGGGGGGCCACACGGTCGGTATCATACGACCCGTTGGAGAAGCTAATGCTGAACTGCCCATTCCTGGCAGAGACGGCAGGTATGGAGTCCAGTCCATCTGCATTGACTTCAGCTAGCTCGGCAATGAGAGCTTCCGTCCGTTTGTGTATGGAGGCAACTGAAGCCGCCCCACCCACTGCGGTACCTCCCGAAATCCCTGCTCCACCGCTGATAAAGTCCATTTCGTTTTGTTCGTTGGCTTGCACCAGCACGCTGCCCCGAGCGTGCGCGGTTGTGGCTACGGTAGGCGTCAAAGCGTCCGTTGGATCGTCACCTAACACAGCCTGGGTGGTAACATGGACGCTATACCCAGCCAAGGCTCCCATGACGCTGGTGTTTCCCGCTGCGCCCACGGAAGCGGCAACCGAAAGTACATTTTCTGATGAATCTGCGGTAACGCTAATGTTTTGATCCGAGTCAAGATGGGCGCCACTGCCGACATAAGCTCGAGTCGTTTTGTCAATCACGACAGCATCCAGCGAACCGCCGATGCCCCGCTTGCCAGCTCCCGCTACTACGCCGGATGCACTATTCTGAAGCAGATCGTTTTGTGCGTGGACATGAATGCCTGGTCGAGTTGTACCAGGCGCGGCTACGTTCTTAGCGTTCACTGTGGCGCCGTCGTCAATGTGCGCCAGTGTGTTCTCGTCGACCTGAATAAAGTTGATCGAACCCGCAGCGGCACTGGAGCCCGCACCGCTGCCTCCGACAGAGATGGGCAATACGCTTTCTTGGCCAGTGGCTTCTACGGTCAAGCCGATGGCACCCGCTGTATTGATGGTCGCGGATTGACCCACGGAGGCTTCGCTCCGATCCAACAGCGAAACAATGTTCAGCGATCCGCCGATCGATTGATTCTGGGCCCCCGCAATGGCTCCCGCAATTGAATCGACGTTGACACTATTGTCCGTCGTTACAGATACGTTACCACCGGCGTTGATGGTCGTCTGATCGCCGATCTTTGATTCGACAGAGTTGATCTGCGATAAGACTTGGATGGCTCCACCGTAATTCGGTTTATTGACTGAGCCACCAAAGCCTGGAGCAGCGGCGATTGAGAAGTAATCTTCAACGGCCGATGCGTCGACCTGCACGTTGCCAGTGGCGGATACCGTGGCGTCGCTACCAATTTGAGCCGCTACCTGCTGTTCAATAAGATTCACAGCTACGCCTACGCTACGGCCGAGTTTCAATCCCAAAGCGATGGCACCTGCCCCGGTATTGAGTTCGGTGTGGCTAGTCGCTGCAACCTCAACGCTGCCTGGGAGTTGTACACCCCGCGGGCCAACGATGGTGTTGGCGTGAACTACATTGCCATCCCCGATTTCTGCCCGGGTCGTTTCGTTCAGAATATTGATTGCTGCTGCGCCAGCGCGAGCTTGATCACCTCCCCCAGCTCCCCCAGAGGCAAGTGCAATGGGATCACCGGTTAGGTCACCAAGGGTCGGATTGATTTGGCTGTCTGCGACAATGCTCAGTGGGCCACCCGTCGTCAGGGTCGTGGTCGGGCCAGTCAGTGCATGGGTGGCGGAACGAATAAAATTGACCGCCAGCGCGCCTCCTACGCCATCGGCTTGAATACCAACCGCTGCGGCACCTGCGACATTTTGTACTTCCAAATTACTCTTGGCCGCGATGTCGATGCCGTGGGTGGCCGTAACTTGCATGGTCAATTGACCGTTCTCGATGGGTGTCTTGCCGACCGAAGCTTCGATCTTGTCATCCGCGAAGTTCAGCGCGATGGAACCGGCAACGCCGTCATCTTTGGCACCGCCGCCGGCTAAAGCCCGAGCTTTAAGAGTGTGCGAATTTCCCTGTTCGGCGCCAGCCCGAACGAAAACCTCACGTCCGGATAGTCCATTGTTGCTGTGAGCTCGTGCCTCAATTGTCTGCTCTGCGATATTGACAGCGATGGCACCGCCGTAAGAATCTTCGTTGGTAGACGCCACCGCCAAACCATCTGCCACAGCGGTCACATCTCGGTCGGACTGAGCAAATATTTCGACCTTGCCAACTGCCGTAAGCGTACCACTGATTTCAGCCAATGTATTGCTGAGCACTACATTGGCTGCTCCTGCGGCCGCGACGCCGGTTGTTTCCATGTCAGCCTCGCTCAGCTCGGTCAGCTTGTCGCCAACTTCAGTCAGTCGATCTTCCAATCGGTCCAAGATTTTCTCGCGTGGTTCGCCAGGCTCGCGACGAAAACCCTGCGCCCAAGTTTGTGCACGATCTTGAATCGTTTTTGCTTCACCACTGCCAGCCTGAGAACCGTTTTGTGTGGCCTGTGCGCCTACGATGGCGTCTATATTTGATTGAGCCAACACGCTGGCATCACCGCCAACATCAAACTGTCCGGCAGCAATCGCCTGCGCTTCATCGCGAGCAATATTGACCGCTACGGGAGTACCAATAGCCGCGTTACCAGAACCGTTTACCAAGGACTCTGCCGAGCTAATACTGGTGCTGGCGTGAGTAGCGTGAACTTGGAATTTGCCTGTTGTATCCACATCGATGGTTTGTGTGTCGTGACCGGCGCTGGCTAACGTGGAGGTGCGGTGGGCTCCGACAGCCAACGCGGGACTAATTGCCAAACCGCCTTCGCCTTGTAACGTTGGCTTGGAGGTCGCGCCTGTTTCGGCGCGAGTGTGGGCTGAGTAATCACCACTGGCATCGACCACAAAATCATGGACTTGACCGGCAAAGTTGGCGCCCGTGACCTCGGCCTGGCTACTGTTTTGCGAAGCGTTGATGACGATCGAAGGTCCAATACCAGTGGTGGGACTGCCAGCCACACTGGCATCAGCTTTCGCCACACTCGACGTCTCATTCCGCGAAGTCACCGTTAGATTTTGATTTACCGCAGTGAGGTCCGGATTGCTAGATGCGACGAGCTGCACGTTGGCTCCGTTGCGAATGGCTGCCAGGGAATCGTTCTCAATCGATTGAATGGTCAGCGCGCCTGCGAAGCCGATTTTGTCAACTCCGGCTCCCGAAATGGACTGTGCTGAAAAGTTGTGGTCATTCTCGCCTGTCTCATCTGTACCAGCATCTACCGTTAAAGTCGCCGCGCGAATCTGGGCATTGCCGTCCACCACCGCCTGTGAATTGACTCGGGCAACATTCAGCGCAATGGCCACGCCAACGCCAGTCTGCGACGGATCAGGCTTTGTGGGTGGTTGATTGTTACCACCGTTTTGTCCGTTCTGCACTTCGTTGTTTTCACCAGCCGGTATAGCGACCGCGCTCGCATCCGCGACAGTTGAGATATTGGCTTGAGATTTGGAACGAACATGCATCGAGCCCACTGCCTGAACGTCCGTACCGCCTGCCACTTGAGCGGCAGCCGTGGATCGACCAACGTTGAGAGCAAGCGCACCAGCCAAGCTCATTGAACCGTCTGGCGTCTTGGCGTCGGGATCGTCTTGATCGATGGCCTGGTTACCATCAGCTTTTTGCAGCACGTCTTTCGAGCTGCTGGTCTTAACCGAAACTTCACCCTTCCCTAGCCCGTTGGTTTTCTTGTCCGCCTCGCCGCCACGAGCGCTGGCCTTGGCGCTACCAGCGGCTGTTGCCAAGTTGTCTGCCGAGATATCTACATTGCCATCGACATCCCAATTACCTGCGATCTCTGCATTGGCTGAGTCGTCGACGAAATCCATTCCGAAAACCAGGCCGACTGCCGTTTTTGTGGCGCGACTGTCGCCTTCTGCGGTGGTCGTTGTTGAACCTTGGTGGTTGGCCGCGACTGTAACATTGCCTGATGCGTGACTACGGCCCGTTGCAGATCCAGACAGTCGAGCGCTGGTGTCATTGACGACGCGAGCCAGCGCGTCGACAAACGTTACCGCTGCTTCGCCAGTATCTTCCTCAGCCCCAGCACCGCCGGTAGCGATGGTTGAAGTGTTATGGACAGAAGTGGCTTTTACCGACACATTGCCAGCACCGGCTTGTGTGAGTGCCGTCGCATCTCGCACCAAAGCATTATCTTCGATTTCTGCGTGGGTGGTGTTGCGGGTCACATTGATCGCTACCGAAGCGCCACGACCACGTTTCGATCCACTGGGATTCGTTGATGGCTTGGCGGTATTGGACGAGTCCGAGGAATTGTTTGCCTCGACTTTCAAGGCCCCAGCATCCACGTCAATATTAGCCGCCTTGATGCGTGCATCGACTGTATTGGTAACGACATCGATTGCAAATGAGCCGGCTGTTCCGACTTTTCCCCCGCCAGCACCGGAAACGGAATCTGTAACAAAGCTATTCGTAGTTTGAGCGGGACTTCCCGCTTGGACAGTCAAGCTGCTCCCCTGAACTCGAGCCGAGTTACCGACTGTCGCTCTGGTCTCGACGCTGTTCACCTGCATCGACAATGCTACGCCGACACCTCGCCCTCGCGCATCGTTCGGATCCGGATTCTCCGATTCATCGGTACCCGTGGTGGCCTCTTCTTGTGCGGCATCTACAGTTACTGCCGTCGCGTCTGCTGTGACTGTCGAGTTGATTTGGGTGGTCGACAGGACGGCGATCGAATCGCTGGTTGTTACGCGGGCATCATCGGTCAGTTCGGCCGTGGTCGAACTCTTCGAGATCCCTACAGCCAAGGCGGCTGCGAACGCGACCGAACCTTCGGGCGTTTTAAGATCTTTCTTGGACTCGCCGTTGTCTGTGGCACCCTGATCGGTGGCTAGTTTCTTGGCATCGTCCACGCTTTGGTCCGCACCACCGGTGGTTGGAGAAATGTCGCCACCTTTGGCTGCCGCTTTGCCGTTGACCGTTTGAGTAATTTCAGCATTGGATTTCACCACTACTGAACCAGTCGTGGTTACCTGACCACCGACATTGGCGTGTGTCTGGTTGTGGCCCATGTCGAACGCAACGACCAACCCGCGTGACTTCTCTGTACCGGTTGATTGTCCTTCAGCCACCAATGATTCGTCGGCTGTGAGATCTGCTGATACTTCCAAAGAGCCCTGTAGATTGGTGGTCGTGGCTGAGTTCTGCGCGGTGGTCGTGTTCTTTGCGGCTTGAATGCCAAAGACACTCGTAAGGGTACGCCTACTGTCAGAATCCTCCGCGCCGCTTCCCCCCTTGGACTCGGTGACGACGGTTTGATCGGACGTGGCTAAGATCGCCGAACGCGGGTTGCCTGTCGCACCTATTTCGTGCTTGATGGATGAAGTCGAATCGACGAGTGCCGTCGCATCGTTGTTGGCAATATTCAGTGCGAACGAGGCCCCCACGCCGCGCTCGCTGCCTGTAGCGGGTATCGAGGGACTAGCTTTTGCTGTATTGGTAGCCGTGTTGGTGGAGCTGATATTTAAGCCGCCTCGCCCCACGTCCAGCGCGGCACCGTTCACGTGCGCAGTTGTCGCGTTATCAACGCGATTCAGTGCGAAGCTACCAGCCAAACCTGTCTTGCGACTGCCCGCACCGGAAATAGCCTCGGCAGTGAATTCGCGTCGTGAGTCTTCGTTGACGGTTGAATTTGCATCTATCGAAATTCCATTGGTCGCACGGATGGTCGAACTCGCCGCGGCCAAAGCTTCACTGCTCATACGAGCGCGATTAATGGCTACAGAAACGGCGCGACCTTTTTCGGTGCCACCGGTCGTATTACCATTGGTGGTGGTTCCGGAACCCACGGCGCTTGAGTCCGCTTTGGTGGTGCTATCGGTTGTGTTGGAGGAGCTCAATGTAGCCGTACCAGCAGGCCCCGTTGAGTTCAGTTGAGCACCGCTCTTGGTCTGACTGAGCGTCTTGACATCAACTAGGTTAATTGCAGTGGCCGCGGCCGCGCTGACTTTGCCCAATGCGTCCGCTGAAGGCGCCTGCTTATCCGAACCACCGGCAGCCTGTTCGGCCGCTGTTTGTTGATCGGATGTGGTGTCCGTTGTGCCAGTTCCCTGAACGCTCGACTTGGCATTGGCGGCGACCTTGCCTGAGGCTTTTGAGTTCACGTCGATATTACCCGTAGCGGTTAACTCACGATCCACCGTAGCACTCACCACTGCATCGATATCGTTCAAAGCGAACGAACCACCGCGGGCAGCTGTCTGCCCTACGGCAGATCCATCGACCGTGGAGGTTACATTGCCCACATGGGTTGCCTTAACATTGGCAGCTCCGGAAACGTTCAGAGCTGGCCCCGAACCGATAACCGCCAGCGTATTAGAATCCACGACAGACATGCCAACACCGGCGTTTAGACTGCTCCCCCCCTCTGAGCCCGTGGTGGAGGTCGTAGTGATGTTTTCAGTTGAATTGGCAAGAACGTTCAGTTCACCACCACCGACAACTGCGGATTTGTCTGCGAGCGTTGCCAATGTGTCATTGTTCAGCTTGTTGCGAGCGATCGATGCTCCACGACCTTTCTTGGGCGTCGTATCGCTGGTGGTGGTAGGCGTGGCTTCGGCAATCAAAGTCGGTTGACTACTGGCCGAGAACTGAAGCTTGGTAGCAGCCGCATTGAGGACCGCTTCACTGGCCAACTCAGCGCGGGTGCGGGTGTCGAGCTTATTTGAAGCAAAAGCACCCGCTCCGGCGAAGTTCGAAGCTCCGACTCCCGAAGTCGCCCGAGTGCTGTGCAAGTCTCCCGAGGTGGAGTTGGCTGAAGCATTCATCGACTGGGCTCGGACTGTCAATGAATTTTCCAGCGAAACTCGATTCAGTCCTGTCGATCGATCCAAGGCTATCGCGACACCTACGCCATTGGACGAGTCGCCGCCATTGTTGGAAGCGCCTGCATTGGCGTTCGTCGTGGCCGCAGTCGAGGCATCGCTGTTAAGCAACAGGTCGCGCGTAGCAGTCAGTGAAACGGTTCCCGACACAATCACTTCAGTAGTTTGCGCGGTTTTGGTACGGGCATAAGCGGCAGCCAACCCCAAGCCACCTGCTGAGCTCGTCGCATCATTATTTGCCAAATCGGTGCTGGTCGATACATCGTTGGCTTTCGCTCCACCTACCGTGCTGGTAGCGCTTGTATTGATGGTCGAACGGGAATTGGCCCGTGATGTGATGTTATTGGCCGTCAGATTTGTTGCGCCATTCAAGCTCACCAGTGTACTACCGGTCAGCTCTGTCAAAGCGACGACGCCTCCTTTTCCAGCGGAACCTACCAACGATCCATCGGCGTTGGTGGTGACAGTGACAGTATTGTTCGCCAGGACAGACAGATTGCGTGTTGTGATGATTGTCGTGCGATCGCCTAAAGTGATGGTTGCGTTGCTGGTGATATTCGTCAATGCCAAAGCAGCATCGCGCTCAACATCGTTGCTGGTTGGTTTGGCCAGAGCTGTGGCTGTTACGGTTTGCACTGTGTCGGCATTCAACCTCACACTGCCGGTGGCGTTGATCGTGGAAGTACCCGAAACGATGATTTCAGAGCTCCCGACCGTTTTCACTCGGGCAAAGTCACGATGGACATCGTCATCGTCATCGCCGTCTGCATTCGCATGGATCGTCGTTTGGGCCAAGACATCGATTTGAATTCCAATCAGCCCAGAGTCAGTCAAACGAATTGAAGAACTAGCTTGACTGACCACACCCAGGAAACCCAACAAGCCCTGCTCTGTACTGGTGACGGTATTTTGAGCGATCAATGAGATGTTGCCTGTCGCCCGCAATTGAAAGCTGCTGAAGTCGATGGACTCTGTACTTACGACGGAGACGGTACCAAAGGAATAGTTACCTGACGCAAAGTTCACGGACTGAATACCGTTGATCGTCAATGCGCCGCTTACTTCCAAGGAGTCATGGAATGTGATGGACTGCTCCGCTCCACTTACGTTCGAGACCTGAATGGATTGAATCCTAGACAATTCAAAGGCGTTGGATGAATCGCCCAAGACGGTCAGCTGATTCTGATCCACGCGCACTTCGGCCGAATCCCGACTCTCATCCAGGCGAATATCGAGTACACCTCCACTGAGCAGTTGAGCAGTGACTGCCATCAGATTGCGTTGCTCAAGCGTTTCATGTCGAAGAGCAGCGCGAAATTGTAATTTGGACGGTTTGAGAAAGATAGGTTTGCGTCGAAACATGATTAGTAATTCCAAATGGAAGCGTTGCGGTAGCCTGCGTTGAGAGGAAGCTCACGGAGTGGCCAGAAGAAAACGCGGATCGATGGTCAATGCGTAAGACCTATCACTTGCGCTTCACGGAAAATCAAAAAAAGCTGAAAGTTTTTTTTCACCGAGGACGCAATTTGCCACCGCGGGCTCATCAGGCCCAGTGAATACTGCACCGAACCCTTCACACAGAACTCAGTTGAATACTGAAAAATCAAGGCGAAATTAAACTTCGTGAGACGTTTTGCAGATTCTTACGCATTGATTCTTGTGCAGCTCAACGCCCCAGCCGAGTTTCACTGACCGGGAATTGTGTGAAACGCGTCGGAGGAACCCACGAACAGGGACCTTTTTGCGAGCAGTGTCGTTATGTCAATAGGCTGCGTACACCAAGTTGGATGAATGATTGTGTTAAGCGTGACGCTGCGAATCGAAATTGGTCCTAATAAAATATGCCTCCGACTCCCATGTGGTGGCTGGCAACCGATGGAGTTGGAATGGATCGGAATTGGCGACCTGACGGAAGGGTGTTTCCACTATGCTGACTGTAAAACCACCAACTTTCACCGCCCCACCGGCTTTGCCGCCCAAGCTGCGTTTGCATAGAGCTCCAGTAGATCTTCGTCGTGCATCACCCGTTCGGCTTGGTTCGAGACGAAGAAATAAGAGAAGCTGGGGAGATTATCTCAGCTTGCAGCGACAGCGGATGGCGGCGCTGAAGGATGCGTTGAAGGATGCACCGCCATGGTTGCTGAGCCTGATTTTCCATCTGGCACTCATGCTCCTGTTGGCGCTCATTACGTTCCATTCGAAGGCTGGAAACAGTATTCTGTTGACATTTCGACAGGGAGGGGATGCGGCCGGCGCTTCGATCGCTGAATTCACTTTGCAGCCGATAGAACTCGATGCCGCTAGCTTCGACGATTCAGCTTCGCAGGACTTCAGCTCACAGGAAATCAGCCTAGATCTCCCTATCACGCTCCCGGCGGTTGCTGGCGCCTTCATGCCGTCAACAAGCCTTCGGGGGCTCGATGCATTGATGGCCGCTAGTCAGGCAAGTGGCCTATCGTCGGGAAGTGCAACCATGTTTAGCGGTCGTACGGGGGCGATGAAGCAAGCGCTGCTCAAGAGCGGAGGTGGAACCAAAGAAACGGAAGACGCGGTAGCCTTAGGGCTGGCCTGGTTGAAGCGACAACAAAATCGCGATGGATCGTGGAGTATGGTTGGGCCCTATTCGAGTGGGAGCCGCTCAGAGAATCAGACCGCTGCTACCTCCATGGCCATGTTGGCATTTATGGGAGCCGGCAATACTCATCAGGCAGGCGAGTATCAACACGAACTCAACAAGGCCGTTAAGTGGTTGACCAAGCAACAAGACAGCCAGGGTTTCATGGCGCCGCAAGCTCGCGATAACGAAAAAATGTATGCACAAGCCCAAGCCACGATCGCACTGTGCGAATTGTTTGCCATGACCAAAGACGATCGGCTTCATCCGTACGCGCAAAAAGCGTGCGATTTCGCCGGTCGCTCCCAGTCGCCGCAAGGAGGTTGGCGATACGTGCCCCGATTTGATTCCGACACATCCGTCACAGGATGGTTTGTCATGGGATTGAAAAGTGGATTGGCGGCGGGGCTCGAGATCAGCACCGGCGTATTCCCGAAAGTTGAAAAGTATCTCGATAGCGTCAGCCGCGATTACAACGCTGGCTACGCCTATCAAGTTGGCAAACGCGCCACGCCCTCGATGACCGCCGAAGGGATACTCTGCCGACAATATTTGGGGTGGCACCGCAACATGCCAGGCATGGCCCAGGGACTCGGTTCGCTCGTAGCGAATCACCCGTTGGATGTGAACCGGTCCGATGTCTACTATTGGTACTACGCCACCCAGACACTCCATCACTATGGTGGCCCACTTTGGGAAGAGTGGAACGATCGACTGAAAGTCGACGTGCCGGAGAGTCAGATTAAACAGGGGGCCGAGCGAGGGAGTTGGTCCCCTAATCGCGACGCGTGGGGTGCGCACGCAGGACGGCTTTATACCACCTGCCTGACGTTGTACTGTCTGGAGGTCTACTACCGGCACATGCCCCTGTACGATGCGGCCGCTGAGACGGTGGCCGCGCGCTGATATTTTTGTTTTTTCCTAAACGCGTGACAAACGCTGCGCAAAAAGTTCCTGACTATATAGGGACAAGCGAAAACGGCCAATTTCTAGCTTTCAGCCGGGTTCCAGCTCGAAAGCACTCTTCACTACGACACCGGGAGGTGACCTATGTTCAAGCGACTCAATCAAACTGCCCTAGTTGCAATCGGGCTGGCTGCATTGCTAGCTTCCGCAAACAGTGCGCAAGCGCAATGCTCTGGCGGGCGCGGCGGGGGAGGTGGCGGACCTTCGAGTAGTTACCCAGCTTCGTTTGGGCAAATCGTTTCATCGAGCTCCCCCAGTGCGTTTGGGTACGACCAGTCGCCCATGCTGCAGCGACAGCAAATGTACGCCCTGCAACAGCAGTTGATGCAGCAGCGACAGCAAATGTATGCCCTGCAACAGCAGTTGTTGCAACAGAATTCTGGTCAGCAGAGCACTCAACAACAAGAACTCGCGACACTAAGTCGTGAGCAAGCTGATCAAAAGAAATCCGAGCGGGAAGAGCGGATTTCCGCACTCCGGGCCGCCCGAGAAGCGAAGATCGACGCGAAGAAACTAGCGGCAGCCGAGAGCGATTCAGCTTCGGTGTTTGTTTCTTCGATTGCGTCGAAGCACTAGTATTCGTGAGCCGCCGGATGACCAACATTGCCCGGTGCCTTACCGGCTTGTTGATTTAGTCGTTTAACCCGCAGCCAAAGGCGAGGATCTCCACGATGATCCTCGCCTACGGCTTTTGAAGTCGCGCTTTTTGAACCGCGGAGCGGTGGCATTTGGTAGCCTGGGGTGCAAACCCCAGGAACATGGAAACTACAGACATTCGGTTCGCCAGCGAGGGGGC
>JBGSNE010000174.1:0-5332 GCA_041739785.1 Pirellulaceae bacterium
ATCGGTGCCGAGTGAGCCTGCGCGCTGTCCGAATAAGTATTGACCGATCCGTAATTTGCAGAGGCGGGAGCGGAGTTTGTTCCATAGGTCGGTGAGCCATACGACGGGGCAGCACAGCTTCCACCCACGCATCCTCGTTTAGCCCTGCTCACGCAGATAGTGGGAATACAAGGCAATCTGTGTGTCAGTCCACAGCTTGTCCAAGTAGTTGGCGTCCACACTGGCGGCCGTTTTATGCTCCAGCAGATACATGCCGTCGTGACACTGGACTATGGCATCAGCCTTGCCCGCGATGCGAAACGTCTGGCTGGCCCGGCCGGTGTCTGGATTGCGAATCTCGCCCAGGAACTCCTTTTCAACTTCAACGACTTCGAATTCCTCGACCGCATACCTGTGGACATAACCGCCAAACATAGCCAGGGCCAATTGCCAGTTGGCTGACTGCTGTGGGTCTCCCATCCGCTGTGGAAATTCTGAATCAATGAAATCGTACGCCTGCTGAAGCCGGTCAGCGTCTGGGCTGTTGCGATACCACAATTCAAGAGCGTTGTGGATCACACCACCAAACGACAAACGCACCAGCAAGTAGAACGCCTCAAGCAAGAAAGACGCGAACTGGACCGCGCTCTTCGCGACGGTTGCGAGCGGCTGGCAAAGTGGGACGGTGTGGACGGGAAAGAGGCCCAACTGGCTGAGCTCCAGCGGAAGATTCGGGAGCAGGAACAACGTCAAACGGAGATCAACAGCGAACTGGCTGTCCACAGCAGCTTGATGATCGATGAATCCGACGTCCGATCCGCTCTTGGTACATTCGACCTACTGTGGCAGAGTCTCAAACCCAGCGAACGGTCCAGCGTGATCAACCAGGTTGTGGAACGCGTCACCTACGATGGCCAGTCTAGCAATCTGGCTATCACCTATCATCCGCTCGGAATCAAGACACTCGCCACTGATCAGCTCTCACAGGCGACTGCCTAGAATGGAGCAATCCCATGGTAACTGCCAATCACACGATCAAGTTTAAGGCTGGGCGCCGTACGGCAAAGGTCATAACCAGCGCAGTCGACGATAAGCCAAAACCGCCAGCACGCCTGCCGCGTATTACCAAGATGATGGCCTTGGCCATCCGCCTTGATCAACTCATTAAATCTGGACAGGTCACCGATCAAGCTGAACTAGCCAGAGTCGGCCACGTCTCGCGCGCAAGGCTGACGCAAATCATGAATTTGCTACAGCTGGCTCCGGATATTCAAGAGGAGTTACTGCACTTGCCGCGGACTGAAAGCGGAAGGGACGCGGTCACGGAACGGGATCTGAGAACGATTTCGGGATTGGTGAGTTGGAAGGGGCAGAGACGGGCCTGGATGCAGACGGTCCAAGCATCACAATAACATGTATGCAACCATGAAGTGCCTTCCGATCTCGCAGGTTTCCGTGGATACAGTTAAGCTACTCGAGCTTATTGCGGTTTAAATTGTTGTTTGCAAGAGTGGAAAAAAAGGGCGTCGCCATGCTATCAGGAGTTTTACGTACTCAACGGTCATTCGTAAACCTTTTTGGTATGCAAGGTCCGATTCGTCGCCGAGAATACGTATTGGTCGGCCTAGTCGCGATGCCTTTGAAGTACTTGGTGGAAGCCGTCGTAATCTTCTACTTCACGGGGCGCAGTTACTCGGTGCTTGACTTCGTAAATCCGCTTCTTTCCAGTCGTGAACACTTTACAGTTGGTGCTCCAGGCTGGTTGGGAATGGCTTGGGTTCTGTGGAGTTTGCCATTCCTCTGGTTAGCTGTAGTACTCAGCGTTCGTCGAGCATATGACGCGGAACTCTCGCCTTGGCTTGGACTGCTCATGTTCGTGCCCATTGCAAATTTGTTGCTCATGTTCGTTCTGGCCGTAATCCCTACCGGCTATATGCTTTCACACGAAAAACAAATGGAGGTTGAGTCAGCATTTGCTCCACCAAAGGTCGATCCATCCTACGCGGTTCTACCCAACCAAAATGATCAATCCGAGTTAACTGCCTCACTCTTGGGGCTTGCTGCTGGAGCCGCCTACTTGGTGATCTTCGTTGTCATTAGCGTGTATGGATTGGGGAGTTATGGTGCCGCCATGTTCTTCGGAACACCTGTAATCACAGGAGCTGTAGCGTCCTACATTCTCAATCGCAATCGCATGCGTGGCGTCGGCCTAACACTTATCCATTCTACATTGACGATGGCTGTGGCCTGTGCCGCGTTTCTGCTGATGGGACTCGAAGGAATAATCTGCATCGTAATGGCGATGCCGATCATGATTCCGCTCGGTTTATTCGGGGCATTGGTAGGTAGAAGCATCGCATGCTCACTGCATCGCCAAGGGCGTAACGAACAATCTGGACTTTTAGGTTGTATGTTAGTGCTTCCATTCATTGCGGGGATTGAAATTGCGACGCAGCAGAACCCGACATTCGAGGTCGTCTCGAGCATCAAAATTGACGCGCCCATCGAGAATGTTTGGGAAAACGTCATCCATTTTTCAGATATTTCCGCCGAACCGTCTTGGTACTTTAAAATGGGTATCGCCTATCCTACGCGAGCCCACATCGATGGAAGTGGCGTAGGCGCACAACGATTCTGCGAATTTTCGACAGGAACGTTTGTCGAGCCCATAACCGCTTGGGAACGCCCCACCAAACTCTCATTTAACGTGAGTGAACAGCCGGAGCCAATGTTTGAGTTGACGCCTTATAGGCATATCCATCCACCACATCTGACGGGAGCCTTTCGAAGTACGCGCGGTGAATTTCGCTTGGCGGCAATCGGTCCCCACAGTACATTGCTGGAAGGTAGCACATGGTATCAACTTGACGTGCGCCCCCTGACATACTGGTCGGTTTGGACCGATTGGATTCTGCATCGGATTCACTTCCGAGTGTTAGATCACATTAAGGTCTGCAGTGAAGCGAAATGAGCGCGTTGCAAAGGAGCCTATATACATCGACTAGAGATGGCGTGCGTTAAGATTATGTCAAAGTGATCAAACTGCCACCGCTGTGGATGGCGATCCCGATTGACCAATTGATCCCGGAAGGTAATCTAACGGATCAAGCGGAGCTGGCGCTTCTGAGTCATGCTTCCAGGCGAGGCTGACGCAGATCATGAATCTGCTACAGTTGGCACCGGAAATTCAGGAGGCGATATTGCACCTGCCACGGACTGAAAGTGGGTTGGATGCGGTCACAGAGCGGGATTTGAGGCCGATTGCGGGGATGGTGAGTTGGAGGCAGACCATCCAAACTCAGTAATACCTTGCGCACGGGCACGCGATCTTCTAGATTACACTCGGCGAGCTGAGCTTACGCGATAGGGCTACACATCTTAGCGGTTTACGGATCCGATTGAGCTGCTAGCTGCGGAGCGTCAAATTCCTGCCGCGCCGATGTGGGGGCATCCAGGCACCGCGGCCATCAACCCTCGCGGCATCCATGACCGCTCGTGTTCAGCGCGTCTTCCAGAACACCAACCGACCACGTGGCCAGCGTCTCGGTTATGACCACTCGCGAACTGGCTCAAACTCTCGCCGCTACCTGGTCACAAGCCGTCAACCAGTTGCGACCGCGAATGGTATCAGCGGCGAAGCAATAGTCAACGCGCGGTCCGGTAAACAGACAGGACTACTCTTATTTTTGAAGACAGATCCGGACACTTACTTCACTTAGCGTGTCTTAGCACAGCTGAAATTGCGAGTGCACAACTCACGACGGGAATTACAGTGACTAAGTTTGTGACAATAAAAGGTTCAAACTCAGATATGCCTGGTCGCGTTGCGACTCTGATTCCGTCGTTAAACCAATTAAACAGTCCAGCATTCAGCGATAAAACCGCAATCGCTGAAACAGATACGGACAAGCAGGCAAACATTGCCAGATTTTTACCAAACCGAATGCCAAATGGCCACCAGATCGCAAGAAGTATGAGCTGCGTCGGAATCGTTCCAACGACCGCGCCAATTAGTAGAACAAGCAATAGACCCGCCGGATTGTCAATTTCTCGAAAAGATGCACCTGCAAAAAATATCGCTAGCAACGTCGCAGCAAATGCGATGGGCCATGTGAGAAATACGGTCGCGATTGCTAGCTGAATTGGGAACCGTTTGGTTTGCGTTTTATCAGTTGCTTTTTCTGACCGTTTGTCAGTCATTATCGTTCTCGGTCGCAAGATAGCTTGAACTTGCCTCTCTTGAAGTAAGTGTCTGTTCCCACGAACAATATGGCGTCCCATCGAGTTGCTTCTTCTCCAAGTGATGCACCCAAGGCAACTTAGCACCCGCATCTCTTCTCCGACGTATCGCACTAGAACATCAACACGCAGTTGCGTCGGGCTGGTCACATCTCTCCTTCGGCCAAACCCTCAGCCCGCCGGTATTGACAGATCCTAAGATAGCCGTCGGCACTATGTGAAGCCACTCGATCGATTCAATCCGAATCATGCGCGGCACCTTTCAAATTCACAAATTCAATTCGATCCTGCGAAAGCCCTGGTGCATTCCTAAGAAGCTCGACCGCCTCTTTAGTTTCATTGGGCTTTACGAAAATCCCGTAGCCTACTGACCCACTAATATCACAGCCAATGCCGCCTTCAACGAGAGTCAACACAACACTAATTCGGGTTGAAGAGTCACTCCCGTCAATCGTTGCGATCAAAACTCGCTCAACCTCTTGATTGGATAGACCATTGGCGGACATGGCTTTATTCAGCGGAGCTTGCTCGTGTGCAAGCTCATTCGTATTCGAATCAGTGCAACCACAGAGAAAAATCAAAGTAATAGAAATATAGTAAGGTGACTTGAATGGCATACGATAACCGTTCAGCCCATCCCAACTGCCAATCAGTTCATTGGAGCAAGAACCCAATAGCTGCGTCGTACATGCAGGTGCCATCATCGTAGACAGACATTCCTCAGGCTTGGCGGTCGCGGAGCCTCTGTTGCAATACTGCAAGTTGAGTCGTAAGTGCATCAAGGCCGCTGGCCTCTAACTCAGCATCCGTCGTAGGGGTGTCTCCAAGCAGTTCTTGTAGCATCTGAATCTTGCCAGTCAACTTACCTTTCTCAAGACCTATCTGCTCCCCTTCTTCGCGACCTTCTTCGCGACCTTCTTCGCGACCTTCTTCACGACCTTCTTCACGACCTTCTTCGCGGGCGCCGGAGATAGCCCATTCGTAGTCGCGTTGGGCTTTTTCGCGTTGATCGTACATGACTCGGTCCTCGGTTTTGGCGGATATAGTTTCTATTGTCTCAATGGCTTGCTCAAACTCAATTCCAGGCAATAACTTTCTCAAAACGGCCGAGTCG
>JBGSNE010000183.1:0-1582 GCA_041739785.1 Pirellulaceae bacterium
AACAAGTACCGAGCAACCTAGGCCAACTGCAACTGGGTAGTTCCAGCCGGGCGCGTTCATGACTTGTGGGATCAAGCCCACTGCCAAAGCAGGAGGAACGTGTTGATCGATGAGTCTTAGAAATGCGATGCCTATCGAAACAGTCAATATGGTGGAGACAATACCTACACCAAACACTTCAACTGCCAATACGCCAGTAAAAGCAGTCGCCGTACAAGCAATCGGCAGCCTCCATGGTGTTCTGGCCCACGGACATGCAGATGTATAAGCTAACATTTCGAAGGCGATAACGACGAGTGGCGGAAATAGAATCATCCTTTGTCCGGCGAAGTTAACGGCGACGAGCAAAATCACGATAAGCAAAAGCAGTTTGAATACCCACTCATAACCGAGTGGTGGCTGGTTTCGATTGCTATCCGTCGCCTCCACCCGCTCGATCGGCACGACCAGCATGCGAAGTTTATGCCAGGCTCGCCACTGCACACTTAGTAGCGCTAATAGCGATGTCCCTACTAGAATTGCTAACGGGTACATCCAACTATCCACTTCCAGCACCACCGGCAGGACTCCGGCAGAGATGGCTGGCGCCACGGGCGAGCGAAGAACGATTACAATGCCCAGCGAACATCCGATTGCCAACAGCATTGAAACGTAACCGTAGGGCAACGCAATCGCGCAAGCGACGCCAGCTAAACCGGCAATTGCTGGAGTGAAGGCTAAGTACCATGGAGATCGAGCCCACTTACCCCCGGGATTAGTGAGAATCTCATAGGCTAGTGCCGCGAGTTCTGGAAAGAAGATCAAGGGTACCCCCGTGACCGTCGCCAGTGCTGAAATCAAGCCGAGGAAAAGGACCGTGACGGTTTGGGGCAGCATGGATTTCAGTTTGAGTAACTCTGTCGAAATAGTTGCGGTTCCATTCGTGATTCGATCTGCGGGTTCACTGAAAAGGATCTGCAATGCGGCCGGGTGGATGCGGCTGGCACCAGAATTGCCATGGTGGGGGGCTATGGCCTCTAATCGTCTGTCGTCCCTAGGCTGTCATAGTATTGATCGCGGAAGCCGTTGTTATTGAATTCGCACATGCTCACTAGTCGACCGTCCGGAGCAGCGATACGGAAGATACAGTCTTGCAATCGCTCCTGCCCAATTGGTGTGGTAAGTTCCTCTTGGCTCATGAAATGATGACTCGCTATCGTCAGCCGGTGCAGTCCTGCTTGGCCACTGGTCGACCGCATCAAGAGCTTCGCTATCGAACTCAGTTTGCCCGACTCCGGTAATAAGCAATACAAAAGCCCGCAGAATGCCCAAGGCAATTGAACGCCAGTCAGTATCGGCGCGGCCACCAACAGTCTCGCAAGACGGGCTAGCCTTACCCGTTTTCCTTCTTGGCGAATACAGATGGCACCATACCGGGTGAGAAAGCGTGAAAACGCGGTTGAACTTTCCCCGCCTCGCCTGTTAGGTTTGGTTGGCGTGATGGGACTAAACGAATAGGAGCCGCCATTTTGCAATACGTATCCAGACATAATGCGGTTGCACGCGGCATGCCCCATATTCCAAAAGCCGTTGGTTCCCTCGA
>JBGSNE010000204.1:0-20327 GCA_041739785.1 Pirellulaceae bacterium
AGAAAACTCCTGAAACTCAGAGGAAAACGACAAGGCAGGATGATTTCGCCGCCGAGCAATGGTCTCTTGGAAAGGTCAGTTCAAAATGGCGGCTTGCTCCCTCATTGTAAGCGGAAAACCGGGGCGTGCGATACATGGCTGGACAAATTCAACAGGCAGCTTCACCCCACGGCTAAACGCAATACCGTTCAATGAAGTTCGTAGTGGACGAGGAAGTTCGTAGTGGACGAGGTCACGAGACCTTGCTGCGGGGAATCCTGGGGACTCGTAACCTCGTCCACTACCTATTGCGATGATAAATTTTCTACAATGAAAACTCTGCTGGCGTTCAGCGAGAAGAATCGAAAATCTTGGCGATTTCCGCTACCATCACATCGAGAACACGCCATATGACTTCACTCCGACTGGCCACGCTTGAAGATGTGCGCGCAGCGCAAGTGGTGATTGAGCAACATCTATCACCTGCACCGCTCATACGTTCTTACGCATTGGAGAAACAACTCGGATTGCCGCCAGGACGCCGCGCGTGGATCAAAGACTACGGTTGGACCCCCGTTGGCTCGTTCAAACTGCTGGGGGCGTTGAACTGGATGGCGGGCAATAAGGAGCGTATCGGAAATCGCCCTGTCGCAGCGCATTCTTCGGGCAATTTCGCCTCGGGTTTGGCTTTCGCGGGAAGGGCGTATGGCAAGCGAGTGATCATCGTGATGCCCGAGGATGCCCCGCAAGTCAAATTCGAGCGCACTCGCAATTTGGGTGCTGAGGTTCGCACGTACGACAAATTACGAGATCACGTGACTGGCGACCGCGATCGTTTGACGCGCGAGATTGCCGAGCAGGAGCGGGCGGTCCAGGCTTCTCCCTACGACGACAACTATGTCATAGCAGGGAATGGAGTGGGGGGACTGGAGATAGTTAGCGCGCTAACGAATACCGGTCGGCAGCTTTCGCACTTTGCGTGTGCCGTCAGCGGCGGCGGTTTGCTGGCCGGGCATGCGTTGGCCATCGCCGACGGTTTTCCAGACGCTCAGATTGTGGCGGTCGAACCTACGGGAGCGGATGATTTTGCACAGTCGCTGTCGTCCGGCCAGATCTGTCGCGTAGAGCATCCGCAAAGCATTTGCGATGGTTTGCTGTCGTACGACGTTGGCGCGCACAACTGGCCCATCCTGCGGGATAGAGTAACATCGGCCGTTGCAGTTAGCGACGCTGAGACTTGCGATGCCATGCGCTGGCTGGACGATCAGCATGGACTGCGCTCCGAGCCATCGGGGGCCATTGCGCTAGCAGCACTGTTGACCGGAAAGATCGACGTGACTGGCCAAGGAGATATCGTCGCCGTATTGAGTGGTCGCAACGTAGATATGGAAGATTTTCGAAGGTGGACCAGATTATGACCAGCCAATCGACTATCGTAAAAGTTAGGATTACCTTGGCAGGCTACTCTTTTGCTCACACGCAGCTAGTTGACTATTGATATAGTCGATGAAAACTCCAGTAGTGTGAGCCGTGAGCCGTCAGGCACCGGGCATTTAAAAATTGTTTTCTCTACAAATTGCCCGGCCGCTTACGCGTCTCGGCTCATTACAAACTCCCGGTCGCCTGCGCGTCGCGGCTCACTTACCCTACCAACTGCCATGAACGACCATCGCTTGACCAAACCTCTGAACAACACTTTGGTGAGTTTTTTCATCCTGTGTTTTTTTGCTCGTTCCGCTATCAAAGCGGACGAGCCCAACGATGTGACTACCCAACGAAGTGGTCAACTCGCTTTCTTTGAACAAAAGATTCGGCCAGTATTGATCGAACACTGCTACGAATGTCACGCGACGTCGGCTGAATCTGTCAAAGGTGGTTTGTTGCTCGACTCACTAGCCGGCTGGCAGGCGGGAGGCGATAGTGCTACGGCCGCGATCGTGCCGGGGGAACCCGATGAGAGCTTGTTGATCCAAGCGGTGCGCTATCAAGATGGTTTGGAAATGCCTCCAGATGCAAAATTGGATGCTGCGGCAATTGCCGATTTGGAAGCTTGGGTTCGCGATGGGGCGTTGGATCCGCGGACGAGTGAAAAGGTAGAAGTCAAGCGAGGTGACAAGTCGTGGTGGTCGCTGCAACGCCTCCGCAAATTCGAAGTAAAGGATGAAAAGGAGAAAGACGGGAGAGATGCGGAGGGGAAGGCTACGGAGGGGACACGGCTCGGAGAGCCGTGTGAAGATTGTGGCACGATCGATGATTTCGTGGCGCAGGAGTTGGAACGGCAGGGACTGGTGCGCAATCCGCCGGCGGACGCGCGGACGCTGATTCGCCGGATGAGTTACGATGTGATCGGTTTGCCACCCACGCCAGAAGAGGTTCGGCAGTTCGGAATTGACTACGCAGCCAATCCGCGCGAGGCTACCGTACGATTGGTGGATCGACTGCTGGCGTCACCGCACTATGGTGAACAGTGGGGGCGGCATTGGTTAGATGTGGTCCGCTTCGGTGAGAGTATCGGTTTCGAACGCAATGTGATCATCGATGATCTGTGGCCTTTTCGCGATTACGTAATTCGCTCGATCAACGAGGATAAGCCCTTCAATCAATTCATCGTCGAACATCTGGCTGGTGACGTGATTGGAGCGGGTCGGCCGGAGATCGAAGTCGGTGCAGCTTTTTTGGTCGCTGGTCCGTACGATGATGTGGGGAATCAAGATGTGGTAGCCCAAGCCAACATTCGAGCTGCCACATTGGATGAGATCATCACTGCTACCAGCGGAGCGTTTTTGGGACTGACGATCAATTGCGCTCGTTGCCATCATCATAAGTTTGATCCGATCCCGACGGAGGATTACTATCGTCTCCGCGCGGCCTTCGAAGGTGTTCAGCATGGACGCAGAGTGGTAGCCACGCCAACACAAAAGCAGCAGCACGCCGCAGCGGTCAAACCACTGGTAGCAGAAAGGAAGGCTCTAGCTGCGCAAATTGAGGTAGTTGATAAAGATATAGCAGCGCGCGCCACCGAAGCCTTGCATACAAAAACTTTCTTGCGGACCAAGATTGATCCGCAGCTGATCGAAGAACGTTTCCCATCCAACGTTGCGAAATATATCAAACTGGTGATGCTGGCCAGTACCGACAATCCACAGTCGGCTGTGGGGTCACGGTTGGTAGAAGTCGAGTTGTGGACCGCCGAGCCCACGCCGCGCAACGTGGCGCTGGCCACAGGTGGCGCCACAGTCAGTGGGACACGTTCGTCGGTCGCGGAAGATTTTCCGGACGCCTACGGTCCCCAGTTCACGATCGACGGTGCGACCGGTGAGCAGTGGTTTATCGGAAATCCGGCGGAATTATTGATCGAACTGCCCCAAGTGTCTTCGATCGACCGCATTTCGTTCAGCAATGCCAAGGGAAAAAACCTGCAGGACAAAGCCCAAGGAGCGACTCCCTGCGAATACGAAGTGTGGGTGTCCAGCGACGCTCTGCAGTGGGAAAAGGTGGCGGATAGTTTCGACCGTGAACCTTGGTCAGAGGCTCACGGTATTCAGCGATTACGGTCTCAAGTGATAACACCGGCAGAGTCGCATGAACTGAGTCAGCTTCATGAACAATTGGCGATCGTCGAAGCGAAACTCAACGCTATTGCACCGCTGCCCGTTGTCTTTGTAGGCAAACATGAGCAGCCGCAACAGGCTACGTACTTGCATATCGGCGGCGATCCCATGAAGCCGGGTGAAGTTGTGCCGCCAAGTAGTTTACAAGTGCTAGATCAAACTACCTCACCCTACACGCTCGGCGTCGATGCGCCCGAGGCGGAACGCCGTCTGGCTTTGGCCAAATGGATTACGACCGATGACAATCCACTTACGGCTCGCGTGTTGGCCAATCGAGTATGGCAGTATCACTTTGGGACCGGCATTGTCGATACGCCCAGCGACTTTGGATTTCTAGGAAGCAGGCCCACTCATCCGGAATTGCTCGATTGGCTGGCCTCGCAGTTAATCGTTGGTGGTTGGCAGTTGAAGCCATTGCATCGGCAGATTTTGCTATCGAAAACTTATTGTCAATCCTCAAGCTATCGCGAACAGGCGGCTGCGTTAGATCGAGATTCACGGCTGCTATGGCGGTTTCCGCCGCGACGATTAACAGCGGAAGAGATTCGCGATACGATGTTGTTGGTAGCGGGCAAGCTGCGCGGTTATGTTGGGACTGAGACGCGTGGCAATGTGGGTGAAGATGCGTCGGAGGATGTGGGGGATTTGAAGCCGTCTGGTGGTGCGCCGAAATTCTTGGCGAATTCCGCTACGGAGTCGATAATTGCTTCGGATTTCAGTGAGTTGGCGGGCGGGCCGGGTTTTCGCTTGTACAAGTTCACGCAGAACAATGTATGCACTTTTTTTCCACTCGAAGTGCATGGACCAGAGACTTATCGTCGAGCTGTCTATCATCAGAACGCTCGGGCGAGTGTGGTCGATTTGTTGACCGATTTTGATTTGCCCGATATCGCCTTTGCAGCTCCAGTACGGGCCAAAACGACCACGCCGCTGCAAGCACTGACGCTGCTCAATCATCCATTCACACTGGATATGGCTAGTGCTCTGGCACAACGTGCGACACTGCAGTCTCAGTCGGTGCAGTCTGAAACAACGCAACCTCCGATGGTAGAGCCAGCGCAAATTGTGAATGCGATGTACTGGTTGTTGCTGCAACGAGAGCCCATGCCGAGTGAACGTGCGGCGGCGGCAGGGTTGATCGAGCAACAAAGTGCAGAAGTGTTGGGGCGCGCCATGTTGAATTTGAACGAGGTGCTGTATGTGGAATGATTTTCAACAACAGCGTCGCGGCTTTTTGTCGAACATGACCACTGGGATGGCCGGAGTAGCGCTGACTCAGCTAATGCGTAACACCTCGGCCGCTGTAAATGTCGCGCAGCAGGCCCCCAAGGCCAAACGCGTGCTGCAGATTTTCTGTCCCGGTGCCGCCTCGCATGTTGACTTGTGGGACTATCGCCCGCTGCTAGACAAGTATCACGGCACACCCCTGCCTGGCGCTGACGCGGAGGTTTCTTTTCAAGGCAAAAATGGCAACTTGATGAGGTCGCCTTGGCCCTTCGCTCCGGCCGGTCAGTGTGGGAAAATGATTTCGTCGATGTTGCCACACATGGCCCAGCATGTGGATGATATGGCGTTTATTCACTCGATGACTTCGCGCAGCAATACGCATGGTCCGGGTTGCATTTTCATGAACTCTTGTTTCACTCGTGAGGGTTTCCCTTCGGCGGGAGCTTGGGTCAGCTATGCGCTGGGGACTCTCAACGAAAACCTACCCACCTACGTAGCCATCCAAGACGTTCGCGGTGAACCACCCAATGGCAAAGCCAATTGGGGAAACGGCTTCTTACCGGCCCAACACCAGGCGGTCACGATGTCGGCGCAGCAACCGCTGCGGAATTTGTCGCTCCCGGCTGCGATCGATCGTGACGCAGAGCGGGCCACGCGAGAATTTCTTCGGTTCGCCAATGCCGAACATGCCCAGCGACATGTCGGGCAGGATCAACTAACGGCTCGCATGGAGGCCTATGAATTGGCCGCTCGCATGCAAATGGCTGCGCCCCAAGTTAGTGACCTGTCGCGTGAATCGGCGCAGACTCACCAGCGGTACGGTACGGATGATGCCAATCCATTAAAAGCGGCCTACGCTCGTAATTGTTTGCTGGCACGTCGGTTTTTGGAGCAGGGAGTTCGCTATGTGGCCCTGTATTGTGCGTCGCGAGCCAGTTCGGTGGATGGGCTGCTCAACTGGGATGCGCACAAAACTTTAAAGGCCGACTACGAAAGGCATTGTCCCATCTTCGATGCCCCGACCGCAGCCTTGCTGACAGATCTCAAACAAACTGGATTGCTCGACGACACGCTGGTGGTGTGGTGTACCGAGTTCGGGCGAATGCCCACTCATCAAGATGGCACCTCCGGCCGCGATCATAACCCAGATGCATTTACCACATGGATGATGGGTGCGGGTATCAAAGGAGGCGTCAGCTATGGAGCGACGGATGATTTTGGTCGTCGGTCGGTAGAGGATATCGCCACGCCGTATGATTTCTACGCGACGATGTTGCAGCTGTTAGGACTCGACCACGAACAGCTGACCTATTACCACAACGGAGCCAATCGTCGTTTGACCGACGTGCACGGGCATGTCTTGAGCGACATTCTGGCGTAGTGCACGCAGGTCGTTGCTGCACAAGTGGGTCGTTTCTGCCGGAAGCGACTATCATGCGGGGCAAACCTCACACTGCAACTTAGTCACGCTCGGCAAGCGTGACCCACTAGCGCAATAAGTGGGTCGTTTCTGCCGGAAGCGACTACTATGCGGGGCAAACCTCACACTGCAACTCAGTCACGCTCGGCAAGCGTGACCCACTAGCGCAATAAGTGGGTCGTTTCTGCCGGAAGCGACTACTATGCGGGGCAAACCTCACACTGTTACTTAGTCATGCTCGGCAAGCGTGACCCACCTAGCGGAATAAGTGGGTCGTTTCTGCCGGAAGCGACTACTACGCGGGGCAAACCTCACACTGCTACTCAGTCATGCTCGGCAAGCGTGACCCACCTAGCGTCTTCGTCGAAAGCCGATCATGCCGACGAGTCCCATACCCAGCAGCAAGGCCGAGGAGGGTTCGGGGACCGCAACCAAATTGCCTCGGATTTCTCCGCCGGTGTTTGCTGCGGTATGGGCATTGAGGTAAAACTGACCAGACAACAATTGGACCGCTTGGTCTGCGTTCATGGTCACCATGGTATTGGCCCATCCACCATTGGTGGCGCTGTTATTGAATCCGACCGTAGTTCCGTCGAGATTGAACCTGACACCGTGGTTGTCGTTGAAGGCTGCCGCGCCTGTACTGCCCCCAGCTAGAGTGGTTGGTCCGTGGATGTGAGCTACAGTCACAGGTCCCGTGAGGTTAGTGAAGCCGTTGCCGGAGCCCCAGCCGACGTTGAGGGTGAGAACGTTGGTGACATCGTCAAAAGTGATCCCCGGACCAATTTCGCCTCCGCTCCCGGGGTTGCCATTTATTGCGGCCACATTCTCATTGCCTGAGAGCATGCCCGCTCCGGCTTTTCCTTGCACGTTAAACTGGACGATCGCGGCTTGGGCGGCGGGGAAGGTCCAAGCAGTCACCATCATGGCGACCGCGAAAAATTTGAACAATTGCATTCGAAAAACTCCTTAAGACACGGTGTTGAAAACTCTTAGACGACAGGTCCCAAAATAGTGGAACTTAGTAGTACGAAGCTCGGGGAGCAGCGGATTCAGGATTCGCGTAGCTTTTTCCAATTCTCACAGTGAACCCGTAGTCCAAGTCCGGTTCAGGCGTGCCGCAACTGCACGTGTCCGCTCGTAGTTAAAACTTCTAGCGGCGCAGTCTGCGAAATGGAGCATGCGGCCTAAATTACGGCGTTGAAAGGACTTGCTTGTTGCTGCCTACCTTCGTCGCGTAAAATCCGGGTTAAATCAACAGACCGCTGGCGCCGTTGGATCGCACTTGGAAAATTAACTGGATTGCCTTTAAACATTGGTACACTTCGCTTAAAATCAGCACCGCTGGGCAATTTGTTCGACGCGCGTTGGTTCGTTGGCAATAGGGCGTTTTATTTCGCACCGCCGAAAATCTTGGCGATTTCCGCTACGGCTGGAGTTTGGCCGATCATTACGTCTCTCTCATTTGAAAAGCAACCTAGGGTGACTCAACCCGAATCGACACCTGGCCCGCCATTACCGCTGGCTGCTACACCACTTACCCCCTGGCATCTGGCTGGTAAAGCGCGAATGGCGGAGTTCGCGGGTTTTAGTATGCCCATCCAATACTCTTCGATCGTTACCGAACACACTGCTACTCGGCAGGCGGCCGGGTTGTTCGATATCTCACACATGGGGCGCCTGCGTTTCGAAGGCCCCCGCGCTCATCTGTTGCTCGATCACCTGTTGACGCGTCGCGTGACCGACATGCGTCCGGGAATGATCCGCTATTCGCTAATGTGCAACGAAGAGGGTGGGATCCTAGACGATGTGCTGCTTGCCAATCTGGAAAGCCCCAGTAGCCGGCAGTTTTTCCTATTGGTCGTCAACGCCGGGAATCGAGCGAAGATATTGAAGTGGATCGCACCCCACCTGGCGGACTTTCCCGATGTCGAATTTCGCGATGCCACCGAGTCGACTGCCATGATCGCCGTACAGGGCCCCAAGTCCGTGGCGATTGTCGAACGATTGTTCGATAAACGAGTTACACAACTTAAATACTATCGTGGTCTGGTTACGGAGCAGATGAGCAAGCCGTGCATCATCAGTCGTACTGGCTATACGGGTGAGGATGGTTTTGAGTTGATCGTCCGCGCAGAGGACGCCCCCAGAGTGTGGGAGAATATCATGTTGGCTGGCCGAGAACATGGGATTGAGCCAGTTGGATTGGGAGCCCGCGATACGTTGCGTTTAGAAGCTGGCATGCCGCTCTATGGTCATGAACTAGCGGAATCTGTCGATCCGTTCACTGCCGGTCTGGGATTCGCAGTGTCGCTGGATGACCGACAGTTTCTCGGTTCGGAGACGCTCGCAAAATTGAAAGACGCGCCGCGCACAATGACGCGGATTGGCGTCAAGTTGAGTGGCCGCCGCGCAGCGCGCGAGGGCGCAAGTTTTATCGACAGCGACAATCGCACTGTGGGAACCGTGACCAGTGGGACTTTTTCGCCAACGCTTCAATCGCCCATCGCCATGGGGTATGTGGCCCCCGAATTGTCGCAGGTGGGAACCAGTATTGATGTTGACATCCGTGGCTCTCGCGCGACCGCCGAAATTGTGCAACTACCGTTTTATCATCGTTGATTCATGGGACTGAGTAATATGCAACCCGAAGAACTAAAATACAACCCATCACATGAATGGGTGGGCATTGAACAGCAGAACGGCCAGCGGATTGCGGTCGTTGGCATTACCGATTTTGCGCTCGAGCAACTGACCGACTTAGTTTACATGGCGTTGCCTAAGGTCGGCACTCAAGTAAAGGCAGGAGCTGAGTTCGGTGAAGTTGAATCGGTAAAAGCTGTTAGTCCACTGTATAGTCCGGTCGATGGCCAGGTAGTGGAAGTACACGACGCGTTGGTCGATCAGCTCGAAACGCTTGGCGATGATCCTTTTGGCAATGGCTGGATCATCAAAGTCAAATTGGCTGACGACGCCCAGCTGGACGGGCTGCTGGATTACTCAGCTTATAAGCAGCAGTGCGCTGAGGCATAGAGTTACGATGGACGGCTACGCCTTAAACGATATCGCTCGCGGAGGTGTCGAGAACATGGCGCTCGACCAGCGTCTACTGGAAACGGCGGCGGAACAAAAATGTGTCATGCTGCGGGTTTATCGTTGGAGCGAACCGACTCTATCGCTCGGTTACTTTCAACCTTATGCGGAACGTTTATCGCAACCGCCCAGTAGCCAGCTAGAGGTTGTTCGACGGGCTACCGGCGGTGGAGCGATTGTGCATCATTTTGATTGGACCTACTGTATCGCTGTCCCGGACACCTGGGTGGTACAGGGCGAGCAGCAGTCGAAGCCAGCTAAGAATAAGATCGGTGCCAGTCAATCGCTTTACGATTGTCTGCACGACGCCGTGGTGGGATGGCTGAGCAGTTTGGGGATTCGTGCCCAAAAATGGAGTCCGTCGTGCGCGGTGGAGTCGGCTGGGCCAGCGGTGCGCGCCACTCGCGCATTTCTGTGTTTTGAGCGGCGGAGTTGTGGTGACGTGGTGTGGGAGCAGGAGAAGGTACTGGGCAGTGCGCAGCGGCGGATTCCGGGCGCTGTACTGCAGCACGGTAGTCTGCTGTTGGCCCGTAGCCCCTATGCACCACGCTTGAGCGGGCTGGCCGGGGCCTTGGATGGGATGGTGGGCCACAAGCCAGCCAACCAGGCTAGCGAGGGATTCCTGAAGCACTTGGCGCAAGCTGTCCAAACGGCCTCTGGCGTCACAATGCGCGACCTTAAATCGTTGAGCGAAAGTCCCATCGATTGGAACTGGCCAATCGCCACCAATTTTGCCGAAACAAACTGGACAAAGCGGTTGTAATGTGTCAGGCTGTCTGCCAGATTACAGTATTAGGCGTCTAGTCTGGAAAAGGTGTCCGACACCAAAAGCCGGAACGGCCCTGCGGGTGCTTCTCACTTTTGGTGTCGGACACCTTTTCCAGACGCGGACGTACGAATCGGTTAAAAACTACCTATGAGCACTTGTAGAAGGTTTTTGGAGCAATAACCACATCTCCCCTCTGTTGGAACGCACTGATTTATTAGATTTTTCTCGCTATGCGGCGATAAGGGGGATTTGGTGGTGCTTAGGGCTTGTATTCCTCACCTCATTTAGGGAATAATAGAGCGATACCCAAACGGACCATTTATTTACAGTTAGATCTTCTCGCTATCGTATTCCTATTCTGTCCGGGGTAAAAAATTTGAGAACCTGCGGAGACGCCGTAATTTCGGTTTCGTCGTAGCTCAAATCCATTGAGGGTGAAATATGCAAATGCAGCTTAAAGTGGTGACAGGTGGTCATGAAGGGAAACTGATTTCGGTCAATCACGACAAATTCTTGATTGGTCGAAGCGACGAATGTCACATTCGCCCCAAAAGCGAATCGATCAGCCGTCGACATTGCGCCTTTGTTCGCAAAGAAGGTCGCATCCTGCTGATTGATCTCAAGAGCCGAAATGGTACGTACGTCAACGATCAGAAGCTCGATCCTTCCAAAGCGAAGGTGCTCAAGAATGGCGACCACATCAAGGTTGGCAAACTGGAGTTTATCGCGGTTATTGAAGCGGGTGTATCGAACGTTAAGAAGCCCGAAGTGAAGGACGTCAAGGAAGCTGCTGCCCGCACTGCCGCTACCGCCACGGATAGTCGTTTTGAGGAAGTTGACGTCAGCAGTTGGCTCGAGGAACCTGATCAGTTCGAACGCCGTGACGCCGACCCGGAAACTCGGCAGTTTCATCTTAATCCCCAGCAGGAGGGTGCTCCCGATTCCACGGTCATGGATATTAAGGCCGAGGAGGATACCAAAGCGGATCACTTGAAGCCGAAGAGTAAACCCGGAAAGCTTCCCACGATTCCCAAGGGCCCCACGACTGAGAATTCCAAAGACGCCGCTTCCGAGACGCTCCGCAAGTTCTTCAGCGGTCGCTAGGATCAGTTGTAGCGGAATTCGCCAAGAATTTCGGCAGTGCAATCTGTCAATAGACTCGTCCTCTATTATTTGGCTCATCAGAAGAATCTGTTGGTAGCCAATCTATTCAGGAAGCGAGTTTGATAGGTTTTCCAAGGCATGGCAGGGCAAAAAGAATGGCGTCAGGCTAAAATCTTTTGTTATTCAAAAACTAAACCTCGGTAAAACATGAGTCCTACCGAGGCCAAGCGAGACATTCTTCTCGCCCTAATCCAGTTGTCCCTTGGCCGGGTGCTCCTCAGCAGAGCCTACTATTTAGAGTCCTATCATGCGCGTGCATTCAAGCAAGGGCCACTCTCCCATTTGGCTGTGGACTCTCACCGCTGCCTTGTGTTGTGGGGCTTGCTTTCAACCAGTCCCAGAGGCTCGGGCTCAGCAAGAGGCTTCGGTTGAATTGCGCAATGGCATGCTGCTGGGGCCAGGCACCGTTTCGGAAACCGATTCCATTAGCACCAAGGCCTCGGAGCGAGCCAATCCGGGGAACGTCAACAGTAAATCGATTCTGATCCTCGACGATGGGTTGCGCAACACCTACTTCAACAAATCGGCCAGGAATGTGATTGCCGTTCGAGAGTCAACGGCACCGGCGGATGAACAGATTATTCTGGCTTCGGATGGCGAGGCGGCCAAAAGCGGCAATGCCCCCAATATCGTTGGGCTAGTCGGGATTTCCTCGTTCAACAAATACGGACGGCGGACTTATTCGCTCATGACCACGCGTGGCCGAGTTGACGTGCTGCAAGGCATCACAGCCTTGACGCCCTTGTTTGCTAAAGTTCAAGTCTTGCGGACGGGCAGTGAGGCGTTCGTGTGGGATCAACGCATCGCCACCTCGTCCATCCCTGCCGCCGAGTTGCGTGAGATACTCAATCAAGCGCTCGATCTGCAAAAATCGAGCGAGTGGCTACGTTTGGTTACGTTCTATACACAGGCCAAGCGATACGACGAAGCCCATCAAATCATGTCGGAGGCGCTGACCAAATTTCCAGTGGAATTGGCCGATCGAGCGCCATTGCTAACGCAGCTGAATCAGTTCTCTGCCAACCAAAAGTTCGAGGAAATTAAGCTCCGTAAAAACTCAGGTCAGCATCAACTGGCGACTAGCCTGCTTGGTCAGTTTCCGTTAGGCGCCCTCTCTGGCGAGAATCAACTCAAGCTCGACGCGGAATTTAAGGCAGTGCAACAGCAGGTGCTGCTCGTTAGCGACATCGTCTCATCGCTCAAGGAGCAGGTTGCCAAACTACCTGAGCCCGATCAACAGGTTGTAGCAGCGGCGGTGGACGAATTGTCCGATAGTGTCAACTTGGATTCCGTTCTGCGGCTCGATGACTATCAACGCTTGCGGAAGGATACTGCGATACCGGCCGAGAACTTGGTTAGTTACGCGCTGGGTGGGTGGATGTTGGGGAGTGGCGCGGGGTTGGACAACTTTGCCGTGGCCAAATCGCTCCTCCGCGTCCGCGAGTTGGTGCGGCGGTATTTGAATGTACCTACTCAGGCCGAGCGTCAACAGATTCTGCAGGAGTTGCAAGGTGAAGAGGGAGCTCAACCGCAGTTGTTGGCCAAGTTGATCGCCAACATGCAACCACCATTGGCGGCACCTCCCCAGCGCGACGAGGATCCGCAGGGCCTTTTTCGTTTGCAAATTCAGCAGCCTGGACAGGCTCCTCGCAATTACGTGGTGCAGCTCCCACCCGAATACGATCCCCATCGCAAATACCCCTGTGTATTAGCACTGCCAGGCGCGGGCAATTCGCCCGAGCTGGAAGTGGATTGGTGGTGTGGCGTGAATATCGAACTCGCCTCGGGTAAATTTCGATTGGGGCAAGCCACGCGCTATGGTTACATTGTAGTTGCGCCTGACTGGATGAATGACAAACAGCGTGAGTACGAATACACAGAAGGTGAGAAGGCTCGAGTACTTGCCACATTCCGTGATGCGTTACGACGTTTTTCGATCGATACTGACCGCGTCTTTGTGGCGGGACACTTGGAGGGCGGTACGGCAGCTTGGGACCTTGCGTTATCTCATCCAGATTTGTGGGCTGGCGCGATATTAATCTCACCTGGAGCTGACAAGTATGTCATGCACTATACGGAAAACATCCGCACGCAGCCGCGGACGCCAGACCAAGTCCCATTAGGACTCTATTTGGTCTATGGTGAACTCGATGGTACGCGAAGTGTCAGTATGATGGGGGCTGCCGCCACGAAATGCCTGAGTACAGCCAACTATGACGCCATGGCTGTTGAGTATCATGGCGAAGGACGCGTGCGTTTCGCGTCAGAGTTGCCACGGATTATGGAGTGGATGGAGCTGAGCAGCCATCGTCGCATTCGTAACTTGCAAAACATTGCCGTCCGCACCATGCGTCCTGGTGATCGTTTTTTCTATTGGTTGGAAGCTCCAACCATCCTGCCGGAACTAGCTGGGAACCCCTACCAATTTGATCCCACTAACTACGGAGTCTTCGATGCTCGCATTCTTGACTCGACCGCCAATGGGGTGGCGGTCAATAAGATCCCATCACCCAATCATTCCGCCGTGGTGTGGTTGACGCCCGACATGGTCGACTTTAGTCGCCCAATCACGATTATGGGGGCGGGTCGCAAGAGCATTGAGAACCTGCAGCCCAGTATCGAAGTCATGCTGGAGGACGTGCGGCAACGTGGCGATCGCATGCATTTCTTCTGGCAGAAGGTCGCGCTTTAAGCGGGTTACCGTTCAGTCGCGCAGTGAGCCGCAACGGCACAGGGCAGTGTTGGTCGCACGGCCGCTTACGCTCCTGAGGCTCACTACATCAACGGCCCGCTAGCGTCTGAGGTTCATAATGTGGTTTCCATTTGGCTAGCGCCGCCGGCTCGCAAGGACTGTCGCATCTAGGTATTGTTGCGCCCAGGCAACAAGATCTTCGGTCAAGGGTGGTTCCGGTGGTAGGTCATAGTCCACCGCGCCGCGCTGATAAGGGCCACGATCATAGGTCTGTTGAAATGCATACTGCAAGTCTAAGGTCGCTTCGACTTCGGACTGTCTCAGGGGCACTGCCACAACGGGTAGAATTTCCGGCAAACGAATGGGGAACAGCTGATACACCATAGAACCCACGCGTTGCCAGGCACGTTGTAAGACCACAATGTA
This sequence comes from Pirellulaceae bacterium, assembly GCA_041739785.1. Lineage (GTDB taxonomy): Bacteria > Planctomycetota > Planctomycetia > Pirellulales > Pirellulaceae > Aureliella. The sequence goes on from JBGSNE010000204.1 coordinate 14,382, forward strand.
GTCCACAGAAGGTGCTAATTCGTACATGCGCTGGTGCACTTCCTCGCCAAAAAAGTCGCGGCGACCTGCACGGAGCAGATCAATTTCTATCAGCGACGTCGTGCTGGCCAGAATCTCCTTGCGTTTGCGGAGGTAACTGTCATGATCCGGGCCCGCCGTTTTATTGGCGGGACTGAGGATTTCAATCAGTGTCACGACTTCGTGCCCAGACCGCGAGTCGCGAATCTCTACGAAGCTGACCGACTGCAATTCATTCTTTAAATCTAGTTCCAGCGACTCAGTCACCTCCGAGCGTGGCGTGTCCAATAGAGCCAAGCTACTCGTCATCGCCCCAGTGGTCGAGAGTTTAGGTTTCGTTGGTTGGTTAACAGCTACGTCAGGGACAATACGTCGCGTGGAAGCGTGTCCTACAATCCCCGTCTCCTCGCGTACGCCCAGTTGTGCATAGTAGGGGACAGGTAAAACCATATTAAGTGTGGCGCTGATTTGTTCAGCGAGTCGGTCATGGAAATCGGGCCAGACCGTATGGGATTCAAGCCAGGGGTCCATGCCAGGAAACGGGGACGGCATCGCGGTATTCTCCATAAGTGCGTATTCGGTATGGTTCCATTTTAACTGGTCGAATGCCAAATTGCATGCAGAACAACGCTTGTTGCAGAAGACGCGATGGCATTTGATAGTGCCCGTCGCTCGTTGACGCCAGGCGACCGAAATTCTTGGCGAATTCCGCTACGGTAGCCTTTGCTGTTCGAATCTTTCGCATAAGGCTACCTGCCAAACGATGATGCTTGTATCCTATCAACTCTCCACTTGTCGCCACCGTAGCTAGGAAAATCCATGAGCGAACCGCGATCATCAGCCAATCCACCGGCGGGTGCCGATTATCAGCAGATTGCAATTGCGGCTCTGGCGATCGTTGCAATTGCGCTGCATGTACTGATGCGATACTTGTGGCAGTGGGATGACTGGCGAGCGCAAGCCCCGCTGCTGGTTGCATTGACCTTAGGTGGTGTGCCCTTAGTGTGGGGGCTTTTGCTGAAAGTGGCTCAGCGTCAGTTCGGATCGGACCTACTGGCGGGTATCTCCATTGTCACCTCGGTGATCTTGGGTGAATATTTGGCTGGAACGTTGGTGGTACTGATGCTCTCTGGCGGAGAGGCGTTGGAGTCTTATGCGGTGCGCAGCGCTTCGTCCGTGCTACAAGCACTCGCCAACCGCATGCCGACGATTGCGCACCGCAAAGTCGATTCACGAATTGAAGACATCTCATTGGATCAACTTCAGATTGACGACCGAATCCTGGTCTTTCCACATGAAGTATGCCCCATTGATGGTGTGGTGGTTGAGGGGCGTGGGGTGATGGATGAATCTTATCTCACCGGTGAACCTTACTTGATGTCCAAGATGCCGGGTGCCGATGTGCTCTCGGGAGCGATTAATGGCGAGTCGGCCCTCACGATCCGAGCCACACAACGGGCTGAGGACTCGCGGTATGCGAAAATAATGCAAGTCATGCAAACGTCACAACAGCAACGTCCGCAGCTGCGTCGCTTGAGTGATCGTTTGGGGGCCATCTACACTCCGGTCGCGGTCGCCTTGGGAGTGATGGCTTGGGTCATCTCCGGCGATCCGTTGCGATTCTTGGCCGTGATGGTGGTCGCTACCCCCTGCCCTTTGTTGATTGCTATTCCAGTAGCCATCATCGGTTCGATTTCACTGGCGGCGCGACGAGCGATTATTATTCGTGATCCGGCGGTACTAGAAGCCATTGATACGTGCCGCACGATGATCTTCGACAAGACCGGCACACTAACGTATGGCCAGCCCAACCTGACGGAGCAAATCACTGCGCCAGGCGTCGATGCCGATGATGTGCTGGCGAGTGTCGCCAGCTTGGAGCAGTATTCCAAACACCCGTTGGCCAGCGCTATGGTGGCCGCTGCCCAAGAGCGTCAGACGCCCATGCTGGAGGTCAACGAAATACGCGAGCTACCAGGCGCCGGCTTAGTGGGCACAGTGGCTGGAAAAGCCATTCAAGTGACTAATCGCAAGAAACTTGCGGAGCTAGATCCAGCCGCAATCACCTTGTTGCCGCCCCCTACAGGCGGCCTTGAGTGCGTCGTATTAGTGGATCAGCACTATGCGGCCACGTTTCGTTTCCGTGACACGCCGCGCCGTGAAGGTGCACATTTTGTGAGCCATCTTGCCCGTCGCCACCATATTGACCGAGTTATCTTGCTGTCGGGGGATCGAACTGCAGAGGTTCAGTATCTGGCCGAGTTGGTAGGGATCTCTGAGTTCCATGGCGATCAAAGCCCCGAAGACAAACTGGCCTTTGTGCAAGCCGAAACGCGGGCGGCCAACACGGCGTTTGTCGGCGATGGTATCAACGATGCGCCAGCTCTCATGGCCGCGACGGTGGGTATTGCCTTTGGGCAAAACAGCGACGTGACCACTGAAGCGGCAGGCGCAGTCATCATGGATAGCTCGTTGGAGAAAGTAGACGAGCTACTTCACATCGGTCGCCGCATGCGTCGCATCGCGCTGCAAAGCGCCGTGGGGGGGATGGCCTTGAGTGTGGTGGGTATGATAATTGCCGCTGCCGGCTATCTGCCTCCAGTCGCAGGTGCGGTGGCTCAGGAAGTAATTGATATCGTGGCGGTTCTCAATGCCCTCCGTACTGCCTTCCCAACTCGTGATTTAAATGATTTTTAGTGATGGCTGTTTCCAATTACCATCGGTCGCTCGGCGCGCAAGCACTAGGGACTGTTACTCGTTTTCGCGTGTGGGCCCCAGACCACGCTTCGCTGTCGATTGAGCTGGCCTCAGCAGTGTCAACACCCAGCGGCGACGCGCGATTGTTTTCAATGAATCGCGCAGCCAATGGTTTCTTCGAATTGGAACTGCCTAACAATCTCGCCGGAGCAGACTACCACATCGTCTTGCCCGAAGGCATTCGCCGCCCCGACCCAGTTAGTCGTTTTCAACCTGTAGGAATTCATGGGCCGTCGCAAGTCGTTGATGCCAATAGTTATTGCTGGAGCGATCAAAATTGGCGCGGTGTCGCCCAAGGCGATTTGGTAATTTACGAATTGCATATCGGAACCTTTACACAGCTCGGAACCTATCGGGCTGCTGCCGAAAGACTGCCAGAGTTGGTCGAGTTGGGTATCACGGCCGTGGAGCTCATGCCTGTCGCGGAATCGGCCGGCAGATGGAATTGGGGCTACGATGGTGTCCTGTTCTTCGCGCCACGACATACCTATGGGACGCCTGATGATTTCCGCAGATTCGTCGATACGGCCCACGGGCTGGGTTTGGCGGTGATTCTAGACGTGGTCTACAACCACTTTGGCCCAGAAGGGAACTATTTTCGTGAGTTTGGTCCCTACATTTCCGACAAGCACTCGACCGCCTGGGGAGACGCACCCAACTTCGATGGTGACAATGCACAAGCGGTGCGAGACTACTTCACGGCCAACATTAGCTATTGGATCGACGAATTTCATTTGGATGGATTGCGGGTCGACGCGATTCACTGCATGTCCGATGAAAGTCGCCCGCATATCGTCAGCGACATGTCTATTGCCTTTGCCGAACAACGTCACCAGACTTCGCGTCACTTGCACTTGATTGCTGAGTCAAATGTCTTCGACGCGCAGATGTTGCAGAGCCGCGAGGGCGGTGGTCATGGTTACGACGCTGAGTGGTGCGACGACTTTTTGCACAGTGTCTTTGCCGTGCTCCGTCCTGGAGAGCAAATGTCGAACCGCGTGTATGGTGGCGAAGACTTGCAGGCTGTCTTGCAGCGAGGTTACGTTTATGCAGGTAGTCTGGAATTGCTCAGACGCCACATTTCGCTTGAGGAAGATTCCACTCGGGCCGAGTTATTGGCGCTGGTCTACTCCATTCAGAACCACGATTTCATTGGCAATCATCCTCTCGGACAGCGGCTTCATCAACTCACTTCGGACGACGCCCACCGTGCCGCCGCAGCCCTGCTCATGTTGGTGCCAGCTATCCCGATGTTGTTCATGGGGGAGGAGTTTGCGTCTCCGCATCCCTTTTACTTTTTTGTCGATTATGGTGACGCTCATTTGCGTGAAGCGGTTGAACGTGGGCGTAAAGCGGAATACCCTCAACACGATTGGAGCGGTGGTGCTTCGCCGGTAGCTCCCGCCGCTTTTGAATTGTCCAAGCTTGGACCTGCGTCGGAGGGCAATCAACAAACCCGCGACTGGTACAAATCGTTAATTGCCGCACGTAAACGTTGGCGTAAAAGCGGATTGATGTCGGCTCAATCTTTGGAAGCACAATGGGTTGCCGAGCAGCAAACTGCCATACTGCACTATGGTGACGATTCTGAAAGCCGCTTTGTAGTGGTGCGGCTAAATAGTCGCGTTATGCAACATCGGCCAGCGCGTTTGAAATTGGCTGGCTCTATAGAACTCAGCCAAAACTGCGAACCCACTAAAGGTAGTCAGTGTCTCATTCTGCGCGAAAACGCTGTCGCCTTTGGGAGCGGATCGGTAGAGCTTTTGGAGTGCGACGACTAGTCGTCGCTTTCATTTTCCCTGCGGCAAAAAGCAATCGGAAATCTGTAGCGACCAATTCGCACTGATGAAAAATATCCGTGCCCCGGCTGTGCCATCGGTGCTAACTGAATTGTCACATTGCTTTCGATAAAGCCGTCTGAAAACGCATATTGAATAAGGGGAAACAGATCGCCGACTGCCATCAACTTGCTTGGCGCCGAACAACGAGTTACCGAGCGAGACATCAACTGAATCGCAATCCAGTTCGCAGATCACCGCTCGGAGAAGGTTCTTCACCCTCCCGCGAATGAGTTGAATACTACGGCAATATACAGCGCGCGGGAGGGTGAAGTTAATGCATGTTACAAGGGCTGCTCGGAGCACTCCATAGGAACCATGGTATCCTATAGTCATCGCGAAATGCATGAGATGAATCCAATGGACTGACTGGTTCAAGCTCTACCACAATTCATATCTAAAAAGGAAATGCCATGACTGCCAAGTTTAGAGATAGTGCTCCGCGCGATTGGCGAGTCAATTTGGACTGGTATTCAATTTTTTTGATGATTGGATTGTCACTAGTAGGTCAAGCCAGCGCTCACGCTCAGTTTACCGATCGACCGCTGGCTGGGGATGTGGCCAAGCATAAAATAGATCAGCTGCGACTTGATGATTCTGTGCTGCGAGCTGAGATCAGCAATGCACAGGTCTCGCGACAAGCTGAGATAACGCGGCTGGAAGGACGCATTCTGCAGCTTGAGGAACAGCTTCGCGATTTGCCCGCGAGTTCCGGGAGCATGCAGCTAGCATTCATTCTGGGTTTGGCGCCCGTTGGCTTGGTAGCGGACGATGAGACGCAAGGCAGAGATGCACCAGTGGAAACCAATCAGGCTAAGTCTGAAATTCCGAGTGAGCCAGATACCAAGACAGGCACCACCGCAATCATTCGTCAGCCTTCGCAAGTCGTCCACGAAATTGTCGTCCGCGATTTTGTGCTATCGGTCGAAATAGAATTGCTCGATGCCCGTGCGCGTGCGTTGGAAAAGAGTCGCGAAGTAAAGAGCTTAGAGCGATTGTCGAGCAAGGGGCTGGCTTCGGCCGCACAGCTTGAGATGCAAATCATGCAACGACGTAGGGCTGAGCTACAAGTCGAACGGCTGGAAAAACAGCTCGCCGGACTGCGCCGCGTTTATCCCAACTATTTTGAGTAGTCCATCAGTTGAGCAGCGCCACGTTCGGTCCCAATATCAGCTCGACGCGCTAGTTTTGAAGTTGCAGGATTTCAACCGCGACGCGGTGGTGTTGGGTAGCCGGGGTGCAACCCCAGGGGAAATGTCGCCCGACAACCACCGGCTTGCCAGCGAGCGACCGCGAATGCGGTCTCTCGCTGGCAAGCCGGAAAAACGGGGGG
>JBGSNE010000227.1:0-66478 GCA_041739785.1 Pirellulaceae bacterium
GACCGCATTCGCGGTCGATCACTGGCAAGCCGCAAGTCGGTGGAGGGACATTTTCCCTGGGGTTTGCACCCCAGGCTAAAATAAGCCACCGCTTCGCGGTTTAAAGGCGCAACTTCAAAACCTACGGTTGCGGGTTAAGCACAATACCGTTCAAAAAGAGAATGTACGCGTCTCACTCCGTGTGATGTCCCTGTGAAAAGCAAAGCTTTTCGCTGGAGGTGGACGTCACACGGAGTGTGACGAGTAAACATGGAACGATAGTGATATTGGGGTTAAACAATAGAGCGGAAACCCAACAAAAAAGCAAAAGGCACTCGACATAACACATGCTTCCACACCTTCCTCAAACTGCAATTGATGCCATCCTGGCTGGCGGCTGGATTCGCGAAGTCCAGTGGTATCCTGAAGTCGACTCGACCAACCTTGCTGCTCGGCGAGCGGTGAACAGCACCGGTCTGCAGTACTCACCGCTTCCCAAGCTGTTCGTAGCGGATCGACAGACTGCCGGACGCGGGAGGCTGCAACGGCAGTGGTGGTCTCCCGAGGGTTGTTTAATGCTAACTTTGGCCGTTTCTGACCAATCGTTGTTAGGCCGGCCGGAGGAATGGAGCCAACTCGCCCTGATCAGCGGGTTAGCTGTTGCCAACACCGTTGCACAGTTTGTTGATTCGCAGGAAGTTCAACTCAAGTGGCCCAATGATGTCTTTGTCTCGGGAAAAAAGATCGCTGGCATTCTCATCGAGTCAGATGCTAAGGTCTGGCTGATCGGAATTGGCCTGAACGTTTGCATGAACTGGAACGCTGCCCCGGTGGAGGTTGCTAGCAAGGCTACCTGTATTTCCACCGCCTGCGCTCGCAGCATAGATGCGACGGTCGTCCTGGTTGAACTGATGGAAGAACTGCAGCGGACACTCGAAGGCTGGCGGTCCGGGGACCTCGATTGGCAATCAGCCTGGCGCCAGCGATGCCTCCTGACTGGCCGTGTTGTTCATGTACGAGTGTCAGAGCACCGGGAAATCGTTGGAGTTTGCGAAGGAATTGACGCACAGGGTCGCTTAATCCTACGGGACGAAAATGACGTGCAGCTATTGTCGACGGGAGAGGTGCTGGCGTACTCATAGCCGGCAATGCTACCAAAGCAAAATCGCCGTAACCGGCAAAGTTTACCAAAACAGCTCTAGTCTTTCAGCCGACAAGCCGATAACGAAGGTGATGGAATACCTCTTTCGCTACCACTCGAGCCACGGACAGGCGCACGATGGCCAATTCAAGACTTAACTTTAGCTCTTCCCGATCGCCAGGCGCTACGCGACCGACGGTTTACGCTGTCTGCATTTGCGCGTCGACAATGGCGTTGTTGCCGTCAATCATAGCGGCTCAAGTAATCGAACCGCCGTCGCAATTCGTCAGTTCGTCGGCTGCCGCCAATCGCGACACTTCCGCGAGCATTGTGGCGGACGAGCTGGAATCGTTTGAGATCCGGTTGACTCCATTGCCTGAACACGATTCCGCTCCCGTCGTGACGGCGTTAGCCGCATCGCTTGACGGTCGCTTTATCGCTGCAGCAGGAGATGATCACTCGATTCGCATCATCGACGTAGCGAGTGGCAAAACCTTCAGCACGCTGATTGGGCACACAGATTGGATTCAGTCCTTGGTCTTTACTAGTGATTCACAGAATCTGTATTCGGCCGGCAACGATGGACGCGTGCTAAAGTGGAACCATCAGTATCCGATATCGTATACGCAAGTTCTCCAACAGGACTTTGCGATCCGCGCGATTACATTGTCAACTGAAAAGAACCTGTTGGCTGTGTGCGGCTTTTCGAATCAAGTAATTCTGTGGGACATGACCAATAATCGTGTGAAGCACAGCCTGAGTTGCGAATCACAGGATCAACGCTGCGTACGTTTCAGTCCCGACAGTTCGCGACTGCTACGTGGTGGCAGGCTAGGTGAGATCTGCGTGTGGGATACTGAAACTGGCCAGGAGCTAGCCCATTATCGCGAACACAATCGCCGCGTATTTACGGCTGCCTTCTCAGTCGACGGATCTCAAGTTACCAGTGTGGGCGAAGATCGACGCATGGTTCGCTTCGACATCGCCTCAGGTAAGCGCACTTTTGAGGCCGAAGTTGCTCGCGGGAAACTGATGTCGATGTGCTTGATCAATGACAATGTAGTTGCCGCTGCAGGAGCTGATAACTCAATCGTGTTGTTTGATGTAGTGGCTGGGCAGGCAATTGCTCAGCTGAATGGCCATTCCGGGACAGTGGCGGTCATGGTCCCCTGTGGAGATTTCCTGGCCAGTGGATCGTTCGACACGACAGTGCGGATATGGAATCTGGAGCGGATTGGCGAACGCAGTTCGGACTACGGCAGACCAGTCGTAGCTCCGTTGAAGATGGATCGCGATTTGCATATTCGGTAGACCGTATTTGGTAGACCCTATTCGATAGAAACAGTTGCGTGACTCTCCGAGTCAATGACAAACCGGAAGTTGCTGAGGTGGGATTGGTCTCGACACGGAGTGTCGAGCGACGAAGGTTTCGGCACGGAGTGTCGAGCGACAGAAGTTTCGACATGGCGTGTCGAGCCACATTTTTTCATGGAGGTGTTCGTTGTTTCTGCAAGCACAAGTCAATCGACTCACGCGGTGGTTCAGCCCCCATGAAAATGCCTCCGTCAATACCCGACGCGGAAGCCAGTCTCCACGGATGAAATCACAGCAACGCAAGGCAACGCGCACGGCTGTGATCGAAGCCATGGAACCGCGGCAGATGATGGCCGCGGACATGATTCAAATTGGCTCGGTCTACGTCGAAGATGACATCGGCAGCGACGAACATGGTGACTTGTTCTACATCACATTCAATGGTGGCGCACCCGATACGCAACTCAGCCGACTAGTCATTGATGGCGACTTGAACACTCCTGGTTTTGGACTAGGGGATCTTTTTTTTGACACCGCTGAAACCGGTTATGGCGCCGACCACGCCTTTGCCTTCCAAATCATAGAGATGAAAACCAAGAATCCGGCAGCCACCGTCAAGGCGACCGTGCGGGACGGAGAGACCAAACTAGTTCTCGACTTCACCAATTTTGTCGCCGGTGACCTGCTTGTCTTCAGCATCGATGTTGACGAAGTGCAGTTCTGGGATCCGAACGAAGCCGACCTGTCGATTCTCAACGATGGTTTTGACCCGATCACTTCGGGCGTCGAGTTTCAAAACTCCAAACTTTTCGCCGAGTTCACTGCGCCGCACTACGAAATTGTATCTGGACAAGACAAATTCATAAATCGTTACGATACCTGGCTAACCCAATCAGGGCTGCCGCTACCGGCCGACAATGCTGGTGGCAAACGCGACCGGACGGCGGGTGGTGGTTTTGCCTTGCAGCAAGTTCCGAAGCCCATTTCGCTGGCTGGTACCGTTTACGTTGATGCCAATGAAGACCTAAAACTACAAACAGGTGAGCAACGCTTGTCGGGCGTCAAGCTTGATCTCTATCGCTTGGAAAACGGCAGCTACGTTTCTACTGGCCATTCAACCACAACCGACAGCCAAGGTCGCTACAGTTTTGGCACTAGCTTAGGACTGATGCCAGGCACTTATCAAGTTCGCGAAAGCCAGCCCGCTGGTTACTACAGCGTGGGTGCCTCCGCAGGTAAACTGAACACAGGTGGTGCCGCCGGACGAATCGAAGCCAACAATCCCGATGTGTTGACCCAAGTTGAACTATTGCTGGGAGATCTGCACGCCACCGAATTGAACTTCGCTGAAAATCTACCGGCGTCCATTAGTGGGCATACGTGTGTGGTCATTTCGGGTTTCGATTGCTTCAGTAGCACTTCGGAAAAGGCGCCGTTGGCCGGTGTGCTGATTGAGCTGCGCAACGCCAGCGGTCAAGTGATCGCTACCAAGACGACTGGCGCCGATGGCAAGTACGAATTTACCAACTTGCGTGCAGGTACCTACTCACTAACTGAAACGACACCGGCCCACTTGCTCGAAGGAGACGCCAAGGTTGGTTCGGCGGGTGGCACCAAGGCCAATGGTAGCCAAATCACACAGATTGTAATTGGCGGTGGAGTCACTGCCGCGGACTACGATTTCTGCGAGCTAACTCCGGCTGATCTGAGCGGTCAAAGCTACTACGATCAAAACAATAATGGCCGCCGCGATACGGGCGAACAACCGCTGGCTGGAGTGCTCATCACTCTGTGGGATGATGCGGGACAGAAAGTTGCTGAGACACGCACCAACTCGCAAGGTTACTATCAGTTCAATCGACTGCGCCCAGGCACCTATCGTGTAACGGAGCAAACTCCTACTGGGTACATCCCAGGTCAAGCTGCAGTGGGTACGGTCGGTGGTTCTCCGGTCGGTCGCAACGATGCTACGGGTGACGTGCTGTCGGCCATCGCCCTGCCGGCTGCCTCACAAGGTATCAATTATGACTTTGGCGAGATCTTACCCGGCAGTATCGCAGGTCGAGTGATCGCCGATCGCAATGGCAACTGTGTTATCGACGCTGCCGGCGAAATGCCCTTGGCCGGTGTGACGATCGAACTGTTGAGTCCCACTGGAGTTGTGTTGCAGACGACCGTCACCGATGCGGCTGGGAACTACAAGTTCGATAACTTGCTCCCAGCTCAATATTCGATTCGCGAAATCCAACCGGCGGGCTACTTCCAAGGCGACCATCACGCGGGAAGCGGCGGTGGCGACGATTCGGTAGCGGACCTGATCAAGTCCATCTATGTAACGCCCGGCGCAGCGTTGATCGATTACGATTTTTGCGAAATCCCACCTGGCTCCATCGCCGGTTCGGTCTTCGTTGACAACGATCAAGACTGCAACTTTGACGCCGGAGAAGCGCCCATCAGTGGCGTAACGATCACGTTGCTCGATGCGACGGGTAACGTCGTGGCCACAACACAAACTGATGCCCAAGGCCGATATCAGTTTGTCGGCTTGCGACCTGGCACCTACACGCTGAGAGAATCGCAACCGGCGGGCTTTTTGCAAGGTGGGCAAAAAGCCGGTTCCGGCGGTGGCAACGATAGCCAGCCCGATACCATCTCGCAAGTCAGCCTGACTGCTGGTAGTGAGTTTGTTAACTACGACTTTTGTGAAATCACTCCCGCTTCGATCGCAGGCAATGTTTTTGTTGACCTCGATGAAGACTGCATTCGCGACGCGAATGAGCAGCCGCTAGCTGGCGTGACCGTCACCCTGCTCGACCAAGCTGGAAACGTGGTGGCGACCACACAAACTGATGCGGCTGGTAAGTATTCCTTCGGGAACTTGCGACCAGGACAGTATTCGGTTCGTGAAACACAACCCAGCGGATACTTTCAAGGTGGACAAAAGGCCGGTTCAGGTGGTGGCAACGACCAACTCCAAGATGTGATCTCTAGCATCAATCTGTCCGCCGGCAGTCAGTTGGTCGACTATGATTTCTGCGAGCAACTCCCCGGCTCGATTGCTGGCATTGTGTTCGCCGATCTTGACTTTGACTGTGTGCGTGATGCGAATGAAGCTGTTTTGGCGGGGGTCAAAGTAGAATTGCGCGATGGTTTGGGCTCGATCATTGCGACCACGTTGACCAACTCGCAAGGGGCCTATTCCTTCACCAATCTGCGGCCCGGCACCTACTCCGTCCGCGAGACACAGCCCAACGGCTATTTCCAAGGCGGACAAGTCGCTCCGGCCACAGGTGGCGACGACAGCCAAGACGATTTGATCAGCCACATCAAAGTCGGTTCGGGACAAGCGATTACAGAAGCAAACTTTTACGAGCTTCCCCCAGCACAGATCTCGGGATATGTTTTTCAAGATGGTCCGGTGCTCACCAATTCAACCGGCGAACTACCGGAGAATATTCGAACGGTCCGCGATGGGCAGCGCACGACAGATGACAAACCGTTGGCTGGCGTCGTATTGCAACTCCGTTCGTTGACTGGGCTACCTATCGATGCTTCTCGAGCACTGCCTGGATCCTACTCAGGGGAGACCATTGAAGTTGTCACGGATGCCAACGGGCACTTTGTGTTCACTGGCCTGCGTCCCGGCACGTATCACGTCTACGAACACCAGCCCGATGGCTACCTGGACAGTTTAGACACGCCCGGCTCTACGACAGGTTTTGCCATCAACCGTGGCGAGTCGGTACCGACGTCCATCATGAGTCTGTTACAATTGGCCAATCCCTTGGCTAATCCGGGCATGGATGCGATCTTAGCGATCAGTATCGAAGCTGGTCAGCATTCCCAAGAGAACAATTTTAGCGAAGTTCTCGCGAAGCCTGAGAATCCAGTTCCGCCTATTGATCGGCCCCAACCACCACTCGAAAAAGTTTTTGAAAAGCCACAACTCTACAATCCACAAGATCCGATTTACGCCACTCCATTGTTGTGGGAGCCGCTGCCGCTACTGATTGGTTACGGACATTTAGAAATGCCAACCTGGCACTTAAGCGTGATCAATGGGGGGTTTCCACGCGGGATGCGAAACGGCGAGCCGGTGGAAGAAGAACAGATTGCCCAGGTAGCCGATCGCTTGAATGTCTACGCCTGGAGCGTCCGCGGACTCAAGGAGTCGACGTGGCACATTGTCAGTACCAATCCGCGGATCGAGCCTGCGACACAGCGGATGGTCTTTGATTTGCCCGGTGCCGAGCCGCTGGCTGGCGATTTCAACGGTGACGGTTTTGACGAACTAGCTCTGTTCTTAGACGGAGAATGGTTCATCGACATCAATGCCAATGGACGCTGGGACGAAAACGATATCTGGCTGCGATTGGGTAAACGCGGTGACCAGCCAGTCATCGGAGACTGGGATGGCGACGGCAAAGACGACGTGGGAATCTTTGGACTGAAGTGGCAGGGCGACGATCGCGCGATCGCCAACGAAACCGGATTGCCCGATCCGGAAAATATGTGGCGCGTTAAGGCCAAGAACGTCCCCCCCACTCCGGAACAAGCCGCCGAGGATCCTCGTCTACTCAAACGTAGCCATAGCGGTGTCGCCCGCGCCGACCTAATTGACCACGTCTTTCGCTTTGGTGGCGAAAAAGACCTCGCCATTAGTGGCGATTTCAATGGTGACGGCATCGCAACTATTGGAACTTTTCGCGACGGTCGTTGGATGCTCGATATCGACGGCGACGGCAAGCTAATTGATGGGCAGGACGAACAGCGACAGTTTGGTGGTCAGGGAGATCTGCCGCTGGTCGGTGACTTCGACGGCGATGGTATCGACGAATTGGCCGTCGTCCGCGGCGATCAAGTCTTGGTCGATTCCAATGGCAATGGTCGCTTCGATGCCACCGATCGCGTGTTCCAACTCGATTCGGAGGATGGAACCGTCATCGTCGGAGACTTTGATGGCGACGGCGACGATGAACCCGCCTTGCATCAATCGGTCGAACAACGCCGCATATTGGAAGCCAGCCGGGGAATGCGGGTCGAGTAGTCATCGGTCGAAACGATTCCCCCTCGAACAGTCGAAATTCTTGGCGAATTCCGCTACCGGGAGTCCTGGACCTCATGGAATTCGTGTCGGACACTTGCTTCGCATCTCACAACTTCTTACGATGGAACAAATCGACGTCAAGTGTCGTTCCATACTTTAGTCTCAAGTTTAAATGTTTATTGATCAGGGAATCATCATGACAAGTGTTGTTTTGAAAGTAGCTGCTGGGCTGGTGCTGGCTGCAACCTTAGGTTTTGGTGCGAGTCAATTCAGCAGCGGTAGTCGCGTATCGGAAGGCTGCGATGCTGCTTCGAGCGCCGCTAGCTGTTGCAGCGACGAACAGGCCTGCTGTATTGCCGAATCGAGCTGTTGTGCGGAAGAAAGCTCTTGCATGGCAGAACAAAGCTGCTGCAGTGAAGCCGCGGAAGTAGCCAGTAGCTGTTGTGCGGTAGCGGATGCACCAGCTTGCGAACAAGCGGTTTGCCCGAGTGACGCGGCAGCCTGCTTGGAAGAAAAAGTTTCCGGCACGACGGAGTGAAGTGCCTACGGCGTTGGTGTGGCGATGGTACAGGCAAAATCTAGCCGAGCGGCTAGTTTGCCACCGACGGTGATTTTTCCAGTCAGGAAGTAGGCCGAGGAGACAACTTCGTTGAGTGTGGCGTGAATGTCGATCGTATCACCCGGTCGTACCATCTGTTTAAATTTCACGCCGTCCATGCGTGTAGCCACAGGGACGACATTGGTAGCCGGTGTCTTAGACGCCAGTAAAATTGCTCCGCTCTGCAGCGCGCATTCGCAGAGGATCACGCCTGGCACCAATGGATAGTTTGGGAAGTGTCCTTGCGTGAAAAATTCTTCAACCCTAAATGTCTTGCGACAATGGATTTCGTTTTCGTTCTGCGCGACAATTTCATCGATCAACAACATTGGCGCCCGATGGGGGATAGCCGCTTCAACTGCCGCCCGATTGCGCACGCTCGGATCCTCCCCGATGTGGCACGACGCTCGGCCGTCGTTCTCTATCTCTTCGTGCACTTCGTGGCACGACGCTCCGCCGTCGTTCTCCGCTTGCCTTAACAAACGTTGGTCGGCCGCATCACTTGCTTTCGATGGATCTGGAGTGCTCATGATGGGCTGGCTTTCATCAAGTGTTGATCGACATCGTTGGCAACTATCACGCCGTAGTTAATCGCTCCCAACCAGCCCGACATGATGATCCCTACGCTCCCGGCATGATAGAGTCCAGAGATTTGTTCGGGCAGGGCGCGGCTAACCGCTAGTCCCTCAAACTTGGTCCCGAAACTGGCCCCCGACAAGTGTTTGGTGTAATGTTGGAATGTCTTGGGCGTGGCCGCTTCGACGTGGTCGACTTTTTCCCGAATGTTGGGGACATATTTGTCGAGCGCATCGAGCGTGGTCTCAATTAAATCTTGCTTGCTGGCTTCGTACTCATCTGTGTTGAGGTTGGCCCAGTCTTCATACCGCGCATTAGTGCTGCTGACGATGGCGTGTCGTCGCTTGTGCGTGGGGCGTGTGCGGGGGTAGTAAAAGCTGAATGTGCGGCTGGTGATGTCACGACTGAGAAGCGCCTCGGTGCGAAACAGCGGCGCGGTGGAACTGAACAACAGATCGCCGGTGTTCTCGTCGATTTCGACACCCTCCTTCATAGCCATGTAAACTTGGGTGCTGCTGTTATTCAAGCGGACCTTCCGAGCTTCATCGACGAAGTTGCGATCGAATTTTTCCTCGCCGACCAAATTGAAGATGGTGGCGTTCAAGTTGGAATTACTGATTACCGCGCCGCAAGCAATACGGCGGTCATTGACAACGACCGCAGAAACGCCGCGCGGGCCAACTTCAATTTTCGACACGTCGCAACGAATGCGACAATCGACTTGATTACGTTTCAATTCGGCTTCCATCTTGGAAATTAGATCGTCGGTACCACCTTCATAGATAAACACTCCTTTGGCCATGAAGTTGGAGAAGACAATCCCGTAGGTAATGGCAGGGTCCTCCAGGGTGGATCCATTGGCGTAGGTGATCGGCTCCATGAGCAACCGCACAACATCTTCACGACCGGGGAAATATTTTTGAAACAATTCCCCTGTGGTCAGCGATTGGTCGTCGTAAAAATTCATGCCGCGAGCCGCATCAAAGAATGCCTGCACATTCTCGCTGGGGATGCCAAAATCGGCCGACAGCAGACGTGTGAAATCCTCGCGGTTGAATGTAGTCGTCAGCGAGAACATCGGATTGTCGAAGCGAATGTTCTTAAGCTGTACGATATTATTGGAGATTTCCTCGTTCCAATAACGTCGACAGCTTTTGAGCATGCCCGCCGGGAAGCCATGGAGCGATATATCAAAGATGTGGCTCCCTGGCCGACGGAACCACGTTGCCAGACCACCCAGCTTGTAGTGTTGTTCCAGCAATAGAACGCGATGGCCGGCTCTGCCTAGAATGTTGGCGGTGGTCATGCCGGCTAGGCCACTGCCGATGACGACCACATCGTAGTATTCTTGGCAACCTTTGAGGAAATCGCGTGGCATAGAATCTTTGGTGTTACTATAGGTGGTGGTGGTAAGATGACCTGAGATTGCATCCCAGGCTATCGAATTCCGTGCCTTTGGCACTAAAAAACGCGGGTTTCCAAAGCCGTAAGCTAGGAGCGGGAAGGGCCAAGATACGTCAGTTTAGGCTACCTGCCAAGTGTCCCCAATTCGCGTTCACCTTGTTACTTCAAAATCCAATGGAACAACCATGATGCAACCTGACAACCCATTGGAACTGAGCCCTTGGGCGGTCGTCAACGAAGACGATGCGGATGGCAGTTTAGCATTGTGGCGGATCAGTGTGCCCCGTGCGGGAGCATCGCGAGAGGTTGAAAGTGGTGAACTGGCATTGGCCATTTTCTCAACTCGCGACAAGGCCGAGGAGTATTCCACGTTGAGTGGCTCACCGAGCGCGCGGATTGTGCACTTTGATGAAATGCAAACTTTGCAAGTGTTGATGGCTGGTTATCAGCAGGGGATTCGCTATGCGGCTCTCGACCCCGGAATGGACGCGGCGCGTCAGATTTTCGTTTTACGCGATGTGCTCAAAGCGGCGCGTCACAAGCTCTCCCCTGGAAACCCTTCGTAGCGGAAGTCGCTAAGACTTTCAACGCTTGAATTCAATTGCCGCCCAGCGGCGCCGAAATTCTTGAGGGCTTGTTGATTTAGTGCGCCGCGCATTTTTAGTGAACCTCAGGAGCTAGCCGTGGGCCCCTAATGGCCAACTTCGCCCCGAAAGACCCACGGCTAGCGCCTGAGGTTCGCTAAATCAACTAGCCCTTACGGCCCACGGCTCATCCTTAGGTTTAATAATTCGATTTATACAAAATTCCTTGGCGAATTCCGCACCAAGGTTGAGTTTAAGGTACGAACTGAAATTCGGGCGAGTTGACTAAGGCCCAGATGGCATCCTCGGCTCGTTCTCGCCAGTCAACTGCCAACCGCTGGGTAGGGGCGGGACCAGCGGCGACCTCGAATTCAATATCGCGCATGAGCGCATTGGCTTCAACTGCAAAGTGATTCGACCACGTTGCAAAACCACGACTGGCCGGTGGCGGCTTTTCCGTTCGTGGTGGCTCTTGGACTCGCGCACCAAAGCCCTCTTTCAATTGCGTAACAAAGGCGGACTCCTCTGCGGTGCTGGGAGTACGAGTTAAAACCGCCATGAATAACTGCTCGACAAACAACTCCGGCGATTCGCTAGCGATGGCTAGTTCCGTGGCGGCCGAACGATCGGTCAATCGCGTGATTGAACCGGTCAGCGTGCCGTTGGCGACCACTCCAGGCTGCACCATGTTGGCTTCGTATTCGCGATGGGTCAATGGTGATTGCCGAGATTGCCGCCAACCGAAGGCTTCCAAGCATTCGACAATCGTGGCTGCCTTGGGAAGCGACAAACTAGGCCGATCTCTTTCATTGGACAACGATGTCAATTGCCAGGCTCGCGAGGCTTCACCGAGATTGAGAAAGTTCTCGATTTTTTGAGACGCTTCGGGATCGAAGGTGATCGCTTCAGTATCCATAGCTACGCCAGCCACGTGGTGCAACGAGTCGACGACTTGTTCGGCCGAAAGTCGATGTCGCCACGGAGCTGCAAAGGCGAATGCGCGTAGGACCTGTGTTTCATCAATTGCGCGACGCTGATACGTTCGCGAACCGAGAATCAACCGAGCTACGTGTTTCAAATCGTAGCCTGACGCAGCCAGTTCTCGCGATAAGTAATCGAGTAACTCTGGGTGTCGTACGTCGGCATCGTACCAATCGTCGGTGTCGTCAACCAAGCCCCAGCCCATCAGCCTGGTCCACAAACGATTGACTAAGGTGGCGGCAAAGCGACGGTTTTGTGGTCTAGTAATTAAAGCCGCCAACTCTTCGCGCGAGCTGGCAGGGCGCCCCAGCAACTGCGGATCAACGGGTCCCTGACCATACTCCAATGCAAAGGCTACGGATTGATTGTTGTGTTGAGTTTCCATCAACACTTCCGCTTCGAACGCTTCCGCTGGCCACATCGGTTCAACGACATCACCCGGTTGTAGGGTGACTGCGATGGGCGAATCGTCTCCCTTGCGATCGAAGAAGGCTCGCGGCACACTGCTGGTCTCCGGCACTTTGATCGACTGTCTCTCGAGCATGGCACCGATACTGAACAGATCCCTTTGCGACCAAGGATGATAAGGTGCGTCGTGGCAGCGGGCACATTTCAAGTCGACAGAAAGAAAAGCGCCTGCAATGATGTGTGCTTTCTCCGCCATGGGGAGATCATTTTCCGTCGCCCACGAGAATCCTGCGGCCGCGCCAGCATAGGGGCTCCCCTCCATGCGGATCAATTCGGTAGCGAAGCGATCCATTGGTTTATTGAGCACCAGGGCATCGTGCAGCCACCAGCGGAAGGGCCCCGTGTTGTTTAGCTTGGGTTTAAGAATGTTCGGATTCTCGGCCAACACGTCTTGCCAATAGCTGACCCAATGATCGGCCCAACGTTCGTCGGACAAGAGTCGGTTGATGGCCTGCTGTCGGCGTGATGTGTCTCCCGACTCGGAGAGCTGGACAAAGCTGGAACCCGGCTCGGAGAGCCGGGCGACGTTGGGATGCGGTTCGGCGTGCTGCGAGGTATTTTCTTGGGCCAGATAGTCATCGATTTCAGACAGAGTAGGTGGGACTCCCACGGTATCAAGCGATAGCCTCCGCAGAAACTCAAGATCGCTGGCCAGTTGGTCGATTGACTGAGCCGCAGCAAACTCCTCCCCACGGCCTTCGGCGACAGATGAGCTCGAGCCAAATACCGCCGAGTTGAGGTAGCGATCGACCAGATTCGCTTCTGCGAAGGTGGCAACCGCTTCGGGAACGTCGATAGGAAGCAAACTTTGAATGTGTTGCCTGGCCAACTGATGACGTTGCTGCCAAAAAGCGTCTTCCTTGGCAGATTCCTCTTCGAGCGATTGTCGGTCGATGCGATCAAGCTGCCCGTCGAGTTGTTCGCAATAGGCCTCAAATTCTGTATCGACCAAATGGACAGGCCGGACTGAATTGGCGGCCGTGCGGGCTGGGGACAACAGAGTGAACATGGCGGTTCCTTGCCGGGCAGCGACCAACGTTTCCCCAACTTCGCAGCGACTGCTACTTGAGCCGACGATGGACTCTAGCACTACTTCCTGCATTTCACCGGTCGCGTCCAAGGTGAAGCGTACTTCACTATCCCCAACAAATGGCACGCGTAACCAAGGCAGGTCGGGTTGATAGACAACGAAGGGTTGATGTGCATCGGGGAATAAGCGGCGTGGTGGAGTTTGAGCCACGACGGCGCCGTCAATCCAGACGCGGGACAAACCTGGGCTGCGGATCAGCAATTCGTTTTTGCCTGCTGGCAGCGCGATGCGCGCGAAGGCACGCATCAATACTGGGCCCGACCAAATCTGTCGCACTCCTCCGCTGGTAACCTTCAGTGGTAAGCGATGTACGGCCAGAGCCGAGGTTGTGAAGCGAAAGGACTCTTCGGGAATCGTAGCTGGAAACGCTTTAGGGTCTTCGGCCGACTCATAAAGGCAGATGGTTACCGCTTGCTCGTCGGCTGTAACGGGCCATTCTGGTTGAGCTGGGCGAGGTTTGGGGCGTGGCGGTTGTTCGGCCGTCAACCCGCTGGCATGCGTTAGGACCAATGCTAGAACTAGCCCTATGGGCTTCAAGTGTTTCGATTGGGCTGAGTCGCGCATCGTTCATTCACCGACTGAGGAAAGCAGGTAGGAGGGAATGGGGAGGTGCTACAGCCATCCAATATGACACAAGTCGGCCTTACGGGCAATCGCAAGCCCATTGGATCGCCAGTGGGTTGGTGTGCGCACAAGCCCCGGAGCCGACGTCGCCAAGACTTCAGCCGTTAGATTGCATGTTTGGGCCTGCAATGCCAAGAGTCTCAGCGAATTCCGCTAGGTGTTGAATTGCCGCGTCGATGCCGATAATGACTTGAAAGGCAGTGGTCGAAGTGGCCAGCTAAACCTACAATAGCTGTGGCCCAACTGTTCGATTCCCTCATCAAAGCAAGTCAATTGCTGGAGACCTGTTGTGTTGCATGCCGTCATTATGGCTGGAGGTTCCGGAACTCGATTTTGGCCTGCGAGCCGCGAGAAATACCCCAAGCAATTGCTGAAGCTGGTGGGGGAGAACACCATGTTGCAAGCCACCTTCGAACGGCTCGGTGGTTTGATTTCGCCTGAGCATACGTTGGTGATGACCAACAAGCATTTGGTCGAGCCGGTTCGTCAACAGCTGCCTACCGTGCCGCCGGAACAGATCATTGGCGAACCGATGAAACGCGATACAGCGGCCTGCGTGGCATTGGCCGCGTCGCTGATTGCGGTAGCTGATCCAGAGGCCATCATGCTGGTCCTTCCAGCCGACCACGTCATCAGCACTCATCAACAGTTTCAAGATTGCATGCGGCAAGGGGTGGAGCTAATTCAACAGTCTCCCAGTCGTTTAGTGACTTTTGGTATCCGCCCCAGCTATGCAGCGGAGTCTTTTGGCTACATCCAACGTGGCGAGGCACTCAGCGATTCCAAGATTGCGGGCGCGTACCGCGTGGCCTCATTCCGTGAAAAGCCCGATAGACAAACGGCCGAACTCTATCTTCAGGCGGGGACGTACGACTGGAACAGCGGCATCTTCATGTGGCGGGCGGCAACAATTCTTGAGGCACTCCGAACCTTCGAACCGGAGATGATGAAACACATCGATACGATCTCCGCACAGATGGGTAGCCCTGGCTTTGACAACGCGCTGCAGCGCGAATTCGAATTGATCTCCGGACGTTCCATCGACTACGCGGTCATGGAACGCTATCGCGATGTGGCGGTGATCGAAGCTCCATTTCGCTGGGATGATGTAGGAAGTTGGCAGTCGATCGGACGCTTAACTGAGCCCGATGAGCAGGGCAATTGCGTCCGCGGTAAATACTTGCCGATTCAGTCACAGCGGATGATTGTCTATGGCGACGAAGGACATCTGCTGGTGACAATTGGCATGCAGGACACCATCGTGGTACACACTCCCAACGCAACGCTGGTAGCCCCCAAAGAAGCCGAAGAGCAAGTGCGTGAGGTGGTCAAGCAATTGCAAACTCGCCGGTGGGAAGATTTTCTTTAAACATGTGGGCGGTGGAAACTAGGAAGCTAGGCAAGAACTACGGCTCAGTCGCCTCACTCATTGATTGCAACTTGCAGATTCCACCGGCCTGTGTCTTCGGACTGTTGGGGCCAAACGGAGCCGGGAAATCGACGTTGCTGAGAACGCTGCTTGGTTTTCTGAAGCCTACCTCCGGTTCGGCGTTGATAGGTGAATTTGACGTCCAAACGCACAGTCTGCAGGCTCGACAACAGGTCTCCTATCTCCCCGGTGATGCTCGCTTAATGCGTTCCATGCGGGGTGTGGATTTGCTGCGATTGTTCAGTGGCCTTCATCCCAACGGTTCGTTGTCTGATGCGCTAACCGTGGCTGAACGATTACAGCTCGATTGCAATCGCCGCGTGATGTTCATGTCAACCGGCATGCGACAGAAGTTGGCTATCGCGATCGTGTTGGGATGTCAAGCGCCTGTGATCGTGCTTGATGAACCGACTGCCAATCTTGATCCCAACGTTCGCTGCGAAGTCGTGCAGCTGGTCAAAGAAGTCCGTAGGCAGGGGAGGACAGTGGTGCTGTCGTCTCATATTTTCAGCGACATCGACGAAACGTGCGATCGAGTAGCCATCCTACAGGATGGGCGCATCGTGGCTGAACAAGCAATGTGTGAATTGCAACAATCTCATGTTATAACCGCTCGCATAACCGACAATCAAAATGCTCGGCCCCCAGCCAACGATGATGCCTGGCGGGCCTCTTTCGAAGGGCAGCCTAGTCTGAGCTATCTGCAATCCAGTGTGGCAGCAGATGGTGGACGGCACGTAGAACTGCATTTGACCGGCCAGCCGCACCTTTGGCTGGGATGGTTGGAACGCCAGCCGCTGAGGGACGTCAATATCGAACGGGGTGGCATTCGAACCATTTACCAACGCTACCATCAAATGGCACAGGACTGATGAACCGGTTGTTAATCAAAAAATCGATGCATGAGTCTGGACTGTTGTTTGTGGCTTGTGCCAGCATGCTCTTCGTCTTCTGTTGGGTGCGGGTCTGGATCATCTGCCAATTCGATTTGCAACAGTTTCAACCGCTGTTAAAACAACTTCGTCCTTTCGAAAAATTCTTACCCGTCCCTTTGGAGCAGTTGCTAACGTACACCGGTAGCTTGGCTATGACGTTTCACGAACCAGTGTTGATACTATGCATACTGGTGTGGGCGATTGCCCGCGGATCGGATGTAGTAAGTGGTGAGATCAACCGTGGGACGCTAGAAATGCTCCTGGCGCAGCCAATCACACGCTGGCAACTACTTTGGACGCACGGATTGGTCTGCGCCGTGGGCCTCGCCCTGTTGTGTATGACGGCGTGGGGAGGCCTGGCGGCTGGAATTCACACCAATTCGATACGTGAGCAGATTGCACCAACCGTAGATGTCGCTATTCCATTCACACCACTCCGCATCCCAGTGCGCATAGGGGCTGAACAACAAGTGCAGACTCCACTCTCAAGTCGGGTTGATGCTTCGTTGTTCATCGCCCCCAGTTTGCAGCTCTTTGCCTTTGGTATTTTTGTGTATGGCCTGAGCGTTTTGTGTAGCAGTTTTGATCGCTATCGTTGGCGTACGCTAGGGATGGTGATCGGCGTCTATATCATTCAATTGCTAATGTTGCTGCTGAGCAAGGCGACGGACCACATGCAGTGGGTCGGGAACCTCACTTTTCTGTCAGCCTATCAGCCCGATTCGATTGTCTACTTTTCCAGGCACTCAACCTACGATGCTTGGTGGCTGATGATTCCGGCTGATCGACAAACTGTCAGCTGGCCCTACACTTTGGGACCGTTGGGCCTAACGTGTGCGTTGCTGGCGCTTGGGTTACTGTTTTTCGCAGGCGCAGTCTGGCGGTTTCACACTCGCGACATTCCGGCACCGCTGTAGGGATTTGAGCCTTAAAGTCGACATAATCCTTAATATCGGTGGCGGCTGCGCACGGTTCGATGGAGAATGCTATACAAGCTTTGCATTATGGTCATCTGCTGCCAGGCTTATATTGCCCAATCGTTTGGAGTTGGGTTGCGAATAGTTAAAGTAAAATGTTCAGCCTGAACGGGCTTAGGTATTAGAACGCTTCACCGAGGTACGGATTTGACTTTGTCACAGAACAACGACGCCGACGAGAGTATGGCGGAGAAAACAGCCAAGACACTGAAACGGTTGATGCCGCAATTGGAACGCGAGTTTTCTGAACGGGCAGACCCGGCGGAGTGGAATGCCTATGTTCGTCGCATGCGACAAACCTTTCCACGATTGTTTGAGCGTCTCTACCAGCTCTACGGCAATTACTACGACTTTTATTTCCATGTTGAAGCGGTTTTGCAGACAACTACTGAGATGTGGTTACAGCGCTCGCCCGAATTACGTGCCCAGGATGCACTTCGCGAAGCTGATCCAAATTGGTACCAATCGCAGCGCATGCTTGGCGCGATGTGCTACGTAGACTTGTTCGCTGGCGATCTGCAGCGCATCAAAGAGAAAATCCCCTATCTGACCGAGATGCACATTACCTATCTGCACCTCATGCCCCTATTTCGCTCGCCAGAAAAAGATAACGATGGCGGCTATGCCGTAAGCAGTTATCGCGAAGTCAATCCGTCGCTGGGCACCATGGAAGAGCTGGCGGAACTAGCCACGCATTTACGCCATCATGGCATCTCTTTATGTCTGGACTTCATTTTCAATCATACCTCCGATGAACACGAGTGGGCGCTGGCGGCGATACGCGGCGAGGCAGAGTACCAACGCTATTACCGAATGTTCAGCGATCGACAAAAGACCTTGGAGATGGAGCGCTCGCTTCCCGAAGTATTTCCAGATGAGCATCCGGGAGCGTTCACCTACTGTTCGAAGATTGGCAAGTGGGTGTGGACCACATTCCACAATTACCAATGGGATTTAAACTACGAAAACCCAGAGGTGTTCACCAGTATGTTGCAGGAGATGCTCTTCCTAGCCAATCAGGGTGTCGAAATATTGCGGCTCGATGCCGTGGCCTTTATCTGGAAAGAAGCTGGGACGAATTGCCAGAACTTGCCACAAGCGCATTGGATCATTCAAGCCTTCAATGTGGCTATGCAAATCGCCGCTCCCGCCACTGTCTTCAAGTCGGAAGCAATTGTTCATCCGGATGAAGTCAAAAAGTACATCTCGTACGACGAATGTCCGCTGTCCTATAATCCGCAATTGATGGCCTTGTTGTGGAATTCCCTAGCGACGCGTGAAGTCACCGTGTTAAGCAGCGCTATGAGTCGCGGTTTCACCATTCCAACCGATTGTGAGTGGGTCAATTATGTTCGTTGTCATGACGATATAGGCTGGGCATTCTCCGACGAAGACATAGTCAAGGGAGGCTTTGATCCTGCGTTGCATCGCAAATTTCTCACGCAGTTCTACACTGGCCAAGTCGAGGATTCGTTCGCGCGAGGTCAACCATTTCAGATCGACCCAGCCACCGGCGATGGCCGTGTTAGCGGTACGACTGCTTCGCTGGCAGGCTTGGAAAAAGCACTCTACGAACAGGACGACGACGAAACGGAACTGGCGATTCGCAGGATACTGCTGATACATGGTATTATCGTTACGATTGGCGGAATACCATTGATCTACTTGGGAGACGAACTAGCTTGTGAAAACGACTACAGCTATCAAGAGATCCCCGAGAAGTCGAGTGATTCGCGGTGGTTACATAGATTCGCCTTCGATTCGGAGCGTGCCACCCTGCGCAATGATTCAAAGACGCCGATCGGACGCGTCTACCAAGGTCTATTGCGATTGATCCAAATTCGGCTGCAGAATTTAGCCTTCCATCGCGGGGCAACCGAGATCATCAATACGGGGAACGAGCAGGTGTTTGGATTCTTTCGCAATCAAGAATCGCAAAGCGTTTTAGTATTGGGCAATTTCACGGAGCGCGAGCAATCGCTCTCCGCGCGACACCTCAGACAACTCGGGCTCCGCCGCACCGTCGTTGACCAAGTGGCCGGTCGGGTGGTAACCGCAGCGCAAGAGATGGTGCTCGAGCCCTATCAATTGATGATTCTGGCGCGAAATGCATAGGGCGGTTGATCAATTCGCCAATTGATAGTCCGTGCATCGGCTTGGCCCTCCGTGCTACCGAAGAATTAAATCAAAAAAGGACACTTCTCGCTGATCGCCGGCACAATGGTTGATTTCACCCTCCCGCGCGCTAGAGAAAACGAGGAAATCGACGAGTTCGCGGGAGGGTCGGCAAGCGAGTGATGCGAGCTTTCCGGGGAGGGAAAACAGTTGTTTGCCCTCCCCGCTAGGTTCGTAGAACTCACCAAGCGACCCTCCCGCGAAAACACTAACTTTTGATAGCGAGCTCGGGCGCGCGGGAGGGTAAAACTCCTACCCGTACCGGCGATCATCGTGAAGACCAATTCAATCTTAGGCTGATGTGGGTATCGTCCCCGCAGGCTTGAACTCGTTGGGAATGAACTGTGGGGCCGTCGCTCAAGAGTGTCAGTCCTAGTCCAGCCAAGGGGCCAGGTGACTCCAAGCCACCGATAATCTTAGGGGCGATAAAGACTTCGCACTGGTCGATTTGCTGAGCATCAAACAGACTTCCAAGCAATTGTCCGCCCCCTTCAACTAACACATTCGTGGCCGAGTAATCGCGGACCAACACTTGCAATAGTTCGTCCAAACGCTGCTGAGGATCGTCGTTGACGGACTGATGGATCTGACATCCGCGTCGCCGAAGTTCGTCGATTTTACCAGCGGATGCGGCTGGTCCACACGCAAGCAGTACTGGGGCCTCAGCGATCGTCGCGACTAGTTGACTCTCGATCGGTAGTTGCAATCGCGAATCCACGACAACTCGCATGGCTCTCCGCGGTGGTGGCTCTGGCGTTCGCGCCGTAAGTCGTGGGTCGTCGGTCAGGGCGGTTCGACTGCCGACCATGATTGCATCGACCCGTCCACGCAATTGTTGCACTAGTCCGCGGCTAATTTCACCTGATATCCATTGGCTGTCGCCGGTTCGCGTCGCCAGTTTGCCATCCAAGCTCATCGCCCATTTGGCAATGATCCAAGGACGATGTTGTTTGAGCCGTTTGAGATACGGTGCGTTGAGTTGCAGGGCGGCTGTTTGTTCGACGCCTACTTCCACCGCTATCCCCGCCTCTCGCAGTTGCGCTATTCCGCGTCCACTGACTTGTGCGAATGGATCGAGTTGGGCTACCACCACGCGAGCGATGTGGGCGTCGATCAACGCGAGAGTACAAGGGGGAGTTTTGCCATGATGGCAGCACGGCTCGAGGGTCACGTAGGCGGTCGCGCCGGCAAGTTTTTCGATGTGACCATTGCGAAGCGCATCCGTCAAAGCGGCGCGTTCGGCATGAGCTTCGCCGAAACGCTGATGATAGCCTTGGCCAAGAAGTTGGCCCGCATGAGGGCCGTTGCCGACCAACATACAACCGACCATTGGATTCGGTTCGACCGATCCTTGGCCGCGGGCTGCTAACGCGACAGCCCGCTGCATCCACTGCGAATCAGTAGCCAGTGGGGTAGCCATTTACGTTCCAGGCAGCCACAGTTTGCTCTCTCCCTGCGGAGCTGCGGATTCTTGTCCAGGGAGGACCAGTCCACTACTGGCCTCCTCACGCGACGAGTGGTTAAGCATTCGCCCAGCCAATTCATCACTCACGGCTGCGCCACTTCCCAAGCCCGCACCGCGTTGCTGGGACTGCATGATCTGCTGCATGAAGCTCATCAAGTGGGGATCTTCGGGATGTGCGTTAATTGCCTCCATCATTGTCTGTTGGGCTTCCTTATCGCGACCAACCGCAGCTAACAGACTGACCAGTTCGATGACAACTTTGCCGATGGGCGCATTCACCGAAGAGAGCCATTTGATTAGCTCGCGGCTGTGCTCAATCTTCTCTTCAAAGGTAACGGCCATCATTCGCAGCGCGGACCGGGCGAAGATTTGCGATTGGGCGTTGTTGGTCAAGCTCTCGCGTGCCAGTACCTTCCCGGCAGCGTGATAAACGACGCGTGAGGCAGCCAGATTCATGGCTCGCATCATCACGCCTTGCAAGTGATCATCGCTGAGGCCATCTAAGTCGACACGGTCGAGATCAAGAATATTGGTGACGCTCAAATTGCCTGAGACCGTATTAACTCGGGCCGCTGGTCGCTGCAGCCCCAGTCGTTGGTAGATTTCTCCGATGGTGTTGGCGGGTAATACAAGGCTCTGTTCACCTTCTAGGTGACACAGCAAACCGCGCAATTTGCCACGAAATCGCTCTTCGCCAGCTGCTTCTAACGGCGTAGCACCCTCGAATATTTTCAGCGGCAAATTGAGAAAGTCTTCCATCATTTGTTTGCCGGCTTCCGCGATCGATGGAGGCTCACGTCGTCCTACGACTAGCTTTGGACGCTGGATAAATCCAACGTAGCTGAGGTCAGCCAGGTCGCTGACGACTTCCACTTCGGCCCCAAGTGCGAGCAGTTCAAGCACTTCGTCAATTCGCGCTTGGTTGGGCGCAAAACGAGTCGCCAAAAACAGCCCCCGCGCCGGTTTGTCAGTCTGCTTGCCGAACAACACCACCGTTGCAACGGCGCTGGCAATTTCCCGATTCTCGGAGTCCACTGCCCCCACACTTGCGGCACCGGGTTTCTGGGGGAGTTGCGGCGCGCGATCGAAGATGGTGTAAACACGCTTGGCAGGAACTTCATCGCCAACCGTGGCCGCATAATATTGCTTGACTTGAACGCCAGCGTCGTCGTCGATCTCTTGTACGTAATCAAGCTTGGCCATCGCTTCGACCACGCGTTCGATGGAATCAATTTCACAGTATCGCTCCACCGCTTCGGGACGCAGCGCTTGGCGATCACTTTCCAATTCGAATGCTAGGGCAGCGAAGTAGGCGCGGTCGTCAGCGGGTACTTCTAAATGCTCCGCCAATTTGCCAGCGGTGGTGTGTGCACCACTCTGATTGAGCTGCGCCATTTGGGCGCGTAACAAATGACTGAGTGGTCCGGGCTGATCGGGGAAGTCGCGTAGGATGGCACGCAGTTTTGTTTCAGCTTGCGAGAAACAGAAAACTCGGGACAGGGATGTAACTTCGGCCAAGCGTTCCTTCCACGCAGAGCCGGGCGGATCTTCGACCAGCCGCGCAGGAACCTTAGCGATCAAGTTCAACGTTTCATCCTGCAGGACCGATTCGCCCGCGTTCTGTTGATTGCCGGCGAGCAATTGTTGCACATCTCCCCAGTAACCTGCCAGAGAAAGCTTGCCAGCGCCCGCCAACGAGCGAATTAACAAATCGATCGCTAGCAGCGTCATTGAAGGAAGCGACTCACGCGATTCAGCCAGTCCACCCAACAGATGGTTGGCCGCGTTCTCAACGGGTTCCGACTGGAGCGACGAGGCTATGGACATCATGATCAGAGCCAGCGGATTGTCAGGCTTGAGCTTCAAGAAACGATTGGCGGTTTCCTTGAATGCTTCCAGTTCCTGCATGCCTAACGCCAACTCCCCTTTCAGCGCTAACAACCAGGCTGCGTTGGGGGTTTTGGCTAGCATCTGATTGATGCGATCCATGGCGGCCAGTTCTTGTCCCCCTTCGATTAACCGCACCAGCTTTTCGTAGTCCTGGGGTTGTTCCACACACTTGCAAAACTTTAATTTCTTGCCGCTGCCGCAAGGACAAGGGGAATATTGGTCTAAGGGCATGAATCCGTTGCTTTCTGGAGGAGGTCTGCAGATAAGCCAGCCATTCTATCAGAGTTTGAAAACCTCGGCGACAGCTATTCGTACGTCAGCCTTTCTTGGCTGACTGGCAGAAAAGCAGAATCCGGGGCTGTAGTAGGATTCGTGGAGAGCTGTTGGAAGGAGGATTTTCCTGGTGGTGGAGTCAGGCTGGAAAGCCTGACGTACGAAGAAGGTCAGACTGGAAAGCCTGACGCACTAGATGTCCTCAAATTTCCCAGTCGAATCTCCGAACGATTGAATGCCGTCCATCCCCATGCGTTCCAATAGACTCAAATAGAAATTGGTCATGGGAATACCACCGGCGGAATGAAAACGCTCGCTATTCAATGTTCCGCCACCGCGGCCAGCCAATATGATCGGTAGATTGTCGTGGTTGTGTCGATTGCCGTCACCAATACCACCCCCATATACAATCATAGAATTGTGCAGCACTGAATTTCCGTCAGGGTCCTGTGTGGCGTCAAGTTGTTTTAAGAACCTAGCGAAATGACCCATGTAAAACAAATCGATCTGACCAACTTTGTCATGCTTGTCGCTCTCATGTTGATTGTGCGTCAGATAATGATGTCCTTCCGGAATACCCAGTTCGGGAAAGGAGCGATTGCTCCCATCGGCGGCCATAAGCAACGTGGCGATGCGTGTCGCATCGGTTTGCATGGCCAAGGCCAACATGTCAAACATCAATTGCAAGTGATCGGCGTAATTGTTGGGTATCCCATCTGGCATTTCCACGCCGGCAGGTTTTTCGGGGATTGGGAATTGAGCGGCTTGGGCGATGCGTCGTTCAATATCTCGTGTACTGCTCAAGTATTGATCTAACTTGCGGCGATCACTGGCCGACAATTCGGGTCGCAAACTGCCCGCATCTTCGATGACAAAATCCAGCAGACTGCGACGTTCGGTTTCACTCAATTGCTGAGCGCGTGTGGCGGCATTCCGATTTTTTAGGCCGAACATGCGTTCAAACAAAGCGCGAGGGTTGGTCTCAGGGGTCATGGGCTGGGTGGGAGTCCGCCACGATAGATTGTATTGGTAGGCACAGGAGTAGCCTGAATCGCAGCCACCACTTTTCCGTACCGCATCACAGGAGAGCTCAAGGGACGAAAAACGGGTCGCGCCTTGAATATGCTGGGCGGCCAGCTGATCGACCGACATGCCAACATGGATATCCGCTCCGGCGGTTTTGGTAGCCCGCATACCGGTTAAGAACGTCGCATTGGCGCGGGCGTGATCCCCCGCTCCATCGGGGCCAGCCGTGGCGTTTATCTGATCCAATCCGCCGATCAGTTGGATGTGCTGTTTGACATCGGAAAGGGGTTGCAGCGTGGGGCTGAGAGCAAAGTTGGACGAGTCGTTGCCAGCCGTATCACTGGGAAACCAATTTTGCTGCTGCGCACCGTTGGGGAAGTAAACAAAGGCCATCCGTAGTGGTGAGCCTGCCGCTGTTGTAGCAAGTGAAGCTTGCGCTCCGTGCGCCAGTCGCCTTGTCCACGATTCAAACAATGGAAGTGAGAGGCTGAGCCCCATGCCTCGTAAGACGTCGCGACGTTTCATGTTTGGACTCCAATTAAAAATCCGGCGGAACCAACTAATGCTATTCTATTTTCGTCGCAGACGGTCAAAGGGAGGGGAGCGAATTACCCCGAGCACCGCAGACGAAAAACGTCCTTGGCTGGCTTCCAAGTCGGCAACGATTTGGTCTAGTGAAAGTTCGTCATGGTATTCGGGGCCACGCCCGAGCGCATAGGTCATGAGTTTGGTAGCGAAACAACGGTAAAAGTCGCTGCGACGCTCCTGGGCGAGGATCTGCTTCAATTGTCGCACATCTGTAAAGGACTCGCCGGTAATTAACTGACCGGCGGCGTCGACCGGAACGCCCGCCTCGGTATCGCGCCACATTCCCAGGGCGTTGAAATTCTCTAAAGCCAAGCCGAGTGGGTCAAAGCGATTGTGGCATGAGGCGCATAATGCGTCTTGGCGATGATGAGCCAGCAGTTCTCGCAACGTCGGTTGACGATCGGAAAAAGCCGCCGAGGCGGCCTCTAGTTCCGGTACGGCTGCCGGCGGAGGCGCCGATGGAGTACCGAGTATGTTTTCAAGTATGAATAACCCGCGTTTGACCGGTGAAGTGCGTGTGGGATTGCTCGTGACCATCAAAAAGGAACCTTGACTTAACACCCCGCCTCGCGGACTATCCTCAGGCAGTTCAACGCGCCGCAATTTTCGCTCGCCTAGTTGGCTTTCGCTTAAGGACGTTAGTCCGTAGAACTTGGCTAGCCTTTGATTGAGGAAACTGTAGTGGCCATCGATCAAGTCCAACAAACTGCGATCTTGGCTGGCAATGTAGTGGAATAACTCCTCGGTCTCGCGGCGCAAGTCGCGGCGCAAGTCTCCGTTAAGGCCATCACGCAACTCGCGCAATTCGCGAGAACGATCAAGCAATTGCTGAATCTCCGGCGGATGGTCATTGCTCTCATACTTAGCGCGATCGCGACCAAATTTTTCTCGCAGTTGATCGCGCAGTTCGTCGTATTCGGCGCGCGCTCCAATCGCCTCCAGCGGATCGATCGAAATAGTTTCCACATCGCGAGTTTGCAGCCACTGGCCAACAAAGCTTTCACTAACATTTCGGAACCGTGGATCGGCGATCATCCGCGCTACCTCTGATTCCAACTCGTCACGCAAGCGGCCCTGCTCGGCGAGTTCCCACAGTCGATCATCGGGCATGGTCGACCACAAGAAATAGGACAACCTACTTGCCAACGCAAATTCGTCGAGCCTTGGAAACGGCTCTTGGTGGTCCTCGTCCAGACCCTGTTCGACTCTAAATAGAAAACGTGGCGAAGCGAGCACGGCGACCATACCTCGGGCCACAGACTGTTCGAAAGTGAAGTCGGTGTTCTCTAGATGGTGAGTGACTAAATCCGTCAGTCTTTCCAGCGTAGCATCGTCGATAGGCCGTCGGAAGGCGCGCGTGGCGAAACGTTGCAACACCTCTCGGGCATAGCCGATTCGCTCGCTAGGATCTGTCGGCGGCTCGGGGCGAGGAAAGAAGCGAGCATAGCCCACTGGGCTGACCCACAGTGTGGGATCAGTGGGGCCCAATATGCGAAACTCGTTCAATTCGAAACGCACATCAGACTTCTTTTGCGCCGGATCAACTAAAGGCTCAAGCACCCATCGGATTCGGTGTGTGCCCTCTTCCAACTGCCGAGTGAAACGCTCCACCTGTTCGCCGCGGTCGCCCCAAGCATGTTCGCGCGACACTAATTCAGTTTCGTCCAATTGCAAAACAATCCGACATCGTCCAGGATCAAAGTCGAAGCCGCCATGAACTTCGTAGACGAATTCCAACTCATACTCGGCCGTATGTTCGATGTCGAACTCAGCCGTAACATCGGCTGGTTCATAAAACGATACCGCTTTGTCGAGTGATTTCCCATCGCTATCTGAAAACGACCGACCGCTGACCACGGCCTGGCGCGGGATGCGATGTTGAAGCGGGACAGCGCGAAAGACGATCTGTTCGGCGGCTTGCAAATATTTTTCCATCAATAGCGGTGACACGCTCATCGCATCACCCACAGTGTCAAAGCCATGTCCCGTATCATCGGGTGGGAACTCCACTTCACTCTCAAATTCGATCCCCATCAAATCACGAATCGTATTGCGGTACTCACTGCGATTTAATCTACGTAAGGTCACTTGTCCCGGATCGGGACGAGTCGGATCGAGATGGAGTGCGTCGCTTTCAAGCCAATGAATTAGTTGCGTGCGGGCCGTATCCGGCAGATTGGGTTCACTCTGTGGCGGCATCAACTCAGCACGGAGGTTCTTCAACACTCGCCACCAGGCCGCACGCGTCTGTTCGCTGTCTGGCTGAGCCAACAGTTCGTCAATAGAAAACTTGCCCTCCGCCGTCCCCTCGGCATGACAAGCGTAACAGTGCTCCTGCAGTAGCAACTGTGGTGTCAATTTATTGGCAGGGGAAGGGGGACGCTCGGCAGTGGCCGTAGAAAATGTGGCCAGAGTGAAAAAGATCGCCCCGCAAAATATTGAAACCGCCCAGCCATCCAGCCTTGAATTAAAGGACGCTCGCAAGCGAGTGGGCGTTGGTTTTATCTGCACTCGATAGGCGATGTTCATGCTTGGGAGCCTCAAGTGGTTCGGTCTCATTCCTGGGAATTCGGTCTTCATTCTAACTCAATTGCCGATTGGGAAGATAGGTTATTCGCTGCAATCGTTATCACTGGTCCGCCAAAAGGCCACTCCTACCCTCGGTCACCTGCTGCAGAATTGATTGGGCCGTGAGATGAGGAAATGCGAGCTAGGGTTGGTTTAGACCACCTGTACAAGACTTCAAACTTAGACTTAAAGACCTACTTGTATCGGTACTACTGCTCGGCTTGAGCCTAGTCTTCAACGCATATTTACAATTCCTGACCCAATTCCCGTTCTGAGACGCTCAGTTATGAAAAACGCTCCTGCCGACTCTCAGGTCCCCTTTGCTAATCGCGTGGAGCACAGCCTTTCGACGAGCAGGGTTCAGTGGTGGCAGGGTTACCAAGGCACCGCAGGCTTAGACGCGTTTCGGGACAACGAACGCTACGCCGTCTGGTCGCACGCACATCGAAAATTGATGCAAGATAATCCACTGTACGCGGCCGATACGCGCTGGTTCTGGACCTGTTGCTTGTTCAGCGCAATGTTGGCGATCAGCCTGTGGACCATTTTGGAATTACTCGCCCCAGCCTTCACATTTGCGTTGGCCAGTGGCGTATTGCTGTGCTACCGAGAGCAGCGCCGACGCAACGCGGCCATCGCAGAACAATTGAAGCTACCCGCCTAAGAACCATTCCCAATCGGATTGACGATTGATGAGTGACGATTTTGGATTTTTGATTTGCAAACATCACTAGGTCTGTTTGTTGGCTTAGTTTTTTTGGTGCGCCATGCTCGCCGAAACAAAACTCATCAATCGGAAATCATCAATCATCAATCATCAATCATCAATCATCAATCATCAATCATCAATCATCAATCATCAATCATCAATCATCAATCGGAAATCAACTTGCACCGGTTGAGGCTCGGGATATGGCTTCATAGCCCTGCAAGTGGAAATACTCGTTCATCCGGATGC
Organism: Pirellulaceae bacterium; assembly: GCA_041739785.1. Taxonomy (GTDB): domain Bacteria; phylum Planctomycetota; class Planctomycetia; order Pirellulales; family Pirellulaceae; genus Aureliella. Next base: position 28,091 of record JBGSNE010000227.1, read on the forward strand.
CCGGAATTCCGGAAAACAGGGTCTGACCCCTGTCCTGAAATAGCCCTGCAAATGAACACATCCGTCCATCCGGATGGACGGATATACCGGGCAGGTGCTCTATCCCCGTTTCCGACCGCGCCGACGCAACGCGGCCATTGCCGACCAGATGAAGCTCTCCGCTTAAGAACCATTCCCAATCGGATTGACGATTGATGAGTGGCGATTTTGGATTTTTGATTTGCAAACATCACTAGGTCTGTTCGTTGGCTTAGATTGTTTTGGTGCGCCATGCTCGCCGAAACAAAACTCATCAACCATCAACCATCAACCATCAACCATCAATCATCAATCATCAATCATCAATCATCAATCGAAAATTAACTTGCACCGGTTGAGGCTCGGGACACGGCTTGATAGCCCTTCAAGTGGAAATACTCGTTCATCCGGATGCCCGGAATTCCGGAAAACAGGGTCTAACCCCTGGAGGCCCACGCGCAACGAAGACGGTCAGTGCGCCACCTTCCAGTCTTCATGTGTTTTCGATTCCCTGATCACCTGATTTTTGACCGCGCTTGCAATCTGGGCGTTGCAGATGGGTAGCGAAGTATCCAACACGCGGAACTGAAAGCGTGGGTCGTTAGGCGTTCCGTTCACGACTTGCGATATATTCATGTCCATGACATCACCAGGCCTCGTTGGAAGTTGAACGATCCGGCCCGCGTTCATTGTGAAATGGGCGCGCCAACGCACATTCCATTGAAACGACTTCAGTACTTCGATTGGTTTACCGGGGCCTTTCTGGAAAGCTAACATCGTGGCGAATTCGCGCGAATATTGGAGCGAATAGAGTTGGTTGATACGCATTGTCTTGTTATTCACCCTATTGAGCCCCCACCAGTGCGGCGCTGGCGAATCGCTGAAAAGGATTGTGAAGCTCAGTTTGCCGCTGGCTGGGATTTTTGTACCCAACGGTAGAAAGCCAGTAACCCGACGGTTCCACCAATCGTTTATTGGTGTTTCAGGGTCATAAAAGATGATCGGCCCGATGAAAGGAAACGTCTCGAAAGCGCCCGAGACTCCCGTCTTGGCGACCGAATCCCTGCAAAGCCGTTGGTCGAGGGCAGGTGTTCGATCCCTGGCCACGAAGACGCTTCCATCGCTTGAGGCGGCGTTTCGATAGTGAGCCCAATCGCTGTTAATTAGTCCCAACTGAATAAAACCGAATCTCCAGAATCCCAGATCCTCTCCCGGAGTGCCTCGCACCGTGATAGTGGCCAACGCATAAATATCGGGAAATTCAACTTGGATTGCTCCCGATACGGCCGCGACTGTCGGCAATTTTGGGTTACCCGCTTGGGTCATTTGGAAGGCCGGTGGTCCCGGCGACCGCCAAGTCACTAGGATCACGTCCATCGGCTTGACTTCTGCCATCTTCCGTCTCCACTCTTTGCATCTGAGGCAAGTGTGACTCTTTTTAATCGCGTCATTTCGCGTACGGGTTGCCAATTGACTGCAGGATCGTCATTACCTCTTGAAATTTGGTGGGGTTCGCCGCGATTTCAAGGACGATTCCTGCCGCATCGGCCTGGGAAACAATGACCTTGTGCTTCATCAGATTGGCCTGGAGGTCCTTTGCTGTCGCAGCTACATCCTTTAGAGAGGCGGCTCTCGCCAAACCCACTCGTGTCACAGTGAATGAGGCCATCGTACTTGCGATCGAGACGGCTGTTCCCACCCTTGTCACAGATGCGGCGCGACCGAAAATCCCTACGAACCTGCCCAAGAGTCGCGCAGCCCCCAGCGCTGCCATCAGTTTAATGTTCCTCCACATTTCTCGATCCGACTCTTCAAACACGAACTTGTAAGTTTTCGGAAAATGGGCCAGCAAGATTTGTTCTGCTGCATTCAGTTTGGGAATGGCGTGTTGCAAAAACACGCCCTCAGGTGACGTGAAGAATTGCATAAGGTCGATCACGGGCAGTGCGATGGCACCAGCCCAGCCTAAGCCTCCCGACATCATTCCCAGACAAAACTCCAATTGGATTTTTGCGAGTTCCGCGCCCCCCCTGGCCCAGAATGCCCCTGTTTGGAAAGCCTCGATCCAGCTGTCACTCCAAAACCACACCGCATTCTGTTCGAAGAAGCTGCCGTCCTCGTAAAAGACGACGAGGGGATTCCTGCCATCCCAGCGGACCCTGACTATCATCCGTCCACCCTTCCGGGATGGGAGGATATCTCCAACAAGCAATACTTCTAGACCGTTTCCTGTTTCCAACGGAAGCACTGTGAGGTGCCCGCTCATCCCTTCGACGTAACTGGTATCTACCTCTAGGGCAATCCGATCGAGCGCCTGCGTTCCAAGTGGTCCGGGGCGATGAGCTTTGACTTTGAAACCCATGATGTGAATCCTTTTCTCCGCAGTTAACAATTTGGCGAACCACGCATACACACGAAGGCAAACAGAAACTTCCAATAAATGGACCTGCCGACCTGCCCCGTTGCCTGCATTTATTTGCCGTTTTGGATAGTCGTGACTGACTTCTCACGTCAGCGTTTACTCCTTGCGACCGAGAGATAGCCTGGACACGCTTTCAAACATTGCGTCCGACAATGGGTTCGTGCCAACCGTGAGCTATTCGTTTGCCCCAAGCACCCCCGCCATCAACAAACTCTCCCAAGCGGTAGTGCTGGCCGGTTCGGGTACTAACGGGTTAAGCTTGTTGGTTTTTGAAAAATCTAATTTGATTTGCTCAGCGAAAACGCTGATCTCATCATTCAAAAGTAAACTCGAACCGGCGTTCACTTCGCAACTAATATGTCCCCATAACACTATCTGCGCGCTGCTGCAGACCTAGCTCATTTCCTGGAGAGAAAATTGCAGAATTCCGTGAGAAATCCGCGATAACCGAAGTGCCCGTGAAAGAGGCCCGGTTTGGGCCGGGCGATCCGACAAACGCTTCCCAAGGCCGGAACGTCGCGTCCACCGCCTACCCCTAACTGCTTTGAACCCAGCGAGTCGCACTCGGTTCATTACCGCCTCCGCAGTAGACGAAAGCGAGACGGAAAGACCACTTCATCCTTCTTGACTGCAGCCAGAATGTCTTCGGTGCCATCGTAAAACAGGTCGAGCCCGGCACCGCCGATGAGACGGTCCTTGTTGCCGTCATCCCAAACGACGAGCAACGCGTCAATGGCCGCGACGCGGGCGGCATAGTTGCTCGGTGCGATCCAGGCCGAGATTGCGCTGAGCAGGGCGTTATCATCTTCATCAGAATCGGTGCTCCCACCGATGAGCACGTCACCACTATTGCCGGAGACAAGAAAGTCTTCACCGGACCCGCCGATCAGGATGCTAGGGCCGCCCTGCCCGCCAAGATGATCGTTTCCCCCGTCTCCCAGCATGACGCTGGGCCCGCCACCTGCGCTAAGATGATCGTTCCCGTCGCCGCCATGGGCGACCAGCGGGATACGCATGTTGTTGGAAACATTTAGATGGTCATCTCCTGCGCCCAGATAGGCGATGATCCGATTGACGGCGGCCGCATCGAAGGAGCGGGACTTATCCCGCAGGAAGTCCGCGCGGACTGTGAGTTTGCCATTGCCGGTCTGGTTGACGCTGGCACGATCACCCCCTTGGCCGCCAACGATGAATAATGTGCCGTTGTTCAGCCCGACGCCCGTGATGACTGCGGTCGTGGCTGCCGTGGCGACGCCTGTATCGTCGTCTGCCAGCGTGAGAGTGATCGTGTAGACTCCGCCAACGGCGTAAGTGTGACTGCCCACAACCGTTCCCGTGCCCGTCCCCTGATTCACCGTGACAAGCTGCAAACCGCTGCCATCGCCCCAGTCAACGGTTGCGCGATGCGAATCGAAGATTCCGAGATCGGTGAAGCTGGCTAGGATGTTGATCGCTTGGCCTTCGGCGGCGGGATTCGCGAAGGTCGCATCGCTCGCCAGGGCGCCGATTGCAGGTGCAAGATTGCTGACAGTTACCTGTGTCGACTGCGAATCGGACGAGCCGCCGTCGTCAGTGAGCATGATATGAATATCGTAGTCGTCGGCAGCGGTTGCCGTCGGATTGTCATCTCGATAAACATACGAGACGACAGCGGTCGACTGCGGCGCAGCGACCTGTACGACTGTTGGCGCTGACCCGTCGCCCCAGTCGATTCTCAACTCGTGGCCTTCGGGATCATCGGAGAATTCAACTGTCAACAGCACGCTCTCGCCTTCGCTGATGGCGGCAGGTTGCACGTTAACCGAGGTGATGCGCGGCGCGCGGTTGCCGATTTGCCAGTTGCCATCATGATCGAAGTCGTGAACGTTGATCCAGGCCAGCGTGCCGTTGGTAAGATCGGTGAGTTGTGAATTTTGGAAGCCGTTAATGGGTCCAGCGAAGACGAAGCCGCTGCCGAACTCATTGCGCACGATCTGGTTGCCGTCGAACCAGTCGGTGGATGTTCCCGTCGTAAGACGCCACTCATATTCACCCAACGCGTTTGCGGAGACCGATCGGGCGGCGAAGGGGACCGCGAATGAATTAACGGGAGCGCGGGAGATAAAGCGTCCGCCGCCCTGCATGGCGACGTCGCGGCCGTTGTTCCGCGCGGCGGCGCCGATGTCTGCGAGGATTTGCATCGTCGCTGGATCCAGTCGATTTCCCAGCGCCGCGATACGAGCAGCCAAGAGATCAAACATCGCGGCTCCCGTGCCATCGCCGGGTTTCAAATCCTGAAACATCTGACGATCGACGGCCGGATCACCCCTGTCCCAACTCCACACGGCTGCTTCCAGCAGAGCGATGCGGTTGCCTTGAGGGATATCGAAGAACGGGTCGAACGTAGGATCACCCGGTAGCACGCCATTGAGGCCCAGATCCGCGTCTTCGTCGTCGCCAAACAGGAAATCCATCTTTATGAAATCAACGTTTAGGTGGGCGGCGGCTCGAACATCGTCCGAGTCGTACCTACGCGCAGTGAAATTTCGCAGGCCGTCGCTCTGCACGGAGAAAAACGTGTTGGCATCTTCCGATGGACCGTCGGTAAAACTAAAGTCATCGATTGTCACCTGCTTGTAATTCCCGCGATCGGACACGGGATCCTCACCCCCATTTGCACGAAATGCCAGGCTGCTGCCGAACCACCTGTGGCCGTTGGGATCCACAAACTCTTGTGGCACGCCGAACCGCCCATGAAACTCGTCGTTCCGATGCGAAAAGATGACGACCTGTTTGCCGCGCGAAATAAGCTCCGCCCGCGACGGCCAGGCGCCGTCGGCAGCCCGCTCGGCGGGCGTATAGATCAGTGAGCCAAAATGAGCTAGCAGTTTGGGCAGCAGTGGATCGTCTGCCTCATTTTCATTCTGCTCGGTGGCATCCTCGAAATCGAGAAAAATGACTTCGTTGCGATTATCCAGTCGATCGAGCCAGTCGCGGACCTCGTCCAAAGCTTGATTGAGAAAAAACGGTACGTTCCTGGTGACGATAAACGGTGGAAAGCCGTGTTTCAAAATCAAGGAGCGCGTAAATTCTAGTGGGTTGGGCGTTGGTCCAACCGGATCATGAATATCCAACTCGATCGAGCGTGCACCCAGGTCGAGCTGACCGCCCAGGCTCAGGATTTGATTTGGCCCCAGGAACGGTACGATTCTAAATCCTTCGTTTAGAGAGTTGAAGGCGTTGTGGGCGGCGAAGTTCATGACCTTGCTGATCGGTTCATCGATGGCCATGTTGCGCTGGCTGTGCAGCGCCCACCAGGCGTCCGAAGCGGGAAGCTGATTGCCATTCGGATCGGCTAGCTGCGCAATGAACTCTGGCAGCAGGATGTTTTCAACGCCGCCGGCCGACGCCATCACGATTCGGCTTTCCAGCATTTCCACAATGGGACGATAACGGCAGTCTTTGGCTCTCGGCCGCGACTTGTGCGATTCCATGTGGCCCGTGCGACGAGCGCTTGTATTGAGAAGTGTCATGAGATTGCCTCGCGATGGTTGTCAGAAGTCAGTCATGAAAAGAAATTGAGAAAGTAAGTAGACGATGCGCGAGTCGGACTATTGGTTGCCAAGCCGTCGCCGCTTGGTCTCTTGTTCGAAATCCTCGAGCCAATCGAAGAACGCATCGGCGCGCGACGGGTCCAATCGATCCGCCCAGCGCACGCGGAAACTGGTCCTGCCCACGCTGCCGTCGTCATCCGTCACGACAACACTCACGAGTTACGTGCCGGGTAGCGCCCGTCCAGACATGCGTAGCCAGGGCCAGTCGCTCTTCGAGCGATTCGAAAAGAAACCGCTTGTGGAAGGGACGACGGCTACCAGGGCGTTGTGAGTACATGGACTTCATGACAGAAACTCCCCACGTATCTTTCTCTTTCCGGTGACAGAACAGTTGAACAGCGTTGGCCGCTCGCAATGCCGCGCGTAACAAGACAGGGCCTCGTAGGTGTATCTGCGCGCGGAAAGCGGCAGAGCACAGCTCTACGGTCGAAAGTTGTAGAATTCTCGAAAATTCCTAAGTGTGCCCCGGGGTCACCAGGAGAAAGCTTGGCCCGTGTGCGTTTGTTAGCTGACGCGTCGGGTTATGAAAATTGCGAACGCGCAACATGAAAAGACGGGAGCGAGGGCCGTTACGGCGCCGTTTCTGGGCCGAGATCGACCCGGACCGTAATTTGAATGACCGGCGAGGAGTCGGGCGCCGGCCGGCGCCGGCCAGTCGAGTCCCATTTCGCCAAGCTGCCGTCGAATCCGGTCAAGGTCCCAGAGTTGGATCACATGGTCGGCGTGCGCCACGGCCAAACGACTGCCGTCCGGAGTAAAGCTCAGCCAGTTTGTCCGATCGGCGTCGGGTAGATTCAAGAGGGCCAGGATCTGCCTGTTACTTTAGAAAGTGAGTGCCATTGGGCTAACGCCCGAAGATGATCCTAATGATCAGAGTCACCACATTTTCACGAATCTGCTCTTCTGTTGAGACGACCACCACGAGGCCCGGCGGTCGAGCCCTGATGAAATGTCCAGTGTTGGCAACGACGGTTCCGTCGCTGAACTGCACCGAGTCTCGCCAGCCAAAATGCACATGTGCAACGGAGAAGCTATCCTCCAACGGGTCTACAGTCCAGGTTGCGACTCCGACCAGTCGGTCCCCGTTCGCCGACAGAAAGACAACCGGCCCCGTTCCGATCATCGATCCTTCTTCCTCGCCCGGGCCAAACTCGACTTCGCCACTGGCCTGGAATTTCCCCAGGTGGGAGGCGATTCCATCGAGCGCATAAGGCGACGGCCCGAGCGTTGTGAGATCAACCATTCCATCAAGTTTCGTCATCTTCACCGCCGAAGTGTCCGCCTGGATCGCCGTGGCTGCGCTAGTGAGGATCGAAACGACGACAATCGTCGCGAGAACATTGGAACAAGAACCATGGCAACGAATCATGACAGTATTTTTCTGAAGAATGTGAGACAGTCGAAAAAGTGATCCGACCGGCTGTTACTTGACTTTCTGAATTGCTGGGACCAACAAGCCGATCAGAATGGCGATGATGGCGATCACCACGAGCCCCGGTGGTCGGTCGGTCACAAATCGGCCGGTATTCGCGACGACCGTGCCGTCGCTGAATTCCACTGAGTCGAGCCAGCGGAAGTGCATCTCGCTGATTTCCTCGCCGTTGACGACCCATTCCGTGGCACCCACCAGCAGATCGCCATTTGCTGATGTGAACACCACACTGCCCGCTCCCACCATCAAACCGGACTCGTCGACTGGCACGAGTGTGACTTCGCCGACGGCTGTGAATTGGCCGAGATGCGATGCGGTGCCCTCCATCGTGAATGGGGACGGACCATCGGGAGCGTAGTCGATCGTTCCTGTCCAATTCTTCATCTTGACTGCCGACTTGGACGCGAAGGCGGTTCGAGTGGCCATGGTGAGCGAGGCAAAGGTAGCGGTAAATGCTCCCAGGGCCCAGCGGCGGTTGACTGGTTGGATCATATTCATGATCATTGCTCCTGAGGAAAATAGTGATTGGCAATTGGTCGGAAGCCGGTGTGAGGATCGGCTTCACAGATAAATCTGCGCGCGGCAGTTGCAAGAGCACACTTTCGGGGAAAGAAATTGGCAGAATTCCTGAAAAACTCCTGCCGCGACCCGTTCTGAGTCAGGGGCAAGCTCCCCTAGGGCGCCTTTTCTGGGCCGAGCTCTACGCGGGCGACGATGGGAACAATCGGCGTATCGATCGCAGGCGGGTAAGCCGGCGCTGGCCAGTCGAGCTCCATTTCGTCAAGCTGCCGTCGAATCCGGTCAAGTTCCCAGAGTTGGATCACATGGTCGGCGTGCGCCACAGCCAGACGACTGCCGTCTGGTGCAAAGCTCAGCCAGCTAGTCCGATCGGCGTCAGGTAGATTCAACAGGGCCAAGTTCTCGCCGCTCGTCACATCCAACAAGCGAATCGCATGTTGCGACTGCGATAGCGCCAATGTGCTGCCATCGGGACTGAAGGCCATGAGATAGGGATAAGCTGCGGGGAATTCGTAGAGCAGTTGCCAGGTCCGCATTTCCCAAATGCGACAGACCTCGTTGGCGCCGGCCGCCAACCACTTGCCGTCGGGGCTCATCGCGACGTCCGCGCTGAATGCTTCTGGAAACAGATCGCTGACTTTTTGGCCGGTTCGTGCGTCCCAAGTCACGACGCCGCGGCCGTGCCACGTGCCCGTGACAATCCAGCGTCCATCGGGACTGATGACGATGTGCGCGACCCCGTTGTGCCCCGACAGCCGGAGCGGCTGATCGGGGCGACCGAGGCTCAGCGCGTAACCTTGTTGATCTTTGACCAAGGCGATCGTCTGGCCGCCGCGATCCAAACTAGCCTTTTCGACGCGCCCCTTGGCAAGAACTGACTGGGGTGGACCGACCACGAGTTGCACACATTCTTGATCGCCGGTGCGACGTATCGGCCAACGGTGCAGTCCGCCCGCGCCTGTGGTGAGAAAACTCTCGCCGTCAGGCGCGAACAACGAAGCGGAAGTGTGGTTGCCGTTATTGTCAACCGTGTCGCCCACGAACGCGAGCTGCTGATACGTGGCCAGATCCCAGAGCGTGACGCCCTCCGGACCGGTCGAGAGCAACAATCGTCCATCGCGGCTTATGTCGAGATGATAGGGGCTCTTACTCCCAATCTGCGGCTCAATGAGCTCCCGGCATTCGTCACCGGCGGCGAATTCGAACAATCGCACTTCGTCTCCGGCCGCTCTGGCATTGCTCGCGCAGGCAATGCGACTACCCTCGAGGTTGAAACCAAACGGACGCGCGTCAAAGCTTAGTAGTTGCCGACCGCTGTGCGAATTCCAGAGTCGCGTGGCGTTATCCCAGCCGTGCGAAGCGACGAGATCGTCGCCATGGGCGAACATGACTCGCACGGCCTCTGCCTGATGACCGACCAGCGACATTTGCTCAACACCCTTTTCGGCGTCCCAAAGGTGGATGCGACGGTCCGTGGATGCGCAGGCTAAACTTTGGCCCGTCGAATTCCAGCTCACGGAATACACCGACTCAGGATGGGGCAAAATTGCAAGAACCTTCCCCGACTCGCTGTCCAGAATCTGTACGTCGCGACTGTAAAGACTCGCTACGGCGAGTCGCGGTTCGCGTGGGTGCAATCGCACACAGCCTGGGCGGGCGTGCGTGGGGAATTGAAAGATCTCGCGCCCTTCATGCAGATCGATGATCTTTGCAATTGGCGCAAGTTGCCCGAGAACTAGCCGCCGACTGTCAGGTGCAAAGTGGAACTGGTCACCTGCAGATTCCCAGAGCACCATTTGGGATTCCAAGTTCCAGACCTTTACCAGCGGCGGACCTGTGTCGTGGTACTTTGCCGCCAGCAGTCGGCCGTCTGGACTAAATTCTGCGACGTGCGCGCGGACCCCCGGCCCTGGAAGCGTCAACAATTCCTGATTGTCAGTCGCGCGAAAGAAATGCAGATCGCCTCGGTCCGTGCTCCAAACGTAGCGGCGGAGTTCCACATCGAAAGCCAGCACTCCGGCGCCGGGCGGCGTACGATGCACCCCTTGGGTCAAACGCACGTCGGTCAGCGTCATGCAGGCAATGGCCTCGTTTCGCAGCTCCAACTTCTGCGACGGCTGCCAATCGAACTGCGGTCCCAAAGCGGCAGCCTCGGCAATCGCTTGAAGACTGTCAAACCTCTGGCCGACTTGCCCGCTCAAACGGCTCGACCGAGCTTGCGCAGATAGTGCGTTATAGAGGCGCCGCGTAGACTTGCTTTGCTCGCGCCGCAAGTCCGTTGCCTGGTCGGACAGGAGTTCGGCCTGCTCGCGAAAGATGATCGCTGCGATGGCGCCTCCTACCGCAAACATCAGCAAGAGCGAAGCCACCAACGCCAGCAGCGCTGCCACCATACGATTGCGTCGGCACCACCGCCAGCCGCGTTCGAGCGCACCGGTTCGTCGGGCTTGGATCGGTCGATCTTCCAGGAAATTGCGCAGGTCGGCCGCCAGCTCTTGAGCTGTTTGATAGCGCTGTTCAGGTTCTCGCTCGATGAGCTTAAGCACGACGGTTTCCAGATCGCGGGGAATGCGGTGGTCCAGCGAGTGCAGCTTCGGAGGATCGGTGGTCGCGATTTCGTGCATCAACTGGCTGCGATCGCTCTGATTGAACGCTGGACGAAGCGCCAGCAGCTCATAGAGCGTCAGCCCCAAACTGTACAAGTCGCTCGTCGCATGAACTTGCCCATGAAACCGTTCCGGTGCCATATAGCGGACGGTTCCGACGATGTCACCGCTGCGGGTCAGTCCCTCGGATTCTTCATCGCGCGCCAGTCCAAGGTCCGTCACCCAAACGACTCCCTGCGTATCGAGCAGGAGGTTGGATGGTTTGATGTCTCGATGCAGTAATTGCTGCGAATGGATGTAGCCGACGGCTTCGGAGATTTGCAATCCCACGCGCGCGATACTGCGGAAATAATGCTGACTGGCGCCCGAATAGTCTGCCAACGTCGTCTCGCCTGGAAGCCGCACGGTCGAAGATTGGACGCGGGCCGCTTTATCTTCGAGCAGCTGTGGACCGGCACCGTTGTCGGACGCGGGCTGCTGCGGCGAGGACGGTTGCAACTCGCCAGACCTATCGCCGGAAGAGGGCCCGGCGGACAACAAGCTGCACGTGATGTTTCGCAGGAGCGAGTGTTGGTTGGACGAGTAACTGGCCGATAGGGACTTGCCTGATCGTTGCTCGTCTGCGCCGCGGATTCGCCGAATTTCGCGCAGTACCTGATCGAGCCCAAGGCCGTTGATGAACTGCATCGCATAATAGTGGACGCCGTCTTGCTTGCCGACGTCAAAGACGGGCACGATATTGCTGTGGTGCAATTGTGCGGCGACCTTGGCTTCGCGATGAAAGCGTTGGATCAATGTGCGTTCGCCGGCCAGATGCAGCGGAAGTACTTTGAGCGCGACGTGTCGCCCGAGCGTGTAATGGACCGCTTCATAAACGACGCCCATTCCGCCGCGGCCGATTTCGCGGAGAATGCGATACTCCCCCAATTGACTGACCGAATGCCCGTTTCCAAAAATGTGCTCGGGCTTGCTCGCCGCTGGACCAAGTCGTTCCAACATGGCCAGCGTCGGAAAGACCTCGCGAATGCGCGGGGCCAGACGAGGATGCTTCCGGGCATAGTCCGAAATCGACGGCAGCTCGCCGCGGCGCAACTCGTGCAAAAAGCTCTCAGCCAATTGCTCGATCGTCGCCGCAGGCGTCGATTCGTCAGGTTTCGAGGCTTCGCTCATTGTGCTCGGGAGTTGGTTAGTGACGTGCGGCTGTGATTAGAGCAAGTCGCGGTAGGCCGGATCCGTGTTCAGGATTTCTTTAAGTCGCTCGAGTGCTCGTACGTGCCGCGAACTGGCAGTCGACTCACTCACGTCGAGCAGTTTCGCCGTCTCGTGATTGCTCAGTTGTTCAAAATGTCGCAACACAATAATCTCGCGATCAGCCGGCCGCAGAGCCTCGAGGGCGGCTTGCAAGCGAAGTTGCTGCTCCTTGCGAGAAGCGATTTGGCTGGCCGTCGCCGAGCGCCCCAACAGTTGTGCCGCCAAGAGAGCTGAACTGGCGTCGGGCAGATTCCACTCCACGAGAGGCAAATCCCGGGCCGCGTCGCGCGCCTTGACCCGCAAGTGATGACGATGCGTCAAGGCTAGTTTCTGCGCCGTGATAAGCCGCAGCCAAACATAGAACGGCATCTGGTCGAATTGAAAGTACTCGGCCTGCCGTCCGACTCCTTCGAGATACGCGTCTTGTATCACGTCGGACGGGTCGACGCGTCCACGCAAACGATCATCCAGCCGCAGGTCAACAAACCGCCTGAGACGCCCGCGATAACGATCAAACAGTGCTCCGAACGCGGCCATGTCGCGGTTGCTTGCACGCCTTATCAGACCAGAAGTAGATTCCGCGCTCATCGTCAATTCTTTCGAAAGACTCGGCCCGAACTAAGAACACCTGTCGCAGTGAGCAATGCATCCTCAACGCTCTACTCACATTATGAGTGCCACACATTGCCATGGCAAGCGCGGGCCAAATCGCAAGGATGAGATCGCTACGAAACTGTTCGCCACTGCGCGTAGAACAGACGCCACAGCACAACGTTTCCCTCCGCTGGGTGACCGACTCGCCAGGCATGGGAACCGATCGTGATTGTGTGTTACGATCGGGCAAGCCATCGACTTCCCATACCACTTCGATCGCTGTTGCGCAACGTAATCGGTTCTTGAGTGCGAATATGCCAGCCAGCTATCACTAACTTGGATAGTGCCAAATCGCAGCGTCGGCTGGCGATCGTATGAGGAGGGTTTTTCGACATTTTCTCCGTGACTACTCCGTCAGTAAACCGACTTGGTCGTTGTCTGAGAACGCGCCCAGCTTAGATAATTCGTGATATCTTTCGACCGACATTCGCTGGGATTGTTTGGAGGTGCCAAGCTCTGCAACTCAACAATCATCAATCATCAATCGAAAATCAACTTGCACCGGTTGAGGCTCGGAGCACGGCTTCTTAGTCCTTCAAGCGGAAGCATCCGTTCATCCGGATGCACGGATGAATACGGCGGTTGCACTGTCCATATTGTGAAATCAGAGCCCGACCCTAGGTACCCCTATTCCGCCCTTCTCGCCTATTCTGCGGAAAAGGTGTCGGACACCTTTTCTTGATCGAGTGGTGTACGATAGTTGCCGAACAGGCGGGGGAATTCTTGGAAGTAGACACCTGGAAATAGGGACGACTATGAGAACGCGACAATTGGGCAACAGCGACTTGCATCTGACCGTCATCGGTTTTGGCTCATGGGCCATTGGGGGAGGCGAGTGGCGATTCGGTTGGGGAGATCAAGATGAACGGGAAGCGATTGACGCCGTCGTGGCTGCTGTTGATCATGGTATCAACTGGATAGATACGGCGGCAGTTTACGGTGGCGGTCGCTCGGAGGAGCTGGTGGGTAAGGCTTTGCAAGAGCTTGGCCCGGCGCGTCGTCCGCTGATCGCCACGAAGTGTGGGCGTGTGATGCGCGATGCATCGACGATCGATAAGGTGCTCAAGCGCGAAAGCGTGTTGGCCGAATGCGAAGCCAGTTTGTCGCGACTGGGTGTCGACTGCATCGACCTCTACCAAATGCACTGGCCCGAACCCGACGAGGATATCGAAGAGGGATGGCAGGCACTGGTTGAATTAAAGCAACAAGGTAAGGTTCGCGAGATCGGCGTTTCCAATCACAGTGTTTCCCAGCTCCAGCGCTTGGCGGCCATCCATCCAGTGGCTTCACTGCAGCCCCCCTACAGTCTCATTACGCCGGAGATTGAGAAGGAGTTGCTCCCGTATTGCGGCCAGCACAAAATTGGCGTGGTGTGCTATAGTCCGATGTACAAAGGCTTGTTGACCGGCAAGTTCACGCGCGAGAGAGTGGCTGATCTTTCCGAGAAGGACCATCGTTCGCGCGATCCACGTTTTCAATCACCGCAGCTGGAACGGAATCTGCAATTGGTTGAAAACCTGCGGCCTATTGCTGAAACGCAAGGTCGCAGCTTGGCTGAATTGGCAATCGCCTGGGTATTGCGCCGTCCAGAGGTAACTTCAGCCATTGTCGGTGGTCGCCGCCCATCCCAAGTGGCCGAGATCGTCTCCGCCGCGGATTGGATTTTGAGTGACGACGAGGTGCAGGCCATCGAGGCAGCTAGGACGTCGGCTGGGTAGTCGTCCCTGTGTCTCGACTCGGAGAGTCGAGCGACGATAGTCCGTCTGGAAAGCCTGACGTACGTGCTAGAGGCGTTCCAAGTACTCCACCAGAGTATCGATCTCGACCGCGCTCAACGCGTGGGGCAATTGATGTGCGTGATGCTCTAGTAGATCGCGCAAGGAGCCTGCTCGGCCATCGTGCAACAATACATCCTCTCGCTGGCTGACCCCAATCAAGCTGGGTGGGTTAAACAATCGCTGTGTGGCTTCATCGACTAGACCTACGTCATAGGTCTCGGGCGTGGTTAGCCAGCGACCGCCGTGGCAATCGGCGCAGCCTAGCGACCTAAACAACTCTCCTCCCGCATCGTGTCCAGCAGAGCGGACTACTTCGCCCTGATTTGGGGCTGAAGCGTCGCTATCGACAGCATCACCAGTCATTGGATGAGCGCCTCGCTCCGACTTCCGTGTTCGAGCGGCAGTGCGACTGGGAGGTGCAGGGAGCGAGCGGATATATGCAGCGATGTCAGCTATGGTGCTGTTAGATGCAGGACGATCGCCGGCCATGGTGGAGTGAATTGAGTGTGCGATCTGACTTTCCAAGTCGGTGATGGCTCCGCTCCAACTATACGGCGCGGTTTCCGCTTGTCCTAGCAAAGACAAGATGCGTTTGGGGGTGCCGTAAGAGTGGTCGGTGAAATTGTCGTTGAGCTGTCCGCTTGTATGGCCCTGACTGTGGCAACTGTGACAGCTCATCCAACCGTCATGGGAGAGCCGTGAATTGAAGAAGGCTTGTTCACCGCGCTCGACCTGAGTTGGTGGTCTCAATTCACCGAGGCTCAAGTGATGCACTTGGTCATCGGATAAACCGACGATCGAAAGCGAATCGCTAAATTGGTTGACGACGATCAAGGCCCGTTCATCGGGAGAAAACTGGCAGCTGGTAGGATGGTAACCCACATCGAATTGACGAAAGTAGTAATCATCCTCCGTCCCGATGGCCACGCGATTTGTACCGCCGAGCGTGATGGCCAGCAAACCAGTGGAGGAGACCGCCAGCGAACTGGGATCGCCGCATCCGTCGCCATTGGTACCCAGTGGATAGAATCGTCCAGTTCTAAAAATATCGTGCCCGCTGTGGTCGCGCATGCGGTCAATCCGTAACCAACGCAGGTTGTTGCTGAGCAGGCCTCCCCACGTGATTTCGTTTTGAACTGACTGCGCAGTCTCGCTGAGAAGTTGGTGTGGAAAGAGTACCATGGTTTCGTCATGCACGCTGGCGAGCCCAGTGATGTTATGACCATAAACCCTTTCGCTTTTGACGATGTCTCCCGTGTCGCTATCGAGCAAGCGGTAATTGCGACCGAATGCATCAGTGACCAACAGCAGGTTGTGTTTGGGAAGCCGCAGTAGCTCGCCACCACACATGTGCAAGTCGACCGGCGGTAGTTCGAGCCAACTCGATTGTGGGTTTAGCTCCTGATCGTCACATTGCCAGCGATAGAGTTGTTGCGACCACTGACCACTGGCAATTAACAGGCGTCGGTCAGCATCCCAGGCTAGCGAGTGAGCTTGACCGGGTGTTTCGAAGCGAGCGACTGGATGCCAACCGAGATCCGTTCTTTCAAACAGGACGACTTGTTCAGCATGGCATTCGGTGACAGCTACCAGGTTGGGAGCCAGTACGATCGCGGTTCCCCAGCTGCATGCAGGGTCGCGATAGACGCGACTAAGGAAACTTTGTTTGAAATTGGTTGGAGACCATTGAAGCTCATATAGTTCGCCGCTGAGCTTGGTGGTTACCAAGGCTGAATGCGCGTCGACAAACACGATATCCACTGGTTGGCGATATTCGCCGTCGATTGCGTAGCTTGGTCGATGGCCGGTTTGACGACTGGGTCCATAGGAGCCATATTCGCTAGCATAGAATTCGGAAGTGGACTTCAGCTGAGGTTCATCGGCTGGCGAAAGACTGATGGCCGTTGTACAGATTGGTACTGTGCCGAGCGCGAGCATGATCACGCATTTGAGCTGTTGCAAGAGTGGTGAATTGGCGACCACGGCGGCACCTCAGGTAGGACGAAGAGGACAGTTGATGGAGCTCAAATCCATTTTAGCTCAATTGTGCGGCGACAGGCCGTTGGAAAGCAACTGGAAGAGGTTTAGAATGGGAATGGCGAGATTATGTCGTTACGCCCAGTCATTGCTATTCGTTCTCAACAGGTTTGCTAAAGATGTCCGAGTCGGTCGAAGAATCCCAAGGTTTGCCTACAGAGGCCAATGCTCCAGCCCCAGCGCAAGCCGACCCTGTCGTGGCCAACTCCGAACCTGAGAATGCGTCCGAGCCAGAGGCCACCGAACGCCCTGCTGTCGGCGGCCCACTAAGTTTGGATAGAATACGCCAATTGCGAATGAGTCAACAATCCGCGCAGGGGCGATCTTCGCATCACCAATCGCCCAAAACGGCTCACCGCGGCCAGGGGGGCTCGCAGGGGCCACTCCAGGGTCAGGGGCAGCGTAGCGAGCCCCAGCCACCAAGCGGAGACGTTCAAGGATCCGCCGAGGCGGTGTCCTCAGAGTCCCCGGTAACTGGGGCGGCACCCGCCGGTGCGCCGTCCTCTACGGATGAAGCTGCCACTGCTGGCACCAACAAGGCTGCTGCACCGCGCGCTGATCGGGACGCCCATAAGCCAAGACGCCCGGGCAGAAGTGGAGTGATTCCAACTCCCGAGCCAATCGATACCCGTTCCAAGATAGCTGTTCCCTCCGTGCGCCAGCCTTTGTCGCACGATATGGAGTTGGAACTCAATGAAGCGCTCGGTTTGTCCGACCTCGATAAATTGTTGGTCGGTGATGATATGCTGCAGGTCGGTCACGAATTGACGGAAGGTCAACGCGTTCAAGCGACGGTGATGAAGGCACATGGCGAACATGTTTTCGTGTCGCTGGGCGGTCCCAATGAGGGCGTTGTGCCATCGCTCAGCTTCGAAACGCTTCCGGAGATCGGTGCTACTCTGGATGTCATTGTTCGCGGCTATTTGGCTCAAGAGGGGCTCTACGAAGTTACCGTTTCGGGCAACGCCGTAAATGTGTCCGATTGGAGTGACCTTAACGAAGGGGAAGTCGTCGAGGCATTGGTATCCGGGGCGAACACGGGGGGGCTGGAATGCAAAGTAGGCAATATCCAAGGCTTTATTCCCGCTAGCCAAGCTGCCGAATATCGCATCGAGAATCTGGGTGACTTTGTGGGTCAAAAGCTATTATGCGTCGTCACCGAAGCCAACCCGCGAAGGGGTAATTTGGTGCTGTCCCACCGCGCCGTGCTAGAGCGTGAGAAAAAGGAAAAACGCGAAGAGCGATTGGCCAATCTTGAAATTGGCATGTCGGTTGAGGGCATCGTGCGAAAAATCTTGGACTTTGGTGCCTTCGTCGATATTGGTGGGCTCGATGGACTGTTGCATGTCAGTCAACTCTCTTGGGATCGAGTCAAACACCCGAGTGAGATCTTAGAAGAGGGGCAAAAGATCCAAGTACGCGTCGACAAGATTGACGAAGCTACTGGCAAGATTGGACTCTCCTATCGTTCGCTACAAGATCATCCCTGGACCGATATCGACACGCGTTTTCCAGTTGGTTCGATAGCCCACGGAACGGTCACACGCATTGCTGAATTTGGTGCTTTCGTGCGGATTGCAACCGGGGTCGAAGGCTTGGTGCATGTTAGCGAACTGGCCCATCATCGCGTGCAAAACGTTGGAAATGTCGTGCAGGAGGGGCAAGAGGTCGACGTGAAAGTCCTCTCGGTCGACGTCGACCAACAGCGCGTTAGCCTATCGCTTAAAGCGGCTCTGGCGGCTCCCGAACAACCGGCCGAAGAATCAGCCGAAAATCAAGCTGCTGAAGAACCGCGCCCTCAACCGGTACTTCCCAAACATCGCGGGCCTCTCAAGGGTGGAACTGGGAATTCCGGCGGTGGCGAACAGTTCGGTTTGAAATGGTAGTTCCCCATCACATGTCTGACAACGAAGCTCGCATTCTTGAACTTGAAACCGCCTTGGCATTCCAACAGCGGCTGTGTGAACAGTTAAATCAGATCGTCTGTGAGCACAGCCAACAGATCATGGGGCTGCAGCGAAAAATTGCCGAACACGGCAGTCGGCTCAAGGAAATGCATCAGCAACGGAAAGAGCCACCGTTGGATCCAGCAGCAGAGAAGCCGCCTCACTATTGATAAATGCTGTGCGTAGCTAGTGCCTCCTCCAATCGAATCGCAGCCGAATTCCGTCACATCTAGCTGAACGCCACCCTATTCGTTGAGCTGACTCTACAGAAAGCCCACCGCCAGCTTGCGTATTCGCACTCGTACTCAGCCGCGGGAGGTACTCGTACTCGATGCCCCGTTCGAATCGAATAGGAGTACGAGTACCATTTCATTGAGTACGAGTACGAGTACGAAAACCCGAGACTGATGGTGGTGAAGTCGAAGCGTGGGACCGAAAGTGGCGCTGCCTCAGCTCGTAATACCGTCTAGTTGAGCGCTATTCAGATAGACTTGGGTGGCATGGTCGTTATTTTCGTTGCAATCGGCCCGGTGGAGTTTGCCAACGAGTAAAAAAATATGGATTGGTTGAGCCTGTGCGAAGAACGTGGGTAAGACTTGAGGCGAACAAAGTATTGGACTCTAAACTCACCTCCTCCTCGCGGATGAATCGGCCCAGAGCAAAACGGTTGTCGACTCCGTTGTAGGGAGCTTGTTGAGTGATAAGAGACCGGTCTAACCCTTTCCGTATCCGAAAATTGGAGACTGTCTATGTCGATTCGAATTGCTGCTTTGTTGGCCGTAGTTGCCAGCTGTTGTTTTGCTCCAGCCAGTGCTGAAGCAGGTTTGTTTGGTTGTCGCAGTGCCGCTTCATGCGGATGCGACGTAGCTCCCAGCTGCTGCGAAGTTGCTTGCGATCCCTGCGCTCGCCCACGTCTGTTGGCTGGCCTGCGGGCTCGCTTGGCTGCTAAGCCTTGCTGCGACGTAGCTCCTGTATGCTGCGATGCTGCACCTACCTGCTGCGATGCTGCACCTACCTGCTGCGCTCCTGCACCGGTAGTTTGTTGCGAACCTGCTCCTGCACCAGTATGCTGCGAGCCAGCACCTGTTTGCTGCGACGCTGCTCCCAGCTGCGGTTGCGGTGCACCTAGCTGTGGTTGCGCTGCCCCAACCTGCTGCAAGAAGCCACGCCTGTTGGCTCGTTTGAAGAGCCGTTTGGCCAGCCGTCGTTGCTGCGCTCCTAGCTGTGGCTGTGAAGTTGTTGCTTCAAGCTGCGGTTGTGGCTGCAACTAAGCTGTCCTGCATTTTGCTCGCGCCGTAGGTCAGGCTTTCGCGCCTGTTCGAACGTTTGTCAGGCATTCCAGCCTGAGCAAGCGGGCTCGATGCAAGTACCTCGAAAATCGAACAACGGCGGCACCTGTCTGGTGTCGCCGTTGTGCATTTCTTCTGTGAATCTGCGGGGGTCTTGGGGATAGCCTGGGAGTGAATCGTGAGGCGAGCCGCCAGCCTGCCAATTGTCAGGCCCTCCGGGGAGAGCTACTAACCGGCGATCTCAGCGATTTCGACTCGAGTGTATTGCTGGCGGTGCCCTGTGCGGCGCTGGTAGTTTTTGCGACGGCGGAACTTTTGGATGAAGACCTTCTCCCCTTTTTCCGTCCCTATCACCTTGGCAGTGACCTTGGCTCCATTGATGGCTGGACTACCGAGCTTGAGGCCTTCGTCGCCGCCGATCGCTAGGACATTGGAGAATTCGAGCGTATCTCCAGCATTAACATCTTGTCGCAGGTCGATATCCAAGCGCTGGCCGGCTTCAACTTTGTATTGGCGACCGCCGTCTACGATAATGGCGTACATATGGGTTCTCAAAGGCTCAAATAAAGGGAACTGCTGATTGGCCGATGGGATGGCCTGGAGGAGGTTAGGGGGCTACTTACCTCACCGAACCCAGGAATTTATCGAAGAATTCCGATTCCGTCGAGCCCTATTGGCTTGTGGGCTGTCAATTTACAGCTGCTTTGGCTGGCTGATTGGTGATTGAAGCCAGCGATTAGCGATTTTTGCATCAGTTTTCGCGAATTCCGCTACGAGGAAATTCTTAAACCTCGTGCCATTCTTGCCCAACACCTTTTTGCACGGTTCTTAGGCTTGCCGTGCTTAAACCAGTAGCATTCCACCACTGGGGGCTTGGATGTTTACGCGACGGTTGGCCAAGAAATGCACGAAATTCACCAGGCCATCGTTTCGAGTTGGCTAGTATCACAATGCGCAGATGACTTCCCACCTAAGGGTCGAAGGTGCCACAACGCGCCGCGATTGTTGGGGCAACCATTTTGAGCTCACAGGTCGCGTCGGGGCTGTGTCTGTTCTCGGCGGTGAATTGGACTGCGAGAACGAGCTAGCGGCACGCCGATTGCTTTTGCTCATTCTCAACGTTCTTGTGGGGTGAGAGCTGCAATAGCGTGTGTTTTAACCATCTTCGGCGTCACGTCTATCGATGAAAAAGCGAAAGGAGCCATGGTCGATATCAGCTAAACAGGTAAGCAGTTGAGGGCCTTGCATAGGCCGTAGGGGTGTCCAGGGGAGCACCGGTTCGTCACGATTGGAGAGGAGTCGTGATGAGTGCGGGTGCCGACTTTGACACCCCTTTTTTCGTCATCTGGGGTGATATAATCCCTGCCAGGCTCCGTCGCACCTTGACCACACCGTTTTCAACCTGACAATGATCGCTTCGAACCAGTGAGCAGCTCAGGGATTCACGCTTGACTCCGCCGAGCCTATTTTCGAGCCACATTGTCTTCTTGCCTGCGAGTACTCCACCCGGTGCCAGATAATCCACGCATCCGTCGTGCCCTGATCAGCTGTAGTGATAAGATGGGCTTGGTCGATTTAGCCGCAGGCCTCACCGCTTGTGGAGTCCAAATCTACTCCACCGGGGGAACGCGCCGTCACTTAGCCGATCACGGGATCGATTCGATCGAAGTTTCTGAGTACACCGGATTTCCGGAAATGATGGATGGTCGAGTCAAGACACTCCACCCAAAAGTCTTCGGGGGTATTCTTGGACGTCGCGACAATGTGGACGACCTGAATTCGATGCAAGAGGAGGGGATGCTCAGCTTTGAATTGGTGGTAGTCAACCTCTATCCGTTCGAAGCCACGATCTCACGGGCTGGTGTGACGCGTGAAGAGGCGATTGAGCAAATCGATATTGGTGGTCCAAGTTTAATTCGCGCAGCAGCCAAGAATCACCACTGGGTTGCCGTAGCCACTCGTCCCGAGCAGTACAGCGCCATACTTTCAGCGATTGAAGAAGATGGGACCACCGGTTTGACATTGCGACGGACGTTGGCCTCCGAAGCGTTTGCCATGACTTGCCAATACGATCAAGCCATCGCGGACTACTTTCGCAGTGAGCAAGGTGGCCATGAGTTCGCTTCGAACATGACCATTCAACTCGAACGCAAATCGCAACTGCGCTATGGCGAGAACCCGCACCAAAAAGCTGCGGTGTATCGAATTCCCAAGGATATGACGGCGAGTGTTGTCAACGCGCGACACATCCATGGCAAAGAGTTGTCCTACAACAATATCCTCGATCTTGATAGCGCACTGGCGATCGCCCGGAGCTTTGGTCAGCCAGCGGTCGCAGTCGTCAAGCACAACAACCCGTGTGGCACAGCGACCTGCTCAAAACTTTCGTTGGCGACGCGCAAGGCGCTCGACGGCGACCCGGTTAGTGCCTTTGGTAGCGTGCTGGGTTTCAATCGCACTGTTGATTTGGAAACAGCCGAAGTTTTAGTTGAACCAGGTTTATTTATCGAAGCTATTATCGCACCCGACTTCGCGGCTGGCGCGGTGGGGTTGCTCACCACGCGTCCCAAATGGCGCGACAATGTGCGACTGATGCAAGTAGGTCGCATTGCACCGACCGCAGCCGAGATCTCCATTCGCTTCTTGGCGGGTGGAGCTTTGGTACAAGAATCTGACAACTTGCCTGCCATCCATTCACAGTGGCGGACGGTCACCGATGCGGCAGTCAGCGACGCTCTGTGGGACGACATCTATTTCGCTTGGGAAATGGTTCGGCACGTCAAGAGCAATGCGATTGTGTTGGGGCGCGATACGGCACTGGTCGGTGTGGGGGCTGGTCAAATGAGTCGCGTCGACAGCGTGGACATCGCTATCCGCAAAGCGGGAGATCGAGCCGCAGGAAGCATCATGGCTTCCGACGCATTTTTTCCCTTTCCTGATTCGGTCGAAGCGGCCGCAGAGGCTGGCATAGTGGCGATCGTGCAGCCTGGTGGTTCGCGGCGAGACGACGAAGTCATTGCCGCCTGCAACCAACACCGCATCCCCATGATCTTTACCGGCGCTAGGCATTTTAAGCATTAAGTAACCATGACGAACATCCTTGAAAAGATCGTTACCGCTAAACGCAAGGAGGTCGAACAATCGATCCGTGAGCGTCCCTTGCGCGACTTGATGAAAGCGGCCGACTCGGCCCCCCCCCCTCGCGATTTCGTAGCGCCACTGCTGGGCTCACCACCGATTCGCTTAATTGCTGAGGTTAAACGGGCCAGTCCCTCCCAGGGACTGATCCGCGCCGATTTCGATCCCGTGGCTATTGCCGTGTCCTTTGCAGAGGCCGGTGCAAGTTGCATCAGTGTGCTAACCGATGTCCAGTTCTTTCAAGGCTCGCTCGACTATTTATCCGCCATTCGCGCGGCAGTCGAACTGCCTTTATTGCGCAAAGACTTTATTATCCACCCCTATCAGGTCTTCGAAGCCCGCGCCAATGGTGCCGATGCCGTCTTGCTAATCGCTGAATGCCTAAATCGCCAGGAGCTCAAGGGGTTGCAACAATTGTCGCGCGATCTGGGCATGCATGCCCTAGTCGAAGTCTACCAACCCGCCAACCTAGACAATGCACTTAGCACAGGAACCGAACTGATTGGCGTCAACAACCGCGACCTAAGCACGTTTGAAGTCGATTTGGAGCGGACCATTAAGCTGCGTAAACAGATTCCAGCCAGTTGTACGTTAGTCAGTGAGAGTGGCATCTCGGCTCGGAGCGATGCGCTTCGCTTGCAAGAACATAACGTTCAAGCCATGTTGGTTGGAGAATCGCTTATGCGTCAACCGGACGTTGCCACCGCTACTAAAATCCTCCTCGGCACACATGTCTAAGGAGCCGGGAAATATCAGCTCGACGCGCCAGCAAGTGGGTTGCCGACCTAGTGTATCGGGAGCGAGTCCGACGATCGAATCGGCACCCACTCGCTGGCGCGTCGAGCTGGTATTGTGAGCGAAGTGGCGATTCTTGATTAATGGTGCTTCGGCTTGGGAGGCCGCTCTTGTGCTACCGTGTAAGCGGGAAAGCCTCCCACGATCGGTAGTGAGAGCGAGCTGGCGTCTAGATCGATCGTCAATTCCGTGCCGGGATCTGGATGCAAGGTGAATTCGCGATCGCTGGAAAAAATCATCAGCCCCATTTGTTGACCCGCGGGAATGATTTGATCGTCGGGCTGAAGCTCGAAACGCATATCGTAAAACTTTCCCGGTTCCAGCGGCGTACCTATGGTTTGTGATGCATGATTCTGAGGATCGGCCCAACCACGTGTAATTAGGTTGTCGGTAAGCGGAGCCTTGGCGTTGTTATTCCAGGGGAGAGAAACTAGCCAAACCGACAGATTGGCAGCTTGCTTATTGGCAGCCAACCTAATCTGCAACTCGATTTGTCCGGAGATGTGTAGCGGGGCGGTCAACTTTTTGGAGACATACAACAAGCGGTGCTGCGTCCATTCGGCTTGAGCCAGTGCTTGGCCACCAAATGAAAAATTGTCAACCAACGTTTCCGTCCCTTGGTTGTCTAATTTGTCCGTTTCGAAGCTTCCGCGTTGTTGTCCGCCACGACCGAGAAAAAACTGCACCGGTTGGGCTTGGGGATGTGGGTAGTCGTCATAGGGAGTCGGTTCGTCGCGTTTTTTTCCCTCGCGGACGATCCACGATTTCGCGTCCTTTTCAACTGCATTTTGCACGCCGTGAAGATAGCGTGTAAACCAACGATTCATGAGCCGGATTGGCGGAGGGCCACCGTGTCCCTCTTGATGAAAATAGATTTGCACGGGCAAGCCTTGCTGTTTGGCCGCCGCGTGAATGCGGACACTATGTTCGGGCATCACATTCCAGTCGTTGAAGGCGTGCGACATGAACAACGCGGCTTTCATGTTCGGCATGGCCTGCAGATAGTCACGGCCTTGCCAGAACGAATTGTAGTCTCCCGTTTCACGATCCATCCCGTGGTGCATTTGCTTGTCGCGGACTTCGCAGTCGCAAAATTCGCGTCGCTCGGGATTGCCGCTATGAATAAATTCGTAGAGCACGTCGATATCTTCGCCGATAAAGCCGCCGGGATGCCGTACCAGTCCGTTGGAGCGATAGTAGTGGTAGTACGATGTATTGGGGGCCACGGGGATGATGGCTTCCAAGCCGGCAACTCCGGTCGTGGCGGCAGCTAGTGGCAGAGTACCGTTGTAGCTGGTCCCTGTCATGCCGACTTTGCCACTGCACCAAACGGCTTCGACGGTCTCATCGCTGTCGACTTCCGTATATCCCTTGGCTCGGCCACACAACCAGTCGATGACTGCCTTGGGGGCCAACGACTCATTAGCGCCACCCACCGTAGGACAACCTTGTGACAGGCCGGTGCCAGGAGAGGAAGAGTGAACGACGATATAACCCCGTGGCACCCAATCCCTTTCCTGCGACTTGGAGATGATCGGGCGATTCGACTTGGCAGAGAAGTTCGGAGCGCGTTTTCGCAGCGGCGGTTCGTCCCCAACTTCTTGGCGTGGATTCCAGAAGTAGTCTAACGCATTGGTCCCCGTTCCAGCGAAATAGGGACTCGTCTCATACACAACCGGCAGCTTCAGCCGCTCAGTGTCGGTCTGTAACGGCCGCGTCACCGACACGTGCATACGGTCAAGCTCCCCGTCGCCGTCGGAGTCGAATTCGGTTTCCACCCACAGATCGTGGCGAATCCAATCCTGCTCTTTCGCGAAACCTTCGACGATCTGAGCTTCACCGTCCTTAAAAACAGGAACGGTCCTCAACAACGGACCATCGTGCGCGTAGATGGCTAGCGGGGCGAATAATAGCAAACTCAGCTGGAAAACTCTAAGCGGCATGGTAGGGGCTAGGCTACGTGGTTCTAGTTCAATGGCTCGACGATTCTGGCAACCTTGGCTGGGTCGACATTTTCCCGGCCTGGATAAGCATGTTTCAGTAGATACCAGGTCTCAGTAAACGAGGCCCTTCCACCTGGCTCAAGCCGTTCGGCTGGTCCAATGGGCTCGAGCTCGACCATCTCTCGGTCGGGATACCAAATTGAAATAGTCAGTCCGGCCACTTCGTTGTAAGCGCGATCAGGGTACGTGGCGAACTTCTTGACGAACAACATGTCTTGATGCGACAAATAGGCTAGCCATCCGATGTGCGAGTCAAATCCGAGTTTAGGATTAAGCGGGTGATCATTGATAACCAAATAATCTTCCTTGAATTCGATTTGCGGATCGTTGGGTGCAAAATTAATCATCCTGCCAGGTGGATCATATCGTACGTAAAACAACGGAAAGCGGCTGGGACGTGATACTGGGACGACGCAGGTTCCCTTTCCGTTAACAAATGTACGACTCCAGTGACAAGTTTCGATGGATTGGGAACTAACATTGATGATCGTCTGAGTAAATTTCAGCTGGGAGGAATCGGCGGCAAGTTCAAATTTGCGTTCAAGTTGCACACCTGTTGAGGGATCCTTCTGGCTACGTAGAACAGCGGTTCTGTCGCCAACGATTTCTCCCGTCCATTTGCCTTGCCACAAGGTCGGACGTTTGGCCACAATGTGCTCCGGTCCAATATCGCATCGCCCAGCATTCAGCGGTGCACTGCTATCGGATGTGCCGTCCCATGTCCAGCCTTCGTCTCCGGGTGGGAGATACAGCATGTTTTGCCCCTGCAAGGCGTAGCTCAGAATGCGACCGCCGGCTGCTGGACACAGGATGGCTTGGGTCGTGTCGTTGGACAGAGAAATACAGTCGTTGTAACCATAAAAGTCGATCGTCTGTGCCCCCTCAGCCGCCCCTTCAGCCGCTAGACTGCGTGGGAACTGCGGAAGGGTGGTCCATGCGCAGACTACGCCAACGATAAGTTGCCATCGAAGCATTGAGGATAGGTGGTGTATCAAAGTCACGCCTCCGTCTTGAGTGGCTGGTAGTGGAATGGTCAGGGCTTGGCAATGAATGCGCAAAGGATCGTGCTACAGTGCTTTCCCCCTGGGAAGTATAGCCAATTCCACAATGAATATGCATCGGCCAGGCAACAAGTGCCTTCGGTTCACAATATCCGAGCGAGATAGTGGTTAGACCCGAGCCAAAAACCGTTGACGTCGTCGCGCGTCCAGCAATTGACTGGCGAGTAGTCCGATCGCGGTGATCCCCAGTACCCAACTTGGCCAAGCGATAGGGAGCAACCACCAAGCGAAAACAGTCAGTTGCAACCAGTAAATCCAGGGCTGGGAGGCGATCAACCTCAGATAGCGGCCTGCCAGACGGTTTGCCAGTAACAAAACCAGCAACGAGGCGGTGGCCAATGTTCCGGCGGCCAACCATTGAGCCGTCCAACCGGAGCTAGAAGCGGCTTCTCGGAGAACCAACAAATGCTGTTGTGAAGTGAGCCGAACAAACTGAACTGGCGACTGTGCGCTTGACTGAGAAGGACTTGTGTAGGGCGTTTCATTGTAAACGGCTGGAGCCGCTGACAGCTGGAGCGTCTCATCTTCGCTGGCGGCAACTTGAGCTTCAACTAGTAACCAAAGTCGTTGCCACAATTCGTCCGCCGAACCCACCGAAGGTTCTTCCGAGGCCTCTGAGTAGAGCTCCAATGTGGTATTGGGGAGTAGGTTTGGTTCAATAAAAACGCGACCGTCGATTCCAATCGAGCGTGGATTCCAAAGTTCAAGCCAAGCGATTGTTTCATCCGGGGGACGCGTTCGATTGGCTTGGACCGTTTCGATAATGAGTTGCGCCCAACGTTGCGAAAAGTCTTGCGGAATTCCTAGCTGAACATCGTTGGTCGGGGCTACGTCGGTCCGCAGAGTTTGCAAGCGATTCTCAACAAACGCGAGAGTCCTATCGGTCGCATCGGCATTGAGTATGTGTGGTAAGTGTACGGCGATCGATTCCAATTCGGGGGCTTCCCAATGCAACAGAACGCGGACGTTGAGCGGTAAATAGTTGGGCTGCAGAAGTACGTTCAGGTGGCTTTGTTCCAATGACCAAATCGCAGGACGTTCACCAATTTCGACTCCCAAGACTTGGCATTGCTGCGGGATGCTTAATTCTAAATTCGATTGACCGTGGGGCGCAATCCAATAATCGGCAACGCCTGCAAGGTGACTTGCCTGATGATTCAACAGCGTCACATGCGCAACGAGCAACTGGGCATTGCGTGTTGTCGACTCAAAACGTTTCCAACTGATCTGGGTCCGCGCAGGCTCCAGTTCAAAGAACTGACATTCCTCTCGCCAACTCTTGCCCATAGAAACGGAAGGCGGCTCTTCCAGTCGACGTCCAGGTTGAGACCACTCGACCACCTGGCCATCAATTTGGTTGGGGAGCGCCAGCAAGGGTTGTGTGGGGGATTCTGCCAGGACGGAAATGCGAGGCACAGCAAGAGTTTGACTGGATGCGGCGGCAGCCACAGTGAAACCGAATTCGACTTCCGTGAAACCCGAGACGGGAGGAGGAGGGAGTAAACGCAGGGTCATGCGTCCCGAGTCGCCCAATGGAGTGAGTTGCGTGGGTAATTGTCCGGAATGGATGGAATCGCGAATCGAGAACGGAATTTCAAAAAAAGCGAAGTCCAGCAGCCGATCATCCGTCTTCCATTTGGCTGTGACGGTACCCTTCCAACCTTGCTCCGTACGCTGGAGGGCCAGGACGGCACCTACCAAGGGAGCTTCAGGCCGACGGCGAACCTCAACTTCCAGCGGCAATAGCGGCTGCTCTCGGTAGGCATTGCCTAAATCGATTTGACCTACGAGTGTCTCCAAGGCGGGAAGAAGCTCGTGAGCAGGAATGTTGGCTGAAGTGAGAGATAGATCGCCGCTGCCCGAAACGAGACACTCTAAGCCCACGCCACACAGCACTCGATAAATCGAACGCGCCGACTGAGTGCCTCGTACAAACACACGCGGCAGTGGTGCCCGGCGGCCTAAGGTAAGTGGTTGACTCAGGGCTATTTCCACGACTCGATAGTTTGCCGGTTGAACGCCAGGTAGGATTTCGATCGAAGCTTGATCGACCCGTTCTGATCGACGATAGTCGCACGCGTTGCCATCGACGAGGAGACTGACGATGCGAGCTTGTCGCGGGACCATTAGCGTCAGGGATTGCGACGGGGAGACGGTGAATTGACCGCGATAATTGATCTTCGTTTCACCTTGAGCCAAGTGGACTAGTGTCAATTCGTCAAGCGCCGTATTGCGTTCCACATTCGATGGTCGGAGTGAGGTGGCAAGAGTTCCAAGCACGCGAAAGAGTTGCGGGCGCGAATCCCAACCGAGCCGGCCCCATTCCAACCCAGGCATGGCTGTAAGTTCCTGCCACAGGTCCAAGCCATCTGGACGCCACGCTGCGTCAGCTTCCGAGGACCAAGCCAAGGTGCGCGCAACTGCTTGTTGGCTCATATCCCGTAACGTGAAAAAAGGAATGGCCAGGCTGGCTAGACTCTGGTCGTTGCGGGGAACCATCAAGACTCGCAAGACGCGTCGCGATAACTGGTCCCAGCCGTCATGGCCTCTAATCGTGTAGACCCGCCGTCCCCCTAGGGTCGAAAGTTCGCTGGCAATCAGCTCACCATCTTCCCACGAAAGCCCCACCGGCTCCCATCCGGGTTCGGCTACGACATGCAAGTCGCGCGGCAACGACCGCGAATTCTCGATACGAAGTTGACAGATCGCACCTACCTGACCTCCGCGCGCGTGGAGCCAAGTATCTGCAAAGACTTCGGCGGCAATCTGCCCAGCAAGGGGGCGCTGCGAACTGGGAGTCCATTGCACATCAAGTTCCGCAACGGGGCCGAGCAACTCGGTCGAAACCGACGAGATCGTTTTGCGCCCTGTTCCAGTTGAGAGCACTTGGAAAGTCGAACTGCTGTCAGCTACGATTCGCAAGGTGGCGGTCGGAATTGTTGGGATTGCGCACCGCAATTCGGCTTGTGTCTCGGACAAAAGAACAATACTGCGGGGCTCGAATTGTATTTGTAATCTGAGGTTGCCAACACTGTTGGGGCGAAACACCACTGCATCGGGCAATTGGTACAGAGACCTGCTACCCACGAGGAGATCTCGCCCGGCCACGCTCCCTCGCAACAATCGCAGCTGGGAAATATCGAAGGGCAGGCGGATTTCAACATCCGCTTGGGTGACCTGCAAGCGGAACTCAACCGACAACTCCTGAACTTGATCGGGGCCACCTACTGGACCGCGCCGCATGCGTAAAGTGTAGTCGGCCGATTGGATTTTAGGAGGAAGCTGCCGAGTCGAAGGATCCCCTCCCCCAGCCAATAATTCCAACAGTCGCGTGGGGGCATAGGCATAATCTCCTTTCACCTCTCCCGCTTCGTCGATCGGTATCAACACGCTGAATATTTCCGGACGTGTTTGGGGGCCGTTGTCAGTGGCTTGATTCTCTAGGCGAGGATTCGAAAAAAGCAAAGGGCCGGTGAATGAGGGAGTAGGCTGCCCAACAGCCGTGCTGCAAAGGCAAATCAGTGCGATAGCGGAAGTGGTTGAGACCGGAGGTGGAGTGTGGTGCACAGACGAGCGACCGCGTGGCTTGATCGCACTGCTGCGCCATGAATAGACGACTAGGCAGAGTCGCAACAGTGCCGCTAGACTTAGTGCCAGCCATGCCAGTTGCACCGGAGCCAATAGCCAACTCGGCACTAGAACAACGCATAACACGCACAGCGTCGCGGCGAGCCACCATCGCCTCGGAGAGGACTGCAAACTGGTCCACAGGGCCGAGGCCACGATCAATACCGCGGCAATCGCCAGTGCCGACAGCGCGGTACGGCTGATTGTCCACTCCCCACCAGAATCGACCATGGCAAAAGGCGTGGCGCTGTAACTTGCTCTGTCTGAGGTGGAGGGAATTTGGTTGGAGGACGATTCGAGGATACTCCAGCCTACAGGTATTTCCGGCTCGGCCGGCCAAGAACCGCCCTTGGAACTAGCCGACATTGACGGAAGCGGTGCGAGCAATTTCCACAGCGTTTCAGGCAGCAAGCGATCGACTAAACGAGATTTAGCTTCCGGTGCCGCCCAGTGGCTTACCAAACTTCGCACCGCCAGACGGGACGGCGGAATAATCCAAGTAGTTCGTGTGGTAAGTATCGGCATCGACAATTGAGGCCGTAGCGTCGGTTCATAGCTCAGCCATCCTGGTCGGGCATGGCTACTCGCGCAGCGTATCGCCACGGTGGCACGACCTTGTCGTGGTAACTCCAGATGCAAATTCTGGGAGTGCAGTGGGCTGTCTGTAAGCACGTCATCGATCCAAACTTGCTCAACCCACCAGCCCACCGGTAGCGTTACTTTCAGTGGCTCCTGTCGAGTGCCTTCCACAACCCAGCGAATATCGTGTTCGACCTGACCATTGTCACCGAGTGTATGCCGTATTGTTTCACTCCATACCCAACCACTTGGAACGGATTGATTGGGCGATTTTAGTGATAGCCATTGACTGATGCCCGCTTCCAGGCGCAGCGCCACAACCGGGACGTCACCATTATCTTTAGGAGCGATGCTCATCGACAATAAGTCGTCGTCGATTCTGCTCAGTGAGCTGGGCAATAGTTCAGAGGAAATCTGGCTTAAACCATGAGCCAGCTCTTCCGGAATTAACAAGATCGACTCCCCGCCGGCAACGGCCGGCACTCCTACGACGGGAATCCTCAATTCTGACTCTGCCTCAAAATTCTCCAACGGCAATTCGTTGGTCAAAATAAAGGGAGTCGCTAACGGCGTGGGAAGTTCTAGCTCGATAACCTGCGACTGCGGCTCATCACTTGGCTCGCCGCCAGCGACCTCCAGCGCCGCGGCATTGAGAATTTGGCTTTCACCAACTCCATTCCGCTGATGTAGCGACCATTGCCAGCGACTGGCCGGTGAACCGGGGGGCAGGCTTAGGCGCACACGGTCTAGGGAACCTGAAGTAGGCGTACATTGCACGCGTGTGATCAGCGAAGTCTTGGCTGGCGTTTGGCGGAGGGCTGTCAAGACATCCGCTGTGAAAGTGCCACTGGAAGCGACCAGGGTAATCGGTGGGATGCTCCCACGCACACCTTGGAAGATCCACATCGTCGTTGTGGTGGGGAGTAATTCCTGTTGCCAAACGGGGAGGTCAAAAGCTTGCCGTTGGAAGGGGAGAAGTCTGGGGCCAACCTGAATAGTATAGCGACTGGAGGCTTCGATCGCGTAGTTATCAATCTGATCAGCTTGAGGAAGCGTTAATAATCGCGGGGAACGAAGACTAACGACCCCCGTGGTCATCTCTCGGGGGCTATGGGCCAGCACTTCCAATTCGATGCCCAATTGACGCCGAGCACCTTCCCAGTGGACGACGATGATTGGGCTATTCGCGTCAACTCGATCTTCGACGTGGGCACGTATGTCCGGTTCATCTCCGATCGTGCGGACCGAATCGATGAACCAGCCCTTTCCGACCGGCAATCGCATTTCATTGGAAGTTAATCGCGGCGCGTCGATTTTCATGTGACAGTTGGCCGCTAACCACTCCGCCTGAATCGAAAACCGCGTCAAACTCTGCGATGTCGTAGGCAGTCGTTGTTGTGAAAAGACGGCCTCCAATGGAGGAGGGCTGCCCAGCCAACTAACTTGCCACATCTGTGGTTCATCGCGTGACAAGCTGCCTGCTAGTCCAACGCCAGTTGGTCCGTTGGACAATCCATTGAGAGGACTCCGCGGCACACGTTTGGCAACGACAGGCTGAACCCTGCCGCCCGCGCCGCTGCTGCCCACAGACACGAGGCGGTCAGCCACCAAGCCACCGCGTCCAGTCAAACTGCACTTGCCGTCCATGACATACGCTTTTGCCAAAGCAATCTGGGGCAATTCGACTTCGCGACTGGTTTCTAAGGGGCTAATTGCGCTGAGCTCGATTTTGATGTCCTTCGGTGTATTCGCCACCTCGAGCAGCTCAATAATATTCGAATCATCCACTGGACTTGGTTCCACTTGCCACTGGACCGGCAGGCCATCGACCAACAAAGTTTCGATACGCAACTGGCGACCAGTCTGCATTTGCAAAGGGGCCGACGTTTGATGACCGGTAACGACAAAACTGGCTCGGGCTTCGAGTTGTGTGTCGCTCGCCACGTAGTCGATCAGCGCCGAACGCACCACATGTTTGTAGCCGGTCAAATCGGTAACCGTTCTTTGTTTGGCCGATATTTCGAATTGGCTCACTCCCGATAGATGCAACAACCACCACTGGGCGGAGTTGCCAGAGGATGGCAGCGTGCCGCTCGACCAGTCCTCAGGAAGCTGATTGGCCAGCGACGCTATTCTCTCCACTACCAAAGTGGGTGAACTTAATTCGACGGTCGAAGGAGTGGCCACCAACAGCTTGGCAGTCACCGCTGGGGGAATACGGAAGTCAAAAACGCGTCCCAGCTCCTTTTCTTTGGAGTTCACGGAAAAGCCGAACCAATAAGCGCTCCCCGCGGCGGCGATTGGCAATTCAATCACGCCACTTGGAGAGAATTGAGCGGAATCGGTTAGCTGAGGGCTGGCCGGCGAAATCCCACGCGCGGTCCGCAGGGCGAGCGAGACACTTCCCAGTTCCACCAGTTGAGAAGACTCTGGGCCACTCAATTTCCAACGCGACTGATCGGAAATTATGGCTTCACCTTCTAATCTGGCGACATAGATCGCATCCTC
Source organism: Pirellulaceae bacterium (assembly GCA_041739785.1). Classification (GTDB taxonomy): domain Bacteria; phylum Planctomycetota; class Planctomycetia; order Pirellulales; family Pirellulaceae; genus Aureliella. The sequence goes on from JBGSNE010000227.1 coordinate 61,347, forward strand.
TAACGCAGCGGCTCTAAGTGGAGCGACCTTACGTAAATTACTGTGCTCGGCTAGTTCACGCCCCAAATCATCCAGCAGGACAGTGGCATAGTGCCGAGTAACTAATCGACTGATTTGATCTGGGTCATCGCGAATGAAAACCCGCATCACTTCCCAATTGTCGGGAGGTGTGGCCCAGACGTGGCCACTGAAGCAGCCTGCGATAGTCAATGCCCATAGGCAGATCCACTCCAGCCGTAGTCGTGAGTGAATCGCAAGGTTGGTAGCCATCGATTATCCTCCGCTAGTACCGGCTGAAGAGCCATGCGAGGCTGTCGCGGCGACCGCGGGGGTCGCACGTCCGCCTCGTGCAATCGAATACTGATCGCTGCGTTCGATGTAGGTCGAAGGTCGAGTTGAGAAGACGCTCCGGCGGCGTACGCGAGAATCGACGGCTGCTTGACAGACCCAAACTAAAACCACTAATCCCAGCGACAGCAGCGACGTTTGTGCAGCGAGAACCGCCAAATCGGGCCAGACCGTAGCCATAGCTGCCAGGGCCGATGCCAGCGCAAAAACGACCGACGGTTTGCGAACTACCGAATAGTTCAACGCGGTGAAAGAGATCGCAATCGCCAGCGACCCGACTGGAAACCACAGGATAAACCGGGACAACACCCAAGCATCCGTGGCCCGAATCGTGCCTCGCCCACTCATGACGTAACTATTGGCTGAAGCCGGCGGTGGTTCCTGGGACCGCGCTCCGAGCAACTCCTCAAGCTGACGTTGATTGAGTTGACTAGCTCGTTTCCAACAAAGTCCCGACCATTGCCAGGTCCACTCGGCTGTCAATTTCCGCGGACTCCACCCCAAATGTTGAACGGACGGGGTCAATAGTTGCCAATAGAATTGCTCGTCTTGTTCAGCACCCAAAATCTCTGGCGGTGAAACGCTCAACACAGAGATCCATGATAGGGAATCGGGAAGAAAATAAGAGACCTCCACCACATGCGAAGTTCCATGGCCACCACTGAGCGGGATTGTCACAATGTCGGAGCGTCGGTCGTATGAATAGGCCTGGGCTTGGCTGAATCCATTGACCGAGATCTTTACCGATTCCTCCCGAATGTTCGCCGCCGGTGGTAGTTTCAATTGCAATTCGTCGGAGCTTGACGAAACTCGCGCAACAAATCGTTCACGCCGTTTTTGATCACTGACAAACGACTGCAACCAGCTCATCTCAATCCGTACTGGCGCAATCCCCAGCAGCCGCCGCGGTCGCAGTTCGAGCTGGATGTCTGTTTGCACTCCGTCCAAAGTTCCCGACCGTTGGCCTCCGAGAAGTGCTTCGGAATTCGGGCTTTTGGCTGCTTCGGCCAAGGCTTCGATTCGAGGATCGGCCGTTAGGGTCCAGGCTTGTCGCGCCCGCCGAACTCCATCGGGCAATAGAAGTTGTGCCAAAGGAACGTCCACACTGGTCTGAGCAACTTCGCTCGATACTTGCTCGCCGCGTGACGTTCGATCGTCGGTCAAAGGGCGACCATCATCGGCGGGACGCCCGATCTCGCTGGCCTTCCAATTCACGCTACTCTGGATCGCGACATGTGTGGCTCCCAGGATTTCTGGGCGGTCAATTTGGTAGGTTTGCCAAATCGCGTTGGGAATCGATGGACTAGGATTGCTCGATTCCATATCGGGTGTCGCCGGAGGCAGTCGGACGGCAGCCGGTTTAAGCAGCGCGTTCAACTCATGTTGTTCAATTTGGGCCAGTGGCTTAACGGAAACTAGTTGCCCATTGATCAGCACTTGTGGCGGCTGGCTCTCAGCCGCGTCCAGGCGGACGGCAAAACGCAACTCGTTCAAGGCTTCATTGGCAACTTGCAATTCGAAATCTTGATTGATTGCGATTTGTGACATGCCGACTTCCAGTTCGACGTCTTGCCCCACGGTCACCTGTCGTGGTAACAACTCCGAGCGACCAGCCCAGCGCGGAGTGGTTTCACTACTTTGAAAGCGGTAGACCAATGGTTTCCGCATCGCGGAAGGGGGTACAAATCGTTCATATTCGGTCGAAAAAGAGTCTGGTTGTAGTCCCGTGCCAGCCGTTTCCTGCCATGACAGCAGTACATTACTATCGCTGGTTACCAACACGGCTCCCGATCCATGATCGATCTCTGGATCACCATCGACGCGCCCGCGAATAATTTGTGGCACTTGAAAATACAGCTCGTGATCCTCGGGGGTCCAGGCCCGTTCGGCGACCACTCGCCAGGTTTGATCTACATGCCGTACGCCGCCATAGTTATTGGTTTGCCCACCCGTCGAGCGAACGACATAATTTCGATCGACTTGCTGCATCACCCGCAGAACATCTCCCTCCGAGGAAAAGAGATTGTTAGGATCAGAAACCATCCGCGCCGTATTTTCCTGAATGACCCATTCGTCAAGCATCAATCCCAACTCCATTTGTGGCTGGTTGGTGTCGAACGAGCAATCGAACCACATCGTCAGTGTCAGCTTATGGCGATCAACGTGTACCAAATAGGTAGGACGAATCGTCGGTAAACTTTGTTCGCGTCGAAAGTTGACTTTCAAATCGAATGGTTGGCGATCAAATCTGAATTGCAATTGATGCCGCCCGAAAGTATCCATTAGCGGAGCCTGATAAACTAGCTGAGTTCCAGTTCCTTCTTTGAAGACTACCGCATAAGCGGAAGTAACAATGCAGTCGACAAGCCCGGTGTGCTGATCCACGCCGTGCAGCACCGGAGTCTGGATTTTGATTTCAGTTGCAGCCGATTCGGCCTGCTGTAAAGTGGGTACCCACTCCCATTCCAATTCAATGTTCTCTAACGATTCATTGCGGCTGACATCAAAGTTCACCAGCATCAAAGGCATCGCCGCCGGCGAAGCCAGCGCATCGCCGTGGACATCCTGTGCTAGTAGCTCTGTTGGATTTCCAACTGCTGTTACGCCTACTGCTGGCGGTTCGAGCCACGCCTCGTCTTGCCCCAGAATCATATAGCGTTCGGGATCAGAATTCGGTAGCGGTCCCCATTGCCCTCCAGGCGGAAGTTCGATTCGCACTTGACTGGGTGCGTCACGACCGTGCCAACGTAGTTTAAGAGTCGTTCGGGCAAGCCACGGTTGTGTCGGGTCAAGTACTTCGAAGCGGGTTTCGCTGGAGGCAATGACGGCCGCCAGCTGTGGCAATTCCGCGCGATCGCGCCAAGAAAGAGTAAACTCTCCGCCGCGACAAGTTACCTCAACCTCGACGACTCCCTCGGTCGAATCCTTGCGTTGCAATACGTCTTCGTTACGCACGCGTAGGTCATCGGCATTGCTGGGGAGTTGGATGTGAAGCGTGCAGGGAGCTGTTGGCAAGGAAATTTTCAGGCTTCGTCGCTCCAGTTCGCTGACAATCCGTGAGACTCCTGTCAACGTAGCCGTCTGTGTCAATTTGGGATCGCCTTGCACGATCCACCGCCAGCCTGGATCGTCGCGCACGGTCAGCAACCGGTTTTGAGTTGTATCCCCTGAAAAAGTCGTATGATTGACTTGCACTTCGCCGAAACCCAAATTGACTGTCGTCGCAAAGTCTTGGCTAAGCACCAGTGAAAAACGACCTGTCACATGGGCGGCTTCACCGCGTGCATCCGCTTCGACTTCGACCCGCTCAAGCGCCACCGGTGAAAGGCCTATACCGCCACCTGAAACACCGCCTCGCGAGCTAAAGTAGTCCTCAGCAGTCTCCTCGGGAACCAAGATCTGATTGCCGTCACGATCCGACAGCCATAGACGAGCCTTCGGTTGCAAAGTGCCTTCGCTAAGGACGTCTGGTAGAGGGTTGAGCAGGTTGCCAGGCGTGAACGGTTGCTCCCCCTCACTTTGCGCAACCACCGAAGGGGATGCAACGACCCACCACGACAGGACAAGCAGAAAGAGACCACGCCCCATAATGGAGGCATGCCTTCCCGGGAAGAAACACTTGATCAAGCAGCGACATGGTGAATTCGCGCAGCGCGATTGGGAACGGGCCCCTGACTGGAACGCGCGGAGAATGAGACCGTGCTGGCGAACGATTGAAACCATCCAAACTGGCTTTGTGGAGAAGACTCTCGCGGTTGAAACAAGTGGTCGGTGCAGCATTTCCATCGGAAACACACCTACCCTCCGCCGCCTTATCTATGTTACGCAGCCGGCAAACTCTTTAGAACCAGTTCTTATCCATCGCCAGCAAGTTCTACCTAGAAAGCCACCCCTGCCCTGGTAGTATAATCGATATCAGCCGCAGAATCGTCAGTGTGAGCGTGTCCGGCACGCACCATTGAGAAGTTGTCCCCTTGCCGCTTGCGCATCGCGGCTCTCGAAAGCCGCTAACTATTGGGGTTTGACCGTCAATGGAATAATCAACTTTTGAGAAGTGGGTGACAAGCAGGTCGAATCACTACAGGCTTGGTAGTAGAAAACGCACTGAATATCCAGTCTCCCGCTCCGCGTCTGGGGGGTGACCGATAGGGGAACTATAAATCGGACGTCGTGGGCGTAGGTGCCAACTTGTCCAAGCGGCGTTTGTTTGGGTTTGGCGGTCGGCAATTGCCAAGGGGATTGCTGAGTTACTCCCGCAGGGAGTTGTAGCTCGAATCGCGTGGGAACGCCGATGTCTTCGCTCCCCTCGACTGCGTAGATATACCAAGGTTCGACCGTTTTGCAGCGGACGACCAGCAAGATACTCTCGCCCGGCGCCACTTGGGTACGGTCTACCGCAGCTCCCAGGGTTACCGGGCTGCCTTGAGTGGGGTTCGCAACCGGGATATCGACCGTAAGCGGGTTGGCCTCTCCCACGAACTTACTGGCACTCTCGAGTTCACCGCGCGTTATTGAAAACGGATTGTTTAGCCATCCGCAGCCTGGGCAAAGTAACAAGCAGGCAAGCAGGGCGATTCGAGTTGTAAAACGCATTGGATTCCTTTCGTGCAGTCGAAGTTTAAACCGTACTGCGTATCGAATCCCAGCATTGTCGGCATTGAGCTCGACCAAGTCAATAAACGTTTTTTGGTCCCGTTGGAGCCAATAATGTTCAACTAGCACTACAGAGATTTTCCCCAAATCAAAAATCAATGATCGTCATTCATCAATCGTCAATCTAGGCG
>JBGSNE010000239.1:0-2854 GCA_041739785.1 Pirellulaceae bacterium
GCCATCGCGCCCATGCCGAAATCGGAACGCTTAACAACCATGCGTCCGACAAATCCGATGCGGTCATCTCCATAGGGCCCCTTGCCAGCGCCAACGTATGTTAACGGAAGCACGATCGATTTTGTCTCGCCATGCAGTTGCAGATCGCCAGTGATATTTAGCGTCTTCCCGTCATTGACCGGTTCCACCGACCGGCTGGTGAACGTGATTTGAGGAAACTGTTTGACGTTGAAAAAGTCAGGTCCGCGCAGGTGCTCATCCCGCTTTTCCGATTTCGTATCCAGGCTCGCCGCATCGATCACGAATTGGAAAGTCGCGGTGCTCGGATTTTGCATGTCAACGGAGAACTTACCGGCGTACTTCCCGAACATTCCGTACGTGTAGCTGAAACCGAAGTGTGAAGTCGTGAAGACCACCGAGGTGTGTTGGTCGTCGAGCACATAATCCGCAGCGGTTGCTCGCGGCGTTTGTACCGCGAGAAGCAAAGCCACTGCCACCAGAGAAAATCGAATCAACATTATTTTAGCCTTTTCTAAACAGAAGCAATTCGCCGCACCACGTTGGCACGGCATATCAATTTACCTGTTGCCACAGAGATATGCTGGCACAGTGAGTCCTTGGGAGTCAATCAGGAGGTCGATGTCTGGCGAGGAAGACCAAGTCACTTAATTCCCTTAACTGTTGCTCGCTCATGTGGCCGAGTTGTGCGCGATGTAGATCCTGCAGCGGTTGATCGAGTTTTTTCAGGACCGCCTTACCCTGCTTGGTCAAGTTCACCCACACGACGCGGCGATCGTCGACGCACCGCGTCTTGGTCACCAATTCGGCAGCTTCAAGTCGGTCCACCAAACGCGGCATATCCGGGTAAGGAGTGATCATTTCACTTGCGATTTGATATACTGAGACTGGCGTTCCATGGCCCCTGAGGATCCGCAGCACGTTGTATTGGGGCTCGCTAATTCCGTGTTGCTTGAAAACTTTGGCGGCTTCCGATGCGAGCGCCGCATGCGTGCGAACGACATTCAGGACGGCCTCGAGCTCAAGCGACTCAAACGGACGCTGCATCCCGATTTCGGCTGCGAGCCCAGTCAGCGGTGTGGTATTTGATTTTGCCATGGACCATTTATCTGTTTCCACAGATATTTTGTCAAGGTCACTTGAGTTCGCTTCTATTTCCCAACTCGGGCGTCCGTATTCCTTAAAAGATCGGAACGCAAGCTAGGACTGCAATTGGTCGTAACCAAACCTGAATAGGGAATCCTTCTACTTACCCTGCCGCTTGGTACCAAACGAAGGCAACCAATCCGAAGAACATCAGCAATTCCAAGCAGGCGACGATGCCCAATCCAATCCTGGCAAACCTGCTTGGATGACGTCGAAAGCAAACGGCGTAGCAGCCGAGCGTTAGCACAGTTTCGAGAAAGGCGACCGGCAGCCCAAAGTGTCGAGGATCCCAGTACGACACAGGACTTTGGTATCGCCAGTGGGATAACGGAAAGAAGTGCCGATGCCCGTCATCGTGGTGAAGCGGCAGGTCCAATGCGAAGTGGATCAGCATGGATGCGAACAAAATCATCCACCACCGGGAACCGATCCAGCAAGCCACCGCCAACCCTATCAGAGCAATCGGAAACGAATTGAAGACGTCGAACAGATCCTGCCAGGAATTGAGAAAGTAACGCTCAGACCAGATCAATCGTTCCGGTTGTCCCAACACAAATTTCTCAACGCCGTAGAAGACGAACATCAAAGCGTCTGGTAACAAGGCTCCCGCGACGGCTGCGGACAAACAGGTGCGATTCGGCGGTGAAGTCGATGAGCGCGATAGGATCGCGGCAGAGACCAAAATGTGTGCAGGAGTGTTCATAGAAGTGTTTCGCTTCCGGGGGCGCGCCGTCGCCAGCGCGTTGAACTGTCGGGATCATCGTGATGCGATACGAGCTCATTGGAAGACCAATCACGAGCATACGCACCAGGATTTTGCGCTTACGATCTAGTCAAGACCAAGAATCCGGTATTTGTTTGCGGCCACACAGGCTGGAAGCGCTGGAAGCCTATTCCGCCTATTGTACCCGCGATGCTTAGTCTCTGGATATTTTTGACTTCAATCTCTCTGCGAGCGGCGAAAGCTTGCTCCAAAGCTGTTTAGCGAAACCCGTTTCTCAGATCAACAACCGAATGCTTTCCTGGCTCCCATCTGTCGCCCTATCTGCCATCTTTCTGATGGCCTACGCGACATTGATGTCCGACGGAAAGCTACCCAGCTCGTTCGGGCAAGCCGGAATTGTCGCATGCCAGTCGATACTTCTGACAATTCTCACCAACTACCTAGTTGGACATCCTTTCGGCTTTGTACGTCCAAGGGATTCGCGGCTGAGGACAAGGACAACTTTGCTACGGACGACCAGGGTGGACGGCTGCACGACGGCTTCCAGAAATTGCCTTGCCCAATTCTAACGGTGTCCGCTTCAACAAGACAGATACTGTTTGCGAACCAATCAGCCTTACAGCTTTTTGGCTGGGGATGGATGCCTCAGAGTCAATTGTCACAGCGCCGCGTCGAAGAGCTGTTTCATTCCACAAATTCACCTAGTGAAGGCAATGACCTACAAGAGAATCCTATTCTACTAGCATTGCAAACGCGGGCACGAGTTGCCGCTGAGGATGTTTACATTCGTTTGCATAATGGCGATCAGAAGAGAACGTCGGTTACCCATTTCCATCCTCATGAACCACCTTGCAGCTTATTAACGACGTGACAGCGGTCGCTTTTCTTTTGCTGCTCGCACTGCTTCAATGCTGACTTCAAGACCCGCCGCACATGGCGAAGGTCCTTCAATCGGCGCTCGGTATC
>JBGSNE010000260.1:0-12847 GCA_041739785.1 Pirellulaceae bacterium
AACAATGAGAAATTGACTCTTAAAACAAAATAATTGGGCACTGGCAGCAGCAATGGAAACACTCGACGACGAAACCAAAAAATAAAACCACTAATCGCCTACAGGCACCCACACCGATTGATGTTTAGTCAGCAGTCTCCTTCGGCTAGGCGTTAAACGACTTTGGCCCTTGCATTACTCCAACTCCCACTTCCCCCAAAAAATCACGTGACCAACCCTCCCGACCTTCCACATCCGCTCGCCTCTCCGACGTTGCTCGTCCTACCGGAGCTTGCGACTTCACCAACTCCACACCTAAAAACGGCTATGCGAGCAGCAGCGGCGGGTGCGCAAGTAATTCTCGACTATTACCACCGCGGCGTGGAAATGCGCAGCAAGGGTGATGAAGGGACTTACAACTTAGTCAGCGATGCGGATGTCGAATCGGAACAGGCCATCGCGCGGGTCATCAATGCTGAGTTTCCGACACATGCCATTCTGGGCGAAGAGGAACAAAGCGGCAGCGTTGAGGCCGAACATCTGTGGATCGTCGATCCGCTAGACGGCACCAATAACTTTGCCCATCGCATTCCGCATTTTGCTGTTTCCATCGCCTACTACCACTTGGGGCAGGCCCAATGCGGTGTCGTAGTCAATCCAGTGCGTGGCGATTGGTATTGGGCCTCACTGGGAACAGGGGCCTATCACAATGGTCGTCCGATGCGCGTCAATCTACACGAGCGTCTGGACCAAACCATGGTTGGCTGCGGGTTTTATTACGATCGGGGAGCGATGATGGAAAGCACACTGGCTGCGATCCATGCCTTCTTCAAGCAGCAGATACACGGCATTCGTCGTTTCGGCACCGCCGCGCTCGACCTCTGTCACGTGGCGGACGGACTGTATGGCGCCTTCTTTGAATACCAATTGATGCCTTGGGACTTCGCAGCTGGTAGATTGATTCTGGAAGAAGCTGGCGGCCAAATCACGACGGGTCTGGGTACTCCACTGCCGCTGAACAAGACGTGTCTCTTGGCCAGCAATACTCGTTTGCATCCCGCAGCACTAGCAATTGTGGCCGGCAATCATCCCTGCCAATCAGTAACGTAGCGGAAGTCGCCAAGACTTTCGGCACTTCTTAGTTCGCTGAGATTGCTGGTTGATATGGCAACTAACTGAGGCGAATTGAATTCGAAAGTATTAGCACCAAGGCATTGATCGAAAGCTTCTAACACTTGGCCCAGGAGGAACTACCACCTGATAGTCTTCTTAAAGTTCTATCTCAAACCCCTTCTTCCTTTGACAACTAGAACTCGATTCCAATTGTTGTGAAGACCGGCCACTGTGAACTGCTGTATGATGGTTTACATGGCCCACTACTCCAGAAGAAAAATCCAATGAAGCTCAAAGCGACCATAGGCTGTATCTGGTTGTGCATCCTAGCTGGCCCCGCAATGGCCCAGCCGATGAATTTGTTAGTCATTCAAACCGACGAACATAACTTTCGCACGTTAGGCTGCTATCGGGCCTTGCTGCCGGACGATCAAGCGCTGATGTGGGGCCCGGAGGCGATTGTAGAGACGCCACATATTGATTCCATAGCCGCGCGGGGCGCGTTGTGTACCAGCTTCTATGCTACCTCTCCGGTCTGTACTCCTTCCAGAGCAGCTTTGGTCTCGGGGCGCTATCCGCAAAACACGGGCGCACCGACCAACGACATGCCCATGGATGGCACGATCGTGACATTTGCCCAACGCCTGCAGGAAAAAGGTTATGCGACGGGCTTTGCGGGCAAGTGGCATTTGGATGGTCCGGGCAAACCGCAATGGGGACCAGACCGTAAGTTTGGCTTCGAGGACAATCGCTACATGTTCAATCGCGGCCACTGGAAGCAACTCGAATTGACCGCTGGCGGTCCGGCGGTCAAGGCGAAAAACGCCAAGGGGGAGCCGAGCTACGATGCGAGCGGAGCGGATGCAACTTCGTTCACCACCGATTGGCTGGCCGATCGCACGATCGAGTTCATCGACCAACATCACTCCGAGCCATTTTGCTACATGGTCAGCATCCCCGATCCCCATGGTCCCAATACGGTACGACCGCCCTACGACACGATGTTTGATGCGAGCAAGTTTTCGCAACCGCGCACCTTTGATCAGAGCAAAGATCAAACACCGCGTTACTTGGGAGGCGGTTTGGCGAAATTCAGTCCAGCCGGGATGGCCAAGTACTTCGGTATGGTCAAGTGCATCGATGACAACGTGGGGCGGATCTTGTCCAAGTTGTCTGAGCACAATCTGTTAGACACAACGCTGGTCGTCTTCACTAGCGATCACGGCGACCTGTGCGGCGAACACCATCGCGACAACAAAGGAAACCCCTACGAAGCATCGGCCCGCGTCCCATTCTTGATCGCTGCTCCCAAGAAAATTCCGGCTGGTCTGGTACTCGATCAAGCCATGTGTGGTGTCGATTTCACTCCCACCATGTTGACACTACTCGGCCATAAGCTGCCCGGCGAACCACTTGATGGCGTGGAAGGGCGCGACCTATCAAGCCTCTTCCAAACCGACCTCTCCCAAGCAGCCACCTCCCCTACCGAATTCAACGACGTGATTTTTATGCGCAAAGCGGGCAAAACTCCTGGATGGGTAGCTGCCATTACCGATCGCTACAAGCTTGTACTTTCGCCCGAAGATGATCCCTGGCTATTTGACATGATCGAAGATCCAGATGAACTGGTGAACTACTACAACTCGGCCGAGCATAGCCCGATTGTTCGCAAGCTGGCCCAAGAAATGGCTGCCTACGGTCCAGCTCATCAAGAGCCCTACTTGCGCGAACCTAAAATGGTCGCGGAACTGGCGCGAGCTCAAAAGAAGGGACTATCCGAATGATTTGCGAATCGGAAACAGGAAATCTACCGACACGTTTCAGTGGACGCCAATCGTTTAACCCGCAGCCGCAGGCGAGGTTCTCCGTGCTAGTCCTCGCCTCCGGCTTTTGAAGTTGCGCTTTTTAAACCGCAAAGCGGTGACTTAGTCTAGCCTGGGGTGCAACCCCAGGGGAAAGGTCTATCGACAACCTCCGGCACACCAGCGAGCGACCGCTTTCGCGGTCGATCGCTGGTTTGCCGGAAAAACGCAGGGACGTTTCGATGACCTGGGATTTGCATCCCAGGCTATCGAATTCCGTGCCTTCGGCACTAAAAAGCGCGGGCTTTAAAACCTACGGCTGCGAGTTAAACCGACAGTCCGCAATCTCCGAGCAGACGAAAGCTAACCCTAAAAATCTTCGGCCTGGGGTAGATCTTCGAGCGATTCGATGCCAGCCAGTTCGAGCAATCGCTCGGTCGGGTAATAGCGTCCGACTTGTTTCTTGCCGTCGTGCTCGCGGTGAATTTCAATCAATTGACGTCGCACGAGCTGGTTGAGCACACTGCCGCTGGGTTGCCCGCGCTGCTCCTCTAACTTTTCGCGCGAGATCCCTGGTTGGTAGGAGATCAGTGCCAAGCAGTCGATCGCGCCCTGATTCAATTTTACTTGTCGCACGCGGCCGTAGAAACGATCTCGAATGAACTGCAGATCATCGGCCAGCTGAACCCGATATCCTTGCCCGGAAGAGACAATCCGATTCGCGCGACCGGTCTCGACATAGATCGCGTTGAGCTGAGCGATGTGCTCAACCACTTCCGACTCGTGCACGCCGCGCATCAGGTTGGCGATTTCGGCAGCGCTAATTGCAACACCGTCAGGGCGCCCGACAAACAGCACGGCCTCCACGATCGACTGGGGAGATAGCGGACAATGCTCCGCATCGTCTTGTGGTTCGTCCAGTGGATCGTACAGAGCAATCCGATCAGAATCTTCGTCATTGGTCCCGACATTTCCAGCGTCTTCGGGCACTGCATCCGCGGCAGAGATGCCTTCACCGTCGAGCACGCGTTGATACGATTGACTGAGCTCTTCGAGCGACAATCCATCTTCGTCGATGGCAGCGTCGAGCTCGTTGTCAGCGGGTTCCAGTTGCGTCAATCGCTTTGAATTATCCATCATTGGTCGATTGGCTGACTACTACTCCAACGACGACACCGCGGCAATTTTGAGTTTGGCTGGACGTAGGGGAGCAACGTTGGGAGCCAAATTCCTAGAGACAGTCGGGCGCTCCGGCCCCGATTCAGCTGAGGCGTCGTCGTTTGCATTTACCGTTGGTTGATCGGGCGCGTCGTCGGATGGTTGGTCGGCTTGTCCGTGCAACACACGATCCAGGATACCGTTAACGAATTGGCCCGACTGCCGATCACCGTAACGCTTGGCCAATTCAACGGCTTCATTGATCACCACGCGACCGGGAGTATCGGTCATTAGTATCTCGTAAGCCCCCAATCGCAAAACGTTGCGATCGATGGCCGCCATCCGCCGCAGCGACCAATTCGCTGCTTTCGCGCTGAGCGCCAGGTCGATTTGTTTACGATTGGCCACGACATTACGGAACAAATTACGGGCAAATTCAACCAAGGGTCGATTGCCGTGCAAACGCTGGACCAGAAATTGATCGGCGACTTTGGTGTCCTGTTCCGGGTGCAGGTCTTCTTCGTAAAGCATTTGCAAAACGATTTCACGGGCACGGCGGCGAGTTGTCATTGGTGGCTGCGTGTTCAGAGTAGCGGTTGCTGTTCATTGACGTATGGCTAAATGTTAACCACTGATCGCTTGTTTGTCACCTCACATTTTTGAGCTCGGCCTCATAAGTTGTCTAGCACTATTGGAGCACAAGCCAAGTAGTGGTCACAATGGACGTGCTTGGCGAGTTTCGCTACGGGAAACCGCTTGCCCTCGCGGCATTCGTGACAGACACCGCTATTGGTCAAGCCTAGCGTTTGAGCGAATCGCGAATTTCGCGCAGTAGCAAAACGTCCTCAGATGGCATGGCTGGCACCGCTACTTCTTCCTTCTCAAAGCGTGCCTTCATGGAATTTAACAATCGGACTGCGAAAAAGATAGCGACCGCTACGATCAAAAAATCAACGATCGTCTGTAGGAAAGGACCATAGTTCAAGATGGCATAGTCAGCAGGGGCTAGTTTAACCGACCCATCGGTCTCCGTCACCATTTTTCCAGCTTCATCCAGCACCGGAGCATTGGTCTTCACTTTCAGCGCCAATTCATTGAAATTCACGCCATATTTGGCGGTCAACAGATTCAGTGGAGGCATGATAATGTTGGCCACGAACGAGCTGACGATCTTGCCGAAGGCAGCGCCGATCACCACCCCCACCGCCAAATCGACGACGTTGCCGCGCATCGCGAACTCACGAAACTCTTTTAACATGCTCATAGCTATCTTCCTGAAATTGAGAAGTAGAAAGTCGAAAAAGTGGCAAGTAGCACAACCCAATCCCGAGCCCTGCATGACCGGGCTCACCGTCTAGCGTGGGATGCGATAACCACTCGCCCGGGCATTGGGCGATAAGATAGCGACAAATAGGCCCTCGGGGCAACACCACGTAAAATGAAGCACCTCAGCCCGAATGGCACAAGATTTTGAGGACTTCTGTAGCGGAACTCGCCAGGAGTTTCGGTTTTCCGAGTAAATAGTGCGGGACGAAAGTCTTGGCGACTTCCGCTACGGGCGTTGGGAAAAGGTGTCCGACACCAAAAGTGCGAAGCACCCGCAGGGTCGTTCCGGCTTTTGGTGTCGGACACCTTTTCCCGGACAACCCCCAAATTAAATGTGGATGAAGCACTAGGGTCGCGGAATTCCGTTTGGAGCAGCGCCCACGGTTTGTCGCAAGCGTTTGCGAACTTCGGCTTCCGGCAAGAATTCCAATTCGTTTTTTACCTGCTCTGAGCGCGAATAGAAGTTCTCCTGCAAGTCTTTGAGGCCGGTGGGGCGTTCACTGGGCACACGCGATTCAATCCACAACCCCAGGTGACGGCGACGCGTCTGAACATCAACAATATTCGCCAACAAATTGGCGGTGGTAGGCGATAGGCGATGATTCAAATCATCCAAGTCCTCCTCGGTGACAATATAAGCATCCGGGTCGCCGTAGAGTAGATCGCTGATAATGTCGCCAGTGATATATAATTGCTCCAAATTCTCCTCCTTATCGAGGATCGCGTCTAGCCAATCGCGGAAGGCGAGTCGATCGGCGACGGTAGGAACATGATTTAGGACCAAGATTTCCGCCACCCGCGCTTCAATGGCCTCGATCCGCTTATCAATAGGCATCCGCAGTAGATCGATTTTAGCTTTTTCGCCCCAAGCTTCTACCAGTGCACGATAAGCGCGGATCGTGTTTAGATAACGAGTTGTATCGGCTGAATTATTAACGATTTCCTCTGTTATCTCGTGCAAGGCAGTTTTGCGCTGGTCATCGGTCAAGAGCCGATAGTCGGTCAGGTGATTCTTCAATCTACCGCGACTATCTTCCGGTAGGTTCTCCACCCAGTGCTTGCGTTCGGCGATTTCCAATGGAACTTTGCCATCGCCGACGATGGTCCGAGCCAAGTTGGTGCTGGCCGCCGCCCCCAGGTTGTCGACTTGGGATAGGGCTTGCAGGAATTCCACGGTGTCGATGTATTGGAGTGCAGGAAAGTCGACAATGGTCGGCAAATTAGCTAGTAATTTGCGCGTCATGTAGTCGCTGACGGCGCGGGCGGAAGCTGCACCTGCGGCTAACATCAATAGTCCGCCGAGTCCCAGCGCAATCCAGGGGTTACTCCATAGCCAAGCCTTCCAGCCACGGGACTCCTTCTCGATGGCCATCGTTACGATTTCAATGGTGGACTGCGCAAGATCTCGACGCGGTTCGAGATTCGGCAAATCGCCCAACAATTCCCAGCTAGCCCGCAATGCGCTCACGCGTTGTCGCAGATCGGCGCTGGACTGTAGATGCTGATCGACGTGCACGTGTTCTTCGCGGGGTAGTTCGCCGTCGAGGTAAGCTACTAGAGTTTCGTCGTTAATAGGTGGCTGCATCGTGACGTGACCTAACTATCGGCTTGGGGGGGCGCGTCGGGATCGGGCAATAAACCACTTTCCACATACGGTGCCAGCAGTGTTTTCAGGTTGACTCGCGCGCGGCTCAGCAACGACTTGACCGCTTGTACGCTCAGCTCCATTGAATCGGCAATCTCTTGGTAGGAGAGCCCTTCGAATTTGCACAGGAGCAAGGCCATACGCTGTCGTTCATTCAGGGCTTCTACAGCCGTTCGTACAATTTCAGCCCGCTCTGCATGGTCTAACTTGCGGGCAGGCATCGAGCTGGTGGAGGCGGCGGCCATTTCATCCAGCGACATTACCGCCGATGTACCAGGATCCCCCGACGACACCTGAAACTCTTTGCGGCGTTTGCGGTCACGCAACGAATTGCTAGCCACATTGTTGGCGATGTGAAATACCCAAGTCGTAAATTTTGCGGTCGGTTGATAACTCTTCCGCGCACGCCAGACTCTCAAAAACACATCTTGCACCAAATCCTCAGCCACCGTTTCTGAACCCACAATATGCTGTAAAACTCGCAACAATCTACTTTGATAGCGGAGGATGAGTTGTTCAAAAGCCACGGCGTCACCATCCCCTTCCCTGACACGTAGCATCAATTGCACATCGGGATCGATTTGCGCTGCGGCAGTACCTCGTTCTCTGTTATCGCTATCGCTCAACCGTTTACTTTCAGCCCCGGTGTCATCAACTCTATTTGTAATTTCAGATCCTCCGCCACCGGCATTAGAGTCTATGGCGGACTTCGCGTTCTATCCAGCGGTAAGCGGCCCCCAGCCGTCATTCTACTGACTGTGCTAGGGACAAGTCGCCTCATTAAATCTGAAAGGGCCCCGAATTAAGTAATTGGTCATACCTCTACTTGAACCCTGGCTGCTATACTAGGTTCCGCCCAAAACAGAAATGCGGTAAGTTGCATTTCCGGGTAGCAAATCGCCCATATTCGTATAATAAGACCCGTAATGAAAGCACTCGCAACCGTTGTTCGCGGCTCGGCAACTGAGAAGGCATATGATTTGGAGGCCGCTCAACCGATTCGAATCGGCCGTGGCAATGGCTGTCAGATCTGTCTGTCGGACCCTCTCAGCTCCCGGACCCATGCCATCATCAGCTATGAGGACGGACGCTGGATTGCCTCCGATGCGGACAGCCGGAATGGAACGCTGGTCAATGAAAAAAAGATCAGCCAAATTGTCTTGACAAATGGCGATCGCATCCGTATCGGCTCAACAGAGCTGTTGTTCGAACTGCCGGACGACCAAATCGATACTGCCACCGGCCACACCATTTTGGTCGAAGCTCAAGTGTCGCATGAGGCGAGTGCGGTCGAAGCAGTCAGCCAACTCTTCAGTCAGCAGCGCGGCCAAGATATGGTCGACCTGTATCAGCTCAGCATTTGCCTGATGCGGTGCAGTTCTCCCGATGAAGTAGCCACCGTGGGATTGGAAATGTTGCGGGTCCGCACCCAAGCCACCGCAGTCGGGTTCTTGTGGGTCGATGAACAAAACGAACTCAAACCGCAACGCATCCTTCCTCCGGAACTGGCGGACCGTCTGCGGCTCAACCGCAAATTGACCGATCGCGTGAGCCAAGAAGGGAATGCGATCTGGATCAAAGACGAGATCTCCAGTGGCGCCCGTGAAAAAAGTTTTGCCGACGCTATCTGTGTTCCGCTCATTAGCGAAAACGGTGTGATGGGAGCTATTCACCTCTATCGCGAACGCGAACAATTCGAACAGGCTCATTTTGACTTCGCCATCTCAGCTGGCAACATGCTGGCTGTTGCGCTCGAAAGCAGTCGCGCGCAGGCCAGCCTCTCCGCCGAGCATTCGCGGCTGGTGCAACGCTCGGCCGATTTTTCGGAATTGATCGGCCAGTGTCCTCCAATGACCAAACTCAAAGATCGCATTGCCCGCGTAGCTCGCGCCAGCGGCTGTGCGCTGGTCCGCGGCGAAAGCGGAGTCGGCAAGGAACTTGTTTCCCGCGCCATCCACCGACTCAGCCCTCGCAAAGATCGACCCTTGCTATGCGTCAACTGCGCCGCGATTCCCGCCGAACTGATGGAGAGCCAACTGTTTGGTCACAAGAAAGGTGCCTTCACCGGCGCCGACAAAGATCACGCCGGCTGGTTTCAGCAAGCGCATACTGGGACGATCTTTTTGGATGAAGTTGGAGAATTGACGCTCGAAGGGCAAGCCAAACTGTTGCGAATTCTCGAAGGCCATCCCTTCATGCCGGTGGGAGACAATAAGGAAATTACCGTCGATGTACGTCTCATCGCCGCTACGAACCGCGATTTACGCGAGTACGTTCGCGACAAAAAATTTCGCGAGGATCTCTATTACCGACTCAGCGTTTTTGAGCTTGATGTTCCTCCGCTGCGCGAGCGCGGGGCCGATATTGAGATCTTGTTGAACCATTTCCTCAATCACTTTCGCGCGCAACACGGGCGTCCCAATTTGATGCTGTCCGATGAGGCTCTCAAAAGCATTTTGAGTTACGGTTGGCCAGGTAACGTGCGACAATTGCGCAATGTGATCGACAGCGCTGTGGTACTTGCCAGCGGTAACAAAATCGAACCCAGCGACTTGTCGCTGCGCGACATGGGTTCGCAACCACTGGAAAGTCTGCGTTTGGACGTGTGGGAAGAACGTTTAATACGCGAATCGCTTAAACGGACCGACAATAATATTATCGAAGCCACCAAATTGCTCGGTGTCAGCCGCGCGACACTCTACCGCAAGCTGGAGCAGTATGCGATCGAGCGGTAAGCAATGTGGCGAGCCCCCTATAACCCGGATTATTCGACACTTCTCGCTGATCGCCGGTACTAAGGTTGATTTCACCCTCCCAAGCGTGGGTGAAAATGAGGGAATTGACCAGTTCGCAGGAGTCAAATCGATTCAAGACTCAATTTTGATAGGTTGTTAAAGGTATGGCAGGTTGCTCCTCAGCAGAGCCTACCTCCGTTTCGCCGGGCAGCTTAAGTGTCACCGATCCAAGGCAGCTGTGGAAACGAAAGGGATACGCGATATTCGTGTCCTTCGTGTGTTTCGTGGTTAATAGAATTCCCAATCCTCCAAGTTCGTGAATGGTTACATATTCTTTTTGTCCTGCCATGCCTCCGAAAACCTGGCGCCCTGGGTTGTTTACCTACTGATTCTTCTGAAGAGCTGAATTTTCAAGAGTCGGGAATGTACCGCATGTATCCCATTGTTGGTACATGTTAAGTTAGTGCATGGCAATATAAAAATATTGCAAAGTTCTCTAACATCCGTGCTCCGGCTTTGCCATCCGTGCTATTCTGATCGGAACAAATGGAGCAACACTTCGTTCTCGAAAGAACAGCTGACGTTTTGCCAGCCATAAGCCGCTGGCGAGCTGTTGTTTTAAACATTCCGCTTGCATTTCTGAGTGAACCTCAGGCGCTAGCCGTGGGCTCCGGCTTAGTTAAAGCCCACGGCTAGCGCCTGAGGTTCACAAAGTACGAGCGCCCCGCCGTCCACCCCAAAAACTAAATTTGATTGCTCCAACTCCACCTCCCCCTAAGTGATCCAACAATGAACAACCTATCTCTCAACCGTCGCCACTTTCTTGCCGCTGGCAGCCTTGCTGCAACAAGCTTGACTCCTTTGGCAATGCGTCACACAGTAGCCGCCCCCCTACAGGCCGGGCCACGTCTGCAATTGGGGATTCAGCTCTATTCGCTTCGTGAATACGAATTGCCCGCGGCGCTCCAACATGCCGCGGATGTTGGCTTTTCTCAAGTCGAATTTTACAGCGGTATGCTCCCTTTGGACGCTACGTCCGAGACAATCGCAGACACAAAAAAGCAAGTCGCCGATTTGGGAATGAGCATTTCTGCTCATGGTGTCAATCGAATTGGCAAAGACGAACAAGCCAACGTCAAACTATTTGAATTCGCGAAGGCCTTGGGGATCAAAAACATCACCATCGATCCCGATCCCACCGCCTTCGATCAACTGGATGAACTTGTCAAGGAATTTGATGTACGCGTGGCAATTCACAATCACGGTCCCAACCACCGCTACAACAAAGTGGTCGACGTGCTGAAGGCCATCGAAGGACATGATGAGCGGATTGGGGCCTGTGCGGATCTTGGCCACTTTATTCGCTCTGGCGAGCAGCCGGTCGAGGTAATACGACTACTCAAAGGTCGTCTCTATGGCATCCATCTGAAGGACTTTGCCACCATGGAGGACAAAGCCGAAGGGGTGATCTTGGGTAAAGGGCATTTAAATGTAGCGCAAGTCATCGATGCGCTGCTGGCCGTAGATTTTCCGGCTGATGGCGCATTGTCGCTGGAGTATGAAGAGAATCCTAAAGATCCTATCGCCGACATCAAAGCTTGTTATGCCATCGCCAAGATGGCTGTCGACAAAGCCAACAAATCCGCGACCTGAGCAATTCCACATTAACCCCGGAGCATTCATGCCCGACGGGCGTAAGGGCTCGTTGATTTAGTGAACCTCAGGCGCTAGCGGGCTGTTGATTTAATCGTTTTGGTAACCCGCTGCGTGAGCGAGGGGCCTGCAACGGCGGATCGTCCCTCGCTAACGCGTCGGGTTTCCATTAAATCAACAGCCCGCTAGCCGTGGGTCTGTGGGGGCGAAGTTGGCCAGTAGGAGCCCACGGCTAGCGCCTGAGGTTCACTAAGAATGCGCGGCTCACTAATCAACAAGCCGTTACGACCGACGGCTCACGCCCTTCGGCTCACAAGGTCATGAATCATTCGGGATTAACTCCTATACTAAAGCTGCACTAGATTTATTTAAGGAACGTGAACAATGCCGGCTCAGGTATTGGATGGAAAAGAAGTCGCCCGCGAACTGCGTGAGCGGATTGCCGTTGAAGTGTCAGATTGGATCGCCAATGGTGGCGCGCAACCGAAACTGGCAGCCGTATTGGTCGGCGACGATCCCGCCAGCCAGGTCTATGTCCGCAACAAAGAGCGAGCCTGCGAACAAGTAGGTATGAGCAGCCGCTTGATCCGTCGCACTGATTCCACAACCACTGATGAGTTGCTCGCACTGCTGGACGAGTTGAACCGCGACGCAGCCGTTAATGGGATCTTGGTCCAGTTACCTCTTCCAAACGGCATCGATACCCAGCGGGTGCTTGACGCTGTCTCCGCCGCGAAGGATGTCGATGCTTTCAGTCCTGAAAATGTTGGCCTGTTGGTACAAGGTCGTCCGCGCTTTTTGCCGTGCACTCCGCATGGAGTGATCCATCTCCTGGCACGCTACGAAATCGAATTGGCGGGCAAACAAGTGGTGGTCGTGGGTCGTAGTGATATCGTTGGCAAACCTTTGGCTAATATGCTACTGCAGCGTGACATTGGCTTTGGGCCAAAGTTCGCCAACGCCACCGTCACTGTGTGCCATTCGCAAAGCGGTCACTTGGAGGCCATTACCAAAACAGCGGACGTGTTAATCGCTGCCGTGGGGCGCCCCCACTTGATTACCGCCGATATGGTGAAAATGGGCGCTGTGGTCGTCGATGTGGGAATCAACCGCTTAAACGACCGCTTGGTAGGCGACGTCGATTATCAGGCGGTGCGTGAGGTAGCTAGCGCTATCACTCCCGTCCCTGGCGGTGTTGGGCCATTGACCATCGCCATGTTACTCCGCAATACGCTTACCGCATGCCAGCTACAAAACCAACCACAGCCTTAGATGGACAGCGCCACTTTGGCTAGAATCTGCGGAAATATCAGCTCGACGCGCGCGTTTTGAAGTTGCACTTTTTAGTGCCGAAGGCACGGAATTCGATAGCCTGGGATGAAAACCCCAGGTCATCGAAGCATCCCCGCGCTTTTCCGGTTCGCCAGCGAGCGACC
>JBGSNE010000266.1:0-71645 GCA_041739785.1 Pirellulaceae bacterium
CGATCGACCGCGAATGCGGTCGATCGCTGGCGAACCGGATGTCGGTAAATCCCATTTTTCCTGGGGTTTGCACCCCAGGCTACCAAATGTCACCGCTTCGCGGTTGAAAAAGCGCAACTTCAAAAGCCGAAGGCGAGGTTCGCCCCGTTGATCCTCGCCTTCGGTTGCGGGTTAAACGAATAAATCAACAAGCCGTCACTCCCCTCGACTCGAACCCTAAAATAGTTGCTTCTCTCCTCCGATAGTGTTAGGCTAAGCTAGCTCCCGCCCAATCACTCCCCTTCGAACTTTCGACCATCGAAATCCTCCTTCCTATGGTCTTCCCTATGTTGCTTTGGATCTCATCCCACGGCATGATTCACCGCTGGCCGGTTGGCGGCTTGTTGTTTGGCATTTTTGGGCTCTGTCAGACAGCGCTAGCCTCGGAACCGCTTGCGCAATCTGTGGAACGCTTCGAAGAATTCAAGCAACTCAGTGCACAATATTGCGGCGATTGCCATAGTGGAGCCGATGCAGAAGCTCGACTCGACTTCGCCGCTTGGAACGCACTGCCAGGGACCGAAGGTCTTACAGGGCACTTCGTCGATTGGCGACGCGTGAGCCGCGCATTGGCCGATGGCAGCATGCCTCCCGAAGCTGGACAATCGCTCCCCGACGTCGACCGCCAGCGGATGCTTGATAATCTCGATGTGGCCATGCGGCAAATGTTGTTGGAGCATGCCGATGATCCAGGAACTAGCGTCGTGCGGCGATTGACCAGCGCGGAATACGACTACTGCATCGAGGATCTGACGGGTTTGAAGTTGCAATTGGGGGAGCAATTCGTCAGTGACAGCGTGGGTGGTTCGGGCTTTACTAATTCAGCCGCGGCACAGTTCATGCAAGATGCTACGCTGGAACGTTATCTAGAAGCAGCGCGGCGCGTGGCTGAGCATGCGATGATTGGGACCGGTCCAATCTACTTCTATCATTCACCAGGCGAGACGGGACTTGAGATATCTGCGGCTGGGAGGATTCAAGACATTTATCGTCGACACGGCTTTCGCAGCGCGGCGGGAGAAGGGGCGGAACCCTATGGACTAGAGCGCTTCGCCATTGCCTTTCAAGTTGCCTGGCAATATCGCTATCGCGAGGAATTGGGCTGGCCGTCCATCTCATTGACGGAAATGGCCAGTCGCGCGAATTTGGAAACCAAATTTGCTGAACATGTATGGGAGGTACTGCACCGCACCGATGCTCCTTTCCCATTGTCGGACATCATTGAACGTTGGCATCAGCTGCCTTCGCCAGAGCAACTGGACAGTGCGCAACCATCGACCGACGTGGAGCAGCACATCGCCCGACTTTCGCGAGAACTCTACGATCAGATGCAGTCTTGGCAAACTCGCTTCGCGGGTTCCGCTTCTGCCGAGGAGGAAGCGGCCGTATTGGCCGATGGTCATGTTCACGTTCCAGATCGAACCCAATTTGTGGCTCGCGCTTTGCGAAAACGCAAAGCAGCCAGCAATGAGTTCACCCCCGATTTGAACAACGCCAGTCTGTATTCGAACGACGGGCGAGTACGATTCAAGTTAACCGTGGAACCGGCCAGCCAGCGACAAGAACCGTTACCAGTTGTCATCTTTTCCAAACCGCAGTTTCGCTTTCGCGTTGTCGATTTGGTGCAACCCGACCCAGTCCCGCTCATAGGCGTACTTGGTGCGAGCCAGGTACAGGAGTTGCGTTTCGGCGAAAATCCGGGAGGTGAGACATTACAAGCAGACGAATTTGTGTTGGCAGTTGGTCAATCGACGACGTTTGAAATTGAACTGCCACAGGATTGTCGATTGGGTGAACTGATACTTGAGGCGCGCTTAGATTCCAAACTCGGGCGTGATAGTGTGGTGCGCTGTGTGGTCGAGGATGTCACCGACTCGCGGGGCCGCAGCTTCTCATCTTTGCTCCGCGATGCACACAGCCGCCAGATGGACCAGTGGGAGGCAGGCTTAGCCGAGTTTGCTCGTTCTCTACCGCAGATCTCGCATCGCGAACCGGTTCCCTCGGACCGCGATCCAATTCCAGCACCGTACGACAACACCTACAACTTGCCCGAACGAAACTTTTTTCACACGGCAGTGAAGTACCATCGCGACGACCGTTTTTTGTGTGAGCATCTGCTCCCCAGTGAAGCATCTCGCGAGCTCGAAGTCGCTTGGAATGATCTGCTCACGGCTTTTAATTACCACGATGTTAATGTGCGCTTCGTGTGTGAAAAGTTTGGCATCCAACTCGACCCTGATTCACCGCTCCATGTCGACGCTCCCTGGCTGGATTCTGTGGATGAAATCCCAAGACAGTACATCGCGGGCTTTTTGTCGGACAAGTTGGCGATGCAAACTGCCCGAGCGCGCGCCGAACCACAGCATGTGCTTGATATGCTCGAATTCGCCGAACTCGCTTGGCGTCGTCCGCTACGAACAAGCGAAGCCGAAGCATTGAAGAGTTTCTATACTGTGCAGCGCGAGCAATATGGACTTGAGCACGCACCCGCCATCCGCGCCTGCCTAGTTCGGATCTTAGTAAGTCCTGATTTTCTATTTCGCATCGAGCGTTCTTCGGCCAGCGATCTGCCGTCGCTGGTAAGTCACAAATTGACCTCACACGAATTGGCCAGCCGTCTCAGTTTTTCACTGTGGTCTTCACTCTCTGATGCTACTTTGCGAGAATTGGCCGATCGCGATGCACTTAACGATGATCGCGTACTGGAGTCGCAAGTTCAGCGGATGTTAAGCGATGCGAAGTCCACAAGAATGGCGACCGAATTTTTTGGTCAGTGGCTGGGCTTTTACCAATTTGATCGTTTTCGTGGTGTTGATGCGCGGCGTTTTCCTGAGTTCGACGAAGCGCTGCAGCGGTCACTCTATGCTGAGGCGATCGCCTTCTGCGCACACATCGTTCAAGCCGACTTGCCTTACAGCGATCTACTGGCCGCTGAAACGACGTTTGTCGACCAACGCGCGGCCGAGCACTACAATATTCCTTGGGATGCAAATTGGCCAACTACGCAGCAACTCAATGAGACTGGGCAATTCCATCGTGGTGGTGTGTTTGGACTGGGAGCGATCCTAACCAGTACTTCGGCTCCGCTTCGAACCAGCCCTGTCAAACGCGGCGATTGGATTCTGCGTCGTATTTTGGGCACTCCTGTTCCACCTCCGCCGGCCGATGTGGGATCCATTCCTGCCGAGGAAGTTTTGGCCGACGGTCAGACCGCCCGCCAGCGGCTTGAAGCACATCGCAATCAACAGGCGTGTATGAGTTGCCATGTGCGGATCGACCCGCTGGGATTTACTTTGGAGAATTTTGATTCTCTCGGTCGCTGGCGCGAGGCCTATGCAGACGGGGGAACCATCGACGCCAGTGGACAACTGGCCGATGGAAGGTCGATTTCCGGCAGAGAGGGGCTACAAGCCTACTTGGTGGAGTCCGACGCATTGGTGCGTCGCACGTTTGCTAGTAGATTAGTCGCCTATTGTTTGGGCCGCGCTGAAACAGTCGCCGATGCTTGGCTGGTCGAGCAAATTATGGAACAGTGGAGTGTTGATCCCCGTTTCTCAACTGCCGTGATGACCATCGTAAACAGCCCACAGTTTAGAAAAATCCGCGCTGGCGACTCGTAACCCACTGCCGTTGGCGCGGCGCTTTCGTTTAACCCGCAGCCGAAGGCGAGGTCCACCACGCTGATCCTCGCCTTCGGCTGCGGTTTAAACGACTTATTCGACAGCCTGTGACGCTTTGGATTTCAATTTCGACGCAGGAATTTTCTCCCTGAGACCAACCATGAACAGCCCACTACCCCCATCGCCGCGACGTCGTCAATTTCTGAGTGGTTGCGTGAAAGGCGCAGCGGCAAGCATTGCGCTTCCCTGGCTAAGTTCATTGCCTGTGCGCAGCGAGGAAACTGGCAAACGTAGTGTGGCGGAGTCCAGCGAAGGAGCACCTCCAGTTCGGTTCGGTTGTCTCTACTTTTCCAATGGGGTTGAACCGGCGCATTGGTGGGCCCGGCCCAGCGGAGATCAAGTGGAGTTGGGGCCAGGCTTGGAACCGTTGACTGATAAAGCTAGCGAGATTGTATTTATCAAAGGGCTGTTCAATGAACAAGCCGCCTTGCATCCCAGTCCCCACATGGGGCGCATGGCCAATTTGCTTTCGGGAGCTTGGGTCAGCAACGAGCAAGCGGAGATTCGCGTCGGCCAGTCGCTGGACCAAGTCTTGGCACAACACATCGGCGGGCAAACTCCTTTGCCCAGCCTAGTTTTGGGCGTCGAGCCGACCGAACTGCGGTTAGAAGATGGGCTGTCAATGATCTACGGTTCGTGTATCTCCTGGGCTTCGGCTACCAGGCCAGCGACCAAGGAAATTTATCCGTCACGAGTGTACGATTTGATTGTAGGCAATGGCGGTGATCGACGACTCGACCGGAGCGTACTCGATGCTGTGGCCAGCGACGCCCGACGAATTCGCAACTCCGTATCGACCGCCGATCGCGCCAAACTCGACGAATACCTCGAATCGATCCGGGATATCGAGCTGCGGATTGACAGCGCTAAGCGAGCGAACTCACTTGAAGGTTGGACCCCTTCGATCAACCAGCCCACCTTTGCCCGCCCACATGAAGCCTTGCCGCACGATATCCCCGAACACATGCGACTGATGCTCGACCTCATCGTCTTAGCCTTTCAGATGGATAAGACCCGCATCGCAACTTGTATGCTCAACAACGATCTATCGCAAATGAACTTTGGCTTTTTGGAAGGGGTACAAGGGAGTTTGCATTTGGATCTGACCCACAACGGACGCGATCCGGAACTGGAGGCCATGTACTTGAGGACGAATCAATTCCACGTGCGCCAGTTGGCCTATCTCATGGAGCGTATGGAGGCCATTGACGATGGAGCCCATAATGGAGTTGCCAGCACATTGTTGGATAATTCGCTGTTGATGTTCTGTTCGAATCTATTCGATGGCGATCGGCACGAGGCGGATGAGATGCCCATTCTGTTGGCTGGCCGCGCCGGAGGGCAGATGCAGACGGGGCGCGTGATTGACGTCCGTGACCGAAGCATTGATGATCGCCGGGCTTGTAGTCTTTATCTGTCGATCGCAGACTGTTTAGGTGTCAAACTTCCAAAATTCGGCGACGCATCTCAGCCACTGGCACAACTATTGTAGGTAAGGATGAGGACAGTCTTTTCGAAGCAGAGCTTGAACTAGGATAGGGGATTTTCTGTAGCGGAACTCGCCTACGTCTTAACATCCTGGCATTTATCTCCGGTACCATTCTTGATCTGCACTTTTGCCTTACGCTTCTCGATAAAGGAACAACCATGAATCTACCTCAGCGAACACCTCGTATTCATTCCAAGAGGCTATCGGTACTGACATGTGCCTTTGTGCTGGCGTCAGCCCTGAGTTCCATTGCCGCTGATCGCCCACCGAATATCGTCTTCGTGTTGGTTGACGATATGGGCTACGGCGACTTGGGGTGTATGGGAGCGACTGACATTCGGACTCCCAACATCGATCGCTTGGCCACTCAAGGAGTGAAGTTTAGCGACTTTTACGCCAATGCCCCCGTGTGCTCGCCCACGCGGTGTGGCTTCGTTACAGGCCGCTGGCAGCAGCGCGTTGGTTTCGAATGGGCATTGGGCTATACGGCGGAACGCCGACGATTGATCGATGGCCAGTGGCGGACCATCGACCAAATGCACCATGGCATCGGTCTTCCTGCCAGCCAACCGGGGATCGCCAAAATGCTCAAGGCGGCTGGCTACGCCACCGGTGCATTTGGCAAATGGCACCTGGGATACGACGACGAATTCAATCCACTCAACCACGGCTTCGACGAGTACTTTGGCGAGCTGTTGGGGCATGCAGACTACTACCGACACACCTACTACGACGGTACCTACGCGCTCCGCGATGGACTCGAAATGCCCAAAACCGAGGGCTACATCACCGACTTGATCAATGATCGCGCGGCCAAATTTGTCGACAAGCACGCCGAGCATCCGTTCTTTCTGTATGTGCCTCACCTGGCCGTACATGCCCCCTTTCAACCACCGGGTAGGCCTGACCCCAAGGTGACTCCCGAAAACATGCACGACGGTAGCCGTGAGATTTACAAAGCCATGTTGGAGCGGGTCGATCAAGGGGTCGGCATGATCCAAAAAAAGCTGGACGAACATGGGCTGACAAACAATACTCTCTTTGTGTTGTCGAGTGACAATGGTGGAGAACGTTGGTCAAGCAACCTACCGTTGTTTCATCACAAAGCCACGTTGTGGGAGGGAGGGATTCGCGTCCCCTGCCTAATGCGTTGGCCAGATAAACTGCCCGCTGGTGTCGTGACCTCACAGCCCGGGATCACTATGGATTTGACCGCTACTTTCGTGGCAGCCGCCGGAGGAAGCCCACCCAGCGGCTATCAGTTCGATGGCATCAACTTGCTTCCACTTATCACTGCTGACCAGACCGAGCCAACCGAACGCACTTTTTATTGGCGAATTGCGCGTTCCAATCGTAGTATGCGCGCTATTCGCCATGGTAAATGGAAGTACATCGACGATGGCGGCACGATGGATCTGCTGTTCGACTTGGAAGCTGACATCAGCGAGCACAACAACCTGTGTTATCGTCATCACGACATTGTCGAAGATCTAAAGAAGCGACTCGTCGCCTGGGAGGCCGAAATGGAAGCCGAGCCGAAGACATTTACGATTCGCTGAGTCTGAAACCGTAGCGGAATTCGCCAAGAATTTCGGTGGCCCCGACGCCTGCGATTGCCTAATTTTTGCCGAAATTCTGGGCGAATTCCGCTACAAAGATGCGCTCAATGTTTACCTCGCAACCACTGGATGCCGCTCCACACGACCAGGCACAGAATCCCACCCAGAACACCGATCAGACCTTCGACCGCCATTTGTGCGACGGTCGCCAGTAGGCCACCGGCGGAACCCATCTCGGCGATGGGATGCACCACGGCTTCGACCACATGATGGATGGCGGGTATGCCATGGCTTAAAATTCCTCCCCCGACCAAGAACATCGCTACGGTACCCGCGATGGAGAGGAATTTCATCAGGTAGGGAGTTACGGCAATGAGCGTTTGGCCCAACCGCTGGCTCGCGTTCGGGTTGGCGGGACTAGCATCAGGCCCAATCAACCGCGCTCCAAAGTCATCCAGTTTGACGATCCCGGCCACAAGGCCATAGACGCCGACCGTCATCAGTAGAGAAATGGCGACCAGCACTGCCAGCTGAGTACCGAACGTTGCACTGGCGACCGTTCCCAGTGTGATGACCACAATCTCGGCTGATAGTATAAAGTCAGTGCGAATAGCGCCGCTAATTTTATCTTTCTCAACGGCCACCAGATCGACTTGCGGGTCGACCAACGCGGCCTTCAATGCGTGGCCGTGATGATCAGCTTCCTCTTTATGCAGGTATTTATGGGCTAACTTCTCACACCCTTCAAAGCATAAAAACAGGCCGCCGACAATCAGCAGCGGAGTAATCGACCACGGGGCAAACGCGCTCAGGGCTAGTGCGATGGGGACCAAAATGCACTTATTGAGCAAAGATCCCTTAGCTACCGCCCACACCACCGGCAGTTCGCGGCTCGCATCGACTCCGGTGACCTGCTGGGCATTGAGAGCCAAATCATCCCCCAGCACGCCAGCCGTCTTCTTGGCGGCCACTTTGGTAAGCACCGCAATATCGTCCAGAATGGTTGCAATATCGTCTAGCAGCAGTAATAAGCCGCCTGCCATGGGATCGACCTTCGTGGTTAATAGTGTTACAGGTCACCAGCTCAGTGGCGGGTGCTCGTGTGAGTTAAGTTTGCACGCTAGAATTAGGCTTGGTTCGCATCGGCCACAACAATAAGTGTTACAACGCTCATGCCGTAGCGGAAGTCGCCACGACCTTTTCCGCGGGCCACGCGGCAATTAAATGTAAATGCTAGATTTACGGTGGTCCTGGCGATTTTCGTACGAAAGTGTTGTTGGACCGTTGCTCAAGGTAACAACTCTCGGCTTTCAGCAATAGGTAGCGAGTCACAAGCAATGGGTAGAAGTTTCGAAGTTCGCAAAGCGTCAATGGCCAAAACCGCGGGCCAAAAATCGAAGCTGTATTCGAAGTACGGCAAGCAGCTGTATGTGATGGCCAAGAATAGTGGCGCCGATCCGGAAGGGAATCCCAGTCTACGCAGTTTGATTGAAAAAGCGAAACGCGATCAGGTCCCCGCCCACGTCATCGAAAAAGCTCTCGAGAAGGCCAGCGGCGTTGGTGGCGAGGATTTCGTCACGGCGCGCTACGAAGGCTTTGGGCCAGGCAGTTGCTCAATCATCATCGACTGCTTGACCGACAATCACAATCGCACGATCACTGACGTCCGCAATTGCTTTACCAAGACAGGTTCCAAGATGGGAGCACCTGGGTCCGTGGCCCATGCCTTCGATCACTTGGCCGTGCTAGCCTTCAAAGGCAATGACGCCGAACAAGTGCTGGAAGCGATGCTGGCGGCTGACGTGGATGTGAACGATGTCGAATGCGACGATGGACAGGTGACTGTGTTCGCACCAGCCAGCGAATTCTTCAAAGCCAAGCAAGCCTTGTTGGAAGCCTTGCCTGAAATCAGCTTGGAAGTCGAGGAGATCACGTTCGTTCCGCAAGCGATGACCGAGATCAGTCCTGATGATCTACCGCTGTTTGAGAAATTCATCAACATGCTCAACGACTGTGAAGACGTGCAAGACATCTACCACAACGCCCGTCTGCCGAGTTGATGCGTTAGCCGGGAGGCCACTTCATTGCTCGCCCACCGAGTATGTGGAAATGCAAGTGATCGACCGACTGGCCACCGTCCCGGCCACAGTTGACCACCACGCGATAGCCACTTTCGGCCACTTGCAAATCACGAGCGATTTGCCGGATGATCAGCCATAAATGCCCGAGCAAAGGTGCATCTTCGGCGGTCAATTGCTCAAGCGACACTATCGGCTTCTTGGGAATGACCAACACATGCACAGGAGCTTGAGCCGAGACATCGTGAAAGGCCAGGCACAGTTCGTCTTCATGTACGATCTTAGCTGGAATCTCTTTGCGAATGATTTTCGAGAAGATTGTTTCTGGCATATTCGCTCCCCGTCAGGCTTTCTAGCCTGACACGACTTGGCCGTACGTTATGAAATAGCGATTTTAGTAGTGCCGAAGGCACGGAATTCGATAGCCTGGGATGCAAAAGCCTAACTTACGGCATCCGACTAGAATCCGAAATGCATTCCGCCGCCATGACCGCCATGATAGTGGCGATGCACGGGATAGGGGCGATAGTATTCCTGGACGATCACCGGTGAACGATAGATGACAGGCTGTTCGCGAACGATGGTCGTCGGTTGTTGCACGATGACTTGGCCTCGCGGTTGCATGGGTGCTGCTAATTGTGTTGCCAGCGGAGCTTGTTGCATCACGGAGATCAGGGTATCGCTGACCCCTTGTTGGTGCAGAGCGATAATATCGCTGACTTCCAAGCGGCGTTGTACGCCTTTGGTCTGCAAGTGATTCATGATCACCGCTTCGCTGATTCCGCTGCGCGACATGCTGACCACATCGGCCATGCTTACACCGGAAGCAGCGATGGTCTGTTGTTGCGCATAGACCTGCTGCTGCCCCTGATAATACGCCTGTTCTTGGTAGACTCGCTGTTGGGCTATTTGATTGTCTTGAGCTCGTCCAATCAATCCACCGGTAATTGCCCCAACTGCTCCACCAATCAGCGCACCTTCGGGAGTTTCGTCATTTTGGTGGCCGATGATACCGCCGATGATGGCGCCAGCAGCCCCACCTACAGCGGCTCCGCCCGTGGTCCGTTGTTGGGCCCAGCACGGATTGACCATCGAAGCTATAACCGCCACGCACAGTGAAAATCGAATACTCATCCCTGATACTCGCAATATTTTAAGCTTGGTTTGAAAAGGGGTCTGACCCTTTGGAGACAAGTTGGTACCAGCGCAGGGCCCGAACACATCTTCCAACTCATCGACATACCAGTTGTACGAGCTGAAGTAAACAGCGAGTTGCGCCGCAGAGCCTATCAAAAAACGTCGGTGACTCGCTCCGGAATGACGCAAAAGGCAAAGTCAGTCCCCCATTTGGGCAGTTGCAGCCATGTTTCTTAAAAGGCCCTATGGGCTGTAGTCGTAGAACCCGCGACCGGTCTTTTCACCTAGGTCTCCATGAGAGGTATGGGAACTGAGTAACGCTAGCAATTGTTCGACAGGAACATCTGGTGGTTCTGCCCAACGCGCGTTGCTTAAGACCTGTTCAATCACATCCAGCCCGATACGATCCATCATGGCGAACGGTCCCAAGGGCATGCCGGTAACCGCAGTCCATGATCGATCGATGTCGGCAGGATCAGCCACATCCAATGCCGCCAGTTCCAACGCCGACCGCAAGACCGACTGCAATAACCAATTGAAGATGTATCCCGGATGCTCTCTGCGCAACACCAGCGGCGTTTGACCAATGCGGACTGTCAGCTCGCGCAAGCGTTCGATGACATTCGCTGGTGTGGCCTCACAGCCGACGATGTCGACCACACTGTCATTGAGCACGGGAACGTGGAAGTGCAGGTGCGCGAAACGATTCGCTTCACTAACAAAACCACTCAGCAGTGATGGCACAAAGTAGGAACTATTTGACGCGATAATCGTCGGCGCGGGAAACAGACTACTCGCCTCGCGTAAGACACGTTTCTTTAGCGACAACTGCTCGGGGACCGATTCGAGCACCAAATCGATCGCTTGCCCACTATCGCGCAGTTCTTTGAGCGAGCCGGCCACGTGGACGCGCTGTGTCCACTGCGGATCTCTATCAAAGTTCTCCAATTGGCCCATCCAATCCAGGGCCGACTGGCACGCTTCGACTTGGCGATCGGCCAACCACACTGACACACCGAAGCGAGCCATACGCGCGGCCACTTGGCGACCTACCCAGCCTGCTCCCAAAATCAAGACACGTTCGATGGAGGGCATGTTTTTCCTGTTCGTTAGCGGCATGGGCCACTTCTTTCCGCTTTATTATCAGCTCGGCTCGCCAGCGATCGACTGCATTCGCGGTCGATCGCTGGCGAGCCGGAAAAACGCGGGGATGTTTCGATGACCGGGGATTTGCATCCCAGGCTATCGAATTCCGTGCCTTCGGCACTAAAAATCGCGGGCTTCAAAACTGGCGCGTCGAGCTGGTGCTAACACTCATGTCACGCAAATGGGTGCTGTCCAATTAAAATCGAAGGATCGACAATGTAGTAGAATAGAGGAACGGCGGCCAGTGCTACCCAACGCTGCAGCCTAACACGCTACCAAACCAAGTTACCCACTCCACGGGCGGAATGCGGACGGATGAACGAGTTCCAAAACCTGACTTTCACAACGCAATTGGCTATTCGGTGGCTGGTCGTGCCCATGTCGATCGTGGCACTCTACTTGCAAGCCCCGTGGGTTTTCGCGGATGAACCCACCCTGCAGGCAAATGCTGTCACGGTCGAAATCGAGTTCAAATCCCCCGTCGGCCAGCAGGCACCGGCAGGAAGTGTCGTCGGGGAATCCCTGATGGAGTACGCCGATGGCAGCCTGTTGTTGCTTACCGAAGACGGGCAACTGTGGACTCTACTCGGCGAAGACGTTATTGCCAAGAGTATCAGTGAGCAAACGCTTGTTCCCTTATCTTCGGATCAAATCTACGATCAATTTAAAGAGCAACTCCCCGCCGGCTTCAGCGTACATCAGACCAAACACTATGTGTTGATCTATAACACTAGCGACATCTACGTTAAGTGGGTGGCTGAATTATTCGAACGCTTACATCGTAACTTCTACAACTATTGGAAATCGAAAGGCTTTAAACTCGAAGAGCCACGCTTTCCGCTGGTCGCCGTCGTGTTTAGCAACAAGGCCTCGTATTTGGCCTATGCCCAGCGCGAGATTGGCGATTCGGCGCAGGCTATGATCGGCTACTACAACATGAAGACCAATCGCATGGTGACCTACGATCTGACCGGCGTGGATGGCTTGGTCCCCAGCGGTACTCGGGTTCCCAGCGACGCAGTGATTCGCCAAATATTGTCCCAGCCGCAAGCCGAGCGCACTGTGGCCACGATTGTGCACGAAGCCGTGCATCAATTGGCCTACAACAGCGGTCTGCAGGTGCGATTGGCCGATAACCCACTGTGGCTCAGTGAAGGGCTGGCGATGTTTTTCGAAAGCCCCGATGCCAATAGCTCCAAGGGCTGGGGAGCCATCGGCAAGGTTAACACCCACAACCTGCGTTTGTTCGCCCAGTTTGTTCCCACTCGTCGAGCCGATTCACTATTGACGCTCATTGGCGACGACAAACGCTTGCGCGATGCCGCAACGGCGGGGCAGGCTTATCCAGAAAGTTGGGCGCTCACCTATTTCTTGATGACCACCAAAAGCAAGCAGTTTGTGGCCTATTTAAAAGAGTTGGCCGAGCAACCGCCGCTGGGTGAAGTACCGCAGCGCGAACGGATCGAGCAATTCAAGAAGCACTTTGGCCAAGATCTCGAAGAGCTCGACAAAGAGCTGATCAACTTCTACCGCCGTCGCTTCTAAGTGGGGCAAGCTTGCCGAGCTGGACTGTTTAGCTGCAGTGGCTGGCTGGACCAGAAATCATTCTTGCCCTGCAGGCAAATGCAAATCAGACTGCATTGGTACAACTTCTTTCATTCTCTTGAGCAGCCGAAGGCGAACAGCGATCGACGTCGATGCCCGTGCTCACTGGAGCGGAAAACGGACACGAAAGGTTGATCCGCAGTCGAGCTGACTTTCGACTTCGATTGTTCCTCCATGTGCCTCGACTAAGCTTTTCGTGATGGCGAGACCGATGCCGGTGCCACCTGCTGAATGTGAACTGCGGGCAGGATCGGCTCTGAAGAAGCGGTCAAACACAAACTTGCAGTCGTCTATGCTGATGCCCGTGCCAGTATCAAGCACAGTCAAGACGGCGAAACGATCAACTCGGCAAAGTTCTATGTGTATGGCTCCCTGAGCGTGGGTATATTCAATAGCATTGTCGAGCAGATTTGTGACAATTTCACGCAAGTGAGCAGCGTCGCCCATGATTTCGAGCGGTGCAAGAATGGTTTCTACGGCGATCTCTTTTTTGGCTGCCAACGGCCTCAAAAACTCACACACGGATGCTACGATAAGATGCAATTCGCAACGCTCGTCAGTCGTCGTTCGCGGATTGGCATCTGCGCGTGCGAGAATCAACAGCCCTTCCACGACCGAATGCAATTTCTTTACGATGCGTTCAATTGATTCGACCGCGGACCGGTACTCTTCGTTCGTTCGATCAGCATGTAGTATATGTTCGCACCGAGCGAGAAGTACGGTCAAAGGTGTCCGTAATTCGTGTGAGGCGTCCGAAGTGAAACGAGCTTGACGATCAAAAGCCTCTTCGATTCTGGCAAAAGTCCGATTGAAAGTTTCGGACAGCTCAATCAATTCTGACTCCATCTCGCTGACGTCAATTCGCTTCGACAAACTGTCTTCGGTCACACTGGCTGCCGCAGTCGTGATTCGCGCGATGGGCCGAAGTGCTCGTCCAATCAACATCCAGCCCCCGGCGATCATCAACGACAACAACAACGCGGCCACGCCTACGCAGTTCAGCATGAGCTGCCGCACTTGAAGGTTTTCATTGGCGATGCTACGACCGACCAGAATCTTGGACCCCGCTGGGCCTGCAACGACAACTTCCAAACGATCATTGCCTCGTCGCCTCGACATGGATGTGGGATACTCATCCGGAATCTCACTACTTGAGTAATCGACTACCTCCTGGTCGGCACTCCAAATCCGATAGTAGGGTCCAGCTGGATACTCTGTCGCAAACACATCGATCTGCTGACGGGTGAGCACCACGTTGAATCGCTCGTCGTTCTCCCTTTCCATCACCGAGGCCAGCTGCTGGGCCAAGGTAACCAATCCCGTGACCATCTCATTTTCTAGCGCACGTTGAAACGGCACGACGGTAAAGACGCCGAATGCAATGGCCATCACTGTTACCATGCCCGTGTACCATGTCAACAGCTTCCAACGCAGGGAATTATGCACGTAAGATGTAACCTTCGCCGCGACGTGTTACGATCAGCTCTTTACCAATTTTACGACGAAGGTTCGATAGATACACTTCGATCGTGTTCGAGATGCCAGTTTCGTGGTCGCCGTAAACACGATCGTAGATTGTTTGGCGGCTGACAACTTGCCCTCGTCGTGACGCCAACAGGTGCAAGATCAGATATTCGGTGGGCGTCAGCTCGATCTGTTCGCCACCGCGCAACACGACCCGCTGTTGTGTGTCGACGCTAATGTCTTCTCCCAATTCGATCAGCGGCGTAGCTAGGCCAGTGGTACGACGCACAACGGCACCGATACGGGCCACTAATTCGTCGATTACAAAGGGTTTGGTCAAATAGTCGTCGGCGCCCATGTTGAGCATTTGGACCTTCACATCCGCAGCATTTCGTGCCGTCAGAACAATCACCGGAGTTGAGTGTGTTCGTCGCAATTCGCGAAGCAACGTTGGACCATCAATGGCCGGCAACATAAGGTCCAACACGATGGCGTCATACTCTACCGTTCGCGCCTTGAGTAACCCTTCCTGGCCATCTAACGCCGCATCGACTCTGATTTGGCGTTCCGCAAACGCCGCAGTGAGAATATCGACCAACTCCGACTCGTCTTCAATTAACAGTACTCTCATAAAAAATTCTTGGGCAACAACGCTTGGACCAGCGGGTTCAACACACTTAATCCTGCTAATATTCGATTGGCGTAATTTTCAGGTCATCAAAGTAAGCCACGGAATCGGACTTTGTCCAAAACCCTACTCCACCTGCGTTGCGAAAGTGTCGGTCGGTTTCCATCGCCACGATATCGTCATTCAAATAGAATTTTATTTTGTCGCCGACGTGCTCGATACGAATGGTATACCAACGGCGTCGCTCAATCTCTATATTCTCCATGCCACCAAATCGAATTCGGTTTCCGTTGACGACCCTATACAGCCGCACGCGTTCGTCTTTCGCATCGATCCTGGCAAGCAGGTAATTATTCTTGTCCTTCACTCGCCACACGACCCCGGCACTCAGTTCATCGTCACCATCAATGATTCTTACACGAGCTGAGATTCTGACGTTTGTATACGATCGATTGCGGCGGATGGCTAAATGAGTTCGGTCCTTCGACTTTGAGTCGTCTCGCTGTGCCAAAACATGATTGTCGGATGTCGGCTTGGCCTTTTCCGACAGATCAGCATCGGTTCTCTCGCCGTGGTGCGATGCATCCCCATGACGCTTATCTTCTTCGACCATCGTTGACCAATCGCCCGGGGCTCCACTTCCAGTGTGCAGGAAACTCCAACGTTCTTTCAACTCAGATCCAGAATCGCGTTCAAAGTTCTCGGTGGTTTCAATGTCGGACGTAACTACAATAGCCACGATCGCACACAACAGTAAGTTCTTTAACAAAGCAATTCTCTTTCAGGTGCGTTGATGCTCACCGATCGCGTCGATCACCGTTTTCACCGCCAACATTTGAGCGGACAGAATCCGAGGACTGAGCGGTACCGCCTTCGCGGGTAGCCGAATTGCCACCTGCCACTCCCAGCCCGTTAACCAATGTCGATCGAAGCAGATCAGGATTGATCTGGTTTACTGAAATGACCCGGACTACTTCGGCGGTATCCGGCGAATCTAGTTCGGCAATTGTCTCCGCAATTTCTCCCATAATAAAGGCTGGCGCAGAAACTGCAACCGAATTGCTTTCGGCTACAATGCTTACTGACAGCATCCCCTTGAAAGCAACTTTGGTTGACTCGGTCCCCATGTAGGGCATGGTTGGGTTGCTAACCGCGACGCGATCGAGCTCCTCACTTTCCGATTCGCCGCGACTCCGCGATGAGACACGATTTCGCTCGAATGCTGAGTCGACGGGACTGAGCAAATCACGGTACAACTCCTTGAGGGTCGCCGCCACGCGTTCGGCCTTCGCGTACTGAAGTTCAAACAAGCGAGGTTTGCGTTCCGATTCGGGATTGGGAGCGACAGGTTTGTCGAACAAGTTGGCCAGTTTCTCGATCTGTTGGAATTCGGACTCGTTGGCTCCAACAATCATCAAAGTGCTTGTCACCGAATCAGCGATTAAAGACACCGGGCCGCGCGTTGGAACGACGTCCAACGCCAATGCCTCGTCGATCTTAATTCCAATGTTCGCTGGTGACTGATTTTTGGTCTTGATCAAGTGATAGCGTTGCTTGTCCGGCAACAATGCACGAAGAATGCGCTCGGCTTCCTCGATCGCGTCGGGATCATCAGATCGAAGAATAACGTTGCCATCCGCTCCAATTTCTACCCCAACTTTCCCTTGAGGACTAAACTTCGCCGAGGCAACCGTACTGACGCGGCCAGATGGATCAAGCTCCTGCGTCGCCACCAAACGCAGCTTCTGAGGTAAGCCATCCAAGGGACTGGCTACGGGCTGATGGCCTAAGCTAACATCTGCACTTGCGTCATTACTTGGCTCCTTGCGTTTTGCCGCCGGCGGGTTGGCCGTCGATTCCGTTTCTACGGCTGTCGACTCAATGGCCGGCCATAGCGCTTTCAAACGTTTGACTGCATCCTCTGTTGATTCTCGGTCGGCACCTTCGACAACACGAACACGATTGCTCTTTTCTCGTTCGCCCATGCTGGTCAGCAGCGTTTTGACTTGGCGCAATTCAGACTCCGTAGCAAACAAAAGCAGCCGACTATTGACTGGATCGGCTTCCGCGCGAAACCCGCCCCATTCGCTACTGTTTTGTCGACCGCGATCACGAGATCGCCCATCACTCGACCGACCCACCTCACTTTCTCCCCCCATTAAATTACCGATCGCGGCAACAACTGCTTCAGCGTTCAGCTGTGCGAGCGGCACGACTTGAAACGTACGCGATGCGCGGGCCAGCTGATCCATGACCGATTGAATCGTCAAATGGTCCTTGATCGACGCGTGAGCAAACAGAATCTGGGTATCGTCATCTTCGGAGAACACACTATCTTGATGAAGTTTTCCGATATTTCGCAGATCCTCAAAAATATCCTGCAGTGCGTCCGGGTCGACTCCGTTGAGCGGATAAACCTTCATCATCGTTTCGCTCGAGAACATCATACCGACATCGGTGGATTGAACATCCAGGACGGACACCGCCTGTCGAATGATCGCAATCTTGTCCGGCGGCGCGTTGGCGACGATACTATTCTGTCTTTCATTTGCAACGAGATGGACGTCATTTACCCGCTTTTCCGTCACCGGAAGGGACTTTTCGTTCGAATCTCGATTTCGGCTATCATTATTTTGCGCTCGACGAAGCTCCATAAAGATTGCGGTGGACCGTGGAATAGGTGTCTCCAACCCCATCAGTTCCCGCAATTCGGTTAGGACATTGCCCGCCTTGGCATGTTGAAGGCGAAACTCTGCAACAAGCAGTTCCTGGCTTTCATCAGATCCTTCATGTTCCAGCACCATATGGATTTCCAGAACGTTCTCGGCAAAGTCAATCACTTCAATGCGATTGGTTGCAGAGAATGGCGAGATCTTACCATACGGACTCAGCAATGGCCTGAACTCTTCAACCGCGGCCTCGGCAATTAGCCAGTCTAAGGGAAAGCTCGTTTTTACGAATTCGTAGGGTGAGCGCTCATGTAATTCACGCGGTTCGACGCGGGGAACCATTGTGGGGTTCAATGGTGAATCAAGCTTCACCAGGAATGCCACGTCGTTGCGCCGCAACAAGGTGAAACCGCGTGGGGCCAAATGCCGATTAATGACTCCCAGGGCCTCTGCGGCTGAATAGGATTGCTGGGTAGTGAGATTCAATTCCCCCTCCGGCAACTCTTTCCAATCGAGGCTCAAACTAGTTTGCTGGGCAAACCAATTCAATACGTCTAGCCAGGGAGCGCTTTGAAACTGAAACCGAAGCCCCGCCTGATCGCCAGCAACTTCGGTGGATTCGGTATCAATGCCGGTCTGCTGAGCCAACAGCGGTGGAAGGCAACATCCGAAGAAGGCGCAATTCAGAACGAGCAAAAATGAAGAACGATGCATCAAACTACACGGCGAAATCGCCGACTCCCGGTTAGGTAATGCTTTGACCATGATGCTGTAAACCATGATCGGTAACACTGCTCGCTCATAATGAAACTGTTCGCACATCAACTGTAGGCGAAATGCGTGCATGACAAATGCCAACGCAGCCAATTCTAAACAATCAACCTTAAGACAACCTTAAGATGACGCAACGCAAATACGTGTTGGCGCTCTAGACACCAACTGGCTGCGATGCGTGCTCCCGGTGACCAGGCCTGACTCCTTTACTTTGGAGGCCTGACCCCTTTGAGGCGACAATGCTCAACAGCATTTTGAAGCGTACTTAGTTCCAATACGCAACGAGTTTTGATTGAAAAGGGACGGGAGGACGGGAGATTTGGCGCGAGATCATCAATGGCGGGATCAAGAGTAGAAGCACGAGCAGCGTTGCCATTGCAAATAAGAGTTGCGTCTTTCGGGCAGTCATTATGACAAGAGGGACTACGACTGCGATTCTCTTTAGTGCGTCAACAGTAGAGGCCGATAAGCTCGTCTTAACTCTTCCACTGCAAAACTTTGTGGACGCGTTGGTCCGCTAGTCAATCTTCGTTCAATACGTCGCGCCAGCGTCCCTTCATTCAATATTAATCGGAGTGGTTCTGGTTGTGTGATTTCGTCCTGTACTTGCTCGATCAGTCGCTGCCAAAGTTCGCCACAACACATCTCCCGACTCGACACCCCTTGATCGCTCAAACCAAACTGTCGCAGGATGTCCGGCTGATCGACGATGGCTAGTTCCGCGTCGCGGGTGGTGGACTTCAGCAGCTCTGCCAGACACCCCGTAGGGACTTGCCGTTGCTCTGCATACGAAGTCCACCGCTCGCTGACCAGCAGCTTGAGCACAGCTACGATCGCTTCACAAATAGCGATATCGGCGGCTGGCTTTTCTTGCACGTCGAGTACGCGGATCTCAATCGCGTGGCGATCAAACCTCGCGATAGCGCCGCGAGAATTGAGCCATTCGTGTTGCAAAATCCCCTCAGGATCATGTGGAGCAATGTCGCGATACATGACCTGAAAAATCTGGGAGTCGTAATCGGCCTGCGTGAAGACCGCTTCGGGAATAACTTCACCCGTGAGCGACCTGACGCGACGGGAATTGTCGCGATAGACGCGCATGCGATTGTCTGCAAAGCCGGTCAGCTCCCCTGCCACGATGGGTGAGCTGGCCGCTAACGCGGGGAGCAAGGGAAGTAGGATGCGAATTGCAGCGTGTAAGCGTCCAAACTGATCATCTCCACAAAACGGCAGGTTCAAATGAACGCTCTGCAAATTGGCCCAACCATGTCCGCGACAATCAAAAATGCGATTGTAGGCTTCGTAAACGGGGTTGTAATCATGAGGCCAAAGCTGCATCTCGCGATCGGGATCCATCCAAGGGTGCATGGCCGTGGGCAACAAAGCAGCTTGCATGCTAGCCAGGATTTCGCCAATCTTATCGATTTGTTCGTCAAAGGCATCGACCAGTGGTGCGAGTAAAGGCGCAGGATCGGTCGATTTCAATTCGATCACGTGCAGGGCCAATTCGTTGGACCAAGAGATCGTACCCATGTCAACTTCGCTGACGATCTCGCCAGCAGCCGCCTTGAGCACTTCGTCGGCGATGGGACGCACATTGAGACTATCGCGGTCGACAATCATGTACTCCAGTTCGACACCGAAGGCTTCGAATAATTGATAGTGGTAGCTCATCCTAGTGCTTTGTCCAGCTTAAGAATTAGGGTTCGACGCGCGTCGGGAAAAGGTGTCCGACACCAAACGTGCGAAGCACCCGAAGGGCCGTTCCGGCTTTTGGTGTCGGACACCTTTTCCCAGACCACCCCAAAATTGAACATTGACAAAGCACTAGCTCCTAGCCTTGGCGCGTTCGATACGCTCTAAAAACACGCTGATGATGCGGCGGTATAGGTCGTCCTTGAGCACGATATCTTCGACTCGCGATTCGATATTGGGATTGTCGTTGACTTCGATCACGTAGAATTTTCCGTTCGATTCTTTGACGTCAACTCCATACAAACCGTCGCCGATCAGGTTGGCTGCTTTGAGTGCCACCTTCACCGCCCCGGCGGGCGCATCTTCGACAGCCATGGTTTCGTATTTGCCGTACCGCCCCGCTCCCTTGCGTTCGTTTTGAATGATCTGCCAATGACCGGCTGCCATAAAGTACTTGCAGGCAAACAAGGGCTGGCGATCGAGGATTCCAATCCGCCAATCGAAAGTGGTAGGCAAATAGGCTTGGACCACAATCAAGTCCGACTCGGAGAAAAACTCAGTCAACCGCTGTTGCAACTCGTCTGGGTTGTGGGCCTTGACAACTCCAACAGAAAAAGCGCTGTCCGGTTTTTTTAACACCAACGGAAAACCTAGCTCGGCGGCCAGATCAAGGGCTTGGTCTTTGTGGATCACTATGCTTTTGGGGATGGGGACTTTGTGCCGCGTCAGCAATTCGGCCAAGTAGACTTTGTTCGAACAGCGGACGATCGAGAGTGGGTCGTCAATGACCACCAAGCCTTCGTTCTCGCCCCGTTGCGCGAAACGATAGGTGTAATGATTGACACGCGTAGTATCGCGAATGAAGAGTGCATCGAATTCAGCCAATCTCCCCAAGTCGTCGCGACCGATCACTTCAGCGGCGATACCCAACGACGCGGCGGCGCGAACAAATTTCTTGATGGCCGGTCCATCCGAGGGTGGCTCCGGGTCCGTTGGATTTTGCAGAATGGCCATGTCATAGCGCATGCGATTGCGTTTGATTGCCGGAATAGACCGACTACCAAAATGCCGCCTGGCCGTTTCGATCACAAATGGCCAGTGTTTTTCTGGGACTTCGTTGCCAGAAATAGCGGTGATGCGTTTTAACTGCCAACCGCCGGAGCCCTTGGTGAAGTGCCCACGGAGCAAGGGGGCTTGGAACTGATTGAACAAACGTAGAGCTAAACGTGAGTAGCGTTTGGCCATGTTGCAGCCAAAATAGATACTCAGGTCGAACGACTCGGAGTGCAGCGGTGCCAGCGACTTTTGAATCAATGCCACGAGATCGTCGCTAACCATCCGCACGATCGCTTGCGTTTTCAACTCTTGTGCCGTAGTGACGCTAGGCAGCGGCTTATGCCCACGCGCTTCGGCCAAGAGCGAGACGTAGTAGCCTGTGCTTTGATAGCGATATGATTTGCACAGATTGTAGACTTTGGCACCGCGCAATTCGTTGTAGTGTGGATTGGTTAGATACTCTTTAGCATCGACCACTTCCGCGTTGGGAATGCTGGTTGGCCAGCCCTTGGCGACGTTGGTTACCAGAAGTATTCTCATGTGCGCGGACCACTCTGATGGATTTCTTGTAGTTAAACTGTGACTTGATGTTTTGACTGCGGTTGATTTTTACTGGGTTCGATCACTAGTAAATTGGCATCGTAGGTCAACACTCCCAGAAGTATGGCTGCGATGAGGCGGTCTAGGTGTACGTCGTAGTGATGTTCTTCACCAAGTGGATTGGGTAAATAGGGATCGGCCACACTGACGGTCCGCGTTTTTTGATCGTAGCCACACAGGACTACGAAATGTCCGCAGGGACAGCCGCGCACGTCATCCGGTTTGCAATTTTCCGGAATTTCGCGTTTGGTGAAATACAAGTAAGTAGAACTGAGACCAGTTAGAATCGGGATCGACTTCTTCAAGTAGCGACGAATCAGCTGACTGTTGAGATCTTGCATTCGGATCGTTCCGCCCAGCGATAAAAATTGTGCGTAGGCGGCCGACGCGGTCTGTAGCTTCATCCAAGTTTTATGCTTACTTTGTTCACGCAGCCGTTCGATGAGAAGCTGGCGATGCGCAGCCTGGCCGCACCCTTTGTCCAGCGGCTTGACCGCCAGGCTGGCTTCTCGGGATTTGGCTCCGTTGAATTTCTCAGCTGCAGCCGAAACGGTGGCTTGGTCGGTCTGGAACCAACTTGGATCAAAAACTTCTAAATTGTAGGTGAAGATTGTTGCCTTGTAACCGCGACGCAGGGCATGTTCTCCTAGCA
Organism: Pirellulaceae bacterium; assembly: GCA_041739785.1. GTDB lineage: Bacteria > Planctomycetota > Planctomycetia > Pirellulales > Pirellulaceae > Aureliella. The sequence continues at coordinate 22,272 of JBGSNE010000266.1, forward strand.
ATACGGCCAGTGTACCACCAGCGGCGAGGGCGGGGACTTCAGCAATCACCTGCGTTAGAGCCACTTCGTCTTCGAAGTAATTGTAAACCGCTTGCAAACAGGTGGGGCCGCAGGTGGTGTCGTCGGGTTGCGCCTGAATACCGAACTTCAATTCTTCTGTCAAAACGAACTCCGTTCCAAACAAGTTTACTCAACGATCGTGAAACGATGGTGCAAGCGCAATGGGGCCACTGGGAGTCGCCCGAACTAGCGCCGGTTGGATTGGTACATCGGCAAATAACGATAGTAGACCTCCAAGCACAAGCAACTCATGGCAGTCGAATAGACGCGGCCGCCATAGCCTCCCCACATCTTGTCTGGATTCCAACTGCCTGGATGGTCGCCATAAGCAGGGATCTGCGTCGTCAGCAATTGTTGCTTCAGCGACTGATTCCAATCTCGCCAATTTTGATCTTGCAATTGAAATAGAGCGAGCGTGGCATAGTACCAGAAGTAGACGTTCTCTTGGCCAACTCCAGGGCGGTTTTTCATGATCATGGCCAGCGCTTCGTTCTTCGCGGCGGGTGTAATAGGGTAATCGAGCAATAGGCGGCAAGCGAACGCCTCGGCCGTCATCGTCTCACTGGGCAGTCTGTTTTTCGGCTGATACCTGGCTAAACCCCCTGCCTCACCCGCTGCGCAAGAATCGAGGAAACGTCGCATGCGGGCCTGGACCTCTGCGGGAATGGGAATGCCTGAGCGGGCGACGCTCTTGAGCGCCATGGCTTGCCAACCAAACTGACTCAAGTCACCAGCATCCAGCGGTCGGTAACGCCACCCACCTCCGCGTGGATCTTGAGCGCTGATGGAATACTGGGCGGCGCGCAACAGCGAATCTCGGAGCAACGCATCGCCCGTCATGGCATGCGCTTCCGCTAAGGCTAATGTAGCAATGCTGTGGCAATACATCCGCGCATTAAGCACACTTCGATCGTTGCCGACCTGCAGTGGACCGGATAGATCGCCTGAGGGCATTTGGGCGCGCAATAGGTATTGCAGTCCGTGCTGTACCGTGGTTCGATATTCACCTTCTAGATGCGTATGCCCTGCTGACAAGAAGGCTAGCAGCGCTAAACCACTGATGCCGGTATCCGCTTTGTCGCCTGTTCCATAGCGCGACTCGCCCAAAGCAAATGTTTCCGTACCAGCTCCATATTTTTTCGCATTCCATGATCCATCCGAGGATTGAGCCTCGGCCAACCATTGCAGGCCCGCATGCACGGCAGCTTCGCTGTCTGCGTCGGCGCCATATGCGGTAGCCAACTGCAAGCGATTGGGGGCTTGCCGCAGTTGATACTCGGTGGGCATGCTAGTCGTTCGCGCGATTTGTGGCTGTGTACGTGGCAGCTGTGTCGCTGGAGGAGGTATCGACGTAGGCTCAGCTGACGGGGGATTAACCGGATTGGACTGATTCATCCAATCGACGGTCGCGTTTTGGAGCGAGGTCATCGCCACGGGAGGAAGCACGGGTTCCGTCACGCTGACGCCTGGCGTCTCCAACTCTGCAGCTGAATTGACTATCGATTCTTCGGATGGGGATGAATTGCCAGGCGTTGATTCAACTACGGGCTCCAGATCGGGCATCGGCGTCGCTTCCCGGACCGACAGCAAATTCGGGGCGGAGATCGTAGTTCGGTTCAATGCCTCACGAAGTATCGTAGGCCGCGGCAGTTCAGCGAGTTGAGCCGATCGCTCCCAGGGTTCCGGTTCGCCAAGTTGGTCCAAGTTCGCGTCGAACTCTGTCAGCGATTCATCGTCTGTCGGTTGAGCCAGGAGCGAAGGTGCGTGGTCCAACGCTTGGCTTTCGAAGGCCACCGACATGTTGGTTTCACGGCCGGCGGGATCCCCTTGGGGCAAAATAACTCTGGTTCCCAACACGTACATTAACAACCACACATGGGCCAAGACACTCAGGGCTACCGCTTTGGTCAGTGGCTTGGCTTGTCCCCATCGTGTTCGCGAGGCGATTAGCAAGACGATGGCTAGAATCGCAAAGCCAATTCCTAAGAACATCGCCAGTGATCGCGTGTGCGTGACATATAGCCACGCGCGCCAGAGTTGTTCCGTGAATTGACCGATTAAAATCATGGGTTATCGCAATTGGGATGCGGTTGACCTAACGGCGGTGGTCAAATCAGATATTCCAGCCCGATTGGCCGCTCCCATCACGGCGGCTACCAATTGATATTTGACCTCGCCATCCGCCCTGACCGCAACGCGCAGATCCGGATAGCGCGCCCGCAAGGTTTGCAAACTGCTGACCAATTGTTCAACGGTCACGGTCTGGCCATCGAAGACAATCTGACCATTGGCAGTAACGGCAATTTCGCGTCGATCTGGAGCCGCAACCATGGCCTTGAGACCACCGACACCGGGAAGCTTTAAAGCAATCTCACGTTCGGGCTGCGTAAATTGTGTGCCAACCATGAAAAAGATGATCAGCAAAAAAACAACGTCGATCATGGGCGTCAAGTTGACGCTCGGCAGCTCTTCTGACGTACTTGTTTTTAATGGCATGAAATCAGTTTTAAGTGGTAAGTTTTAAGGGGTAAGGGGTAAGAGGTAAGAGGTAAGAGGTAAGGGGTCAGGGGTAAGGGGTAAGGGGTAAGGGGTAAGTTTAAGTTTAAGTTTAAGTTTAGGTTTAAGTCTTAGGATGCAAGGTTTCGGGCTGTATTCAAATCTCAAATCTCAAATCTCAAATCTCAAATCTCAAATCTCTAGCCTCTAGCCTTACTCCTTACTCCTTACTCCTTACTCCTTACTCCTTTTACGCTGCGTTGCGGCGGGAGCGACCGCGCGAGCGGCCTGTTTCTTGCAAGCCTTCGGCACTGATCAGCTCGACAACGTTTTGAGCTAGGGCGTCCATCTCCAAAATCAGGCGATCGGCGCGCCCCACGAAAAACGCATAAGCAGCGTAGGCTGGAATGGCCACACAAAGCCCAGCCGCCGTCGTCAATAACGCGGCACCAATGCCGTGGGCGAGTAATTCTGGTCGCCCCATGGCGTCCGCTTGAGCAATCGAATTGAACGCTTCGATCATTCCCAATACGGTCCCTAGTAGACCCAGCAACGGGCTCAAGTTGCTAATGGCATTGAATAGACGCAAGTACTTTTTCAATTGGCTGGTGACGCGCTCGCCGGCATCTAAGATTGCCTGTTCCACTTCTACTGCGGGGCGATTCCATTTCTTCAGTGCCGAAGTGAACAGTTCGGCAATGGGGCTACCGTTTTCCTCGCACAGCGCCAATGCTTCGTCGCGGCCAAGTTGTTGTTGTTCGAGCTGCTCGATCACACCACGCACAAACGGGCGGGGAATGATGCGTGAGCGGCGCAAATACAGCATGCGTTCAAACACGAATACCATTAGCACGATCGAACATGCGATGATTGGAATCATCAGAACTCCACCTTCGCGGACGATGCTAATGATATTTCCAACTTGGATCGAGCCCACGCGTCCCTCCTCAGCGGCGGGTTCGCCACCGATCGACGCGGGATCGCTGGGGAGTGAGCCACCGGGCAATGGAGTGTTAGCAGCAAGCCTCGCCGCAGGTTCATCGGCCGCCATTGTGTTCAATGGTAGCGGAGCACCAGCGCTATTGAAGTTGCTGGCGGCCCAGGGGGCGGGCGCTTGCGCGGTGGCCTGCGTCGGGAATGTTAGTAGCCCAATCAGACACATGGACCACACGCAGAGTCTAGCATCACGACGGCCGCGAAATGTGAAGTGTGACATCAAAATTTGTTTCGAATTTGGCATGGCTCCGGTCACCCGCGGCTAGCGCCGACGGCTCGCTATCATGAATTTGCGGGATTGTTATCGTAGGTTCGTTGTAGCCGACTCGATGACCGCCATACGCTCTGCGGCTGTTTGTGTAATCTCCGGCTGTTGGCTGAACTCGGCTGCTCGTCTGTAGTCGGCAACAGCTGCAAGTGCATCGCCGAGCAGTTCGTGACACTTGGCCGACTGTAGCAACGCGCGAGCTTGCCACTGGGGAAAGTTGTCAAGACTAACGACTTGGGCATAGGCAGCTACCGCTTGTGGATAGTTTCGCTGCAAAAAATGCACTTCACCTAACATCCAAGCTGCCCGGGCAAACGCTTCCTTACCCCTGGCTGCCGGGGCGTCGATGACTTGTTGCAATAATCCAATGGCTTCGTCAAACTCAATTCGGGCGACCGCACACCGCGCCATTAAATAGTCGAACTCGTAGGCTAATTCAAAGTCATCATGCTCTTTCTTCGCCTGCTGTAGCAGTGTGCGAGCTTCACCAATGGCCCGCGATCGCACCAATAATTCTGCGCGTCGCAAGGTCACTGCGGCTAGCCATGCAGGAGGTGGATTGGATTCCGCCGCTTTGTTGGTCAACCATTGGAATTGTTCCGATGCCCTGGCTGGTTGGCCAGCCGCAAAGTACGCTTCAGCCAGTAGGAAGCGGAGCGCTAATTCTCGATCAACCTGGTGTCGATTTGCCAGTGCGGTTTGCAAGACCTCAACCGCTGTTTGGGGTTGTTCGGTCGAAATAGCGTGTTCCGCCCAAGCTAGTGGTAGTTCGCAATGGAACTTGTGTTCAAGCTCACTATCCGTTGAGCTATCTCCTCTCGCGCTAGCTTCAATCGCGCGGCCCAGCCAACTCTGGGCGGCAGAAAAGTTTTTGTTCCGTTCATAACGCTTTGACAATTCGAGCGCTAACGCCATTTCCCATTGGTCGGGGAGATGTTCGTTTACGGCGTCCACCGACGGAGCTAATATTTCCTCGAGTAGTTCCAGAGTTCGAGAATCGTTAGGGAGTCCGCGCAAAACGTTACTTAGCAGCTGCCAAGTTTGGTTCGTGATTCCTGGTTCCAGTTGCTCGGCGGTATCCGACGTATCAATCCGCTTCGACCAAACTTGAAGCAACAACAGTGCTTGCGCGGGTTGCGATTGCAAAAGATAGCATTCGCCCAAATGAAAGGCCGCGACTTCGGTCAGCGGAGAATCGCTATGGTTTTGCGTTAGTTCTTCGAGCAGACCGGTGGCAGTTGCGAGGTCTTGACCAGCAATTGCGGCAGCAGCACGCTGGTACAGCTCGCGCGGTTCGGTGCGAGCAACCGGCGAGTCTAACAGCACTTGGCCGCTCGCTAGTAATATCATTGCGCAAACGACAACTTGCACCGATCCGCCTCCTTGCTTCCGGTGTGCCCCAAACCTCCAGGACAAAATCCTGAATGTCGGCACGTGGCCGACATTACTTACTACTATCGACTTTTACACGCCGGGCTAATGAGAAACAAGAGGATCTGCGGGGACCTAGTGCTTCAGCACAATTTAACTCTGGGGTTGTCCGGGAAAAGGTGTCCGACACCAATAGTGCGAAGCACCCGCAGGGCCGTTCTGGATTTTGGTGTCGGACACGAATGGCACGAGGTTAAGGATTTCCATGTAGCGGAATTCACCAAGAATTTCGACTTTTCCAGGGAAAACTGCTACGGACGGAATTCTTGGCGAATTCCGCTACGTGTTAACCGCGTGTCATTCAAGCCGCATTGAGCGAGCGGCACTGGCTGGCCCAGTTGATCCAGTCGGTAACCTCTTCCAGATCGGGTTGTTTTCCACCGCGTAAAATGCGTTGTCCTTCGCCCGTTTCGGCAACTACCAAGACTTGCGTCAAGACACCAGCCGGGTTCATATTGGCCAACTCTTCGGGAGAAGTTAAATTGCAAGCCACCAGTAGTTGCGCATCGTGCCCACGTAAATTGGGGATGCGGCAAACCAACCTCGCTTGTTCTTGCCAACCGCGGATGGTGGCGGCATCCACACGCCGCATGTTTAGTTTGTCCGCTAACGATTCAGCATTGGCTGCCAACAGTTGATCGACGGTTAGGATACCTAGTTTTTCCAAGCGAGCGGCCATACGTGGTCCGATGGACGGCGCGTCGACCACTGGGCTGGCGAGTTCCAGATAGAACTTGAGGCGTTGCGTATCTTCGCGTGAGAATTCCGCTTGCGCCAGCTTTAGCGGATTTCCTCGTCGGCTTTCATCATGCTGTGCACGTGGCTGACGTGGTTCGCGTTGCGATTCGGAGCGTGAGCGGCTGCGTGAGCTTTCCGAGCCATTGAGAACGGGATATTCACGGTCCCCACTTTGGCTCGAGCGTCGCGAGCTGCTGCTACGCTGGCTTTCAGTGGAGCGATTCCTGCGCGCAAGACTGCTTGAGCGTCGGCTCCCTGCGCGGTTAATCCGCCCGCTGCTGTCACGCCCGCTGCTGTCACGATTGCCGCGGGATGTGCGGGTGTTGTCGTCATAGTCGCGATCATAGGCATAGCCTTGATTGTCCCCGAATTCAACTTCATGGTTGTCGTAGGATCCCGTATCTCGGTCCACCGGTCGATCAACCGAGCGATAGGCATCGCGGCCGTAGTCCGCAGTGGAGTGACCATTGCGAGCGTTCTGCCGGTAGCTAATGTTTCCTCGTTCATGGCCGTTGTCATTGCCATGTCGACTGTTGCGTTCATATTGACCGTCGGAGAAGTTCGAGCTGCCGTGGCGACCGGCCCCTCCCTTGGCAGAGGCGATCCAGGTTGTAATACGCGAAAGTTCGTAGCTGCTGCCGCTGCGTAGAAGGCGGCGTCCACGATCGGTAGCTACGAATCGTTCCACTCGGTCGAGCAATTGGCTGGGGTGCATATTGGCCAACTGTTGTGGCGTCCGGACTCCGATGGCGACTAGCAATCTTGCGTCGAAGGGACGCAATTGACGTACGGAGCAGAGCAAGCGAGCTTCGGCTTGCCAGCTCACCACGGTGGCTTCGCTGACACCATCCAATCGAAGTTGTTCGGCTAGCCAGTGAGGGTCGACATCGAGCAAGTCGCCGATGCGATCGATGCCAACTGCACGACAGCGGGACGCGGCCAACGCATCGATCGAAGGCGACTCTTCCACACGACTGCGTTCGGTCAAATAGTATTCACCGCGCACAGGGGGTGTAGTGCGTGGTGCTTCGCGGCGACTTGTCGGCTGGTACCACTTGTCTGCTTCGTAGTCATTCGCGAGCGCTGTCAAGTGGCGATTGATGTCGGGAGTCGCAGTGGTTTGGCGGTCCAAGTAACCGACCCAACCTCGATGGCCGTGTACTAAATCAGCCACTCGCTGGTCTCCAGTCAGAATGATGATCTGTTGTCCACTGGCAGTGACTTGAGCCAAATGCGCCATGGCTGACTGCTGCAAATCTGGGGACACGTGATCGAGCGACTCGTCAAAAACCAGCGACACTGGCTCGGAACGAGCGGCCACAGACTCAGCGATTGCCAAGCGGAGGGCGACGCGCACCAAAGCGGCTGGGACTTCGGCTTCCACTCGCCGGTTATTGTAGGTGCCGCCATTGTGCGCAGCCGTGTCATAGACGATGCCATCCACCAGGTCATAACGTCGCTGAGGATTCTCGGATACATACCGGTAGTTGGAGTGATTGGCCCAAGCTCCGCGACCACCCATCAAACCGGCGATGTGTCGATGGACGCGATCGCGAAACGGACTAGCACTGGCTACGATCGGACGTGGCACAGCCAGTAGGCGGCGGATTTCATCAGCCTCAGCCAATAGTCTTTCCCGGTCATCCCACTCGCGCAGCTCGCCATGTACCACATCCATGTCACGATGGATGTCGGCCAGCGACCTACCCCGCGTTTCGACGAAGCGCTCCACGAAACCGCGGCGGTACAGCTCGGCATCGCGCAACTGTCGCTTGCAATTCTCAGCGCGTATTTCAGCCGCTTTGCGCTCGACTTCAATCGCTTCGATCCGGTCCTGTAAGCGTTGTCGCACCAGCGGGTCGTGCCCCACGCGAGCTGTCTTGACTTCGGAGTCGTTCAACAACCAGTCTTGCAAGTGGTTGTGGTCGTGACAATCGCACCAATTGCCAAAGGCCAACGATAGTTGTTCATTCGACAATTGATATTCGTTAGCGATCTTGCGCAACAATCCCGCCCGTTCTTCGATCAGCTTTTCAACCGAATGCAACAATTCAGCTTCGCAGCGCTGCAGCTGTTCGGATTGCTGTTTCAGTGTCTCGCTGGCAGCTCTCGATTCGTGCCGTGCCAGTTGTTGACAGGCTTCGTACAGGTCCTTCTGCATGCTCCGCAGGGTCTCTGGAAGATTGTTCGAATCGGAAAGTTGATGGCCGGCCTCATGGTAGGCAATGCGCGTGCGTCCATGGTCATCTCTATGAACGGCATAGTGATCGGGCCGCACGTCCTGGAAAACGCTGTAACGATCAACTAAGACATCGAGCTGTTTCCGTGCGGAAAGAATTTGGGCTTCGAGCGAACGGAGCGCTCCCCGTGGATCGGGATCTTTGGTGTTCGATAACTGTTCGCCAACCTGTTTGTCGAGCCTGGCATCCGTGGCGTCATGATCAATGCGATTGCGATGTGCCTTTAGATCGCGAAGTGTCTGTCGCCAACGGTTTAACCGATCGTCAATTTCCTGGAGTTGCAGACGATAGGAGTCATCAACCGTAACCGAAGCCTTCGTGACTTCCAGCACTTTCAGTTCACCGCGCAACTCGGCCAATTCGCGATCCAGCCCTTCGAGGTGAGCCAGCGTGTCGCGCAAGTCAGCCTCAATGATGGCAAAGCGATCGTCGTAACGCCGATGCTCGACCGGATAGCCATCGTAGCGTACCGTTCGGTCACCGGGGACAGAACTGGCGGGTGTGGTTTGTGAATCTTGAAGTTCACGCTCCAGCTCATGGCGTCGCACAGTTAACGATTCACGCGATGACTCTAGAGTGCGCAAACGCTGTAGTCGGATTTCGATATCGCGCTGTCGTGCCAACAATGCGTCGCGGCCCGAGTCAACCTGCGGCGCAAGGTTGTCGAGTCCAAATCGCTTGGCGACCGATTCTAAAGCAGCTTCCGTGTCGGCGGCTCCCGAAGCGGCAGCGAGCGCCGCGAATAAATCGCGTTGCGTTATAGATAGATTGTCGGTCTGACTACCGTAAGCATGCGGTGTGAAGCCACGGCGATTCTCGGGGAGCTGCCAATGCTGTCCACGGCTCGTCAGTTCAACTTGACCCGCCACAGGAACGGCTGGGGAACGCGAATCGTGAGCACCATCCACTGTCGTAATGTGCCGTAACCAGTTCAGGAGCGTGGTTTTCCCCGACCCTTTGAGGCCACAGATGGCGTTGAGTCCTGCTGAGAACGGACCTAGTTGGGTGCGTGCGTGTGATCCGTGACGTTCAACGTCCATGTTGACTAGTTGCATGAAGGTTCCTCCTTATGCCTGTGACAATGCTTGCTCGGGCTGCCATTCTGGGGAAAGCAGGCCGCATTTAGTGGTTTGGCGCAAAAACGTACCATACTTCCCGCGTTTCCCCCAATAGCAGTTTCGTTGTTTTTAGACCAACCCAGCTCGTAAAAAGTGAATCGCCAAGGTGCTGCATTGCATGCAATAGGACGGTGCCGGTCTCCCTTGGTAGATTGTCAGGGGACGCTGTCCCGATCAAGATGTCACCACTCACCCGGTCCGCCAAACTCTCTCTTGGCCGCGGCGCGAAAGTCCTTGCCCGCCTGGGCAAGTCGCTCCAGCAATCGTGTGTCGCCGTCGTTGGTGTGTCGCGCAGCCGCAATCACGGTGTTGCATTCATTGCTGTCCATAAAACAAGCCGCCTGCAATAGGCGAGTTTCATCGGCAGTTGGGACGGCTAGGAAACCATGCTTGTCGGCATGAATTAATTGCCCCGGCGCGACAGATTGTCCAAACACCTTAACTTCGCATCCCCACCGCACAGGTATTGAGTGCGCATGCCCAACACACAATCGCCGAGCTAGAGCTTTGAAGCCAGCATTCGACATCTCATCGACATCACGCACAGCTCCATCGGTAATCGTTCCCACGCATCCCAGCGCACGATGGCTGTTCGCATTGACTTCACCCCAAAAGGAACCAATCACTTGCGGTTTGTCATCATCCTGCACCACCACGATTTTCGGGCCAGGCTGACCGGCAACGTACTCGCGATACTTTTCCCAAGCACTGCTAAGTTGTTTATGCTTGGCTTGCGAGGGTTCGATCACCAGCGTGACCGCGTAGCCTACCATCGGACCCATCTGCGGCATGAAATCATGAGTCTCCTCTAAGTTGATCCCATCCTTAGCCACATCGGCGTTCGTGATCTGTTCCCACCCATTGTAAATAGTGGGTGTATTCCAACGTTTTAGTTTCAGTAGTTCCGCGTGTGGCAATGGCATGAAGACGATTTCCTTTGATTGACTATAAGTTCTGGATGAATGTATCAAACTGTACGGGCTTCGGAGTGAAGTACAGCTAAATAGGCGATAACACTTACTTTCCGTTGCTCGACAGGTTTGCGATTTTCCTTGCCTCCGAGCAGTTGCGTCTGTCATAATATGGATTCATTGAGATTTCGACCGATCATCTTGTGTCCCGTTTGGTGTAAGTGCCAAACAGTAAAACTGTTGGACAGTTTAGGGACCAAACAAAACCACTGGTAATGGTTGGTCTTTAGAACGGGTCCGACTTTTTCTTGTTTGACTCTTAGCTGATTCGTAACACTCCGGAGCCCCACTCATGTCCAGCCAATCGCCAGCGAGAATTGGTAAAGGGCTGAAGAAGGGGCTGGTTCTGCTTGTCCTGCTGGCTGCCGCTGGAGCCACGATGCCGTTGATCAATTCTCTAATGGCGCCGGCCGCCAATCGCGACATTTTAACCCATCAGGTCAAACGCAGCGATCTGGCCGTGACTGTCACCGAGGAGGGGACGCTTGAAAGTTCCAACAACATCGAAATCAAGTGCAAGGTCAAGGGTGGCAGCACGGTTATCTGGGTCATCGAAACCGGTACGGTAGTCAAGCCCAACGATGTGCTAGTTGAGCTCGACACTTCTGAGATTGAAGATAGCGTCACGCAAAAACGGATTGCCTACGAAAATGCGCTGGCCAACAAGATCATCAGCGAGAGTGACGTGGCTGTAGCGCGGACCAGTATTACGGAGTATCTTGAGGGAACCTATCGCGAGGAGCGAAGCACGATCGAAAAAGAGATCTTCGATGCGGAGGAGGCCATTCGCAATGCACTGCTCTCTTTTGAATCGGCCACGCGACTGGCAGCCAAGGGCATGGTGCGGAGTCTGCAACTTGAGAGCGAACGGTTCGCCGTCGAATCGGCGCGCAAAGAGCTTGAACTCAAGGAAACGCGACTCGATGCGCTTGAAAAGTACACCAAGGAGAAAATGGTCCAAGAGTTAAGGAGTGCGCTCGATGCAGCCCAGGCACGATTGAATGCGGACGTCTCCGCATTGGAACTTGAGAAGCAGCGACTGGAGCGAGAGAAGGAACAGCTGGTCAATTGTACGATCCGATCGCCTGGCGGTGGGCTGGTGATATTTCCCTCGGCGGCGGCTTGGAAAGAGACTCCCGATATCGAGGAAGGGGCTACGGTCCGCGAACAACAGACCCTGTTGATGATTCCCGACTTAGAACAAATGCAAGTTAAAGTCGGCATCCATGAATCGAAAGTCGATCGCTTGCGAATCGGCATGCCCGCCAAAATCCAATTGCAAGATCTGATGTTCGATGGCGAAGTTTCCGAGATTGCCGAAGTCACGCGGCCGGCAGGTTGGTGGACAGGCAACTTAGTTAAATACGACACCATTATCCGCTTGCAACCGCAGCCAGGACTGAAGCCAGGTATGAGCGCTATCGTGGATGTGGTCCTGGCCCAACACTCCGACGTGCTGACAATTCCTGTAGCCACCATCGTCGACGGCCCTGAAGGTCATTTGTGCTGGGTCAAGGAGGCAGGGGGGGTAGAAAAACGAGTTGTCAAGCTGGGGGATACCAATGACGAGTTTACGATCGTAACGGCTGGCTTGGCCGAAGGCGATGAAGTCGTGCTCAATCCGCTGGCATTTGTCGATGAAGCTCAGATGCAGGCCATTCGCCCCAGTGAGCAGGCCGAGCAGCCACCCGTAGAAGGCCCTACTGAGAAATTGCCTTCCGGTAGTCTCCGGAAAGAGAAGTCGAAGCCAGCGGCCCAAGAAAAAGTGGCGGCCAGCAAATGAATGGCGTCTTGCTCCAGACCCTGCAGTTGGGCCTAAAAAGTCTCTTGCTACAAAAGATGCGGTCGAGTTTGGCCGCGCTCGGAATATTCATTGGCACCACGACGGTTATTTGGTTGGTGGCTATGGGGGAAGGGGTTAGCTATCAAGCCCAACAGCAGATCATGGAATTGGGCGCATCGAACATCATCGTGCGGAACATCGAGCCCATTTCCGAAGACGCCAACGAACGTGTTAAGAAATATGGACTGACTCGAGCTGACCATAAGCGGATGCTATCCAACATACCCACCATCTCGCGGGCCGTTCCAATCCGCGAAGTGCAGCGGCAGTTCATGGCTCAAGGCAGATCGCTCGATGCCAAACTGGTTGGCTGCACTCAACAGTATTCCGAGCTCAATCGATTGGAGATAGCCCGTGGTCGCTGGATAGATGACGATCACGACGGCGGCCAGAACGTGATCGTAATAGCCGCCGGGACTGCTCGTCGACTGTTCCCCATCAACAATCCGATCGGCCAGAAGGTGGAAGTGGAAAGCGATGTTTATACGGTGATCGGACAAACCAAATCGCGTACTGCCTCAGCGGCCATTGGCGGTAGCCTTGATGCCCGCGACTTTAGCTTCGATGCTTACATTCCACTGAAGACCTTTCGCCAACGAGTCGGCGATCAAATAATGACGCGTACGGGAGAAGGCTTCAACTTCAAAGGGGAAATCGTTGAACTGACGCAGATCACGCTATCCGTCGACAATATTGAGGACGTCGATGATACGGCGGACATTGTCGAGACGCTGCTTAAGAAATATCACACGCAGGATGACTATGCTGTAGTCGTGCCAAAGGAGTTGCTGCAACAGGCGGAACGTACCCGAGCTATGTTCAATGTACTGCTGGTCATCATCGCCGGCATCTCACTGTTAGTAGGGGGGATTGGCATCATGAACATCATGTTGGCCACTGTGACCGAACGGACTCGTGAAATCGGTATTCGCCGCGCGCTAGGGGCCAAACGCACGGATATCATTCAGCAATTTTTGATCGAAACGCTAGTCCTTACCGGCAGCGGTGGCTTGTTGGGGGTAGGTGTGGGATTGATGTGTGGGCCCATCTTTCGTGGCTTGCGTTGGCAGGTGAACTTCTTTTGGCCAGAGTCGCTCCCTGCCGTCGTGCAGACCTTGGAACCGCGGATTGCCCTCTGGTCCGTGCTTCTATCAGTATTCATATCGCTGGGAGTCGGTTTGCTGTTTGGGATTTATCCCGCCCGCCGCGCGGCCATGATGAACCCCATCGAAGCGCTGCGGCACGAATAGATCCTACTACAGCACTAACAACGCGATCGATGCCAACAGCAGCACTGCTCCGCAGGTGCGCATCATTAGCACACGTGGTGTCAGTCCGCTATCGGTAACTTGCAAGTAGCGTCCCAGCAGCCACACCGCCAGCAAACTCCACAAGCCACGTGAGCTATAGACGACATTCGACACGGCGACTTGTTCCCAGAACGCTACGCTGGCTACGATCGCCAACGCTTGGGCTGCAATAAAAAATGCTGCCCCAAGCAAAGTTGGCCAGGCATTGGCGGGAATGGCGCGCAGTGGTTGCTTAAAGTATGGGATCATGATCAACGACATGGCAGTGCTCATAATGAACATAACCGGCAGAAAAGCGCCGCGTCCCCAATTGGCACTCCACAATTGCACGCACACATCGAACATCGCAAAGGCCGCCGCCCCTGACGTGGCTGTCACAATGGAAAACAGCACTTTGCCGCGACCGCTACGGCTATCGGTCGTATTGAGTAGCACCACCGCCAACGTGGCTCCCAAGCAAGCCAGCCAGGTAGTGACAGGCAATAGCCCAGCCCCCAACATCCACAGAAATATGGGCACAAAGACAATCTTCAATCCCAAGACAGGAGCGGACACAGAAATCTCGCCTTGCGCCAGAGAAGTTAGCGTAAGCACTTGTCCGACGACGTACAGCGCAGCTACCGCGGCGGGTTGCCACCACAGTTCCCAGCCTGGCAAGGCATCGGCTAAAAACCAGAATGGTTGGAAGGCGACAGCCGAACTAACATTGCAAACGAAGCTGACCCGCCAGATGTCGATTTGCCATTGCCCAGTGCGTTTCATGAGCAGCGCTGCGCAAGCAAACAGGATGGCCGCCAAGAGAGGCAGTGCCAGCACACCTCCTGCGGTGGAGAGATCAGTCAGGTTTTGCTCCTGCTAGGGTTCGCGTTTTGAATTGGAAGTGGAAAGCGAGTTAATCGAGTTGAGCGCGGCGTCGATGGACGAGTTGAGCTCAGTTGGCACTTGTTTAAAGTTGTACCACGGCGGTTCCCCAGGCTAGTCCAGATCCGAAGCCACACATCAAAGCGCGATCGCCATACTTGAGTCCACCACTGGTCAGCGCTTCGTCGAGCGCTAGCGGGATGCTGGCCGCGCTGGTGTTGCCGTAGCGATCCAGATTCACGAACACTTTTTCGCGATCAATGGCAAAATCGGAAACGGCAGAATCGATAATGCGAATGTTGGCCTGGTGCAGAAGCATCATGTCGATATCATCGATCCCCAGTCCTGCATGAGCTAAGCAGTCACGCGTGCTATCTGCTACCACGCGCACCGCCCACTTGAAGACAGATCGCCCTTCCATTTGCAGAAAGTGTTCCCCTGCCTCAAGGGCTGTGGCTGACAGTGGCAGCCGACTACCACCACTGGGAATGCACAGCAGTTGTCCGCCGCAACCCTCAGCCCCTAGTGTATAGCTCAGCAAGCCTTTGGATTGATCATCGGTAGCCCGCAGCAAGACTGCTCCTGCTCCATCGCCGAACAGGGGGTAAGTTTTGACGTCAGCCGGATTGATGGTACGACTCATGACTTCGGCACCCACCACCAAAGCGCATTTAGAAGCGCCATTGGCGACGAATTGACCAGCTGCGACTAAGGCATACATGAACCCTGCGCAGGCGGCGTTGATATCCATGGCAGGCGCGACGCAGCCGAGTTGTTTTTGAAGATGACAGGCAGTTGAAGGTGACGCATGGTCTGGAGTAATGGTTGCCACCATAATCAAATCGACCTCCGCTGTGCTCACGTCAGCGCGTTGCAAGCACTGTTGAGCCGCCAGTAGTGCTAAATCGCTGGTGGCTTGCGACGGTGCAGCGCGGCGTCTCTGGTGGATCCCGGTTCGCTGTACGATCCAGTCGCTGTCGCAACCCAAGGTCGCTAAGTCCTCGTTGGCTACGATAGTTTCGGGGACATAGCTGCCGGTGGCGGCGATTTCAATCCCGGTTAAGCGTCCCAAGCGACTGCGTCCACTCACGGCGATTCGCCCGCCAGACTGTGTTTTGGAATTTTTTACGGGATCCACTGCTAGCGACATTCGTTACGTATTTTTCTAGGTTCCGCCAAATTTGAGCCCCTTCGTGCGTGGGGAGGCGTCTATCATAACCGAAACCGCCACGAACTGACAAAGCCCCATGCTGTGCCTACACTTACGGCGAGAGCTACTAATTCCCGGGCTGCGGCCTGGGGCGGAACTGTTTTTTAAGCGGAGACCGCGACATGGACTGGACTGATTGGCAACGCTGGCTGCTCGAATTTGAGTGGCGCAGATTAATTCCTGAATTGGTTGGCAAGGGATTGGGGTTCATCCTGGGGTTCGCTGTCAGTTGGTATTTTTTGTTTCGCAAACGCATCCGGGAACTACAGCGCTTTCAACAGGGGGACTCCGATGACGTATTATTTCAGGCACACTACCTCTTGCCAGCGGGCGGCCAGCAGACGCAATTGGTGTTTCGCAACGTAACGACCAAACTGACCGTCAATCAACTTTATGACAATCCAGCCGCACGAGAATTGGTTCGCTCCCTGACAGAGCACACAACTCTCAATGACCCGATTTTGCCGACGCGAGGCACGCTAGGTTTTGAGTTGCTCAACGACGCAGCCAACTTTGCGGCGGGAGCTCTGGCAAACTCTCCACATGCGCGGCAGATCTGGCTGTTCTGCATGACTTGCGAGGATCGGCTGGTGGTGAGGCGAAGGTGCGTGCGGTGCTTCCTGATTCGAGAGTCAGACCTAGAGCGTTTCGAGCATTGGAATTCGGTACGTTCACAAATCACGGTCGAAAAGCCGTGGCATTGGTTTCGCCTCGTGGCCCTCCATCGGATCGCCAAAGTGTGGTCGCAAGAACGTACGCGTTTTGCGCGAATCGAAAGCGATCAGGCTCTACCGTTGGTGGACGATCAGTTCGAACATCGACGCATTGTGAAACTATCGTTGGGGCTCCCCGCTCAAGAGATCTCGGTGTCAGAGCCGTTTGCGATTGATTGGTCGCAGCACAACGAGCAGCTAACAGAATGGGGAATTCAACTAGACTAGATGCCCGATCTGTGGGCTGCTAATAGTCAAGGCGATTGACGCTTCACGCCAGCGCTACCGGAGGCAAGAGGAGATTCTCCGTTGCCTCTGTTTTCTCCTGTTAAATCGCTCGCACTCAGGGAATTCGTATGCAGGCACGCCCCGCCTAGCGTCGTGCCAAAATTTTTTCACCCATATCAATTCCCGTTGGCAGGTATTTCTGGCACTCTACGACATGATCTGAATGATCTGAATTAAATGATCTGACATTAGTAGACCACGAGACCAAGTTTTGAAGCGCCCTACCGTTTGCCAGGTGTACCTCCCCACCTACTAGACGTAGCAACAGGGCTTTTGACTCAACAAAAGATTGACAATCAAAACTTTTTGGAATAATGTTTCCCAAATCTGGTTCCATTTGGCTATTCTCATTCGCTACACTTTCGCTTCTCTCTTCAGTGACAATCGGTATTCGATCTTCTGTCGCAATACCGCTATCGAATTTTGGTCCCGATGTTGGCTGTAACTGCTGGTGAATGTTGTCAGCAAACTTTGCGCTCGCTTGAGACAAAGTCCTTGTCTAATCTGAAAGGTGTCCTGCAATGGTACGATCTACGGCCGTGAGTGTGGCAATGGGTTTTCTACTATGTTTGCCGTCTCTCTTGACGGCGGGGACGTTTGAGGTTGCAAGTCGGAGTGAATTAAGTGCCTTGATGGTACGACTGCGAGCAACGCAGTTTCTACAGCACGCCACGTTTGGTCCTACCGATGCCGAGATCACTGCCTTGGCCGATCGCATGCTGCAAATCGGCGTTTTACCTGCGGCTGACGAATGGATCGAGCAGCAGTTTGCCTTGCCAGCTACGCACCACGAGAGCTTGGCTGAGGCGATGGTCATCGCCGATGGTTTTACTCCAACGCAAACAGACGTTAGTGTCAGTCGTTACCGCTATCAGGCTTGGTGGCATAATGCTGTTAAAGCACCTGATCAACTCCGACAACGAATGGCTTGGGCACTGATGCAAATCGTGGTGGTTGGACAGTCTGGGAACAACTTCAACGACCCTGACGTAGGTCCCACGGGAAAGGCGCGTTGGCAAGGCATCTCGAACTATTACGACATGTTGGTCGATAAGTCATTTAGCGACTACCGCGATGTCCTAGGTGGTGTAACTTTTCATCCGATCATGGGCGTCTGGCTTAGTCACCTCCGCAATCGGAAAGCGACTTCTACGACCTTCCCTGACGAGAATTACGCGCGTGAAGTTCTGCAATTGTTTTCAATGGGGCTCTATCAACTCAACCCCGACGGAACACATGTTCTAAATTCTAATGGCCAATCGATCCCCACCTACTCCAACACTCAGATTGAGACTTTTGCCCGACTCTTCACCGGACTGAATTATGCCGGAAGTACCACGATCTCAAATGGCACGATCAATTATGAAGAGCCGATGATCATGTATCAGGCCTTTCATGACACCAATCCGAAGCAAGTCTTTGGTGGCGTGACATTACCAGGCGGCGTAGCGGGAGTACAGGACATCCATGCGGGGTTGGACAACATCTTCGCTCAATCGAGCGTGGGGCCATTTATCTGCCACAAACTCATTCAACGCTTTGTACGTTCCAACCCTTCCAAAGGCTATATTCGTCGCGTAGTTAGTCGTTTTAACGACAATGGCAGCGGCAAACGGGGGGACTTGAAGGCGGTCATCAAAGAAATATTGCTGGATCAAGAAGCCTGGGATGGCATTCGCATGGTGCGCCTCGCCAATCCGTGGCGATTGGAAGTTAGTGGCGAAGGGACCGAGCGCTGCCGCCTACAAGAACCGGTCCTCGCCTATGCTCACTTTCTGCGTCGCTATGGAAGCACTGACTTTGCCAATGGCTGGTTTGCCTTGCCGAATCTAGCCTCAAACTGGTCGCAATACGCTTATGGCTCGCCGACCGTCTTCAACTTTTACACCCCCAACTATCAACCTTCAGGAGATTTGACCGAAACAAGCGGATCACAGAATATTCCGGGAGGCGATCTGTATGCACCGGAATTTCAATTGCTCGATGCCGTGTATGCCAATCGATCGCCGAATCGTTATCGGTCAGATATCTTCAATGGCAAAACGGAACATACGCTCCTCAATAGTGCCACGCGGGGGGTTATTAAGTGCACAATCAGTTACGATTTGAGCAAAGAAATTGCTCTGGCTCCCAACCCCAGTGCGCTAGCCGCCTACTTGGACCAAACCTTGTGCTGCGGCACTATGCGAGAAGCGGAACGCCAGGCGCTCGTCAACGCACTCAGCGTGGCTCCGCAAAACAATGCCAGCACGCCAACGAATCGAGCCCAAGCGGCATTGCTTTGCGTGCTAACCTCACCGGCGTTCACGATCGTCGAGTAAGTAGATCCCCGATTCCTGATAGAACCTTTTCCGATAGCCACACAGTCTCAGGGGCAACGAACATGAAACGCGCTAGTCTGAATAACAGTTTTCCTGCGCTTGATCGCCGCAGCTTTATGAAGTTGTCTGGAGGTTGTGCCGCGCTAAGCTCTACCTCGCTGCTGTCGACGCTTGTCAATCTCAAGCTGACCAACACCGCCATAGCGGCCAGCGACACCAGCGGTTACAAGGCGATGGTGTGCGTCTTTCTGCTGGGAGGTATCGATTCCTATAACGTGCTGGCCCCCTTTCCGACTCAAGGTTCCAGTGAGTACACCGACTATGTTTCGGCGCGAAGTAATCTGGCGCTGACAGAAGCCCAGATGCTACCGGTCGTTTCTGACGGCCGAACTTTTGGACTGCACGCTCGCATGCCCGAGATCAAAGCCCTGTACGATCAAGGTAAAGCGGCTTTGGTAGCCAACGTCGGAAGTTTGGTCGAACCTACGACAAAGCAAAACTACAATCAAGTCCGCAAGCCGCTGGGACTGTACTCGCACTCAGACTTAGTCGACCACTGGCAAACCTCAGTCCCTCAATCGCGTTCACAACTCACCGGTTGGGGTGGGCGCATGGCCGATATGTTGACGGATACTGTCAACCAACATCCCACCATTTCAATGAATATCGCCCTTGGTTCGCTCAACCTGTTTGAGACTGGCACCAACGTGATTCCTTACGTGGTACAGAACGGTGGTGCAACCACCCTCAGCGGCTTCCCCAATACTTCAACCAGCCGCGACGGTATGTACACGCGGTTTACCAACGATGCGTTGTCGCAGACCTATGGCAATCTGCTGGAGAAATCGTACGCCGGAATCCGCCAAGGAAGCATTCAAGCGGCTCTCGATTTCAATAATGCTACTACAAACGTCAATCTTGACCCGGTGGTCTTTCCGAATACCAGTTTGAGCAACCAATTGAAAATGGTGGCCAAAACAATTGGTGCCCGCGCCACCCTCGGTCAAACTCGGCAGATCTTCTTTGTCTCGGTCGGCGGCTGGGACCATCACGCCAACCTACTCAATTTACAAAACAATTTGCTACCCCAAGTCAGCCAGGCGTTGAAAGCCTTTTACGATGCCATGGGGGTTCTCGGCGTGCAAAACGATGTCGTGGCCTTCACCTGCTCCGACTTCGCACGCACGCTGACTTCCAATGGCGATGGCAGTGACCATGCCTGGGGGGGCAATCATATTGTCGTGGGTGGCCCAGTCCGCGGAGGGAAGGTCTACGGCAGTTACCCTGCTTCCTTGGCCCCCAATAATTCCCTAGATATGGGGCGCGGCCGCCTCATCCCAACCACAGCTGTCGATCAATACAATGGCGAACTGGCGCGTTGGTTTGGCGTGGCCAATGATAGTACGCTGGTGGATATCCTCCCCAACATTCGCAATTTTTATTCCAGTTCCACGACCGGTGGGCCACTCGGTTTTTTGGTCTAATTTGTACGTTAGGCATTCCTGCCTGACAAAATCTAGATCAGGGTTTTCTGCCTAACAAACGTTGGGGTAGGCCAAACGCACTGCCCGGTGTCAGGCTGAAAAGCCTGACGTACGGCTCCGCTTCAACCTCCCACGCTACTCGTCAGGCGCCTGGCTGGTGGCTGACTCGCTCCAGGTAGGATCTTTCTCAAAGAACATCAGATGCTGCCAAGGCAATCCATCGAATTGCTTGGCCAACTTAAACCCATTTCCGCGATACTCTCTCATAATCTGCCGCTTGCTCATTTTGTGCAAGGGTTTGATGGGGACGTTGCGATCCTCTTCGCGATACTCGAGCAGAGCGATTAAGCCACCGGGCGCTAGACTTTGCCTCAGTGCGGCCAGCATCTGCTCGGGATGCGAGAATTCATGATACACATCAACCAGTAAAACCAGATCGACTATCCCGGTCGGCAATTTCGGATCGACAATAGTGCCTAGAATCGGTTCGACGTTATCGATCCCTTCCGACTCGCTTCGCAGTTTCAACAAGTGCAACATTTCTTGTTGGATATCGACGGCTAAAACCTTGCCTGCCGGCGACACCTGGGGGGCCATGAGCAACGTGTAGTAGCCGTTGCCGCATCCCAAATCGCAAACCACCATGCCTGGTTTGAGCTCCAGTTGCTTGATGACTTCGCTCGGTCGCTCTTCCTCTTCGCGATTGTCCCGCACCAACCACGGTGCGCCGTGAAAGCTCATGGTTTGCGCAATCGTTCGCCCCATGTACTTGGTTCGCGCTGGTGGAATGTCAGCGAGTTCGGAAGCGTCTAGGCCAGCGGGTTCCGCCGCAAACTTTTCTTGCGCGGAAATTAAGGAACCGACCAACAGCCAAACCAAGCCGGCGGGAATCGCAGCGCGGGTGATGAGTGTTTCCATCGGAGGGTCTACCTTGGAGGTTTAAAAGCGATCATAACGGACGTCGCCAAAATTTTCTCACGACTCAAGCGTCGCACGACTCTATTGTCGCACGACTCTCCGAGTCGTGACTCTGACCTAAAATCTCATCACGCCGCATTAGCAGCAACAACTGCCGCAAGTCTTGGCGACTTCCGCTACGGCAGAAACTACGCGCAATTGAATTTTGGTAGGGGATCAGGGTTAACTTGGCTGACGTACCAGTTTGTGAAAGGCTGCACTGAGTTGTTTCGTCATCGGCCCCACCGACCCGTCGCCAACTGGACGCGAATCGACTTTGACCACTGGGATGACCTCAGCACCACTTCCCGTTAAAAAACATTCGTCCGCAGTGTACACATCGTGACGCGACATCGTTATCTGCTGACAAGTGATACCGGCTTGCAGAGCCAGTTCAAGAATTGCATTACGGGTCACTCCTTCTAGGATACCCGCATCGATTGGGGGCGTTCGCAGTTCTCCTCGTTTAACGATGAAAATATTATCCGCCGTGCATTCGGCTACTTCGCCAACGTGATTGAGCATCAGTGCTTCGAGGCAACCCGCCCGCTTGCCTTCGAGTTTCGCTAGAATATTGTTGAGATAGTTGAGCGATTTGATCCGCGGATTGAGCGCCGCTGGGTGATTGCGAATCGTCGATGCGGTGACAATCTCCATACCGTTTTCGTACAGCTCTCGCGGGTACATTTCGATGCGGTCGGCGATGATGATCACTTGGGGATCGGAGGTCTTGCCGGGGTCGATGCCTAGCGAACCCGCCCCACGTGTAACCACTAGGCGGATGTAACCATCCGTAATTTTATTGCGGGCCACCGTAGCGCGGACTGCCGCGCCTAGTTCGCTACTGGACAGGGGAATCGTTAGCATGATGGCTTGGGCGGATTCGTACAGTCGCTCCAAGTGTGTTTGCAAGCGAAATACATTGCCGGAGTAAGCTCTTAGTCCTTCGAACACGCCGTCTCCGTACAGCAAGCCATGGTCGAAGACGCTGATCTTAGCATCTTCCTTGGAGTAATATTTCCCGTTGATGAATATCTCGAGCGACGACATATTGGGCTCGGCTCCGTGAGTAAATCGAGGTTTAATGTTAAGGGCACGTGCTTAAGACGTAGCGGAATTCGCCAAGAATTTCGGCAGTAGCGGTTTCAAATTTATTGAGTCTTGGGCCGCAAGACAATGAGATTCGGGACACAGTTTCGCCATCACAAGTTCGCGTGCGCGGGGTAACTAGATCCGGCGGTACGAAACCCACCTACGAATTGCCTAAACTTGAACTATATTGGTAGCCCAAGTCAAACCAACAGGTTAACCCATCGCTGGCCAATTGGCGATAGAGGAGATGAGCGAGACTTTATTGGCCTGCGTTGAGCTCTGGCGGTGGGCTACGAAAAAAGCACCAAGAGTTTGACTCTGGTGCTTGCATCGCGTGCTGCAGTAAGGAATGTCGGCGCTGGGCGCATGTCAGGCTGGAAAGCCTGACGTCCTACCAGGGAGCGCGCACTGGGTAGACACCGAATTGACCGGTATTGCTTGGCCAGCGTGGTGTGACGTAAAAGCCGCCACCCGCGGATGGTACCGCAGTAGCCCCGTACTGATGATAAATGGGAGTCATGGTGTTTTGAGAAACGCCCCATGAATAGTTCTGCTGCATCATCGCGGTGGGTGGAACCACTAAAGCGGTCGGTTGGCCATAGGTCGTATAGGAATACTGTCCGTGCCAAGGTTGGCCGGCTGCCGCTTTCTGAGCCCACACGTCACCTTTGGTAGCCATGCTCATCCCTAACACGCGCGAAAAGGGACGCTGCGCCATCGCGGTGGATTGAACCATAACACAGGCGGCGAGCGCGCCAAGCAGAACTAAACTTCTCATATGAAACTTTCCTTTTTCGGTGGAGTCGAGGGTGCGCTGGGCCCGTCATCACTTGGCACCACAACTGTAACCGGAACCAAAATGGAGGACCTGACGACTAAGGACGGGGGATGATCGAATCAAATTTGCTGTGCAGCATACCCGTGATCGATGGGGAGTAGCGTACTCTGGTACTGTTTAGCCCACGACCACCATCATAGTAGCTGTGATAGCGATGTGTGTGGCGATACATCATTTCGTGCGGATACAATGGTTGGTAAGTGTAGTAAGTGTGCCCTACAAATTCTGGGACTGGCACCGGGGCCACATACATTTGAGCGGTAGCTTGGTTGGCGTACCCCTGTGTGTATTGATTGGCAAACAATTGCGGCGCATTCGTATAATCTTGAGCACTGGCCGAATTGGTCAAACTAAGCAGAGTGAGAACCGCCGAGCCCAATAAAACGGATCGTATTTTCATGTTTTGCTTCCCTTCCGTGGGTGTCACGCATCCCAAAGCGGTGGCTCAGCCAAACGGAACCACTCCTGGCATTCGATCGGAATTGCGAAACCTGCTCGATAAGTTTAATTGCCCGAGCTGTCACCAAGTTGCCATATCGCTATATTTTGCCGGCCTTGACCTGGGCCGCTAACCAGCAAAAGCTATCTGCGTTATCATGGCTAACCCGACCAAAGTCGCTTGGCACTTTGCGTCGAGAAATACTTCGTCGCCCGACTCTCCGAGTCGGGAATTGCAACATCACCCGACTCTCCGAGTCGGGAATTGCGATGTCGCCCGACTCTCCGTGTAGGGAATCGTGGGTGAAGTTCGAAGTCGATACGCATCGCGACTCGGAGAATCGAGCGACATAGGACGGGTTCAATTGGCGGTTTTTGATAGGAAATCAGGGAGGAAGCAAACGAGATGCCCAAACGTGCTGGCAGCGGCCGCAATTCGAAAAATAACGGCTCGCCATCGGGCCGCAAACGCGGATCGAGTTCTGTCCCGGATATGTTCGCCAATGCCGAGCTGCAACAGATCGAGCCGGTTTCGCTCCGCGACGCAGCCCAGGACCGCTATCTGAACTATTCGCTGTCGGTCATCACCAGCCGCGCGCTTCCCGATGTTCGCGATGGGCTCAAACCGGTACAGCGGCGGATATTGTTTGCCATGAGTCAGTTGGGAATTACCGCGGACGCCAAACCGCGGAAGTGTATGTTCGTATGTGGCAATGTGACGGGTAACTATCACCCACACGGGGACGTTTCCGTTTACGACGCGCTGGTTCGCATGGCTCAGCCGTGGGCCATGCGCGAGCCGCTGATCGACGGCATCGGCAATTTTGGTTCGATCGACGGCGACAATCCTGCTGCGCCGCGGTACACCGAATGCCGCATGACTGGTGCCGCCTCGGAATTGCTTCGCGATCTGGGCAGTCAAATTGTTCCGCATAAGGCCAACTACGACAACACGCGTCAAGAACCTGTCGTGCTCCCCAGTCGCATGCCTAACATGTTGGTCAATGGCTCGACCGGCATCGCGGTCGGCATGGCTACCAACATTCCGCCGCATAACTTGGGTGAAGTCTGCCGCGCGCTGTTGAAACTATTAAATGATCCGGACATCAAGGATTATCAGTTAGTAGCCAACGACGCAGTGCAGGGCCCCGATTTTCCGACTGGCGGACAGATTATCAACTCGAAGGAGGAGCTACGTGAGATCTATAGCATCGGGCAAGGGACAATCAAGCTGCGTGGCACGACTCAAGTTGTCACCGATTCACGCGGTGGGCGGACGCTGCAAATCATTGCTATTCCGTATGCGGTCAACAAAGCGGTGTTGGTAGAACGTATCGCAGAAATCGTAGTTAGTAGCAAAATGCCGCTGATCGAGGATGTGCGAGATTTGTCGACGGAGGACATTCGCATCGACCTGCCGCTGCGCAAAGATGCTGACGAAGCCAAGGTGCTGGCATATCTCTACAAACATACGCCGTTGCAAACGAACTTCAACGTTAACTTGACATGCCTAGTCCCCACTGAAAACCCTGAAGTGGGGCGTCCCGAGCGATTGGGATTGAAAGAGATCCTGTGGCACTTTTTACACTTCCGTTTGGGAGTGGTCACGGCGCGGCTGGAACACGAATTGTCGGTGCTGCTCCGCCGGATGCACATCCTGGAAGGCTTTGTGCTGATTTTCGATGCCTTGGATGAGATCATCAAAATCATTCGCGCTTCGGACGGTAAGGCTGACGCGGCTCAGAAGATCATGAAACGCTTTCCGGCCGCCAAAGGCGGGCTCGATGAAGAGCAGACCGACGCTATCCTCGAATTGAAACTATATCGACTGGCCAAGCTCGAGATCAATCTGATCCAGGCAGAATTGCTTGAGAAGCAGAAGCGGGCGCGGCAGATTCAAAAGCTATTGAAAGAGAATACAGACGACACGATCAACTCGGGGCGGTGGATCATCGTCCGCGAGGAGATCGAAGGGCTGATCACTACCTACGCCAAGACCAAAGCCGGCGCGCGGCGATCTGAAATTGTCACAGTCGAGGAAGAGCCCGAGTATTCGGCCGAAGACTTCATTGTAGCCGAGGACTGCAATGTGTTGGTCTCCACCGACGGTTGGGTTAAACGCCAACGCCAAATCGCCGATCCAAGTAAGAGTCGATTGCGCGAAGGAGATGGTGTGTTAGCATGCGTGGCCGGATCGACTCGGACATCGATCGCTTTCTTCTCTTCGTTTGGTGTTTGTTACACCGCGCGCATGGTGGACATCCCTCCCTCGACCGGCTACGGCGAGCCCATACAGAAACTATTTAAGATGAAAGATGGGGAGCGAATTGTGTCGGCTCTATCACTCGATCCCCGCGTGGTTGGGAATATCGCCGAAGACCCTAAGCGACCGGAATATTGCCCGGAAGTCCATGGCTTTGCCGCCACCAGCAACGGTTTTGCGCTTCGTTTTGGCTTGGAGCAGTTTGTTGAACCGTCGACCCGCAGTGGTCGCCGCTTTGCTCGCGTCGCCCCTGGCAGCGAGGTAGTGGCTGTCGAAGCGATCACTGGTAGTGAGACAATTCTCTCGATCTCGGCCGATTGCCGAGCCATGGTTTGCCCAGCCGAAGAAGTCAATTACTTGTCGGGTGCCGGGAAGGGAGTGACTCTGATCAAACTTGCGAAGACCGATCGATTGCTGGGCTTCAAGGCATCCACGGGCGATCGGGATTTATTAGTGGTTGAAACCAACCGTGGCGCTAAGAAAACCATCTCAACGGTCAAGTACCGTACCACTTCGCGCGGTGGTCGCGGCATCGAGATTCAGAAGAACGGCAAAATCAAGACGATCATTACGCTACCTCCAGGTGCTCCCGCGCCGTTGGATGACGAGTAGCCAGTGAAGATTCGTGGCGAAAGAAGCAAAGCTTTGGATGAGTGGATTCAGGTGTCACGACTCGGAGAGTCGTGCGACGATAGCACATCAAATTCGAATTAATAGGAATGGGCATGGCCACTGTCACCAAATCGTATAGCGCAGATGATATCGTTGCCCTCGAAGGGCTCGAACCCGTTCGCAAACGTCCAGGCATGTACATCGGTGGCGTTGGCTCCTCAGGATTGCATCACCTGGTATGGGAGATCATCGATAATTCGGTTGATGAAGCCATGAATGGCTATGCGACCGAAATCACCGTGACACTCCACAAGGATGGACGAACGGTGTCGGTTGGCGACAACGGGCGTGGTATCCCAGTCGACACACACGCTAAGACAAAAAAGAGCGCTTTGGAAATGGTGTTAACCATTTTGCATGCGGGCGGAAAATTCGAAGGGAAGAATTACAAGACCTCGGGGGGGCTGCACGGCGTGGGGGCATCCGCGGTGAACGCACTCTCCAAGCATTTGATCGCTGTAGTTCGCCGCGACGGTTGTCAGTACAAAATGGAATTCTCGCAGGGTAAGCCGATCACCAAACTGCAAAAAGCTAAGGGCACATTTCGTGGCACGGGAACCACAATTACATTTACTCCAGACCCGACTATTTTCCCCAAGACCGATTTCAATCCGGATACGATTCGGCAACGATTGGAAGTGACCAGCTTCTTGCATCGTGGCGTCAAGGTCCTATTTCACGATGAGACCACTGGCAAGAAAGATACTTTCTTTCACGAAAATGGAATTGTCGATTACTTGGGACAAGTGATCAAAGAGCGGGCAGCCCGCGCGATACACGAGACTCCCTTTACGGTTCACAAAGATGCGGAGGAACGGGTCGAGATCGCCTTGCAATGGACCGAGTCGACCGACGAACATGTGCGCTCGTATGTCAACGGTATCCCCACGCCAAGTGGCGGTACGCATGAAAATGGTTTTCGTTCCGGCATGAGTAAGGCGCTACGCAACTATTTCGAGACTCACAATCTGATTCCTCGCGGTATCAAGATTTCGCACGAAGACATTCGCGAAGGGGTGGTAGCGATTGTGTCGGTCTTCGTTGGCGATCCGCAATTCCAAGGACAAACCAAGGATCGGCTCAATAACTCCGAATTGCAAGCGGTGGTCGACGGCATTATCCGATCGGCCCTTGAGCAGTGGCTCAACAATAATCGCACTGTGGCAGAGTCGGTTGTAGCTCGAGTCATCGCCTCGGCGCGAGCTCGCGCCGCTTCGCGGGCTGCCTCGGATGCGGTCTCGCGAAAAACCAGTACGTCTCGAGGCACCATGCTGCCTGGCAAATTGAGCGACTGTATTTCCGCCGGACGTGGCAATTCTGAGTTATTCATCGTCGAAGGTGATTCGGCCGGAGGTAGTGCCAAGCAGGGACGCGATCGGAATCATCAAGCCATTTTGCCGCTGCGTGGAAAAGTACTGAACACGGAGTGCGCGTCGCTGAAAAAGGTGCTTGAGAACAAGGAACTGCAAGACATGGTCACCGCGCTGGGTTGCGGCATCGGCAAAGATTTTGAACTAGCCCGACTCCGCTACGATCGTGTGATCTTGCTCGCGGATGCCGATTCGGATGGGCACCATATTACAACATTGCTGCTCACTTTCTTCTATCGCCACATGCCAGGGCTGGTCGCTGACGGTCGAGTGTGCATTGCCGTCCCGCCGCTGTATCGCATCGACATCGGCAAGGAGACCTTTTGGGCGGCGGATAACGATCACCGCGATCGGATTTTGGCGGGAGCAGACAAACGTTCCAAACCCGAGATCATGCGCTTCAAGGGACTGGGCGAAATGATGCCCAAAGATTTGTGGGAAACAACGCTCAACCCGGCCACGCGTCGCCTGTTGCGCGTTCAGATCGACGATCAACTCGAAACCGATCGCGTCGTGTCGGATCTGATGGGCCGCGATGCCTCCGCTCGTTTTCGTTTTATAATGGACCGCGCAGAACAAGCCCAAGAGATCGATATCTAGGCTACGGGCCAACGACTATGCAAGAGCAAACCCAAAGACGACTACGCTGGAGTCTCATCCTGGGCTATGCCATCTGTACATTGACGCTGCTCGCACTCACCATTGGATATCTCATCAGCCCGCCCGCTGGTGCTGTTTCCAAGCTGGAGGAAGCAGTCTCGCGTATTCCACTTGGAATCGACGTCATCGATGCTGATGTGCTCATGGGAAGCCCTCCAGACGAAGTTGTACCCACCCGGGGTGTCATGATGAACTCAGCTACCATGCTCTCCGAAGACAATTCACTGGCACCCAATTTCGGACCGCCTCAGGATTACTCGCTACGCACTTGGAAGGACAAACGCTCGGGAGCCACAGTGGTGGTTGATAAGGAAAGCAAAGTCGTAGGCCATTGGGGTTGGACTGATAGGGATTGATCCCTATCCGCTCTACGCGTCAGCCTGTGGTTTTCCTGCCGTCGCCTGCGCAGACTGTGGCCACGCCCTTCGATCAGCTCCAATGCAATTCCAACCCAAGGCTACTGGCCAAGCACACGCTATTCAACAGTCTGCTCCGGCTCGGCTTTAAACGAGTTGCCGTTCATCTGGCGAGAACCGGTGTCCTAAGCGCGTGATCGACTCTAAATTACATCGCTCCTAAAGTTTTCAGGCGACGCCATGTGGTCACTCAAAACATACCACCGGTTGCTGCTGGCGCTGCGGATTCTCCTCCGTAACCACCCCCTGGGTAGCCACCGCCTCCGTAACCAGCGCCGCCGGGGGCGCCACTTCCAGGGGCAGCAATTCCGTAGCCACCGGACCCATTCCCACCGTATCCTCCATAGCTCGGTTCACGCACTGAACGTTCCGCATTGCGAGGATTCATCTTGGTGATGTTCAGTAAAAACATCTCGATCTGTTGTTGGGTCGTATCGGGAGCGCTGACAACCAGCATCGAGCCAACGACGGACGTGGTTGATTGCCCACCATTCTGATCCCAATCCAGAGGAGCAACCGATTGCATGAGGGCGGATCGCAAAGCTGTGACATTGGCTGAGTTGGGCAAAACATAAGACAGATCATAGAATCGCAATTGAGGCTCTTCATTGGCATTGTCCTTAGTCGTAATTGCAATATTGCTTTCATAGACTACATAGGTAAGTTCCAGAGGGTCGCAGATGCGGCGAATAATCTCGCGGACGCTACCCTTCCCCTTGGCAGTAATGGGAGTGTCTACATCAGCCAATCCACCTAGCTCAATTTCAGTCGTATTGACGTCGAAATTCGTCCCGGTTTGTTCCGTCAGCCACTCCACCACCTGATGCAACGGAGTTGCATTGAAATCGAATTCGAATTTCATCGAAAGAACTTGGCGATTTTTCTCGATCTCCTCGAGTGTAGAGCGGCTGCCGGCTAACCAACTTGGTTCGGATCCTTCCGCTGACTCAGGTCGTTGCCATTCGACAGGCTCTTGCTCCTGAGCCGCTGGTTGGTTCTCCGCGCTGGCCTGCGCCATAGAAGTTGCTGGAAATGCAGCTGGAACTGGTCCGAACTGTGCGACGACCGACCGCTCATCTTCTACGCCAGGCATGGTCAAGATGTTTCCAACCGGTTGAGCGTGACCGCTTGGGGGATCACCTGCACCGGCTGAAATTGCGATGACGGTTCCTCCTGCTAGAAAAACTCCGGCGGCCAGGGCGGACTTGAAACTACTTGTGCCCATCATGCTTGTTTCTCCACGAACTAGGGATGAGACTTGAGGACTAGAGGCAGATGTGTGCAACGGATCGGCGTGCGGCACATCACTACAGGGAAGATAAATATCACAGAAGTGCGCGGCCCAACTGCCACATTCGGCTGCAGCCAAGTGCTCTTGAAACAATCCACAGCCGGCCGCCAAAACAGAGAGGCTTATGCCGCGACGCGCTAGCCGCGTGCGAAGTGTCCTTCGTCCGCGTCGCAACCGCCCTTCAACGGCCGACACGCTCAACTCCATCCGCTGAGCAATCTGAGGGGCCGTGAATCCCAACAAATAGTGTTCGACCAGTGGTCCTCGCAAATGCTCGGGAAGATCTTCTAGCTCGCGATCGAGCACTTCTAAATTCATCTTGCGCGATAACTCAGTCAATGGATCTGAAATCGTTTCAAGATGGGCTATCACATCGTCACCAAGTTTGCTTTGTTCGCGATCCCGATTCTGCTTGCGAAGGCGGCAGGCGCAGCGGTAGGCCACGCCATGTAGCCAAGCCGCCACACTTGCGCGGCGCCTGATTTTCCGCGCCTGTTGGAGCAAGATCAAGAAGGTGGCCTGAAACGCATCTTCGGCGGACTGTCGATCGGCCACGGTGAGTGAACAGACACTGGCTACCATCGGAGCGTAGCGTGTAATCAATGTCTCAACGGCCGCTCGGTCGCCGACGGATACATACAACTCCAGCAACTCCAAATCCGCTTGGATTTCTCGCTGCTCCGCAGCTTGGGAAAGCTGCTTCAGTTGAGAAAATGTCGAGTCGCTCTGAGTTGGGTCTTGCATAACGCTATATTAGTGCATGAAGCCATGTATTCCGGGCGCAGTTTTTCGGAATAAATTCAAACTAATTGATTTTACCAGTTGGCATCGACCTAGTGAGCTAACAACGTTTTGCCAAGCTCTTGGCTAGTAACATACGGCGTGCGAGCTCTGCTTGCTGTACGAGCCGCTGCTTGCGACCATATAGATGCCAGCTGTTCACCAGCCGTCGCCTGCGGCTCGGCGTTAAACGAAAACCGAACAAACATCCAACTAGAAATTCACCAACTCGAGAAATTGACAAACATGGCGTTGATCCCCTTAACGGCTGGTCCACTGACGATGGACTTCGATTCGGACATCGCCTTTTTGCGCTACATTCATGTTGACGGAACCGAAGCCTTGCGTGGCATTTTCGCGGCAGTCCGCGATGCAGATTGGAATACAGTTCCGTTTCAGATCGACGATCTGACCGTGGAACAAACTGGCGATTCTTTCTCACTGCAATTCCAAGCCAACGGCCTGCACGACCAACCGCCGTTTCGATGGCACGGTCAAATTACCGGCAGCTCGTCGGGTATAGTCGAATTCAGCTTTCGTGGGACAGCACTCCGTAGTTTCCTCCGCAATCGCATCGGCTTGTGCGTGCTGCACCCGACGACTGCCTGCGCGGGACGACCGTGTCAAATTCAACACGTCGATGGCACCACAACCGACGGGGCTTTTCCAAAGTTTATCTCCCCTCACCAGCCATTCAAAAACATCCGAGCAATTACGCACCCAGTCCGGACCGATATTGACTTCCGCGTGACCATGCTGGGCGAGACGTTCGAGATGGAGGATCAACGCAATTGGACCGACGCTTCGTTCAAGACTTATAGCACGCCACTCGAATTGCCGTTTCCTGTCGAAATACCCGTTGGAACAGTTCTCGAGCAATCTGTCAAACTAGAACTGATTGGCAACACTCAAACTGCAAGCGTGCGGCCGAGCAAAACGAGGCAGGAGACGCGTCGCATGGAGGTCGATTGGCGACAATCGATTGCGCTTCCTAAGCTCGGTTTTTCACTTCCATCGCTCAATGAGCCACTACCGCCAGCGGTCATTGATGGCTTGCGGTTGATGCATGCCGATCACCTTCGCGTTGAATTGCGACTGGACGATCCGCAGTGGAGGAGTGAGTTTCATGCGGCCAGTGAATTAGCGCATTCACTTGGCACTCAGCTGGAACTGGCTCTGTTTATTTCGGCTCCCTATAAACCTGCGTGCGACAAATTGGCTGACGTACTGAGTCAATCGCCAGCCGCTATCGCTCGCGTCATCCTGTTGGAAACTGCGGAAAAAGTGACGCCGGCTGAGCTTCAACGAGCGGCGCAATTGTCTTTGCTTCAATTCAATCCTGGATTGACAGTGGTTGTTGGAACCGATGCCTATTTCGCGGAACTCAATCGTGGTAGGCCTTCCATCAACAGCGATAACTTGGTGGGCTATTCGCTCAATCCCCAAGTGCATGCTTTTGACAAACTATCGATCGCTGAAACCCTTGCGGCCCAAGCGGACACTGTCGACTCAGCCGTCAATGTTTTTCAAACCGGTGTAGTCGTTTCGCCGATCACTTTGCGGCCGCGATTCAACCCCAATGCTACTTCGAAACTTGATAGACGGTCAGAGCTCACGGCCGCCATCGACCCTCGACAAGACTCCGGTTTTGCAGCGGCTTGGACGGCGGGCGTGTTGGCTCATCTAGGGACACATCGACACGTTCGCAGCTTGACCTTTTTTGAAACGCACGGACCACGTGGCATTTGTGACACCACCGGTCAACCGTTTGCGATGAGCGAGGTATTTCGATGGGCGCTGCAGTCTTCAAGCCTGGTCCCCGTCTGTCAAACTCAAGCCTGGCAGGTTGTCGGCTTCGGAGGTCAACAGCACGACCGATCGCGGTATATTGTGCTTGGCAATCTAAGCGATCAAACCGTTTCAACTGAAGTGGTCGACGAAACTGGTGTTAGCCAGCGGACGGAGGTTGCCCCTGAGTCCGTGAGAGTGATCACCTGGGAGGAACGCAGCCATGCGTGAAATGCAGTTTGCTATGTTGGGAGCTGGCTTTTGGGCCCGATATCAATTGTCCGCCTGGGGAGAAGTCCCAGGTGCACGTTGCGTGGCTATTTGCGACCGTTCACTCGAAAAGGCTCAGCAGTTGGCAGCCGAACTCAATGTGCCACACGTTTATGATGACGCCTCGGAAATGTTGCATAAACAGTCGCTCGATTTCGTCGACATTGTAACGGACTTGGCTTCGCACGCGTCACTGATCCGGCTGGCGTTGAAAAACGGTGTTGCCGCTATTTGCCAAAAGCCTTTGGCGGAATCATTGGAGGTGGCACGCGAATTGTGTCAGCTTGCACGTGACCGACAATTGCCTTTGTTGGTACATGAGAATTGGCGCTGGCAATCTCCCCTGCGGAGACTAAAGGAGATCCTCGATGCCGGCCATTGTGGAGAGTTAGTGCGCGCTAGGATTGAATTTGCTAATAGTTTTCCGGTATTTGACAATCAACCTGGCTTGAAGCAATTGGAGCAATTCATTGTGGCCGACATTGGGACACACATCCTTGATGTGTCTCGATTTCTGTTTGGCGAGGCCGATGAGCTGACTTGTTTAACACGCCGCATGCGCGACGATATTCGTGGTGAAGATGTAGCCACAGTTTTGATCCGCAAGCAGAGTGGACTGAGCGTAATCTGCAATATGAGCTATGCCAGCCGTGGAGAGTCGGACCATTTCCCACAGACCATGATTGCGGTGGAAGGTACCCAAGGGGGCGTTTCGTTGGGGGCCGATTGCCAGATCCAAGTGTTCGATAGTGCCGGTACACGCAGCGAGCATGTGCCAATTCCACGCTACACATGGGTTAACCCGCAATATGAGTTAGTGCATGCAAGTATGGTTGCTTGTCAAAAGAATCTATTGGCAGGGTTGCGGGGCGAAGGACCAGCCGAGACGACGTGTGACGACAACCTGCGCACCTTGGAACTGGTCTATGCCGCTTATGAAAGCGCTGCGAAGCGGGCTACCGTGCGGTGTTCTTAGCGGAAGTCGTCAAGACTTTCGGCTGAAACTGATAGGTGTTGGATCGCCGCACCGCGAATGGGTCAACCATGGCATAATGGGGAAGTGCAACTGGTACTAATAGTCGCATCCGGCAGCTACGACCCACTCTAAAAGGTCGCATCCGGCTGCTAGGACCCACTATGAGATTTGCATCCGGCAGCTACGACCCGCGAGCAGCGTTCCCACCCTTGGAGTGTTAACAATGATTACCCGACACAACTGTTCGATGTTGGCGTTGCTGACGATCTGGTTGTCGGCGCAGATTGTTTCAGGACAAATTCCCGCGGCAACTGAAAACGATACGTCATCTATCGACACCGTTGACAAGGATTATTCGAGTGAACTGCCGCGATTGCCTCCGCTGCCGATCGACGAAGTTATCAAGAGTTTTGAAATTGCGGAGGGCTTCGACTTGCAATTGATCGCTAGCGAGCCACTAGTTTTCGATCCCGTGGCTTTTGCCTACGATAGCCAGCTTCGTTTGTTCGTGGTGGAGATGCGAGATTACAGTGAGCAGGAAACAGAGCACCTGGGGAGTATCGCGCTGCTCGAAGACACCGACGGTGATGGTCGCATGGACCAGCGTTCTGTGTTTGTCGAGGGACTCTCTTGGCCAACCGCCATTTGGCCCTGGCGGGATGGAGTATTGGTGGCCGCAGCCCCACGGCTGACTTGGTATCGCGACACCGACGGCGATGGCCGCAGCGACATCGCGGAAGATTGGTTCGTTGGTTTTGGACGCGATAACGTGCAGGGACTGGTCAACAGTCTCAAATGGGGCGTCGATGGTCTGGTGCACGGCGCGACCAGCAGTAGTGGTGCGCGTCTTGAATCGTCCGCCGCTCGGGAGAGCGAAGACATCTCATTGGGACGGCGTGACTTTGCCATCGATCCTCTGAACCAAAATTTAGTTGCTGAAGCAGGGGGCGGACAACATGGCCTGAGCTTCAATCGTTGGGGAGACAAATTTGTCACCAGCAATAGTGACCACCTGCAACAGATCATCGATCTGGAATGGTGGTTGGCCAAAGTTCCGACCAGCATTCCATTGCCCAGCACGCGACGCAGCATTGCACTCGATGGACCGCAAGCCGAAGTGTTTCGCGCTAGCCCCATCGAACCCTGGCGTATTGTGCGTACGCGTTTGCGTGTCAGTGGCGTGGCACCCGGCATTGTCGAAGGGGGTGGTCGCGCCGCCGGTTATTTCACTGGAGCTACCGGCACATGCATTATGGATGGCGAAGCTGGTTTTGGTGATTCTTTAGAGGATACGGCCATCGTGTGCGATGTGGGAAGCAATTTAGTGCATCGCAAACGCATGCAAGACCATGGACTGTTCTGGAGCGGCGAGCGGATCGACCAACAATCGGAACTGTTGCGTTCGCGAGACGTTTGGTTTCGTCCAGTACAGATTGGTGACGGACCCGACGGTTCGCTGATCATTGCGGATATGGCTCGCGAAGTGATCGAGCACCCGAAGAGTTTGCCGCCTATGATTAAACAACACTTAGACTTGACCAGTGGTCGAGATCGAGGGCGTATCTGGCGACTGACGCCAAAATCAAATACCCAACGTACATCCCCCCTTCCTGCAAGTTTGTCGTCGGTAGAATTGGTTGACAATCTGGCGCATCCAATCGCCTGGCAACGCCGTATGGCAAGTCAACTATTGGTTGAACGGCAGGCCAGCGATGTGAAACGGGAGCTCGAAGGGGCTGCATTGAGGTCCACACCGGAAGCACAGATATTGGCCATGCACGTGCTGAGCCGACTAAACTTACTCAGCTCCGAACTAGCGCGAGAACTTGTGCAATCGACCCACGAGCGGGTTGTGCAACATGCGGTGAGGTTAGCCAACGTCCATCAGTTGCCTGTGGATTTGAACCCACTCGCCGCAGATTTGCGTCCCAGGTTGCAATTGGAAGTTGCGTTAGCTGTCGCTTCACCTACCCATGCCGAGCAGCAGCAAGCTGAGGTGCTGACAGAACTTCTTCGTCAGGCACAAGAACCGTTGGTGCAAGCAGTAGTAGCCAATACATTGGGAGATGAGAGCTGGGAGATTTTTGCGCGAAATTCTGCCCAGCTATCCAGTGCTGCGCGTGCCGCCTGGTTGCGTTTGTGGTTGCCAAAGTGGTCTATTCAAGCGTTTGCCAATGCTGAG
The DNA here is from genome assembly GCA_041739785.1 of Pirellulaceae bacterium. Lineage (GTDB taxonomy): Bacteria > Planctomycetota > Planctomycetia > Pirellulales > Pirellulaceae > Aureliella. The sequence goes on from JBGSNE010000266.1 coordinate 58,613, forward strand.
CTGCGCAATTGGATGTTGGATCAATTCTTGATCCGCTCCGATGAAGGACGCGATTGGCGAACGATGTTCGCATTGACGGCCAAACCAGGTGATGTGGCCCGCATACGTAGGCTCATGTCACAACCGCAACGTGAGACCTGGGATATGTGCGTTGAGGATGACCTGGAGACGGCTTTAAGTACGCCCAACGCAGGTCTTACAAGTTTTCAAGCCCTGCGATTGGTAAATCCCGAAGTGCAACTCATCTTCGCGGGACAATTGCTCACTTCAGCCAGTAGTGAGAATGCTCAGCGGTCGGTGCTGTCCCTGTCGAGTTGGAGCGATCTGCCCGAGATTTCTAGCTTGATCATCAAACGCTTCGATGCGTTGACACCGACTCTGCAGTCCGAGGCACTGCGCGTCTTGGCCGAGCGAACGAGCACGGCCAAAATACTAGCCGATGAGATCGACGACAGGAGAGTCCACGTCAACCAAATCCCCCTCGAGGTGCGTGAACGACTTCGTCAGCTCGAGGATCAATCGTTGGCTGCGCGGTTCGAACGGTTTTTCGGCCAGGCCTCCAGTGATCGGCTAGGGGTTATTGAGCGTTACAGCGTCAACTTGGATCAACCAGGTACTACTGAGGATCTGACAGCGGGCGAGCAAGTCTTTCGACAATTCTGCACTCAATGCCATCGATTGTCCGATCTGGGAAACGACGTCGGCCCACCTTTAAAACAACTGAGCGAAAAATCGCCGCGACAATTGTTGGAAACGATCCTCGATCCTAATCGCGAGATCGACCCCAAATATATGAGCTACACCCTATTGGATGTCGACGAGCGCGTGTTGACAGGGATCATCCAAGACGAATCAGCCGGACAGATCGTGCTCAGGAGCGCCGGAGGTGAAATTCATACGCTGGCGCGGAAAGACATTGGCCAACTAAAAAGCAGCGGCGTATCCTTGATGCCCGAAGGTTTGGAAGCGACCATTTCCATCGAGCAAATGCGCCAGTTAATCCATTTCCTAAAAACCTCCCCAGCTCCATGAACCTACAATGGCCCGTAGCGGAATTCGCCAAGAATTTCGGCCGCCGGTCCAACCCTAGTACACTGATTGTAAAGTCACGACTCGGAGAGTCGTGCGACGTTGGTTCAACTCCAAAACTTTGGTTATCAAAACTCTTGACCACATACACGAAAACACTTTCTACCTGTTATTCACCCCCTAGGAGATCCGCGATGATGACATACGGCAGAGGCATATTAGCCGCCACAATGATCGCAGCTTTGTTTCTTGGCAGAGTTGCTGCGCAGGAAAAACCATCGCGGCCGATTCCTACGCATGCTAACGTGGCCTATGGATCGGCTGAGAGAAACGTGCTGGACTTTTACCAAGCCGAATCTGAAAAACCGACACCCCTGATTATTTATATCCATGGGGGTGGATTTGTCGGCGGAGACAAAACGTCGATCAGTCCAGCTATGGTCCGCTCTGCTCGGGAAGCCGGGATAAGCATGGCAGCCCTAAATTATCGCTTCGTCGATGGAGCTGACGTCATCTTCCCCAAACCGCAACTCGATTGCGCTCGAGCGCTGCAATACCTGCGCAGTCGTTCGAACGATTGGAACATCGATCCTCGTCGTATCGCCTGCTATGGTGGCTCGGCCGGAGCGGGGATCAGCATGTGGCTCGGCTTTCACGACGATCTCGCGCAGCGGAACAGCGAAGATCCCATTGCACGGCAGACGACACGAATCGTCGCCATCGGCACCATGGGCGGGCAGGGGACGTACGATCCGATCAAGATCAAGGAACTAATCGGCGGTCGCGCGTGGGAACACCCGTCAATCTTCAAAATCTATGGGGTAAAGACGGCTGAGGAAGCCCTACACCCATCGGTGGAAAAACAGAAATTGTACGATGAATCTTCGGCAATCACGCACCTCACCGCAGACGATCCTCCGTTGTATATGATCTATAGCGAAGCGGACATCGTCCCACCCGTCGATTCGCCGCCAGGAAAATTCATTCACCACCCGAATTTTGGCAAACAGCTCAAAGCAGCCATGGATAAGCTGGGGATTGAAAACGTCTATGTACACACGGATCAAGCCGAAGGACGAGATCCGCAGCAGGAGATGCTGGAGTTCTTTCAGTCAAGATTTGCCGCAGTCGCAGGGAAGTAAGGGCTTTTCATGCCAAATGTGTTGCTGACAGCGGCAACTTCTGGTTAACCATCCCTAGTCTCTTCCGGGATTTGCAATTCCGACGCCTCGGAGAGACGCTGCTACGTCTTGGGGATTGGGCCTCGCGCGGACGCTGGATTTCGAGTATCATCATGTCTTTCCGAATACTTGCTTTATTCCCACCAGAAATATCTGATCCACCGCATGCGCTGTCTCGGGCAAATCAACGGACGTAGTTCCGCCGAATCTTTTGTGGCCTATCTACTTACGCTGGATATCACGACTCAGATTGAAGCAGTCCCAGCTTCAATTCCTGAAAAATCAACGGACCTGTGGGAAATTTGGGTCCGCGACGAAGACAAACTTGGGGAGGCGCGCGCTGAACTGAGCCAATTTGTGGACAATCCCCGAGATGCCAAATACGCGACGGCCCTCACGGAAGCCAAATCGATTCTGGCCGAAAAAGAGAAAAAACGCCAGGCCACGCTGCGGAATCTAAAACGTGTCGATATGCGCCGGACGCCAGGAATGGCAGGCGGTGGCGCAATCCCTCCACTGACCCTCACGCTATTGATCCTGTCGATTGCGGTTAGTCTGTTTAGTTCGTTTTCGCGGCCGAAGGCAAACAATGAATGGGGACAGGCGATCGTTGAGGAGCTGAGTTTTGTATCCTTGATCGACTATGTTCAATCGGAGGGCGATGCTGCCGCTAGTTTGAGAAAAGGGGAGTTGTGGCGGGTTATTACCCCCATCTTTCTGCATTTGAGCATGATCCACTTGGCCATGAACATGTTCGTTTTGATCTCGTTCGGACGAATGGTCGAACGCTGGGTGGGAACCCCCAAATACGCCCTGTTCATTTTGCTGCTGGCCATAGTTCCCAATTTGATACAGGGGCTCTCTCCGGAATGGATGCGAGGCAATCCGATGTTCGGAGGCATCTCGGGGGTGCTCTATGGCTTGTTCGGTTATGTGTGGATTCGTTCGTCCCTCAATCCGAATTTGGGAGTGTCGATTCCATTTCCGATTGTGTTGATCTTCGTAGGCATGATCGTGGTGGGACTGTCCGGCGCTGTCCCCGATTGGCCCTATGCAGAACTATGTCACTTGGGTGGTTTGCTGATTGGCTGTACCATTGCCTTTGCGTCCGAGCGGGGCTACATGGGCTGACCGGTCGATTCACGCTACGTGGTTGCAAATTGCAAGAGTTGACAGGGCCCACTATATGTCTTTGGCATTGTGTACCTCAGGCGCTAGTCAAATGGCACTCACTATGTGGCCCGACGCGGGCGGCGCAACTGCGTAGCCTCATATTTGCTCTTACAAACTTTTTGGACATCGATTTGATGAATCATACGCATTCGGGCTTGGTCATTGCCATCGACGGTCCTGCCGGGGCGGGTAAGAGCACAGTTGCCAGGCTGTTGGCCGAACAACTGCAATTTGATTTTCTTGATACCGGCGCCCTCTATCGTTGCGTCACTTTGGCTACTTTAAATGCGGGAATTGACCCCCACGACACGCAAGCGGTAGTTCAGCTAGCGCAGTCGCTTGAGATTGATTTGGATGGGGAACTGATCAAGCTTAATGGCGAGGACGTCTCGCAAGCCATTCGCACGCCACACGTCGCGGGGGCGATTGGGACAATCGCCGACAATCTTGAGATTCGCCAATTGTTGACGCAGTGGCAGCGAGATTGGACCTGTGGTCGTCGAGTCGTGACGGAAGGACGAGATCAAGGGAGCGACGTTTTTCATGATGCCCCCTGTAAATTCTTTCTCGTAGCTTCGCGCGAGGAACGAGCGCGTCGACGAATGAACGAACTTCAACAACGCGGCATTGAAGTCGATTTCGAATCTGTTTTGGCCCAGCAGGACAAACGCGATGGGGAAGATTTCTCGCGCCCTGTGGGGGGCCTACGCAAAGCGGCGGATGCCGTCGAAGTTTGCACCACCGGCCTGTCCCTAGCAGATGTGGTCACGCAGTTGCTCCAGCTAGTAACTGCGAAGCTAAGTGAGGCGACCGAGGATTGGGAGCTAACCCGAGCTGAAAAAGAGAATGCAAGTGGCCATGGCGGAAGTCGAGATTGATGGTCAAAAACAATTCGCTTGACAAAAAACAGCTCTCCCCGTTTGGATTGCTCCAGTATCTCTTTTACCGCGCGGTTAGGACAATCGCCGCTTGGGTAGCCGTTTTCATATTTCATTTACGTTGCTTTGGGCGGGAACATACACTCGTGGATGGTGGAGCGTTGATCCTCAGCACCCATCAGAGCCACTTCGATCCACTGCTCATCGGCGTGACCTTCAATGAACGTCTGAATTATCTAGCCAAGCGATCGTTGTTCAAAAGCAGAATGTTTGGTGCCCTAATCTCGCTGCTCAACGCCATTGAACTTGATCGCGACCGGAGCGGTTTGGCTGGATTAAAGGAAACCTTAAAACGGCTCAAGTCTGGCAAAAAAGTTTTAATCTTCCCCGAAGGGACCCGTTGCTCCGATGGGAAAATCGCCAAGTTGAAGCCCGGTTTTATTTCCGTCGCCCGGCGGAGTCGTGTACCGTTGATTCCTGTAGCCATAACCGGCGCTTATGAAGCCCTACCGCGCGGTAGCCGATTGCCGTTTCGGCAACCACTACGCGTGGCGGTTGGACCGGCGATCACTGCCGACGAGGTCGCCAATTTGGAGGACGAACAACTGTTGGCGCTAGTCTCCATCCGCTTAAAGCAGTGCTACGATCTTGCCATTGCAGCCAAGTTGTAGACAATCTTACCTCGCAGTAAAACCGAAAACCCGTAACCAAACAAACTATTTCATCGGATCACTATCTATGCAACCCATTGTGCAAATATCGCTGGATGTTACGACCATTGAAGAGGCCATCCAAACCGCCGAATTAGCACTACGTGCCGGAGTCGACTGGTTGGAAGCGGGAACGCCATTGATTCTCGCTGAAGGGCTAAGGTCCGTGCGAGAACTAAGAGCCCGCTTTCCAGAAACCCCCATCGTAGCGGATCTAAAAACGATGGATGGCGGTTATCTGGAGGCCGAAATGATGGCTAAAGCGGGTGCCAACTACGTCGTGGTCATGGCTCGTGCTCACGAGGAAACGGTGAAGGTCGTCTGTCAAGCTGGTAGAGATTATGGCATCGGTGTCATGGGCGACAATTTGGGTTGCCCCGATATGGTTGCTGGTGCGAGATTGTTGCAAGAGCTAGGATGCAATTTCGTAATCCACCACATTGGTTTTGACGAGCGGCGCGGCATCGCTGCGCGCGGCGAGCGGGCCCCCACTCCGCTAGACCAACTCCGCGAAGTCGTCGAAGCAGTGGACATACCCGTCCAAGCTGTCGGCGGACTGTCGATCGATCAGGCCATCGAGTCCCCCAAGTACGGCGCACCACTGGTTGTAATCGGTGCTCCCCTAGCCATCAATCCTGATCGCTTTGAGCGCGCCGGCGGCAACTTGGAACAAGTCCTCAAACAGATCTGCGATGAAGTACACGCCTATGGCGATATTCCCGTATAGAACATTTATCCCTCAACGGAATTCGCCAAGAATTTCGGACCAGCCAAGTAGCGGAATTCGCCAAGCATTTCGACTGCTTCACTCCTGTTACCTGACATCGTTATCTATCATCGGGCGAATGTCTTGGCGACTGCCGCTACTCCAGAAAAGCAACGACTAGTGCCTTTAGTTACGATCAGTGATTTAACGATCCGCTTCCGCGGGCCAGCGCTGTTGGATGGTGTCAATTGCATTATCGAACCGGGACAAAAAATTGGTTTGCTGGGTCGCAATGGAGCTGGCAAATCAACCCTGATGAAGATCTTGACGGGACAAGTCGAGCCGGATCATGGCAGCGTACAACTCAGTCCAGGCGCACGAATCGCCTTCCTGCCGCAGGAAGTTCCGCACAACCTACATGGCACCGTTGCTGCAGTCGTACGAACCGGTGTGAACAGTCTCGACAATCACAGCCTGGAGGATGCCGGCGACTGGCAAGCTGACCATAAAGTTGACCAAGTGTTGTCGCGGATGGAACTCGATCCCGAGGCAACCGTAGAAACCATGTCGTCTGGCATGAAACGCCGTGTACTTTTGGCCCAAACGCTGGTCGACCAACCCGACCTATTGCTGCTCGATGAGCCTACGAACCATTTGGATATCGATGCCATCGGTTGGCTAGAAACGTTTTTGGCGAGGTGGAATGGCACACTCATGTTTGTGACCCACGATCGTCGCTTCCTGCGGAATTTGGCCACACGCATTTTGGAAATTGAGGGAGGCAGGCTGTTCGACTGGTCATGTGACTACGAAACGTTTCTGCGCCGCAAGGAGGAAGCGCTGGCCGCCGAGGAAAAGCAGAATGCTCTGTTCGACAAGAAATTGGCCGAGGAAGAAGTCTGGATTCGCCAAGGGATCAAGGCCCGACGCACTCGCAATGAAGGACGCGTACGGGCGCTCAAAGAGTTAAGGCTGGTTCGCTCCGAGCGGCGCGTGAAAGTGGGGACGACCAATCTCCAGATCCAACAGGGACAACGGAGCGGCAATTTGGTAGCTCAGCTCGACGATGTTCGCTTTACTCACGCAGCAGGCAACCAAGCGGTGGAGGTTCTTAGCGGCTTTTCGACGACAATCATGCGCGGTGATAAATTGGGCGTGATTGGTGCCAACGGTTGCGGCAAGACGACGCTACTGAAAATATTGCTGGGAAAGTTAAAACCTCAAAGTGGCCAAGTTCGGTTGGGAGCCAACCTGCAAATTGCCTATTTCGATCAGCTCCGCGATCAACTGGATGAATCCAAGACCGTTGAGGAAGACGTGTCTGACGGCTACCAGACCATTGCCATGGAGGGAGGCAAGTCGCGGCACGTACTCGGATATCTACAAGACTTCCTATTCACTCCTGAGCGCGCGCGAACCCCGATTGGTCGCCTCAGTGGTGGCGAACGCAATCGCGTTCTACTGGCCAAACTCTTTGCCAAACCGGCCAACGTAATTGTGCTTGACGAACCCACCAATGATCTTGATGCGGAAACGCTCGAGATGTTGGAGGAACGCTTGGTTGAGTATTCGGGGACGTTGTTGATCGTCAGCCACGACCGTGAATTCTTAAACAACGTAGTGACCAGCACCATTGCCTTCGAAGTGAATGCCGATGGATCACGAACCGTCGAGGAGTATGTCGGTGGTTACGACGATTGGCTGCGACAACGCGCCGTCCAGCAGTCGAAGCCGTCGAACAAAGCCAGTGACGCCAAGTGCCCGCCGCCGACACAGGTTGAACCTGGAACCGTCTCGAGCCCAATCGAAGCGAAGCTCTCCGTTAAGCGATTGTCGTTCAAGGAGCAGAAGGAGTTGAAATCGCTTCCTGGTCGCATTGGAGAGTTAGAAGCAGCCATTGGTAAGCAGCACTCGGTATTGGCCGACTCCGATTTTTATAAGAGTGCCGGACCTCGAATCGCTGCCGAACAAGGCAAACTGCAACAGCTGGAAAACGACCTAGCCAAGTGTTACCAGCGTTTGGAAGAACTAGAGTAGACATCTCAGACCTACTGCTCGGCAGGTAGTCGTTTAACGCCCAGCCGAAGTAGCCGCGGGAGAACAAGTGATAGTATTGGCATCTGGTAGATGACGCGACAGGCGCTGTAAACTATGAAGTAAATGCGGCTACGTAGGCGCCGGCAGAGTGGTGTCGATTGAAAAATTCGCGACGCTTGCCGCAGTCATGCCGTCGCCTGCGCAGATTGCGACTATCCTCCGGCAAACACTGAGCTCGTTCGAGCAATGATTCACTAGTCAAATTACTCCGCCACCGCAATCTGCTCCGGCTCGGCGTTTAACGATTTGGAACGGTCTCAGCTCACTCACTTCTACACTGCCCGTATCGTGCGACGGGCTGCTCGCCCGACGACTCTTTGGCGAGTCGTGTCGAGGAGTACCGATAGGAAAATGATACCGCTCAAAATTAGCGGGTACAAATAGGGATCTGCGTTAACGATCACCAGTCCATTTTCGACCGTCTGAAATAGTATTGCGCCAAATAGTGTACCGGGCAGTATGTGTCCCCGGCCTCCAAACAGGCTGGTCCCTCCCAGCACGGCCGCGGCTATGGCGGCAAATTCTTTCTGTTGGCCGAAGCTCGGGGACACAGCACCGGTTTGCGTTAAAGCGATCAAGCCACTCACAGCGGCACAGCCTCCGCACAACACGTAAGCTGAAAATATAATCGGTGCCACTCGCACGCCTGCCTTCTTTGCTCCATCCACATCTTGACCAATTGCATAAAGCTGCCGTCCCCAGGCAGTATTGCGCAAAGCCCAGTGGACCAATATGGCTAGCACAAGCATGACAACCACCGGTATGGGTATGCCCAACCATCGCGCCGCCCCGAACTGAGTCACTTCGTCGGGCATGTTCATCGCTCTAGTGTTTGTCAACCACAACCCAAATCCACGCCCAACGAATAGCATGGCCAAGGTCGCAATAAAAGCAATCACACGCAAGCGCGTAATCACCAGTGCATTCACTCCACCAGCAACTACGCCTACCATACAGCCAGCTAACATCGACAGCCATAAGGGCTGCCCCCCCGCGATCAACTTCCCAGTCACGGCGACAGCGACAAACATCACGCTCCCCACACTCAAATCGACGCCCGCGGTCAGCAAGACTACGGTCATGCCAATTGCTGCGACTGCCAACGAACTCGACTGGGTCAGAATATTAATAAAGTTTTGCGGGTCAAGGAACTTGTTAGACAGACTGCCGAAAATTGCGAAGACGACAGCAAACAGTGCCAGTGGCGCTTGATTGAGTAACCCTAGGAGCAGTTGTTTGCGAGTCATTGGTCAGCATCTCGAAGTGAGGCCGCTACGTGGTCGGCTTGCAACGCAGCCAACATAATACGGCTTTGATCGAATTCGTTGCGAGCTAGTTCATCTTTGATTTCGCCCTGGCTCATCACCAGAATCCGATCGCAAATCCCAAGTAGCTCTTCAATCTCTGACGAGATAATCAAGATCGATTGGCCATCACTGGCCAGACGGTCGATGAGTGCATAGATTTCAAATTTCGCACCCACGTCGATACCACGAGTTGGTTCGTCCAGAATCAGAACCTTAGGTTGGTTCAGCAACCATTTAGCCAAAACGACTTTTTGTTGGTTACCACCGCTGAGCGTTTGTACGGGTCTATGCCATTCAGTAGACGCACTGAGCTTGACAGCATTTCGCATCGCGTGCAGCGCACTCGTGAGCGCGGCTTTTCTTAAGAGTCCCCACGGCGGCCGAGCGTATTTAGGTTCGGCCACTAAACTCATATTCTCGGCGATCGATGCTTGCATACATAAACCGTCCTCGCGACGGCTTTCCGTTAACATGGCCATACCACGGGCGATGCGTCCCGCCGTAGGTAGCCGCTCTATTGGCTCGCCGCACATCGTGATATGTCCGCTCTTCATCGGATCGAGTCCGAATAGAATGCGCGCGAGTTCGGTTCGACCACTTCCCATCAATCCAGAAATCCCCAGCACCTCTCCGCCATTGAGAACAAAGGAGATATCGCGCACCACTCCCGGTTGTGTGACATGTTGTACGTCGAGCTGCTTAACTTTACTGGGATGATTGTGGCGAGGCGGGAACTGATCGCTACTCTCGCGTCCCACCATCATCGAAACCAATTGGTTTGGTTCGAAATCGCACATAGGCCCCTGTCCCACCACGGCTCCGTCACGCAACACCAGCACCTCATCGCACAATCGCTTGACATCTCCCAAAGCGTGCGAAATGTACAGTAGCCCCATGCCGTTTGACTGTAGCGAGACTAGCAACTCGAACAATTTCGCTGTCTCACGAGAGGTCAAGGAAGTGGTCGGTTCATCTAGTATCATCAGACGAGGTGCGAGCCGCAGGGCTTTGGCGATTTCCACGAGTTGTCGTTCACCGGCGGAAAGATTTTCGACTAACAGCCTTGGCGAAAGCCGCAACCCGACCTGCTCGAGTAACGCGTCAGCGCGCTGATGCATGTCGTTGTAATCGATGTTTCGTAGTTTCGTACGCGGGAAGCTTGTTAGAAAGATGTTTTCCGCAATACTCAAATTGGCAAATAGATTCAGCTCTTGATGAATGAATGCTACTCCTGCACGCTGCGCGTCGCGCGGTGTGTGTGGAACATATAGCTCTCCGGCTAGTTGCATCTGACCAGCATCGGCTCGTAAATTTCCGCCGATGATATTCATCAACGTCGACTTACCGGCTCCATTTTCACCCACCAAGCCCAGCGTCTGCCCCGCTTGCATTCGTAGTTCGACATCTTTTAAAACATCGACACCGTAAAACGACTTTCGGATGCCAGTCATTTCTAACAATGTTGAGTTCATCGATTCCCTCGTCGATGTCGCCATGCATCTAACAATGCAGCAAGCAGAATAACGCCCCCTTTGGCCATCATGATAGTGAAGTGCGATAGATTGAGTAGGTTCAGACTGTTGTCGATCAAAGTCAATAGCAAGACACCCGACAGCGTCCATAACACGTGTCCCCGACCGCCATATAGACTCGTACCACCAATGACTGTCGCCCCCACGATGTCCAGCAAATTGTTCTCCCATTGGACCGGTGAACCGGTCTCCAGTTGGCCCGTGATGAGCAGAGCAGCGACGGCCGCACAGATGCCGGATAGAACATAGGCAAACACCGTAGCTGGTGCCACGCGTACTCCCGATGCCAAGGCGGTGAGTGGATTGTTACCAATCGCACGGATACTCGATCCCAGTCGTGTGCGGCTGAGCATGGTCTGTACTCCTACCGCTACGGCTATGGCCACCAGACCGCTGGCCCACAGCTGCTTACCCAGCAGCATAAAGCTCGTGGGTAGGTGACTAATAGACTTGCTTTGCGTTAACCACACCGCCAACCCACTTGCGAAAATCATGGTGGTGAGAGTCACAATAAAGGGAGGCATGCGCAGCCAAGCCACACAGCCACCATTGAAAAAACCCACGGCAGCGCCAACGATTAACATTGCTAGAACCGCTACAGGAGTCGCGACGGAATTGCCCGCCAGCCAGCCTGCGTCGTTGGTTACGACCGCCGCTCCAGCGATGCTGGTTAGGGCAATCACCGATGTGACAGACAGATCGATACCGCCGCTTATCAAGACTATGGTTTGTCCCGTGGCCACGACCATCAACGGGAGCATGGCCACTACAACATTCGTTCCGTTTTCAATGGACGCAAAACCAGGGGCCAGCACCGACATGATGCAAGCATATGCGATACTCAGTGCGATGGTTAACCAGCCAGATTGAAGCACTCGATCGAGCATTGCAAATTCACTTGCCTGCTTCGATGATCTGCGCACCCCAGGTTCTGGCGGCCATCTCATGCATATTGCCTTGATGGATTACAAAACCCGGATCTTGAATCAGTGCGTCCACTTCCTTGCCAGACATCAAATCGACCAGTGCTTCCACGGTGGCTTGGGCTTCGAAATAGACATCCTGTACACCAGTCGCATCGAGATAACCATCCTTAAGCATTTGATAGGCAGTGGCATCTCCGTCGAAACCACCCAAAATGACGTGCCCTGGTTGCCCGATTTTTTCATACTTACCGGCTGACTTCAGCGCCGACACGATCGAGGGAAACAAGAAATCCGATGAAGTAAATAGCAGGCTGATATCGGGGTGGGCCTGTAAACCGTTGACGACACCGGCTTGCGCCTTCTCTTGATTCCACTCGGAAGGGACGCGTGAAACCACTTCGATCAAATCTTCATTTCCCTTCACGGCCGCATCGAATCCATCGCGACGACCGATCGCATTCACATCTCCTAGATCCCCCATGACGATCATCGCCTTGTGCTTTTTGCCTGACTTGCGGGCTTGTTCAATTAAAAACGCTACCGTTTCTTGAGAGATTTTGAAGTTGTCAGCCTGCACGGCCACCGACTTGACTCCGTCCGATTCACCTGCCGGACGATTAAATAGCACGATGGGTATGCCGGCTGCATTGGCTGCGCGAATGGCGGGGATGCACGACATGGCATCTTTCGGAACTAACACGATACCATCTACGCGACGTGTGATGAAGTTCTTGACTTGTTGCAGCTGGCGATTAGGGTCGCTGTCAGCAATGGCTTCTAAGACATCGAAATTGCGTTTGGCCAGCTCTGATTTTATGGCGTCGAAGCCCGCAACCCAATATTCGGTCTGCAGTGTCTCGAAGGCTACGCCAATCGTGCCTTGGCTTTTTCCTCCCGCCGTACCCTTGTTCGCTCCCGAGCAACTCAACAATATTGGTAGGCAACACAGTAGGCCTAAAGTGATGGAACGTAGCGGGGTCATGGAGATGCCTTTGGGGGAATTGGTCGGATGGAGTGGTGTGTGTTGAATTGTTTAACGCCTAGCCGGAATAGCTGCTGCGCGGCGAGTGCGGATGTTAGCATGTAGTGGTTGATATCAGGTAGCATAGTGACGACTTGGTGGTTGCAGCTATGTAGGCGCCGGCTGGAGTGACGTCGCTGAGCACAGTAGTGCCAATCCGTGGAGGGTGTCGTCATGGTATCATGGTGTCATGCATGCTATCAGCAATAGTGGTCCTGCCAGCTTTCCGCCCGCCGTCGCCTGCGCAGGCTGCAGCTAGTGTACAGTGAGCGTCAACGCCAATCGCAATTAAATATCTATGTCATCTATGGACGCGCTTCAGCAGCCCGCTCCGGAGACTGCTGACTAAACATCAATCGGTGTGGGTGCCTGTAGGCGATTAGTGGTTTTATTTTTTGGTTTCGTCGTCGAGTGTTTCCATTGCTGCTGCCAGTGCCCAATTATTTTGTTTTAAGAGTCAATTTCTCATTGTT
>JBGSNE010000286.1:0-140313 GCA_041739785.1 Pirellulaceae bacterium
CCGGTTTCCGGGAGGTTGCCCGAGTGGTTAAAGGGGACGGACTGTAAATCCGTTACTTCGGTTTCACAGGTTCGAATCCTGTACCTCCCATTGGCGAACCGAAGCCGTGGTGGCAAACTGTAGGGAATTGTCGACCTGACCATTCTACCGATAGGAAGCGGGTGTAGCTCAATGGTAGAGCAGCAGCCTTCCAAGCTGAATACGAGGGTTCGATTCCCTTCACCCGCTCTCGAGTTACCGAGAGCTTGGAGGCTGTTGTAGCTCAGTTGGTAGAGCACTTCCTTGGTAAGGAAGAGGTCGTGGGTTCAAGTCCCACCAACAGCTCTTGCTCGGAGACTAACAGGATTGTCGAGCGAGGTGCCATGCGGCATGGGTTTAGTTTTTAGTCCTGGTCAAAACGTGGGCACAGCGTCCTCGTGATTCACACAGTTTTTCGTTGTTAGGTGTAGCGAACAATGGCCAAAGAGCAGTTTAAACGTACAAAGCCGCATTGCAATGTCGGCACTATCGGTCACATTGACCACGGCAAGACAACCACTACCGGCGCATTGCTGGCCGTGCAAGCAGCCAAGGGGTTGGCAAAGGCGAAGGCCTATTCCGACATCGCTAAAGGTGGCACGGTCCGCGACTCCACTAAGACGGTAACTATCGCCGTATCGCACGTAGAGTACGAGACTGAAAATCGTCACTATGCGCACATCGACTGTCCCGGCCACGCTGACTTTATCAAGAATATGATCACTGGCGCCGCTCAAATGGACGGTGCGATCTTGGTTGTAAGTGCGGCTGACGGCCCGATGCCACAGACCAAAGAGCACGTGTTGCTGGCTCGTCAGGTCGGCGTGCCCGCGATCGTTGTTTTCCTCAATAAATGCGACTTGGTCGACGACCCTGAGTTGCTCGAATTGGTCGAGTTGGAAATTCGCGAATTGCTCAGCAAGAACGATTTTCCCGGTGACGACATTCCAATCGTTAAGGGGAATGCGCTAGCAGCTTACAATTCCCCGGCCGATCCAGAAGCCAGCAAGTGCATCTCGGAATTGCTGGACGCGGTCGATAGCTACATCCCTCAACCCTCGCGTGAAGAAGACAAGCCATTTTTGATGGCGATCGAGGACGTGTTCAGTATCGAAGGTCGCGGTACTGTAGCCACCGGTCGAGTTGAGCGCGGTGTGGTCAAGGTCGGCGAAGAAGTCGAGTTGATCGGCCTGAAGGATATGGCTACCAAGACGATCGTTACCGGTGTGGAAATGTTCCGCAAGGAAATGACCGAAGGTCGCGCTGGCGATAACGTTGGTTGCTTGCTGCGTGGTATGAAGCGGGATGACATCGAGCGTGGTCAAGTTCTGGCCAAGCCCGGTTCGATTACCCCGCACAAGAAGTTTGAGGCTGAGATCTATTGCTTGAGCAAAGATGAAGGGGGCCGTCACACGCCATTCTTCAGCGGCTATCGCCCGCAGTTCTACTTCCGTACCACAGACGTAACCGGTTCGGCCAATTTGGTCGGTGCTGAAATGTGCATGCCTGGTGACAACGTCAAAATTGAAGTCGAACTGCAAAAGAAGATCGCGATGGACGATGGTGTTCGTTTTGCCATCCGTGAAGGCGGTAAGACCGTTGGCTCGGGTGTGGTCACGAAGATCATCGAGTAGAAATAGGTAGCCGAGTCTCATTGGGACTCGTGGGTATCTGGGGCGCCAGTTTGCGTTTCGGAAGACCACTGCTGCTAGTTTCCAGATTGATAGAACTACCAGGGTGGGCTGTCTCGGGAGAAATTTTCCGAGGCAGCCAACTTTCACTTTGGAAGCGTAATACGACCGCTAGGGGTGTAGCTCAATTGGCAGAGCACTGGTTTCCAAAACCAGCGGTTGCGGGTTCAAGTCCCTCCGCCCCTGCTTGCCAATGATGCCTAATCGTCGCACGACTCTCCGAGTCCTGGCAAACGTCGCACGACTCTCCGAGTCGTGACAGACGTCGCAGGTTCAATGGTCAGTGACGACAAAACACTCGCTTGACGCGACCGCGTCGAGGCGGGAAGGTGGTGTTCGGGGCGTGTTGGAGCTCGACTCAAGGAGTCGAGCGACGGTAAACTTACTGAGTAGCACATGAGTTCAAAAGAAACTGTTTTACAATCGCGCCCGCTGATGCAAGAATTGTTTGCATCGCGGTTGTACAAGCGCAACCAAGGGAAAATGGTTAGGCAGATAACTGCCTTGTCAATTTTCGTGGTGGCGGCTGTAGCAGCTTGGCGAGCGCACGCTCTATTCATCGCCCCTAGTGTGGGCGACCAGAATCGAGCCATTGGTTATTTAATTGCCCTCGCACTCGCGGGTGTGGGGTGTTGGATTGGCTACCGTTTGGTAAACTGGCCCAAGTTCGCTGATTTTTTGATTTCAGTCGAAGCTGAGCTTAATAAGGTATCGTGGCCAACACAGCGCGAGCTGATTCGAGCTTCGATCGTGGTGATTTTCACGATCCTGTTCCTGTCTGCGATTTTGTTTGGCTATGACGCGTTATGGAAGTTCCTGTTTGGTGCGATGGGCATTGCCTAATCGGGCGATCCGTTCGGTTAGGTGCAGCGCTAGGTTGCACGTTGTAGGAACTTCGGCACTGGACAATTGTGTTGTCTAGTGCTAGTGAATATTGAATTACTTTAAAAAATATCTTCCTAGCCAGGAGATGGCAGTGACGGTCACCATTGATGGATGACGCGGTCACGATCGTTTGTACTGGCGGGGGTGCCAAGTGAGTGACAAAGAAAAGCCAGACGATTCTCCCACCGCAGGTGCTGCTACCGGTATGGACTGGTACATCATCAAGGTGGCATTCAACCGCGAAGATGGAATTCGCGATGCGTTGAATAAGCGCATTAAAATGGCTGGCATGGAGGAGCACTTCGGTGAGATCTTAGTCCCCACCGAGGACGTCGTCACTTACGCTCGTAATGGCACTCGCCGCGTAGTTAAACGCAAGCTCTACCCAGGTTATCTGATGGCCTACATGGCTATCAATGATGACTCTTGGTTCTTGGTTAGGGAAACGCCAGGCGTCGGTGATTTCACCGGCTCTGGTGGCAAGCCGACGCCGATGCTTCCCGAGGATGTGGAAAAGATCGTCAAGAAGCCTGTCGACGAAGACGAAGAAGAGCCCGCCATGAAAACGGCGATCCCCTTTCGAAACGGTGATCGTGTACGGGTCAAGGAGGGGAACTTCCAAAACTTGGAGGGCGAAGTGGAGAAGGTTGATGAGTCCAATGGCCGCGTGACGGTCATCATCAGCATCTTCGGTCGCAGTACACCTGTGGAAATCGATCACTGGCAAATTGAAGAGATTTGATCAGGCAGCTGGCGTGAGGTTGGTCATTGTCAGAGCTCTCCCCGGAGCCGCGGCATAGCCGGTCGTTCAAACACGCTCGACGAAGACTTGTGGCGGCTTCCGCTACGAGAAGAATTGATGGCCTGAGAGTGAACATCCACCAAAACTGAGCTCGCCCTGTTCTCCGGTCGCGGATCATGGCGAGATGATAAGAGCGAAGCTAGAGCTAACATAGATCAAAGCGAAAACAGTTGGAGTATAAGTGAATGGCGAAACAAGTCGTCGGACAAGCCAAATTTCAGGTACCCGGAGGTGCTGCCACGCCGGCCCCGCCTGTAGGTACGTCCTTGGGTAAGTTCGGTATCAACCTGGGACAGTTCGTGTCTCAGTTCAACGAACGAACAAAAGAATATAACGGCACACCAATTCCAGTGGTGGTGACAGTGTTCTCAGATCGTACTTTTGAATTTGTGACCAAGAGTCCACCCGCCGCCGCCTTGCTCAAGCAAGCGGCGGGGATTGCGAGTGGTTCTGGTGAGCCCAATAAGAAGAAGGTTGGCAAAGTAACCAAGGCGCAGATCGTCGATATTTGCAACAAGAAAATGGCCGATTTGAACGCTCGTGATCTCGAACATGCCACCCGCATGATCGAAGGAACCGCGCGGAGCATGGGCCTGGAGGTGGAAGGTTAAATCATGGTAAAACTAACAAAAGCGATGAAGGCGATGGTCGCCAAAGCACCCACCACAACCACACCCTTACCACTCGTGCAGGCGATTGAAATCCTCAAGAGCTTCCCCGCCAGGAAGTTCGATCAGAGCGTTGAGATCCACATGCATTTGGGTATCGATCCCGCTCAAGCCGATCAACTGGTTCGTGGTTCGGTCGTCCTGCCACATGGAATTGGCAAGACGCAGCGCATCATTGTCTTCGCCAAGGGAGATCTAGCCACTGCTGCTGAACAAGCGGGTGCCGACACAGTCGGACAGGAAGACTTAGCCAAGAAGATCAAAGATGGCTGGACCGATTTCGATGTGTGCATTGCCACACCCGACATGATGGGTTTGGTGGGGCCGCTCGGAAAAGTACTCGGCCCACGTGGCCTGATGCCCTCACCTCGAGCCGGTACGGTGACCATGGATGTCACTCGCGTCGTGCAAGAATACAAGGCGGGTAAAGTTGAGTTTCGCAACGACAAAGGTTCCAACTTGCATGCCATCGTCGGCAAGCTCAGCTTCGACGCGCAGAAGCTGGCAGAAAATGTTGAAGCCTTTATGGCCTATGTCAACAGCTTGAAGCCACAAGCTGTTAAGGGCACCTACATCAAGAGCATCGCCATTTGTGCCACCATGTCCCCCAGCGTCCGCGTAGCCGCCTAATTGGGCAGAGTAAATCATGAGTAAATACGTTAAAAATTTGATTGCCGACGAACTCAAAGGTCGGCTCGACGGCGTCAGCGATGCTATCATCGCCAATGTCATCGGTATGAATTCAGCTAAGACCTACGAAATTCGCAAGCTGATGCGCGAAAAGGGGGTTAGCATGTTGGTGGTCAAACGCAGTTTGGCCGGACGTGCTACTTCCGACACTACGCTGAATAGCCTGTTTGCTGGCAAACAGGGCTCGATGGCCGTCATTTGGGGCTGCGATGATTTTGTCAGCCTGTGCAAAGAGATTACTGCTGTCGTGAAGAGCAATCAGTTCGCCAAATTCGAACTGAGGGGTGGCGTGATGGACGGCGAAACGCTGTCTGCTGAGCAGGTGCTAGCCATCAGTAAATGGCCCAACCGTCAAGAACAGATTTCGCTGGTGGTCGGCCAGATCCTCAGCCCTGGTGCAAATCTGTCCGCACAGCTCCTTGGCCCTGGAGCCAAGCTGGCCGGTCAAGTCAAACAGTTGGTTGAAAATAAGGAGGGTGAAGCATAGGCAGAACTTTCCGCTGGCAACCAACTCCACGCGCGGCCAGCCTTTGTTTTTCGTTCGAGTACACAAGTTAGATTTTCACAAAACAAGTTTCAAGTTCCGTATAAAGGTGTAATAAGAAATGTCAGAAACAGCATTCGCAGATGACATCAAGCAGTTGGGAGATTCGATCGTAGGCTTGACACTCAAGCAAGCCAAAGACCTCAGCGACTACCTCAAGGAAGAGCATGGCATCGAAGCCGCTTCTGGCGGTGGCATGATGATGATGGCTCCCGCCGAAGGTGGCGGTGCCGCTGAAGCCGTAGAGCAAACCGAATTTGACGTAGTTATGACCAGCTTTGGCGATGCCAAATTGAACGTTGTAAAGGTCGTTAAGAACATCACCGGCGCCTCCCTGATGGACTCCAAGAAATTGGTCGAAGGCGTTCCCGCCAAGATCAAAGAAGGTGTCTCCAAAGAAGACGCTGAAAAGGTCAAGAAGGAACTCGAAGAAGCTGGCGCTACCGTCGAGCTCAAATAGTGCAGTCTGTCCCCTGCGGACAGTATTTATCGAAGTAGACACAAAAAGCCTAGCAGCCAAACTGCTAGGCTTTTTTCGTTTGAAGCTGAAGTCGCACATGCAGTGGGTTGTACAGATGTGGGTCGCACAAAACCGTGGGTCGCACTTGCCGAGTGCGACTGCCGCCATAGTTCGCATTTCGTCACTCGACGCACACGGTCGACGAGGAAGTTGTGGAATTTTCCGCAAGAACTGCTTACGTTTGCTGCTTGCGCAGCGACTCCCTAGAGGTTGGGAAAACCTGCAACTTTGCTGGAAAACCAGCGTCGGGTTTTCAAAATCGAATAGCGCGAACTAGACTGGGCTTTGCCCCAAATATTGCGTGACACATTACAGGGCTAGTCGACCAGCCCACGCTACTGCTGCTGTGTGACCTAAGGCTGCTCAGGCGTCGCTTCAGCTCACTTCACCGAAATTCATGAGATACCACGCGTGCTGAACAAACCTGCCGAGCAACTCAATTGTCTGCTAGTACAACCGAAGTTTGAAGAGTCAAATTTTTGGAATTTTGTGGAAGGCGCGCGGTCGATCGGCGCCAAAGCCACGGCGCCACCCTTGGGGTTGCTGACAGTGGCCGCGTTGCTCCCGGCACAGTGGCACCTGCAGGTTGTAGACCTGAACGTCCAGGCATTGACGACGGACCACTTGCAGTGGGCCGACGTGGTCTGCACGGGTGGCATGTTGGCACAGCAACCAGGGATCATGCGGGTCCTTGAATTGGCTCAATCGCATGGCAAATACACAGTCGTCGGCGGACCTGATCCGACTAGCCAACCTGACTTGTACGAGGCGGCGGACGCCGTGGTGGTGGGCGAAGGTGAATCGTCGATACCAGTCTGGCTGAAGAGTTGGGAAGCGGGCTGCGCGTTTGGCAAGTTCGAGCCGGATGCGACCGTAGATATTACTCGCAGCCCAATTCCGCGCTGGGATTTGATTTCATTCGACGACTATCTACACGCTGGCCTGCAGTCGTCGCGTGGCTGTCCCTACAATTGTGAGTTTTGCGACGTGATTGAGTTGTTCGGTCGCAAGCCGCGAGTGAAGACCCCCGAGCAATGGGTAGCGGAGTTACAGCGGCTGTATGACTTAGGCTACCGCGGTTGGGTCGACATCGCCGACGACAATTTCATCGGCAATCGATTGAAAATCAAACCGGTGCTGGAAGCTGCTGCCAAATGGATGCGCGCGCACAACTATCCGTTTGTGCTTTCAACCGAAGCCAGTGTTAACCTGGCTGACGATGACGAGCTCTTGGAACTGATGAACGCCTGCCAGTTTCGTTATGTCTTTCTAGGGATCGAAACTCCCGACAATGATGTGTTGGCACAAACACAGAAGCGGATCAACACCGTCAGACCGTTGATCGAGCGCATTCACCGGATCTATGCGGCCGGGATTTCGGTCACTGCGGGTTTCATTTTGGGCTTTGACTCGGAGCCTGAGGGAGTCGATGAAAAGCTCATTCCATTCATTCGTGAGAGTGGTATTTCGTTGGCGATGGTCGGGCTATTGACCGCATTGCCCAATACTCAATTGACTCGCCGACTGGGTCGCGAGCGGCGATTAATATCGGCCGAGCATCAGCGGATCGACGTGCCCGATCAAGCGTACCGTTTAAAGATTTCTGTCGGCCTCGATCAGACTCTAGGCGGTTTGAACTTTGTGACGATGCGAGACCGGGTAGAGATTTACACTGAGCTGAGTCGCGTAATCGACAATATTTATTCGCCCGAAGCTTTTATGGGGCGTGTGCTGGATACCGCGCGTCGGTTGAAATTGAACTCGCGGCACCGCCCCAATGCTTGGGAGTGGCGGCGGATGCTGCGTGGTTTCTTTAATGTGGCGCGAAGCCTATTGCGGCAGCGTGAAACACGTGGACATTATTTGAAAACCGCGTGGAGCGCCATGTGGCTGGGCTTTCAGAAATTCGAATATGCACACACTACCATGGGAGCCTATCTCCATTTCCGTCGACAAGCCCTGGCCATGCAAGCTGAATTGGCAAAGTCGATCGAGTACGCCAAGCACGAAGCGAGCTATCCGCGTTCGGTCGCTCACATGTCGGCTGGTGACAGTTCAGCCCGCCGGCTTCCAGTTGTTGTAGCGGAGAAGTGCTAACCAACAGTCTGCACCCGTTCTGCAATTGTTCATCGTAGGGCACCACACCTGCTGTCGCCTGCATAGCCTCAAGTTGACGGAAGGCGAGGGACTCGCTTGATTCGTGCTACCTATTTCAGCCAACCATTTCGGTAGCCTCGCGGCTACTGCGGCTCGGCGTTAAACGAAATGCTGTGCGTCAAGTCGTTTGACGTAACAACGGCGCAACGGGTTGTAGCATTCTATATTCCCCCTGATAAGATTGACTGTCCGCTGGCTCCTCTGCGCCTATAAATAGGGTCGATGGGCATCCAGCCGCAACAAGGGGACATAGACTCTTTGGGGAGATTGGCAGCATGTCGAAGTATCGTCAGTGGCTAGTACTATGGTTGGCGATTGGAGTTTTCCCGGATTGCATTGGTTGGGGGCAAGAGCGGTGCGAGGTGGTGCCGCTAGCTGATCACCAAGTGGCGTTTTCGATCGATGGTGTCGAAAAGGTACGCTGGCACTTTGGCGATAACTATCCTCGTCCTTATTTCTTTCCGTTGCGCGGTCCTTCTGGTGCCATGCTGACACGTATGGGGCATCCCGGTGCCCCCGACCATGACCACCATCAATCGATTTGGTTTGCGCACAACAAACTCAATGGGCTCGACTTCTGGGGAAACGGTCATGGTACCAGCGTGCGGCAGAAACAATGGTTGTGCTACCAAGATGGGGATGGCGAAGCGGTGATGGCCGTGCTGCTGGGCTGGTACGACCCGCAGGGGAAGGAAGTGATGGAGCAAGAGCTGATCGCCGCCTTGCTACCAGTTGATTCTGCGGCGGAAGGTCAGGTCGCAGAGCATGCGCTCGAAGTACAGTTCACCCTTAGACCTACCGCCAATGACGAGACAATTGAATTGGAGCAGACGAACTTCGGGTTTTTTGCGGTGCGTGTGGCCAAAGGGATTTCATCGCATTTTGGTGGTGGTCAGCTCGCCAACAGCGAAGGTGCCAAGGGAGAGCAAGAGTGCTTTGGTCAGCCCGCGCGTTGGATGGACTATAGCGGCCCAGTGGCAATCGGCACCGGCGTGGAGCGAAAGAATACAGTGGAAGGGATTACCTTTTTCGATCACCCTGACAATCCGCGTTATCCGTCGCATTGGCATGTGCGGCAGGATGGTTGGATGGGAGCTGCCTACGGGCTGGTAGAAAGTGCGAGTATTTCTCGCGCACAGCCGCTAACGCTTCGCTATTTGCTGCACGCACATTCGGGGCTATACGATCCGAATTTCGCATCAATGGTTGCCGACCAGTTTGCGCGACGCAGCGCATTCGAAATCGTCGACAAGCCCCTGCCCCACCACCAATTCGGAGTCAGACGAAAAGGCGACGATCAAAATTGACGATGCTTTTAGTTCAGTAGGTCGTAGATCTGCAAACAACAACGCACACCGCCACGCACTCATGCTGGCGAACAACCGGCGGATGAGGAATGATTTTGGACTGTCCGAGACTTGTTTGAATCATTCGAACGCGGGAATAATTTTGTCACATGCGATGAACAATGGCAATAAAATTGTTAGCCGAAGAGATTTGGCACTCGTGTAAGTATTTTTTATCTCTATGTCGCAAGGATGAATCAAAATGGCAGGCATACCTGACGTCAACGAACTACTGAGGACAAAACTCTCCGAGCAAAGTATTAAAGTTTCCGATTTTACAGGAAAAATCCACACACTAAATTACAAATTCCCGCTATACCTGCGACCGAGCAAACCTGTGGGAATAGTCATGCATAATACCAGCGGTTTAGTTACGCTCGCAAACTTAGTAGGGACTTGGAAGAACAAGGAACCCAGTCCCCCTCCCTCCCATCTAGCAATTGATCGGAGTGGAGAAGTCGGCTTTTATGTTCGACTTCCATATGCCGATCGAGCCACGGAGAATACCAATCGTCACTTGAGTATCGAGTTTCAGGCGGTTGAGAACGGTGACATTACGCGGGAACAGGTCAAATCAGCGGCTGTCATTACATCCTTCGCGCACGTTGTGTACGACGTTGCACTTGCAATATCCGATAGCCGCACCGCAAGCGGATTGGCGCATCATTCACTATTTGTAGAGCGGGGAAATCCCAATGGACATTTTAATTGTCCCGGGCAAGCAATCATCAACCAAAAACCGGCGATCTTAGAGTTGGCCAAGAAATTCAAAGCCAATATGCAATTTTCTGAAGAGCCAGCAGGTCGCTGGGAGGTACGGGTGGACAAGTGGGTTTGGCAC
The DNA here is from genome assembly GCA_041739785.1 of Pirellulaceae bacterium. GTDB lineage: Bacteria > Planctomycetota > Planctomycetia > Pirellulales > Pirellulaceae > Aureliella. The sequence goes on from JBGSNE010000286.1 coordinate 10,163, forward strand.
TACACTTTCAGCGTGGATGGAAGTGTGGTTTGGTTAGACCCCTTCAACAAAAAAACGGGCAAAGGACGTTGGACGATCAAAGCTGGGACCATCGTGTTTGCCTGGACGAATTCAACCTCCAAAGAAAAATGGAACTTGCCCCTAAGTTCAACGGATCAGACCGGTCAATGCATAATGGACGGAAAAACCTACGACCTGCGTGCCAAGCGGCTGTAAGTGTCTTCCCGAGCTTGTACTGAATTCAAGTGAAGGCCGCGGGGACACCGCTTGTGAGCGGCCTGGCACATCGCTCCGAGCATGTGCCGTGTCCCCCATCGGAATTTGGAATGAATGCCCCCCCTTTTCCGGGAAACTTCGTCCACCTAGCCTGGGCCGTCGGGTTAGCCGAGATTAGACTACGCTGGGACGCCGATTTTCTCGGCGCCACGGAATGACTATGTGGAAGATCATCATGAATCGGTTGTGGTTTGCTATGTTCGCGTTTATGGCTGGCGTATTATCCAGCGGCCAGTCGCAAGCAGACATTGTGTTTTCGTTTAACTACACGGACGCAGCGGGCCAAGGCTTCAATAAGGGAGGTGTTGAAGGCCAGCAGAGAAGAAATGCATTGGAAACGGCTGCTAGCCAATTTGCAACCGCGTTTTCGAGCTACTCCGCCAATCTCGTTTTGGATGTTAACGGCAGTGCAACGGGGGATACGCTGATGGGGGCGGGTACCAATTATAAAGATGGTCGCGCGGCAGGCTTTGGGCTAGGGGAAGTTGTTCGCAATAAGGTGCTTTTCGGAACTGACTTGAACGGAGCGACCTCCGATGGATCGGTTGCCGTGAATTTTGGATTCACATGGCAGTTGGACCACAATGTGACGGTCGCCAGCGACCAAGCCGATTGGTACTCGACGGCGTATCACGAGTTTTCTCACGCGTTCGGATTTGCAAGTGGCATATCGACGACTGGGGGTATAGGAGCGAACGACGGTTACCAATCCTATGACGTCGTCAACACGGACGGTTCCTGGGCAAAGTTCGATCAATTCATTACCGACAAAGACGGCAATTCAGTTTTTGCTGGTTCGAACTTAAACGAGACCAATTACGAGTCGCTGCTGGTTGGTGGGAAAAGCCCAGAGGGAGGATTGTTCTTCAACGGCACAGAAGGTCGGTACGGTTTGTATACTCCCACAACTTTCAAGGAAGGCAGTAGTGGCGCGCACTTGGATGACCAAAACGCGGCTTACGCTGGAATGCTGATGCTGGCCAACTCTGATTTCGGCCCTAACGCCCGACTGTTCAGCTCGCTAGAACAAAGCATTTTCCGCGACCTGGGTTATATGAATGTGGGGCAGATTAGCGCTGTTCCAGAGCCTTCGACATTCTCCTTGTTGGCCGTCTTGGGTGGGGTAATTGGCTACCGCCGCAGGACGAACTAGCTAATTCTCGTTAGGTCGCATTTGATTCGCTTAGATTTCCCTCGAACCTCGACGTCACACTGGCGTCGGGGCGGTGCACAATTCGAAACGTGAGCTGGGCAATCGATGGGAGATATTGTCTCTTGCTTAAGAGACTTGCTCCGTGGGTCCCCGTTACATCTACCACACCTGATCGCCGCCGTTTCGCTATTTGGCAGCGGCTGCATTGAAGGCTCGTTCGACACTATCGGTAGGGTCGGTATGGGCACCATGGTCGCGCCATAGCCAACGCATCATTTCTGGCAGCATCGCGCCACCTTGCTTGCTGCCGTGCAACCCGATGCCCCAGGCGTAGTTGATGTCGTAACCTTTCTCGGTCATGGCTTCTACGAGCCGTACATTCTGTTTGAACCAGTCCCATTTCTCATCGTATTCGCCGCCGCGACGCTGACCGCGATTGTCATTGCGACCGTCTTGAAAGAAGACGCGGATCTCTTTCTTGTCGGACTCGCGGACCTTCTCCGGGTAGACATGGCCGCCGCGGATATTGGTAAAACTGCCCACGATGCTCAGCACTTTATGAAACTGATCGGGACGCTCCCAAGCTACAGTAAAAGCTGCGATGGCTCCCGAACTAGCCCCCCCAATCCCACGGCGTTGGGGATCCGAGGCGAGGTTGTATTGAGCATTCAATTCAGGGAGTAGTTCGTCAATGATGACGCGGGCATAACGATCGTCAAGCGAATTGTATTCCGTCGGTCGATTCGTATCCCGGTCTCCCCAATTGCTGGACGTCGGTTCGGGTTGTTCCGGGGTTCTACCGGGATTGATGAAGACACCAATCATCACTGGGATCTCACGTCGAAAAATGAGATTGTCCATTACGTTTTGGGCGCGTATCGAACCATCGGGGGCCATGAACGCTTGGCCGTCGTTGAAAATCATTAGACTCGCCGGGCTAGCTTCGTTGTATTGAGCTGGTACGTAGACCCAATAGGTATGCTGCGTGCCTGGATAAGCCTCTGACTTGACGACATGCGGCCCGGTGATCTTGCCTTGAGGAACCCCCTGCTGGACCAGTGAATCGGGGCCAAGCTGATAAAAATCATCCAGCCCCTGCGCGACTAGTTGATTGGCAAGGCACATAGCCACTACGACTGCCAGACAGTTGTGAGACATGATAAAGCTTTCGAGGAAGGTGACGTAGTTGCTTAGCATTGTGCCAAAAGATTACTTCCGCTACGTCAAACGCAAATTGGACTCGTAACCTCGTCCATAACAATATCGAGCATTGAAATGCACTATTTACCAAAGCACATAACTCGTCCGTCCAGTGTGCTAAGGTAGAGCTTGCCGTTGGCACCGGCCAGTCCATCCCAGGCGGGGAGCGCATCAAGTTGTAGTTGGTGATCGACTTTGCCTGTTTCGGTATTCACGACCAACAGTAACCCACCATCGCGACCGTCGAGCACTTGATCCTGCTGCTCGAGTAACTCTTGCACTTGGGGATCTTTTTCGCTGAGTTGCTTGAAGGTGGCTTCTTCGTCAATGATGTCGGGTGGGCCAACAATGAACAGCCGAAAACCGGACAGCACCATGCCGCGAACGTAGATGGGTACATCTTGTGTCCACTTGGGTTTCACCAAGCTGTTGCCTTGATTGTTTTCCTTGGCCGCATTGGCAGCATTGGCCTTCCCTTTCTTTCCGCCTGCGGCTGTCGACGCGGTAAATTTCAACGCTTTTCCAAATTTCCCTTCAACCAATTCGCCACCTTCGACAGTGCCATTGTTTCGATTGAGCGAATGGTCACGAGCTGAGCCATCGTCGAAGCTAACAGCCAGTACCGCTTCGTCGGATAGCTCAGCTTCATCGGCGAAGCGTTTGGCGATTGCATCATCTTCGAAGCTTTCAAAGTAGACACGCACTTCGTCGATGATCCCCGTGAAATTATTGGGTGAGTCATAGTTTCCCACTGCGGTGCCGGCATCGGCGCCAATCTCCATCGCTTGTGCAGGATCGTGACTGACGAATCCTTGAGAGAAACCAGTAGCCACCCGCTGGCCATCAACATAGATCCGCATTTCCAAGTCGGGCGTGATCATCCCCACCACGTGATGCCAGCCTCCGACAATCCGCTTGTCTGCTTTCAACTCGTTCAGTTCCGATTCAGTGCGAACTAAGAATGTAGGTTGTCCGTCTTGCAGTATCAAAGCGAAACCAGTCGTCGGACCACCACGAGCCACAATGACTCCATCGGTTTTCGTGGTGGTCACCCAAGCTTCGATCGTGAGCGGTTTATTGGTTGGATCTAGGCTCGGAGATTTAGGAAACTGCGCATATTCGCCACCGCTAGCAGCCGCTCCTTTTTTGCCAAACCCCTCAGGGATCTCCGGCGGGTTGGGGTCGGCTGCAAACAATTGATGTTCCAGCGTCGTGGTCCAACGCAAATACTCGGGCTTGCGTCCATAACCGAAAACGTAACCATTGCCATTGACCATGATTCGTCCCGAGGGTGCAAAACGTCCGGCTTGATAATAACCTCCATGGCCACCCGCAAAGCTCTGGCCTAAGACCCAATAGCTACGATGGAACCAAGTGTCATCCAGGAAGCCCATGGGTGCAAAGATGTGCGCATCTGGCCCGCGTTGCTTTTGCACTTGTCCCACAAAGTCACCAGAATTAGGTCCAATCTCCAAACGATTCCCTTCCAAGTCAAACTTCTGCGACTTCATGAAGATATGTGTCCCATCGCACGACAAGATATCGGGTAATCCGACGGGCATTTGCAGGATTTGCAGCTTCTCTTGCAGGTTGTTGCCAGTTTCGGGATTGGTTTCATCCATGATGGTCTCAGACAGTTTCTTGCCTGTCTCGAGTTCTAGTCGCACAAGGCGCAAACCACCATCAAGGAAATTGGAGCGCCCAGCTACGCAGTAGACTTGGCTGTTATGCACTAACACACTGCCATGCACGGGCCACAGTGATTCGAGTTGTTCGTAGGCCATGGTTCGGCGATCGATAGGGGCGGCCCGATAACGCCAAATTAGCGCACCGTCGTTAGCCCGCAACGAGTAGACCCAGCCGTCGGTCGCTCCAAACAGTACTCGGCCCGATTGAACCGTGGGAGGCGAATCGATTCGCGCGCCGGCCGTGAAGCTCCAAGTGGTTTCACCCGTCTGCTCGTCGAGTGCGTATAGCGTGTGCTCATCGATTCTGGCGACGTACACACGGCCACCAGCGATGACTGGCGAAGTCAAATGTCCCCCTAGCTCCGTCGTCCACTTCGATGCAATCTCGCCAGGGATCTCTGCGTGGGACGTACCGCTGCGAGCTTCATCGTGCCGATAAGTTGGCCAGTCATTAATGCCTTGCACGAATTCGCCCATCTCTTCAGCATAGGCGGGTCCCTGCTCCAGGCGGCCTTCCTCGGCAACTTCAGCCGGTATGGGACGCGTGGGAGCCAAAGGAGCCAAGGCATTGAATCCAAACAGCTTGGCTTCTGGGTAACAAGCACAGTTATGAGGGGGCGCATAGGTCAAACCATTGCAGGGCATGACGCCATACAGGCAGCCGCCGCGGACCCAGTGGTTAATGTCCCAATGCTCTTGGTCGGGATTGACGAATTCAATTCCCGTTCGCGAGGGCATCAAAAAATTGTTGGTGGCTTTGGCGATGTAACATCGATGGTGAAACCAGTAGGTGTCGACGTCAGGGGGAAACTCCTTTTTGACTTCGCCTGTACGTGGGTCACGTCCGGTGAAAACCCCAGTGTCTTTGCCTGAAGTGGTAGGAGCACACCATACCAAATCTTTCATGACCATCAGATCTTGCGGGGATTGATAGCCCGAATTGGGATGTTGCGAAGTCCACAGTTGCTTACCCGATTTGCTGTCGAAGCTGGCCATTTTGCCGTCACCCCCAGCGTAGAGCACAACTCCGTCGTGAATCACCAAGCGTGGGCCGAAGTTGAACGTGAACGAAGTGCGGCGGGTGACCTCATCGGATTCCCAAGCTAAATCCCCCGAGTACTTGTTGAGCGTGGCAACTCGGTTGCCGTCGTGGTAGTAAATCTGCGATCCGTCGGCGGCCAGGGTGAGCGGCGAAATCTTCGTCTGTTTAGCCCACAGTTTTTTCCCAGTCGCTGCTTCGAAAGCCATGAGCACTCGTGGCTCTTCATTCCAAAACAATTCTTTCACGGACGCTTGATCACCGACACGTCCATTGGCCGGAGCATAGTCGGCCAGTTCGGCTTTTCCCTTGCGAACTACTAAGAACAACAGTCCATCGGTGTGAATGATCTCCTCGGTGGCGTCGGAGTCCTCGTAAGTGAGCAGTGTTTCGCCCGTCTTAGCATCCAGCGCAGTGAGAGGGGCATCGTAGCCCAAAGTCACAAATACCCGATCCTCCGTCGAGACCAGTCGACGAGAGAGTTGGGTTGGGCCACTCTTGAGCGGCCACAAGTGCGTTTGCCAATTGGCGATGTCGCGTTTCCACAACACTGTACCGTTAAAAGCGTCGCGACCGATCAACTTCCATTTCGGAGGCAACTGAATCGAGATACGACTCCCTTCGTCCATGATGTAGAACATGCGCCCCGCCGACGAGACCAAGGCACTCATACTGGCCATACGATCATGGTGTCGCGACCAACGTGGACTGCCGACCCATTGCAAGTGCCGGGGCGGGGCGACGACTTCATCATTGGCTACTGAATTGCCCGTGGCATCGTGCAAGTAGTGCGACCAATCGTCGATGTTCTTGGGGCGTGGCTTTTGAGTGCGTTGCCAATTCCCTTCCGTATCTTTGACGAGCGCGATTCCTTCGGGGACTAGAACTCGTAGCACTTCCTCCATCGGCACATCACCGAGCTGTTCCGTCACTAGTAGGTTGACCAAGTTGTCGACGTAGGGTAGTTGGTCCCCGGTAAAAAGTTCGAAAGCGATGTCGCCGTATTGCTTGGCCTCGACCAGTCTCTTTCGCGCACTTGCTACTTTATTGGAGTCAGCTTCTAGTCCCTGAACCTGCGTGGCATCATTCTGTTTTAAGGCAGCCGTCAGTTCACCTGTGCCTGCTCCCAAATGCACAATGAAACCACCCGAGAAATCCCCTTGTTGCAATAATCGCCGTGCGTCATCCTGCACATCAGCGCGTGCCGCCGACGAAACCGCAGTCAGTAGGATCAAGCAGCTTAGGGCAATGTTTGAGAATGGCCGTAACATAGCATGTGCTCCACACGAGGATTGGCGAGTAAGGAGGCGAGTAAGTAATCGTAGGGTAGGTTCGGTGAACAACGCGTCGGGCGAATCCCAATCAGTATAACCTATCTCAGGAGGGAGACGTTTGGTACTTGGAGGCCATCGAATAGTCAGGTAGCCCTGGCTTCTGCAAAGTGGTTTGGAGTCTTACCGTTTAACTATTCGGGTATTTCGCCAAAGCTCTATTCGTGAATTTCGCCGCGCAATTTTTGCATGCCGCGAAAAACCAATCCAGCCACAGCTTCCGTCGATTTGCCGAGTTGTTGGCCGATTTCCGCTAGTGTGGCATCGTGCCAGTACTTGAGGATGATCGCTTGTCGCTGTTCGCTGGTAAGCTTGAGCATGGCCTGGGCCAATGCGTTGGCGCGATCCTGACGGTGCAGCGAAGCGCTGGGAGACGAGGTGTGGGCAGCCAATAGATTGGCTAGATGCAGCGAGGACTGTTCGACCGCCTGGATCGACTGCTCACGCGACACATCGCGACGCTGCCTGGAATAGTCACGAGCCAAACCACACAGGACGTTTCCCAGAATCGTCCGCAGCCAGGCCGCTCGCTCGGCATCGGTCGTGCCACGAAATTGTGCGCGAGCCTGATAGGCTTGCAGCAACGTTTGTTGAACGACATCGGCCGCATCGACCTTGCTCTTAAGTCGCGCGTGCAACTGCGTTTCAGCCAGAATGTGTAGGTACGAACGAAATGGCTCGAATTCATCTTCTGCGGCCGCGGTGGGTTCGCAAGGAGGTGGCTCGGACATTTAGGCTTTTTCTCCAGAGGATTGATGAGTATAGTTTAACCGTAGCGGAAGTGGCCAAGACTTTCGGCGGACGATTTTTAGTAGGGCACGCTTGTTTTAGTGGGTCAGGCTTGAGTGGGTCAGGCTTGCCGAGCGTGACTAAGTGGGTCACGCTTGCCGAGCGTGACTAAGTATCGGAGTGATGTTTGCCTCGAAAAGTAGTCGCTTCCGGCAGAAACGACCCACTTAGTCGCTTCCGGCAGAAACGACCCACTCAGTCGCTTCTGGCAGAAACGACCCACTCAGTCGCTTCCGGCAGAAACGACCCACTAAGCGGAATTCTTGGCGACTTCCGCTACGGCTATCGGCCTTTTTTGTTTGACGCTAAGGCGTGATGGATGAAATCAAACAAACTTAGGCGGCAAATCTGCTTCGAAGCCGCTCGTGCGATGTACTTTCGCTACGAATCAGAATACTACCGCGCCAAACAGAAAGCGGCGCAGCGAATCTGCAAGGGCTGGGTCAAACCCTCCGACTTGCCGAGCAACGCTGAGATTCGCGAAGAGATCCAGGCGTTTGCTCGACTGCATGAAGGTCAGACCCGAACGGACAATCTGCAGCACATGCGATTGACTGCGCTGCGCATCATGCGGTTGCTGGAACGTTTTAAACCCAAGCTCATCGGCAGCACTCTCACCGGTCATGTGCGACAGGGATCCGACATCGATTTACACGTTTTTTCCGATGGTTTGGAATCTATCACAGCCGCGCTTGACGAACAAATGTTGTTTTACGATGTCGAGCGAAAACGAGTGCGAAAAGATGGCGAGGAACATATCTATACCCATATCCACTTGAAGGACTCCTTTCCCGTAGAGCTGACCATCTACGCTGCCCATTTGGTCAATCACGTGTTTAAAAGTTCTATCACTGGCAAGCCCATTGAACGCGCGTCGATCGCTGAATTGGAACAGCTGCTGTCTGAGGAGTATCCCGAGTTAGAAATCGATCAGAGCTTGCAGGAGATGGACGATCAACCCGATCGCTTTCAACTTTTTTATGCCGTGCTCCTGCCCCTTGAGGAAGTCAAGCAGCATCCGAAGTATCACCCCGAAGGGGATGTGCTCTACCATAGTTTGCAGGTCTATGATTTAGCTTGCGATGAGCTCCCCTACGACGAGGAGTTTTTGCTCGCCGCCTTGTTACACGATATCGGCAAGGGGATTGACGCTCGCGATCACGTGGCCGCCGGATTGGAGGCATTGGAGGGGTTTATTAGCCAGCGAACTGCGTGGCTGATCGAGCATCACATGGAAGCGCATAAGATACTCGATGGCAGCATCGGTTCGCGCGCCCATCGACGGATGCGCGAAAACGAGAGTTACGACGAACTTTTATTGCTGTGCCAATGCGACCGCGGTGGTCGCGTTCCCGGAGTGCAGACGACCGAGTTGGAAGCAGCGCTCGAGTATGTTCGCGATTTAAATTACAGCTTTGGGTGAAAATGCCAGGCTAAGGGCTAAGGGCTAGGGGCTAGAGACTAGAGACTAGAGATTAGAGATTAGAGATTTGAGATTTGAGATTTGAGATTTGAGATTTAGATGATGTGTTCTGAGATTGCCGACTGAGGAATGAATTCTGAAGATACAAACAACAATCTGTGGCCTCGGTAGCAAAAGTGATTAGGAATTTAGGCATTGACGAGCGAATACCAAACTCTGCGAAGGCATCTGCTGTGCGGCTTAGCGGACGATGCGAGAATTCCTGCGCGGCAAGAGGCGCGGGAAGCGTTCAGCCCTGAGTTGGCCTACGGTCGGCATTTTGGTCCGCCCGCGCCAACGGCTCGGCAAGCGGCTGTGGTGGTGTTGCTGGAGCCGCGTAGTGGAACATGGACCATCCCGGTCACTGTGCGTCCTGATCACTTGCCCGATCATCCGGGGCAAGTGTCCCTTCCCGGCGGACGTCTGGAAGCGGGCGAATCGCACCAACAAGCTGCGGAGCGTGAGTTTCTGGAAGAGCTTGGCTGCGGGCTTGCAGCGGAGCAGATCCTCGGAGAATTGCTACCACTGTATGTCTTTCACAGCGACTACTATGTTCGCAGCTTTGTGGCCATAAGTGAGAGGCTCTTGGACTATGAGCCATGCGCGCGTGAAGTGGCTCAAATTGTGCATTTGCCACTCGCCGCGCTGTCGCTCGCTGCCGACGCGCATCGCCAACAGTTCACGCGTGGTTCCGTCGTTTGGTCGGCGCCCACCATACACACAGCCAACACTACCATCTGGGGCGCCACTGCCATGATCCTCGCCGAGCTCGCCGCCCTACTCCCTTGACAGTTGCTCAAGTGGGTCACTTCTGCCGGAAGTGACTAAGTAGGCGGTACGCAGTTTTCTTTGGAGTGCTGGGGCTTGGCACAGCTTTCACTTTCAATGCGGCGTGCATCAAACGGAACTTGGTTTTTCGCCAGATTCCTGCACCATCCAGCTCCCGTATAGTGCATGCGAGCCTAAAAATGAAAGCTACGACGAGTCGCAGCACTCCAAATTGACTAACGGCTGTTCGTCTGCTTACTTTAAAACCGTATCATCCTGAAAGCAAGTTTTTAAAAACTCAATAGCCGCCTGCATATGCTCGCCCCAAAAGAATCGACCGCCTCCATGACCGGCGCCGTCCAGCATTATCAGCCGCGCATCCAAACCAGCTTGTTGATAGGCTTCGACGATCCGTTCCGCTTGGTTGGGCAAGACCAATTCATCCGCTGAGCCGTGCAGCACCAACAGCGGAGGAGAATCGGCAGAAACGTAGCGCGTGGCGCTGGCTGACAGCTCCAATTGCTTGTTGACAGCCCCGAACTTCTTGCCGCCTAACAAGGCAAAACTACCTGACTTTTCTGAATAAGCCACGTCGGGCTGGGTTTCTCCGCGAAACACAAAATCACTTGGTCCGAAATAGTTGATTACCGCTTGGACTCGCGATGATTGGCCGCGATTGCCACCAATGTCTCCCTCCAACTCTTCAACGCCACCCGATGTCCCTAATAGCAGTGCGAGCGTTCCACCAGCGGAACTTCCGGCCACGGCGATCGACTGGGCAGCTATGCCGTAGTCGTCGGCATGGGCTCGCAACCAGCGAATGGCTCCTTTGCAGTCATGGATTTGAGCTGGGAAAATCGCTTCATCGCTGAAACGATAACTGATGCTAGCCAGCGCGTAGCCTTCATCAACCACGCGGCGAATGGGTGGTTTGGCCTTAGATCCGCCTCGCCAACCACCACCGTGAATCCAGACAACCAACTTTGGTTGGGATACGCTGGTGGGGATATATAGATCGAGTTGCAATGCATGACCGTCGACGGTGGCGTACGGTACATCTCGGTGCAGCTTATGTTCAGTGATCGCGTCACCTCCGTTCCAATAGTTCATGCGTCGCTCCAGCACACTCAGCGGCATACAGCCATTGCGGAGCACTTGGTCATGAAAGGCAGGAAGCGAAAAGGATTTGCCGAGTCGTTCAGTGCAAGCCTTGCGCAATTCGCCGATTTTCAGTTGCCCAATTTTGTAACTCAGCGCCTGAGCCGTAAAGGCCATGTAGCGTTCGATTTCCGCCACCGCCCCATCTTCGGCAATCGGTTCGTGAGCCATCATGTACTCAATCGCCTGCTCGCGAGTCCAGCCCTTCCAGTGCATGCCGACATCGACGACGAGTCGAATGGCGCGGTGCATTTCATCTCCCAACGCGCCGATCTTCTGTCGTGCGTCCGTATACAGCCCCAATTCTGCGCCGATCGATTCGCAGTACAAGGCCCAACCTTCACCGTAGGCTCCGTACCATAGCAATCGAGCGAACTGTGGTAGTTGCTGGTTTTCTTGCTGCAGTGAGATTTGATAGTGATGCCCCGGAATTGCTTCATGCAAAAAGAGTGATTCCATGCCGCTGGTGATATTAAAGTCTGTCGCATTGGGAATCGGACAATAGAAAATTCCTGGCCGCACGCCATCGGCCGAGCCGGGCATGTACTCTGCGCTGGCTGTTTTTTCGCGAAACGACTCGGTGCGACGGATTTCAAATGGAGTTTTGGGAGATCGCAAAAATGCTTCTTTCAGTCTTGGTTGCAATTTCGCTTGCAATCCTCGGAAAAAATCGAGCACTTCCTCTGGGCTTTTGAAGGGCTTAAACTGCGGATCGCTGCGCAGAAATTCGAAATACTCCGCTAACGTTCCTTGGAATCCCATCTCCGTTTTGACTTGCTCCATCTCCGCCGTGATGCGCTCGACTTCTTGTCGACCAAGGTCAAATATCTGATCTGGAGTGAGATCGGTGGTGGTCCAAAATCGCACCCAATACTGGTATTGCTCTCGACCTCCCTCTAAGGCTGATATGCCGGTCGAATCACGTGCAACAGGCAAGTATTCGTCGCGCAGGAATTCTCCCAGGCGACGATAGGCCGGCATCACTTGTTCGGTGATTGCCAAGCGATAGTCAGCATTTAGCCGAGCGCGATCCGATTCAGTAAAACTTTCGGGCAATTTTTCGATCGGTCCCCAAAAGAGACTCTTTGATGGATCCTCATTGACAATTGTGCCATCCAGCAATTGCCCGACCATCTTGGCTACCAGCACCTTTGGAAGCACGTAGTTTTCCGCCATCCCCTGACGAAAACGCTCAATGGCCACCTTGCTCCAGGTAGTGAAAGCGGAGATGCGCTTGAGCCAGTTGTCGTAGTCTTTTACAGTTTTGAACGGTTGGCTACTGGCCCCACTTCCAAGTTGTGCAAAGGTGAGTGGAAGACCGTCGAATTGATTAAACGGTATGCGTTCGAAGTGGAAGGGAAACTTGGCGAGGCGCGTGGTCAATTCATAATTCAGGATTTCCGCCATCAACCGCGGCGTATCATCGGCGACTGTCAGTTCGACTGCGGTCAAACGCTCGAGCATCTGTTGGTAGAAAGCGCGCTCTTTGGCCAAGAAATCTTCGGAAATGCTAATCGGTAGTTGATCGTTATAGCGTGGATCGCCGAAGTTGGTCGCTTCTAGCGGAAATAGAATTAAATACTGTTCGTGGTAGTCATCGAAGATGTTTTGGAGCTGCTTATTGACATTCGGTTCTGTCGGAGCATCGGCCAACTGGCCACGCGAGGCAGTGCCTAGGAGCAACCACACGACGCAAGTTGTCAGGCTGGCTATAATTCTGCGGTCAACAATGTAGGACATGGATACCTCGAAAAATTAGTCGCACGACTTTCTGAGCCGTGACTTGATTTAGTCGCACGACTCTCCGAGTCGTGAATTGATTGGCGTATTCGGTTGGCGCTCGAACTCGACTCGGAGAGTCGAGCGACGATCTTAAATTCTGCTTATCCCGTTCATCTCAAATCAAGTTGTTACGTATGTTACCAAATGAGACGCCCGCCGAACGCAACGAGCGACTTTTTAACTCGCCAACCCCAGTGGCATTGGTTACCGGAAGCGCGGCTCCTCGTGTCGGTAGACGCATTGCCGAGTATTTCCTCAGCCAAGGCTTTCGGCTCGTCTTTCACGCCCACGAAGTTTCGCCACCAGCGAACGATTTCATTGCTGAAATCAATCACAGCGGACAGTCGGCCATGTTGCTCACAGGTGACGTACAAGACGAAACGAACGTCAGTTCCTGGCTGGCAGAAACGCTCGGTCGATTTGGCCGCATCGATGTGCTGGTCAACTCCGCGGCCATCTGGGAACCCAAGCCACTCGAGCAAACACGGGCCGAGGACTATCGACACTTCTTCCAAGTCAATACGCTGGGGACAGCACTTTGCAGTCAGCATTTTGGATTGGCGATGACGAAACAAGCCAGCGGTGGGGCGATTATCAATATCGGTGATTGGGCCGTTGCGCGACCCTACCGGGATTTCGCTGCGTACTTTGCCAGTAAGGCGAGCATCGTGACGCTGACACAGGCATTGGCGGTGGAGCTGGCGCAGCGGAATCCTCGAGTGAGGGTCAACGCAGTGCTGCCTGGGCCAATTCAGCTGGCAGATGGTATCAGCCAAGACCGCCGCCGAAAAATCGTCGACGATTGTCTGCTGAAGCGCGAAGGCTCCGCGGACGATCTAGCGCAAGCGATTGTGTTTCTCGCCACAAGTCCCTTTGTCACCGGAGTTTGCTTGCCAGTCGATGGCGGTCGGACTATTTGGGCAGGGGATGCCAGCGATTCCATCGCGCATCCTAAGCATTGATCGATCTGCGGTGTTTGAGGCCCGAGCTACAAAAAGCTCCACCCCAGGCCCAATCTACTCGTAACGCCATGATCCGTTGGAGATCCCGACCGTAAGCGAGCTAAGTGCGCTTAAACATCTTATCCAGTTGTTCGCGACTGAAGAATAAGGCGGTGGGTCGGCCGTGCGGGCAATGGTGGGTATCTTGATAGTGATAACGCTGTTCGAGCAAAGCGGTCACCTCTTCTGAGGACAATTTGTCTCCCGCCTTGATCGCCGCCTTGCAGGCTAACATATTCAATAGTTCATCTAAACAATCGCGGGCGCTCGGCTCTTTGCCACCGGCCATCAGCGGCTCGAGCACTTGGCGAAGTACTTCGGCAGGTCGCATGTTGGCTAGCATGGCGGGGTAGCTGGTCATCAGGACGGTGTCGCCGCCGAACGGTTCCACTTCGATGCCGATCTTCGACAGCAATTCCCGAGCTTCGAGTGCGGCAGCCGCTTCGGCAGCTGTTAAATCCAGCGGTTCAGGGACCAGCAATTTCTGGCTCTCCAAAGTCTGCGATTCGACTTTCTGCCGCAATTGTTCGTAGAGAATACGTTCGTGCAATGCGTGCTGATCAACGACGACCATACCACCTTCGTCTTGAGTGATCAGATAGCGGTTGTGAACCTGAAACCCCAAGTGGCTGACGCCCTGCGGCGCAGAGTGAGCCGCGTCGCGCCGGTCGGAAAGTGGTGCTGCGGGCAAGTCAACGAACTCACGTGACTGGCCCCCTGCAGTGATAGGGTCCCAGGTCTCGGCGCCGGGTGGCAAGGCATTGCCGTTCAACGACTCCTCGGATGGGGACGCAGTCGTTTTGTGTGCACTTTCAGGCTGAGCCGAGCCGGTGCGATCACTTCGCTCACGATCGTCGCACGATTCTCCGAATCGTGACCCTGTTATGTCTCCTCCGCTGGCTCCTCCGCTGTCTCCTGTTTGGTCAACTACTCTGTCACCTACTGGCGGACCAACCGAGAAGCCCCGCTCATTAAACGGACGAAACGGCGGAATATTTTCGGTCAAGTTTAATCGCGGCGCAACCTGAGCCAATCGTTCTGCATGAGCGTCCCATCGCGCTTCTTCGCGAGAAACTGGCGTGGCGAACCCACTCGCCGCACTCTGGGTGGATTCGCCTGGGGCCTGCAAACCGTGAGGCACAGGTCCGGGGACGTGGCGTGCGCGGGCAGTCAAATCGCTTGTCAAGAATTGATGTCGAAGAGTTTGCAGCAACTGACTATAGATCTTTCCCCCCTCCTGAAAACGGACCTCCATTTTGGTCGGATGTACGTTTACGTCGACCTGATTGGGCGGGAGCTTCAGTCGCAAAAAACAAACTGGGAATCGACCGACCATCAATAATCCACGATAAGCTTCACTCAATGCATGTTGCAGCGAACGGTCGCGAATGTGTCGACCGTTAAGGAACAGGTATTGCATGCGATTATTGCTGCGGCTGACAGACGGATCAGCCACGAATCCGGCCAAACTGGCGGTCTCCTGTTCGCTTTGAACAGGGATTAACGCATCGGCTACTTCCTCACCAAAGAAGGCACGAATGCGTTCGCTCCATGATTCGGTACTGGGCAATTCGAACACAGTCCGATTGCCACTGGTCATCGTCATCTTAACTTGAGGGAAGGCAAGCGCGATGCGCGTAAAGGCTTCCGTGATATGTCCAGCTTCCGTCTGTGGTGTTCGCATGAACTTACGACGTACGGGCGTATTAAAGAACAAATTGCGAACTTCGAGCGTGGTCCCGACGGGGCAGCCCACCGGCTGCAGTGGGGAGGCGTCTCCACCGTTTACCGTCAGCTCGGCTCCCGAATCACTCTCGGTCGTTCGGGTGCGTAAAGTCAGATGGCTGATTTCGGCGATGGAGGCGAGTGCTTCACCGCGAAAGCCGAGAGTATGTACATCGAACAGATCATCGGCCGTTTCCAGTTTGCTAGTCGCATGACTGGCAATGGCCAGGGCGATTTGATCGGGGGCGATGCCACAGCCGTTATCACTGATCCGAATCCGTTCGATGCCTCCGCCGTCTATGGCCAACTCGATACTCGTCGCGCCAGCATCGACACTGTTTTCAAGCAACTCCTTAACGACGCTCGCGGGGCGTTCGATAACTTCACCTGCCGCAATCTTATTGACTAAGCTTGGCGGCAGTTGTCGTATTACTGGCATGAATCCATTTCCTAATGACAAAGTCGCTCGACATTCTGAGTCGAGTTGGGACTTTGTGGTATTTTATCTCCTAGAAATCGACTCGGAGAGTCGAGCAACTATGACAGGCCGTCGAAAGTCTGGGTTCTCTACAGTTACACTTCAACTACTCTTCTTCTGCCTCATGGACCTCGTTATCAACTGACCCGCCGTCGTCCTCGTGCTTGTATTTATCGAGCTTGCGGTACAGGGTCCGCGCTCCGATACTGAGTATCTTGGCTGCTTCCTCGCGATTGCCGGCCGTCATCTTGAGTGTTTCTTCAATTGCCCAACGCTCAATATCGGCCATCGATTGACCAATTAGGGTCGAATCACCCGCTCCAGGAAGGTTCGCTTCCGTCGACGGACCTTTAGCCAGTGTCCCTCCAGGGTTATCCGTTGAAAAATCGGAATCCTGACTTAGTTCGGGGGGCAGATCGTTGACATCCAGTGAACCGTCGGTATCGAGCACTACCATGGTTTCCACGAAATTTCGCAGCTGACGAATGTTTCCTGGCCACTGATAGCCGTAGAAGCGGCGTGTCACGGCCGGCGTAAAATTGCAGGAGGGCTTGCCGTGCCGCTTGATAAACATTTTTCGGAAGTGATCCATGAGTGGAATCACGTCGTCAGGTCGCTCGCGTAACGCGGGCAAGTGGACAGTGA
The DNA here is from genome assembly GCA_041739785.1 of Pirellulaceae bacterium. Taxonomy (GTDB): domain Bacteria; phylum Planctomycetota; class Planctomycetia; order Pirellulales; family Pirellulaceae; genus Aureliella. The sequence goes on from JBGSNE010000286.1 coordinate 26,658, forward strand.
CGATATTCAGTCGGTAGTAGAGGTCATTGCGGAACGTCCCTTCAGCGACCATCTCCTCTAAAGGTCGGTTGGTGGCGCTCAACAATCGCACATTGACTTTGATTGCTTTGTTGTCACCCACGCGGGTGATGCGATGTTCTTCGAGCACGCGGAGCAACTTGATTTGCGTGCTCATCGGCATGTCCCCAACTTCGTCTAGGAACAATGTGCCACCGTCGGCATACTCAAAAGCACCGATACGATCGCTAGCCGCATCGGTAAAGGCCCCTTTGACGTGACCAAAGAGTTCACTTTCCACTAAGGTTTCCGAAACCGCACGGACGTTGAGCGCTTTCATACGCTTGCTTTTACGTGGGCTGTTTTGGTGAATGGCTTGGGCGATCATCTCTTTGCCGGTTCCACTCTCACCAGTGATCAACACGGTAGCGTCGGTGGGGGCGATGCGTTTAATGCGATCGATCACATCGTGCATCTTGGCGCTAGCGAAAATGATCCCTTCGAAGCCGAATCTTTCATCGAGCCGTTGTCGAAGCTCGGTGTTGGTCTGCTTGAGATGACAGGCTTCGACGGCTTTGGCGGTAACTGCTCGAAGTCGCCCAGGCGTAATCGGTTTTTCCAGAAAAGTGAAAGCCCCCTCCTGCATGGCCTCTACCGCTTTGGGAACTGTGGCATGGCCGGTCACCAGCACTACTTCACAATCTGGGAGCGAGGCCTTGGCCTTCTGTAAAACCTGCATGCCATCCACGTCGTTCATTACCAAATCACTGACGACCACATGGAACATGTTCTGTTCGATATTCCGCAGTCCATCCGGGCCACTGGTCGCCACAGTGCAACGATAGCCGACGCGCTCCAGACTTTCCGTCATAGCACGGGCATGGGCTTTATCGTTATCGACAATCAATACCGAGTACTCACGTGGATCAAGTCCCGTTTCATCGTCACTGTGGCTGGTCGAGCTATCGATCATTGGGGTTTTCGAGATCTGAGTTTGAGAAAGATGCCCAACACCTTTTTACAACACATTCTGAACAAAAGCTTTCAATGGTGATATATTATCGCACTGGAGGGCTCCTGCGAGCACCCCTTGACAGCCAATTAGTGGTCAAAAACGAGTCAAATGTCGCACACATAAAACCAGAATGAGCGTTTGAAAATATGAGCACGACCTGTCGCGGAGTTCGCGGAGCAACTACGGTACAAGTGAATTCGCGAGATGCGATCCTACAAGCCACTCGGCAAATGTTGGCGCTCATGATCCGTCGCAACGAGATCGATGCTAGCGACATTGCGAGCGCGATTTTCACCGTAACTCGCGACGTGGATGCAGAATTCCCCGCTCTGGCGGCTCGGCAGCTCGGTTGGCTGGAGGTTCCACTGCTGTGTGGCTACGAGATTGAAGTTCCGGGTTCGCTCGCCATGTGCATCCGGGTATTGATCCACTGGAATACTACCAAGAGCCAATCTGAAATCCACCACGTCTATATTCACGACGCCGTACGCCTGCGTCCCGATTTGTCCAAGCTGCCTCCGGTCGACTGGCAAGAACTCGAAGGCTGGATTGCTGGGCATTTGTCGCAGTAGGCGTAGATGTCTGCCCTAAGTCGTGGCGATGTGAGCCAAGCTCGCGGTGCTCGCCGTGGCCAGTGAACACGACTCGGAGAGTCGTGCGACGATAGTGCCGAAGGTCTTGGCGAGTCTACCGAGAGGTGCGCTTGCGTGTCGCAAAAAGGCTAAGGAGGGCTGGCAGGAAGATGAGATCGCAAAAGAGAGCGGCGGCGATGGTTAGGGCTCCCATGGTTGCGAAAATACGATGGTCGCGCGAGTCGCTTAAGGTCACAATCGAAAATCCAGCAACCAAGACGGCGGTGGTCATGATCAAGGCTGTCCCCACGCCAGTGAAGGCTCGGCCGATCGCTTCGTCATCACTGTCGCAATGGGCGCGTTCTTCTCGGAAACGAGTCAGGAAGTGAATCGTGTCGTCCACGGCGATTCCCAAGCAGACAGTGAAATTACAGACCATGACGATCTCCAGGTTGTATCCCGCCCACACCAAGTAAGCGGCGGTCAGCGCCAGGGGAAACAGGTTGGGAATAATCGAAATCAATCCCAATCGCACCGATCGATAAACGATCGTTAAGATCAACAGAATGATCAATGCTGCCGAACCAAGACTGCTGGCCAGGTCCACGACGATTTGATAGAGATTACGCCACCGCCAAACAGCGCGACCCTCTAGCGTGAGCGTGAATCCAGGATAGTCGGCCTCGATCTTTCTCAACTCCGCTGCAATGCGTGTGAAAACTGGTCCATAAGCGGCGATTCCCAGATCTTGCACGCGAAACGAAATTGAGGCGGCGCGATTTTCGGGAGTATAAAAGGCCCGCTTGAGTTGCGGCGGCAAGAGCTCCAGCAAGCTCATGCGCTCCTCGGCTGGTCCGCTCCCAGGCTGCGCATCGATCAAATTCCGCATCGACAGCGGATGTCCAATTAACGGCTCGCCACGCAGCACATCGTCGGCGGCAGTGATGACTTTCAAGATTGCGGCTGAGTCGGATTCAATATCGACTTTCCAACGCACTTCGATCGATGAGAATTCGAGTCCACCGAAGGCGCGGTCCACGTGCAACATGGCTTGAGTTGACTCGGCGTCGAGCGGCAGTCCATCCGTTTCACGCTGGTCGGGTTCGAGAGTCAAACCCACTGCCACCAGTCCTACCGTACTGACAATGGAAATCGCAGCCAGCGTCACTCGATTTCGCAATACCCAAGCGATCAAACCACTGATGCGTCGCAAGTGACGATCGATGAGGCTCTTTTGATAACCCACATGCAAACCGTTTCCCAACTTAGAGTCGCAGGCGAGTGGAATAATGGTGACCACGGCGATAAAACTCAACACCACGCCAATGGTACTGCACCAACCAAACTCTTGCACCCACACAGAATCGGCCAGCATCAGCGACCCGAAGCCGACAGCGGTGGTTAGCGAGGTCAAAAAGCAGGCCACCCCAACCTGTTTCAGCCCCTCTTCGGCTGCCGCCCCTTTTTCAAGCCCGCCGGCACGCAGCTTACGAATTTGCACCATTAAGTGCACGCCATCAGTTAAGCCCACTAGGCTTACCAGAATGGGCAAGATCACATCGACTAGAGGATTGTTGTAATCAAAATAGTTGACGATACCGGTAGTCCAGAAGACACCAATGATTGGAGCCAAAGCAACGATGATCACCGCACGAATGCCGCGAAACAAGATGAGCGTCATGACCAAGATCACGCCATAGCCGAACAATTGATATTTCAGCTGGTTGGCTTCGTGTCGGGCGACAGCTGAAATGGTTGCGGGGACGCGGCCGGTCATACGAAATCGGAAGCTGACATCGGGATAATCCCGGGCGGCTTCCTCCGCCGCAGTCCGCACTTGGTCGGTGGCGGCCGCATCAGAGAACAGGAAGTAGTCATTGAAGCCGATCAACATCAGCGCAGTCTGACCGTCGTCGCTAAGGAGTTGTCCAGCGACCAATGGATGCAGCATGGCCTTTTCACGGGCCGCTTCAAAGCGACTGATCGCTGCCGACGATTTGGGGAGCAACGGCTCGCTCAGGCCAAAGATGTTGAGCATGGGAATATCATCCATCCACAACAAACTGCTGACTTGATCAAGTTTTCGCAGCCGCTCTGCCACGTGCCGCATGGCTTCTGCGCCGCGGGGAGTGAAAAAGTCCTTGGACTCAACGACTAGCACGGCATCCGAACGCGAAAGACTGATAGGCTGCACGTTGGAAGGGGGTGTCGGTCGGTCGCCTGCCTTTGACTTGGGTTGTTTATCCGCCGTGACTTGCGCTCCGACAAACAGGCCAGTTATGATCCGCGGATCATAGTGCCCGATGACGGCTAGCCCACTGATGAGCAGCAGCACAGTCCACACGAAAGCTCGCTGACGAATGCTCCAAGCGGCCAGACGAGCGGAGAGTTTTTGCATAGTGGATTGGGCTGGGCCGTTGAAAATTTATGTTGTGACCGGGAAAAGGTGTGACCGGGAAAAGGTGTCCGACACCAAAAGCCGGAACGGCCCTTCGGGTGCTTCGCACTTTTGGTGTCGGACACCTTTTCCCGGTCACGGACAGGTTGCGCTATTGGTACAAACGCGCCGCCACTTGTTGAACTTCTTCGCGACTAGCGACATTGTCGCCGTTGAGATCCCACAAGTCGAAGTGCATATGCCTGACGACGATATCAGCTTCGGTTTTTTTGATTTGCCCATCGTTGTTGGCATCGAGCTCGGCGAAAACTCGCTGGATATAGGCTTCGATCTTGGCGGCCTTTTGCTCCAGCAGTAGGGCCAGTTCTGTGGTATTTGGGGCCGTAGTTCTCTTGGTAGACTCGGCGGCTCCCCGCGGTCGAGCGACTTCAAAGAAGGCCACCGCCATTTCCTCCCATGTTTGATCGCCCCACGTCACCGTTTGCGTCGGATCGGGATTAAATGGATTGCTAGACGAGTTATCAAACACGGCTTCAAATTCTAATCCGCGTTCGAACGCGTCGAGCGGAATGGGTTGGACGAGTTGATAGGTGTGTTGCCAATTAAAATCGTAATTGGGAACATTCAAAATGGTTTCCGCCGGATTGTGAGCGTTCGTTAGTCGAAATGACTTTCCACGAACATGCATATGTGGCGTAATGGCCAGCAGTTCGCCGCCAGCGGGCAACCTGTCTGTGTGAGCGCGTACTGTGTAACAAGCCTCTCCCGGTGGAATCTCGAATTCTTGATCGATAGCTAGCGTAGTAAAGACTTCGTGCGTTACCTGTTCCTGACTTCCGAAGAGCAAACCGACTTTGGTCACATCGTCCTGTTCGACCCCGTTAGGAGTGTAGTGCATCTGAAAGACGAACCTCGAACCTGCCGGTATTTTACGCGCGCGGCCTGGAGGAAGTTCGTGGACGCGTTGTCCCGGTACGTAGGCCGTCAGCCAACCAATTCCACTAAACTCAGCGCCATCGGGTGGACGCACAAACACAATGGCATGATGCACGACGCTCCGCGCACCTGGAATGACCTGTGCGGCGGTCACCCACGTGTCTTTTTCCAAACCTGGATCGGCAACAAAGTATTGGTACTCGATCACTCCTTCTTTGGCAACCGTAAAGGGGCGCGCCCGCATCTCGACGACTAGATCCGGCGGGCGGGGGAGATTCCAGCCCTCGATCCACGTAGGTTCAGGAGGTAGATCGGCCGCAAGTCCTTGTGCTAAGCCTCCCGCGATCCAATCTCGCAAAATCTGTTTGTCCTCCTCGGGCATTGAGCGCTCATTGGCAAAGCTCCCGAACTGCGGGTCGGCGTGCCAAGGAGGCATGCGGCCTTGCTCTACCGTTTCGAGCATGGTTTCGGCCCAGCCCACGACTTCGTCGTAGTCATCCATTGCAAAGGGGCCAATTTCACCCGAGCGATGGCATTCGATGCAATGTTGCTGCAAGACACGGGCAACTTGTTTCGAGTAGGTGATCTCTCTAGAGTCCGTCCCATTATCTTGCTTGTCGGCAGAAGGTGAGCGCGGACCGCGTCCGATAATGCACCCCAGCGCCGTCGTTGCCGGGATAGAAACTGGCTTGCCAGCCAGCAGTTCTTCGATGGCCATCCGCAAGTCTTCACGCGTGGCGTTGGCGCGGGCCACCCCGGGAGCCAATTGATCGTCGATGCGGCCATGGTAACGTAGCTTGAGCTCCGCATCGAGCAAAAAAACCTCCGGCGTGCGCTGGGCACCGTAGCGATCTGCGACTTGATTTCCGGCATCGTGTACTATTGGAAAGTCGATACCCAATTCGTCGATAAAACGCGCGATTTCAGCGGCAGAGTCTTGGCGATTGCTCATAACGCCAATCACGCGCACTCCCTCGGGTGCGAAAGTGGCTTGCAATTGATTGAGTTGCGAAGCGTAGCCACGCGCCATGGGGCACTCGGTCCCCAAGAAACATACGGCCGTGGCTGTCGCGTCACCAGGCTGTAACTCGAACGCATCGCCCGTCACCGTCGCGAGCTTGAATGACAATTGCTGCGCTTGGACGACATTGGCTGTCACGGCACAAATCACCGCCAGTAGGACCGACGCCAAACTCGGTTTCCCCGACGGGTGAATAAACTGGCTGCCAAGCTCTGCTTGCCGTTTCAACGCTTCATCTCCGGTGTACGAGTAGCTTTGTTGCGGAGGCGGAACCTCCAGGACTGTGCATTCCAACGCTAGAGGCTTGGAACGAGAAGTTAAGTCTCCACTTGCGTGGCAGTTACTTTCCAAACAGAACGCAGATCGGCGCTGGGGTTTGGATCACGCTGCGGTTGTAGGTCAACTCACCGGTCGAACTATTGACGGCGAAACAAGCGAGCGTGTGGGAGTCTTGTCCGGCTGCCAGTAGCCATTTCGCGGAAGGGTCGAAATTGAAATTTCGCGGTGTGGCGCCGCGCACATGCTCAAGTTCGATTACCTGCAATTTACCGGAGTCCGCATCGACTCCAAACACGGTCAGTGTATCGTGGCCGCGATTGGCCGAAACTACAAATCTACCCGACGGATGGACGCGTATTTCCGATGCGCTGGCGAATTGTTCCTTAGCTAATTCTGTCTTGGGGACTGTGGGAATGGTTTGCTTAATGGCCATCGTTCCGGCTTGGGCATCATAATCGAATACGGACACGCTCAGGTCGAGCTCATTGAGGACGTAGATCCACTTGCCACCGGTATGAAACTTCATATGCCTTGGTCCCGCGCCGGGAGGGACTTCACCGAAGCCGTGTGGTACGAGCTTGGAGGCAGCAGCATCCACTTTATAGATCACCACTTTATCGAGCCCCAAGTCGGGGACGAAGGCAAAGCGGTTGTCAGGAGAAAAGCCGGTCCAGTGGGCGTGCGATGCATCCTGACGATTGGGTACGATTTTTGAACCCCCTTCATGTTCGATCAATTGTGTGCGTTCTTTCAAGGAGCCATCGGCATTGAGAGAAAAAACGGCTACCGAGCCGCCACCGTATTGGGCCGTCAGTAAAGTCTTACCGGTTGCATCGACCGACACGTGCGCCGCACCTCCATCGCCTATTTCCAGTCCTCCGGCGAGCTTCAACACCGGTTTGCCCCCCGCATGATCCACGTTGTAGGCCACAACCGATGGTTTTCCATCCAAGCCGCCGACAGCATACAATACGTTCGCCTGGGGGTGGAGTGCCAAAAACCCTGGCCCATCCAGCTTGGCGGCTAAGCTCGAGTCGGACAGTTTTCCGTTTTCCGTATTGAGCGTGCAGTGGTAGATTCCTTGACTGGGTTTGGCCGAACTAGTGCCAATCCAAACATCCAGCTCATCAGCACAGGCGGTGAGTGGCATGTTACACATGAGACCAATCAGTAACAGCGGGATAAAAGCGGGAACATTCACGATGTGAGTTTCCTATCGTTATAAAAATGCCGCAGCGGTAGACAAGCTTGGCCGGTTGACTGGCCTTCGATATTACTATGATTATCGCCAGTTTACCCGTGGGGGTAAGCCGTAATGCCGCAACGTTTTGGATTTTCCTATAGCGGAATTCGCCAAGAATTTCGGCCATTCGCGGGAAACCTGACGGACGAAATTCTTGGCGAATTACGCTACGTCTTATTCTCGGGACATTCGGGTTAAGCCGGCCAGGGTAAGTTTTGGGCACAGCCAAAGGATTGTTACTCAACAATCAGGATGCGTGAACGCGGTATGATAGTCCCGTGGCAATATGTCCCCTTAGATATTGCGACTTTTAGTGATAGGGATGGTGCGAAGGCTGCTGTTCGACTCCCGCGGATTGCAGCTACCGATTCAAAAGGGAATTTCCATGCCGAAATCGTAGTTGTTGAGCTGTGCATCACTGGGTATGCCGCTGTAGCCGATTCCTTCCCACAACGCGCGTTCATGTTCTTTCCGCATGTGAGCCAGCAGCCCAACGTGAGGTTTGCCTTGGGCGTAGGAGGTCGCAATATTCTGATCGTTGGTCACGTATTGCGACGCGATATCAACGATCCGCCGTGGATCGCGGAGGTTGGCTGAAGTTGATTCGAGCCAATCGACTGGGAGCACGCAATCAGTCAAACGCAGGGGAAAGACCATCACGCGAAAACGCTGGCGACGTTTGGCGCCCGAGGCTGATGTGTCGTAAAAATGAATGATCCCTTCCTCGTCCTCCAACCAACTCTCGACGCCGCTCCCCTTAAACTGCAGAGCCAGTCCGCAGGGATTGGAAGCTTCTGGCGGCATGTGGAAATCATCTCGCAAGCGATATCCATTAGCTAAGGCCTCGGTAGTCTCCAGACCAACGTTCCGTGAGGCAAACAGTTGCAAGGCCGGTTGATTATGTCTGTCTTGATTGTCAGCAGTGTTGTCGGGTTGTGCGACGCGGCGCGGAGGGGCGTACTCTTGAAGTAAATAGCCTGCTAGTGACCAGTCATTGTCGATGGCGAGCTGCTGATAGGCTCTCCACAGCGTTTGCAGATGCTGTTCTCCACGTCCAGTGATCACCAACGAAATTGCCTCGCTAACGGACAGACGACGACGCATCACGTCCTCGACCGCCTGTCGCAGGTGTGTCAACTCGGTTGAATAAGTTGTCCGCCAATGCGTCCAGTCGATACTGCCACCGCGATGCCAACTTGTCATCAGTGCCAACTGTTTGCTGGCGATCCTCAGGATGACTTCGAACAGTTGCGAGCGTATCTTTCGCGAAACCTCGATGAAGACTTGATCCTGCTGGATTTGAGCCCGTAGGGTAGCAAGTCGGTTGGGACCTTGGACTGAGCGCAGCTTCTTCGCCAGCAGTTCATTATGGCGGACCGTGCGTTCCAATTCATTCTCAAGATCGCGCACCGGTCCACTGGAGCGGGCGGTGCGGGCCATACGGCCAAGTTGCTGCCATGCATTGATTACTTCCATCTCAACTTCTTTATCCGTTTTCGTCTTGGTCGATTTCTTGCGCGGCTGCACGCTAAATTCTCCCGCCTCGGCCGTCACCTCGAAAATCCAAGTGTGATCTTGATTCAAATTGCTGAGCGCGTTGGCCAACGGGACTGCCACATTGAGTTCGATGGCGCGGCGCAGCGGGCGCGCGCCATACTTGGGTTGGTACCCCAGATCACACAATAGCTCGACCGCGGAATCATCGAATCGGAGCGAAGTATCGCTGTACTTCAGTCCAGGTCGCTGCCGCAGCTTTTCAAGCTCGCGATGAGCGATCTGCTTGACGATCTCTTTGGGGAGTGGACGAAAGGGAACGATCCGATCAAGTCTCCCTAGGAATTCAGGTCTCACGAATCTACGTACTTCGCGCTGGAAGTGCTCGCGCCAATTCACTGCGTCACTTTCAGCGAAGCCCACGCCACCATCGCGAAATGTTTCGGCCCCCAAGTTGCTGGTCATGATTACGACTGCATTGCGGAAATCAGCCAATCGCCCTTGCGCATCGGTCAATCGTCCCTCGCCGAGCATTTGCAATAAGATATCGAATACATTGGGATCCGCTTTTTCGAATTCATCCAAGAGTACTACTGAGAAGGGCTGTTCGCGTATGGGGGAGGTCAGCGTGCCATCGCCTTCTCCCGGCTTTCCAATCAATTTTACAGCCGACCACGGTGACGCATACTCACTCATGTCGATACGAATCATGCGGCTGGTATCGCTGTATAGAAGTCGCGCGATAGCCTTAGCCATTTCAGTTTTGCCAACACCGGTAGGGCCAATAAACATCAGCGATGCTAAGGGGCGTCCCGGTCGGACCAAACGCGCCTTAAGTGTGGCGATCAGATTGACGATCAATTCTACCGGTTCACTTTGTCCGATCACCTGCTCGGACAATTGCGCAGCGATCGTCGGCAGATTGAGTGGGATAGAGTCATCGACTAGAAACTGAGGCAAGCCCGTTTGCCTGGCAAAGGCACGGGCCACGTTTTCGGGGTCGACTAGACTGCCGGCCGGGAGGCTATCTGCGAGTGTCCGCATCAGTTGCAGGGCTACTGCGGGGAGGGCGGAGTAGGTTGCGAAGCGGGAGTGGAGACGGTAGAGCTCCTCAATCGACTGTTCCGCGAATTCAATATGAGTGCTGGTTTGTTGATGAGCTGCCGAGGCTTTGAGGATTTCACGGATCTTTGCTTCGCTTTGCTCCTTGAGCTGCATCTGCGAGAAAGCTCGCAGCAGCATCGGATCCTCGCGCTCGATGTACGCTAATTGCTCGGGAGTACATTCAGCGATGGCTAACAGCTTGCCACGTGCGATCGACTGGCGGACCATCGACGCTACACCCGGCTGACCATCAATCTTGCCAGCTTCCAACAATTCAAACAGTGATCCAAAATGCATGATGGCACCGCTGGCGTGGGCTTGCCGTATCAATTTTGAACACCGCTGCTGCCACATTCCCATTCCAGACATGCCAGAGACGATCCGTGCACCGGACGTTGTCCAGACACGCCGTTGGCCCAAGCCCAGCTGTTTGGTGCGTTTGGCCAAGCGGATTACAAGCGATGTTTTTCCCGTGCCGGAAGGTCCAACCAGCAACACGCTCTGCGGAGATTCGCCCAGAAAGTGATCAGCTAGGTCGGCGACCATCGCATCCAGTCCGAATATCTCGTTGGACTTGGCTTTCGTCAGATCACTGGCCGCCTCGCGGAGAGCAGCGGTTCTTTTACGCTCTCGCCGTGCCTTATCGTCTGGCTCTGGCGGACCTCCGATAGGCAGTTCAATGGGTAGGCTGCGGAATTCAAACGTCCGTCGGGCGAATTTTCTACTAAGTGACAGCAGATCATGGTTCTCTGCCATACGCAACAACGCACCGTGCGCTTGTTGAGCCACCGCCAGGTCATCGACATCGCTGGGTTTTCCTAACAACATGCAATTGACTGCTGGCACGCGCACGGCACACTGGCCACTATCAAGCGTCCACCGAAAACAATCGAGTTCAATCCGCAGTGGCACCGTCCATCGCGCGTCCCTGTCTTGAGGCGGTAAGTCGACCGAGCAGCGCCAATGTTCACATTCAGAAGGTAGGCCACCTGCAAATAGATCAGTTGGTAACGTGGTTGGCAAAACTTTGTTCAAGCGGCGCGTGAGTTGTTTGTGAATTGATTTCCAATCCTCACCTACGACTTGGATCCTCCACGGCCCAAGTGGTCGCGCGCGGACCATTTGCTCCGACAAGGTTTCGACCTGGACTGGGACGTGGACGGTAATTGTGTCGTTCATCTCAAAACTCACTAGTGCACCAAAATCGTTCGGCTCTCATCGTAGCGGAATTCGCCAAGAATTTCGGTAGGCCGCCAATGAACCTACGTGAAGCGAACGTAGGCTATCGGCCGTTGACCTCTGGCTAAATAACGTGCACGCATCTAACTAGCACATATCGAAAATCCAGAAAAATTCCGTTACGATGGATGGGGTCGTGAGCGGCGGGACGTAAAGGCTTGTTGATTTAGTGTTGAATGGACGGTTCTTTGTTTAACCCGCAGCCGTAGGCCAGGATCAACGGGGCGAACCTCGCCTTCGGCTGCGGGTTAAACGAATAAATCAACAAGCCCGCTAGGCACCGGGCAATGTTGGTCGCCCGGCCGCTCACGCGCCTGAGGCTCACTATGTCAACAAGCCGTTTGCGTCGCGGCTCACTTTTGGGGGATTCCGTATGAGCAACAGCACCACAGAACATCGTCAAGCTGCCCCCAAATCGCTGAGGTTCAGCGTCATGACCATCAGCGATACGCGTTCGGTCGATACCGATCTAAGTGGACAGTATATCGTCGACAGCATGGCCGAAGCAGGACATGAATTGCTGGATCGCTGCATTGTTCGCGACGAACCTCCAGAAATTTCCGAGCTCGTAACACGCCTATGCGTGAACACTGCTTTGGATGTGCTGTTGCTAACTGGTGGTACCGGTATTTCGCCTCGCGATCGTACCCCCGAAGCGGTTAGGCCACTACTGAATGTTGAATTGCCTGGATTCGGTGAACTGTTTCGCATGCTGAGCTATCACGAGATCGGACCGGCCACAATGCTCAGCCGGGCCTTTGCCGGTCGTCGCGGCGCGACGTTGATTTTCTGTCTGCCTGGTTCCACTGCGGCCGTGCGCTTGGCGCTGGAAAAGATCTTGTTGCCAGAACTCCCCCATCTGGTACATCATTCTCGCGGCTAGCTCCGCCCGCCCCAAATCCACTAACCGACAGTGTCAGGCACTTTCGACGCCAGAATGGCGGGAAAACCTCCCTGTCAATCAGCGGACCGATTGTGTTGAATCTCAGGGCGGTTAAACTCTTTGCCTGCTCGCTGTTAAGGATTGGTATTGAGGATCGGCACGCAGGATGTCGGATCGACTCAAAGGATGGCTGTTGGGGTTGCCCAAATGGGAAGTACCAAATGGGAAGTACCTGTCGAGGGCTGGAAATAGAGGCCACACCCAATTATGGTCTCTAGTGCAGCTTCCGCGAGTGAAAAGAGGTATCGCAGGTCGAAGCCTGTGGGCTAATAGAACATGCGTAACACTTGCGTCGTCCCCTGACATTGCACCTTTGAGACAATAAATGAGCCAACGAGACCATATTTTGCTGACCGGGGCGACCGGACAGATTGGACGTTATTTGCTGCGTGACCTACTCGAGCAACAACGCCCCTTGGCGGTGCTGGTACGCAGTGTGGGAGGCTTGTCAGCCAAACAGCGAGTTAGTCAATTGATTGCCGAATGGGAACGGATCAGCGGACGTTCGCTGCCCAGCCCAGTATGTTTGGAAGGGGACACAACTCGGCCAGGCTTCGGACTCGACGAACGCAATCGGCATTGGGTTCAAGACCACTGCGGGACTCTACTGCACAATGCCGCCAATGTGGAATTCCAAAGTAGCGGTGGTGAGACATGGCAAAACAACGTTCAAAGTGCTCATCGCACCTTGGAAGTATGCCGTGACAATAAGCTGGAGCACTTAGTATTCGTCTCCACGGCCTATGTCGCCGGCCGACGGACCGACTTGGTCTACGAGGATCAGCTTGATTGCGGCCAAACGTTTCGCAACGAATATGAACACTCAAAATTTGAAGCTGAGCGAACGATTCGTACGGCTAGCGATCTTGAGTGCGTAACGGTCTTGCGACCGGCGGTGGTCGTAGGTGATTACAAAACTGGCTACACCCATTCCTACCATAGCTTTTATCAATTCGCGCTCTTTACCTGGATGTTCGCCAATGCGGCTGATAAGGACGCACAGGGTCGCTGGAAGCACAATGTGCGACTGACGCTTACCGGCAACGAGCTTCGCAATTTGGTTTGCTTAGATTGGGTGAGTGCCGCCATGACAGCCATCGTCGACAATCGCGCTTGCTGGGGAAAAACCTTTCACCTAACACCCAAACAGCCGACTCGAGTTCACGAGGTTGAAACTGCGCTGCAAAAATTCTTCAACTACGATGGTGTAAAGTACGTGGGGAACGAGCCGATTGATCTGAGCACCGGCTCGGATGAGGAAAAGCGATTTTACGAGTACTTGTCAGGTTACGCTGAGTATTGGGAGAATGATCCACGTTTTGATCGCTCCAACACCAATGCGGCTACAGCCCATCTGCCCGAACCGCATATCGATACGGAATGCATGCAACGCTTAATCGACTACGCTGTCCGCACCCGTTTCGGGAGACAGGCTAAAGGAGCCAGGGCTCGCAATGTCAAACGCGCCGATACGGCATCGATTGCACTCAGTTGAACATTACATGTCGGCCGATTCGCGTCGCTCGCATCCGCTGACATTCTTTCTGCGGTTTGAAATCGCCGAACAACTTGAACCTTCGCGACTGAGTGTAGCGATCGAGCAATGCTGTCGCTTCCATCCCTTGTTGGCCGCCACCATTGCGCGCCGGTTCGGGAAATGGACATGGCAGCTTTCGGGACCGCTTCCCAGCTTGACAACTCATCGGCCCCATGGCTTTCTCCAATCTCGCCATGATTGGACATTCGATTTGAAACGCGAGGCGGGGCTCAGGATTTCCGTGGCCAGCGGTCCCAGCGGTGCGACGGAACTGTGGTTCCAAGTTCACCATAGTTGCTCCGACGCCCGCGGTATCTTGGATTACTTTTGTGACTTACGCGCGGCCTACCAACAGCCCCTGGCGGACACGGTTGTTCGTCAACGGGAGTTGGAGGCGCAGCGATGTTTGGCCCGTCGTGCGGTTGGTTTTAGTAACCGGATTACATCGTACCTAAATCCAACCGGTCCCAAATGGGATCGTATCTGGAAGTATTTCATACACCGTTCCCGTCCTCTGCACCCTTCTCTGCCGCCAATGGACAACCGGCTGGGCTCTCAGGATTTTTCACCGACGTTTGTCAGTTGCCGGCTTCCCTTTCGACCTGAAATATGGCGGCAGCGACGCAGCGAACTATCGGTGAAAGCAACACTCAACGATCGTTTGTTGCATGCCCTGTTCCACGGCTTGGCCGACCATCAAAGGCGAATCTCTCCAATAGATAGTAGCGATTCCTGGCTGCGCATCGGTGTACCTATCGACATGCGAGAAGAACAAAACTCGCCCCCTACCGCTTGCAACTGTAGTAGCCTAGTCTTCTTGGATCAGCGACTCAGCCGGATTCAGAGTCGGGCCGATTTGCTGAACGATGTGCATCATGAAATGCGGCTGGTCAAGCAACATGGGCTGGGATGTGTGTTCTTCGACTGTCTGGCTGTCGCGCATGGAATGCCGTTTGGGATGTGGTTAGCTGTCAACGATCAACGCTGCGCGGTTTCCGCCGTCGCCAGCAACTTGGGGGCACTCAATTTTTCTCGAATAGATGGCTTTACCGTCCAGGAAATTGATTTCCTACCGCCATTGCGACCGGGCACAACTGTGGCGGTCGGGATGTCATCGTATAACGGTGAATTGAATTTGTCGTTGCACTATGATTGCCGTTTGATAGCAACTGCCGATGCACGTACCCTGTTGGAACACCTGTCAGCCAAATTGAGTTAACACGGATGCCTACAACTCCTTCGACACGCGAGCCAGCGCACAACCAGCCGCCGCGAGACACGCCGCGCACAGAGACGCTACAGACAGAAGCTGAGGCCGACCTGTTTTTCCTAAGAATCTCTAAGTGGGGGACACTGCTATGTGTGTTCCTGTTGCCGACCATCCTATTGGGTGTATCGCACATTAAGAGCAGTACGGCGGCGGTTTCCCAATGGCTGCCTGCCAGTGGCGAACAAACGCTGCGCTATGCGCAGTTTCTCAAGTGGTTCGACGATGATCTCTTTTTGGAGCTGTCGTGGGAGGGTTGCCACGTTGACGATCCGCTTCTGACTGAAGTGGCTGATGCGCTTCGGCAACAAGCACAACTTGAGTCGCAACTTTCTATTCGCCGCGTGATCACATCGACTGAATTGGTAGAACAGCTGATTCAAGGACCTGCCGATTTGTCGCGCGCCGCAGCGATCGAACGATTGCGAGGTGTGTTTGTAGGCAAAGACGAAGCGGCCGTGTTGCTGATAGAACTCTCGGGGGCAGAGCAAGATCAGTACGCGCGTGTCATCGCAGCAGTAACAGGGACAGCCGAACGAGTGTTGGGGGTGTCGCGATCGGAACTCAAACTCGGTGGCGGGGTCTACGAGGCCGTAATGGTCGACCAAGCTAGTGATCGTTCGCTAAAACGGTTCGTGATTCCCTCATCAGTGGCTGCACTACTAGTGGCTTGGCTGTGTATTCGCAATCTCAGTCTGACGTTTGCTATTCTGTTAATCGCTGCCTACTGTCAGTTAACCGGTGTCGCGTTAATCTACTATTTCGGAGGTCAGCTCAATGCGGTACTGATTGTCCTTCCCACCTTGGTGTTCATGTTGGCCGTTTCCGCCGGAGTGCATTTAGTCAACTACTATCGCGATGCGGGTGGGGCGGAGAATCCGCTCGCGGCGGTGGCGGCTATCCGCGCGGGTTTGGTTCCGTGTGTCATGGCTTCCGGTACGACAGCTGTGGGCCTGTTGTCTCTGCTCGTCAGTCAATTGAAGCCGGTCCGCGATTTTGGTCTCTACTCGGCGATTGCTGTCGTCTGCTCAACGGCCATTTTATTGCTCGTCTTTCCAACGTTGGTTAGCGTGATCGCGCAACCTACATCTCCCCAAACTGCGGGTAATCGGGACGGCACGATCTGGAAGCGCTTGGGGACGTGGGGCATGCACTTGATTCTGCGCCGCTCCAACATCATTGCCGTCGTGTGCACTCTTTCGGTGATCGTCGCAGCTGCTGGACTGGGTTGGCTGAAGTCGACGGTCAAAGTCGAAAACATGTTCGAGCGACAAAGTGAGATTCTGCAAAATTATGCGTGGCTGGAAGAGCATATTGGTCCGTTGATTTCGGTTGAGATCGTGTTGAATTTCAGTACCGATTGTGAGTTGGACGACTTGCAGCGGGCTGAGTTATTGGCTCAGATTCACTATGCCGTGGCTCAAGTCCCCGAGGTGGGCGGGACCTATTCGGCGCTAACCTTCATGCCTCCTTTGCCACATTCGGGCGGGATTCGCAATACCGCGCGAAGAGCCGTGTTCCGCAAAAAGCTTGAAGGCGAAAAGGAACATCTGGCTAGCCAGGGAGTATTGGCCATCGACGAAGCTGGTGAGCACTGGCGTGTTACCGCGAAAGTTCCCGTGCTTCATAGTTTGAACTATGGTGAGTTGACGGATAAGATTGTGGCAGCCTGCCGCCCGATGGAAGAGCGGACTGATACTTTGCCGGGAGTGACCTTAACATTTACTGGTCTCAACCCAGTTTTCCATGAAGCTCAACAGTTGCTCTTTTCCGACTTGTCACAGAGCTTTGCGATGGCTTTCATGCTGATCACGCCCATTATGATGCTGGTCCTAGGCAGTTTCTGGGGAGGTTTACTAGCGATGCTTCCCAACGTGGCCCCCGTGGCCTTAGTCTTTGGAGCCATGGGCTGGCTGGGAGTGCCCCTTGATATTGCCAGTATATTGACCGCTAGCGTGGCGTTGGGGATTGCCGTCGATGACACCCTACATTTCACGACATGGTTCCGACGTGGTCGCATTCAGCAGGCGGGAGCAGCGGTTGGAGCCACGCAGTTTGCATTCGAAAAGTGCGCTGCAGCGATGTTACAAACCACTTGTATTTGCTGTGCCGCGATGCTGGTCTTCGTGCCGACCGAGTTTATTCCGACGCGAAAATTCGCCATATTGATGTCAGTCATGTTGGCCGCAGCTGTGGTGGGAGACCTCATCCTCCTGCCCGCGCTTCTCAGCAGCCGGCTTGGTCGCTGGATTTACCGCGAGAAAGCATCAGCCACGTAGTGGAATGCCGCTACGGTTGTTGCAAAGTTGCGCTGTCCAATTCATTGGGTTGAGCCAAGATCTGATTGGCTTCGTAACGTCCCCATGCATGCCCAGCCAATACGGCACCATAGTACAGTGGAAATCCATAATTCGGCAACGCATAGCCGGTGGCGTTGCCGACATAGGTTCCGTAGGCGGGCATCAGAATACGCTGCGCGGCCGCTTGTTGTTCACGCGTACCATGCGCTTCCAAGTAGGCAACGACATCGCGGCTGGCTACCGATTCATGATAAAGTGGCACGACGGGGAGCAAGTAGACCACGCCATATGTCCCTTTCCACTTGCGACGCGCGAAGTCTTTGGCATGCGCTCCTTCGTGCATCGCGATGGCAGGCACATCCGAGTAAATGTGAACGGTGTTCGTAAAGGGATTGTAGTGATCGCCGCCAAACAGACGCCCGGGGACGACTGTTTCTCCCAGCACGCTCAAGGCACCGGCCGTATATCGCCATCCAGCTCCCACGCTCTTATTGCGAACTAGCCGACTCCAGTCTTCACGCGGACGGTATTGATTGAGCCGGACGCGGACTGTGGCTAGATCGTTGTCGTACAGATAGCCTGCAATGGCGGCTTCTGTTTCTAAGCTAATATTGTGATTCTCAACGCGGCGATTCCATAACAACAGTTTACTGGGAATTCCCCACACCCAACCAAAACCATCGATGATCTTACGAGGCTCGCCACGTTGGATCTGCGGTTGTTCGTCCAAGAGCTGAGGAGAGTCATAGATTTGCGTGGCGTCAATCAACTTGGGAGAAAGTGGACGACACCCTAGGGTCAGCAACAGACAACCAACGATCAACCAAGATCGCCAGCGAACGATGGGAAGCATGTTTAGGAACATTGGTTTTCTTAGAATCGAACCAGCGTGCTAGCAACTCAATCGTTACCCATTGATGGTCTGGTACAATTGCCTGTGTCCGGGAAAAGGTGTCCGACACCAAAAGCCGGAACGGCCCTGCGGGTGCTTTGCACTTTTGGTGTCGGACACCTTTTCCCGGACACCGAGCTGATATATCGACAGTGGGCCGTGAACGGGTTCAGCGAATCCGTCTGAGACAGCCATACCATAGCTGGGCCCTATCGTCCAGGTCGCTAGTGTCATTGGGTTTTCATCGAATGTTGTCTCGCCTTCCTCATTTAAATGGTTTCTTATGGATTTTCTACAACTCGCTGGCAAGCGCATTGCGATCTTTGGTGTGGCCAATAAAAAGAGCGTCGCCTTCCGTATTGGCCAAACGTTGACGGAAGGAGGAGCCGATGTCATCTATGTTGTTCGCAATCAACAACGGCGCGAACAATTGGCCAAGCTGTTGGGGGATCGACCGGTGTATACGTGTGACGTTGAGCACCAGTCTGAAATCGATGAGCTAGCAATCCAATGGAAACGAGATTTCGATGGCCTGTATGGCTTCGTGCATTCGATTGCCTTTGCCGACTACAGCGACGGCATCCACCCGTTTCACGAAACCACGCGTCGACAGTTCTTGCAGGCGGTTGACATCAGTTGTTTTTCGTTCATGGCCTTGGCTGGCGCACTGCGCGACCAGCTCGACCCAACTGGATCGGTGGTGACAATCAGTATCTCAACCACTCGGATGGCCAGTGAAAGTTATGGATTCATGGCGCCGGTCAAAGCCGCGCTCGATTCGTCGCTGGCCTTCTTGACGAAATCGTTTAGCCGATTCGGTGAGGTTCGCTTCAACGCTGTGGCCGCTGGTTTGCTCAAGACCAGTGCTTCTGCCGGTATCCCCGGGTACGTCGACGCCTACTTGTTCGCCGAGCGCGTTATTCCTCGCAAACGAGCCCTGGCGACGGACGAAGTCGCCAATACGGCTGCCTTCTTGCTGAGCCCACGAGCCAGTGGCATTACGGCTCAGTCGATTGTGGTCGATGCAGGGATGAGCATCAATTATTTTGATCGTGAACTAGTGGCCGACGCCATGCGTCCCAATGCAGGATAAGACATCGCAGTGATTATCGATACTCATGCTCATTTGACCGACGATAATTTGTTGCCGGCGATCGAGAAATATCTTGAACTAGCGAGTGCTGCTGAAGTCACGGCAGTACTGAGCATAGGGACAACGCTGGAGAGCTCGCGAGGCTGTGTCGCCCTGGCTGAACGCTTTCCCGCCATTCGCGCCGCAGTCGGTTTGCACCCCAACAATTGCTGTCGGGCTGAGGTGCAAGATTGGGGAGCCATCGAAGAACTTTGTCGGCACCCCCGCGTCGCAGCGCTGGGCGAAACTGGACTGGATCGCCACTGGGATGATTGCCCGTGGGAGGTGCAGGTCGACTATTTTCGTCGGCATTTGGCGCTGAGCCGCGAGACCGAGTTGCCTGTTGTGATACATACTCGCGAGTGTGCAGAGGAGACGCTAGCAATTCTACGGGAGGAGAGTGAGCATGGTCCGCTACGCGGCGTCATGCACTCTTTCACCGGCCCACAGTCGGTAGCCAATGGTTGTTTGAAATTAGGGCTGTATATTAGTTTCGCTGGGATGGTAACCTACAAAAACGCGGCTGAAATTCGTGACATCGCGATGAGCATTCCGGCCGACCGCATCTTGGTCGAGACCGACAGCCCCTATTTGACCCCGCATCCCTTTCGCGGGAAGCGTCCCAACCACCCCGCCTTGGTAGCTCATACGTTGGAGCAGCTGGCAGCAGTGCGCGGGGTCTCAAAAACCGCCTTGGCCGAACAAACCACACGGAACGCCGAGCGGCTGTTTGGGAAATGGACCAAACAAGCTCCCACGTAGCGGAATTGGCCGAGCATTTCGGCCGTGGGTAATGCGGTCGGGCAACTTGCCGAAATTCTTGGCGAATTTCGCAACGACTGCCGCAACTCGCAAGCTTTGCTCCATATTCCTCTTCACACGCAGCGATCGAATCTTAATAATGCGACGACATGCAAAGGACGATTCTCGGTAGATCAATGGATGGTGACCATGGAAATCACAGTAGCTTTTGTGGCCTTGGTGGTCGCGTTGTGGCAGTTAAAGCTGCAGCGCGATGAGATGCGACTCAATAGCCGACTGAACGCATTAATCCATATTGCAGGTTTACTGCGCGAGAAGATAGAGCATCACGAACAAATCATCGACAGCTTAAAATCACGTCGCTCCGATTGGTCGGGACACGCCAGTCGAGTCAATGGTGAGCTACGGCCATTGCTTGCCAACATTAATCACGAATTGGTCGAGTCGGTATCGGGGCGGGCACAAGGATTGGACATACAAGCCATTCGCGATGCATTGAAACTCAACCCCAGCCCAGTCAACAAGCCCGAGGAGAGCCCACGTGCTGCTGTCGCGCCAAACGCAATGATTCGCGCTCGCCGCACGGGCTAAATGAATCGACAGTCACAAAAAACTGCCCTGTCGCGAAAACTTCGCCAAGCGGAAAAACATCTTTGCGACTCAGACCAAGGCTTGGCAACTTGGATAACTGAATGTGGTCGTTGCCAATTGCCCGTCGCCTGGGACCGCAGCCTTTACGAAGCCCTGGTACGAGCGATTGCTGCCGCTGCGTGGCGTGGGACAATGGACAGTCGAAATGCTGTTGATATTCACTCTGGGACGACTTGATGTCATGCCCGTTGACGACTTTGGGATTCGCAGCGGCCTCCAGCATTGGTGCGGTTTGGACGAGCATCCTAAGAAACGGGATTTCGCCAAGTAGACGGACCACTGGGCACCCTTTCGCACCGTTGGCGCTTGGTATTTATGGCGTTTGGCCGACGCCAGGAAAGGGCGGGAGTGAAGGAGTGAAGGAGTGAAGGAGTGAAGGAGTGAAGGAGTGAAGGAGTGAAGGAGTGAAGGAGTGTGGGAGTGTGGGAGAGTGGGAGTCGCGAGAAGTGGGAGTAGTTGGAGTCTGGGAATAATGGTGATTGATGATTGATGATTGATGATTCGTATGCTTTTAGGGCCGCAGACCCGGTAGATTGTCTAGCCCCGGCTGAAGGCCGGGGTGGGGGCTGAAGGACCGACAGATTGCCTCGCCTCTCGCCACGGTTGACGAGTGCAAACAACGTCAAAATATGTTGGTCCGCAAGTGAATCGGCCGGGCCGTTGGCCCTGACGGATTCAAATATGCTCCGTACTCCCGGCCTTCAGCCGGGGCTAGACAATCTGCCGGGCCTTTGGCCCTATTCGGCACCTCCCCAATCCCCAATCCCCAATCATCAATCATCAATCATCAATCATCACTCCCACTCTCCTCCACTCCACCACTCCAAATTTTCCTGGTTTCTCTGGCTCTCCGGCCCCAATGGCTGGAATTCGCTATTTACGCGGTGGGCCAATCTCTGCACAATACGTCCCAACTGTCGACACCAATTGTCGACGTCGGCTTAAAGGATTTCGAGCCGTTGGCCCGGGGCAATCCCCCGTATGCTTACCCCACACTGTGCAAGGAGTGCCAAAGTGCGCGTTTGGAGCTTAATCGCTACGATTGTCTTAGGAAGTTTCACTGGTTCGGTTGTCGCTCAAGAAGCGCAATCCGCAGCGACGGGTGGCCAAGCGGCTGCCGCGCGACCACCAGTGGCCGTGATCGATGTCGGCTTCCTACTCAAGAACCACCCCACTATGAAAGCCGAAATCGAGTCGATCGAGACTAGGATGGCGGCGGCCGACAAAGAAATGTCGGATAAGCGCGATGCGATACTCAAACAAATGGAGCAGCTTCGCGAAAAGTACACCGAAGGGACTCCTGAGTACGAGCGCGAGGAAAAGGCCATCGCAGCCCAAGACACAGAATTCCGCTTGCAACTGGTTAAGATGCGCAAGGAATTCGATTCCTCGAGGGCCAATGTGTTGGTCAAGGTTTACAGTGAAATTACGCATTGGGTCAAGTATCTAAGCGACAACATGGGCGTTCAACTGGTGATGCGCATTACTCGCGAGCAAATGGATCCCAGCAAGCCGGAGACGGTTCAGATGGTCATGAGCCAGGATGTGTTGTATTACAATCCGGCAGTTGACTACACCGACTGGGTGCTCAAAGCCTTGCAAAACGAGGCGGCCAAGACGGCCAATGCTCGTGCCCAAGGCGGAGCTGCTGTGCAGCGCTAGACTTGCAAACGACAGGCTCTATTTTGTGAGCCGATGGCATGAGCCGTTGGAAGCGGGAATAGTGGTCTGTTGACGGAAGTGGTACTCGGGCAGGCATGCCCGAGCTACGATTGAGATGAACAACACTTGAACTGACAACTTTTGGTGCGCTCAGAGACAGGGACGTCATGCGAGCGGAACGAACACAAACAACACTGGCAGCGCCATGTACCGTCAGCGGTCGTGGCTATTGGACAGGTCAGGTCAACGCCCTGACCTTTCTCCCTGCGCCAGCTGGTACAGGCATTCGCTTCGTGCGTACTGATCTGGAAGGAACTCCCAGTGTATCGGCCGTGGCTGAAAAACGAGCTAGTATGCCATTGCGAACTCGGCTATCGCAGGGCCGAGCCGAAGTAGACATGGTCGAGCATGTGATGGCGGCGTTGTACGGGCTACGTATCGACAATGTCGTCGTGCAGTGTACTGCCAGCGAAATGCCAGCCATGGATGGCAGCAGTTTCGCATTTGTGTTGGCGCTGCATTCGGCGGGAATTGCTCAACTATCGGCCCCACGACAGACGCTGTGGATCGATCGTCGATTGCGTGTTGGCAACGACATGCAATGGATCGAGGCAGAACCTCTCAACGCCCCACATCCATCAGCCGGACGCCTAGAACTCGAATACAAACTCGACTTTGGTCACAGTTCGCCAATTGCAAAAAACGATCATGCGATCACACTCACGCCTAAGAACTTTTACGAGCAACTGTCAGCCGCGCGGACCTTTATTACCACTGAGACCGCGCAACTGTTGCAGTCGCGCGGACTAGCGCGGCATGTAACCGAACAAGATCTTTTAGTTTTCGATGTGGATGGCCCCATCAACAATCGACTGAGATATCCCGACGAATGCGCTCGGCACAAGCTGTTAGACCTGGTAGGTGATCTGGCGTTGACTGGCATGGATTTGGTAGGACGCATTACTGCCAGCCGTGGAGGTCACCAATTGAACGGTGAAATGGCAGCCGCCTTGCGCGACCTATCCACTCGACAGGCTCGACGAGCCGCATGAAAAGTAAAAAAGGGGTCAGGCCTCTTTTTCAACACATCCCCAATGGTCCCTTAAAGTATATAGCTGAAAGCTAGTTTGTATGGCCACAATCATCGCCCATACCGCCGTCGTTGATCCTCGCGCGGAACTAGACGAAGAAGTTCGCGTGGGGCATCACTGTGTGATCGGTCCCCATGTCAAAGTAGGTCGAGGGACACGGCTTGAGAATAGTGTGACCTTGACCGGACATACGACCATCGGTCGCAACAACCATCTCTTTCAAGGGGTGGTGATTGGCGCCGAGCCGCAGGATCTGAGCTACCAAGGCTCGCCGACCCAAGTCGTTATCGGTGATGGCAACGTCTTTCGAGAATCGGTGACGGTCAATCGGGCTACTGAGAAGGAAGATGGAATCACTTCGGTTGGTAGCAATTGCTATTTGATGACCTGCAGCCACGTGGCACATGATTGCAAGGTGGCTGATCGGGTGATCATGGCCAACAATGTCATGTTGGGTGGACACGTACACGTCGCCTCCGATGCCACGCTTTCGGGAGGCTGTGCCGTTCATCACTTTGCTTCGATCGGCGCTTATAGTTTTGTCAGTGGCCTGAGTCGCGTGTTACATGATGTTCCACCATATATGTTGGTCGAGGGCTTTCCGGCGCGTCCGCGAACCGTCAATGTGGTCGCGCTGAAACGCAAGAGCTTTACTAGCGAGGCGATCAAAGCCTTGATGGAAGCCTATCGCTTGCTCTACCGTTCGCGAGTCGGTATGGAGCACGCGCGCGAGATTCTGTCAGGGGGCAAGCCCTTGATTCCGGAGCTACAAGTACTTTTCGACTTTATTGAAGATTCTCAAGGTGGCCGCCATGGACGGGGCCGCGATCGAAGGAAGGCAGCATGAGCGCGCTCAGACTGGCGGTGGTTGGTGGTGGTCATCTAGGCAGAATTCACGCCAAATTGGCTCACGCCCACGAGCAATTCGATGTGGTGGCAGTAGCGGATCCCAGCCCTGAATCGCGACAACTAGTCAAGGAGCAATTGGGCCTGCCAACCGTGGCAGACTATCACGAACTCCTCGGCAAAATTGATGCGGCGATTGTAGCTGCTCCTACGATTGCGCACTACGAAGTGACGAGCACGTTGCTTCGCGCAGGTGTGCATACGCTGGTCGAAAAGCCTTTGGCCAGTTCTTCGGACCAAGCCCAGCGATTGGTGCAAATCGCCCACAGTCATGGACGGGTGCTGCAGATTGGTCATGTCGAACGCTTCAATCCGACCTGGACCGCTGCTCAACCGCATTTGGGCAAGCCCAAGTTTATTGAGGCCGTGCGCGCGGGATGCTACAGCGGGCGGAGCACCGATATCGGAGTCGTCATGGACCTCATGATCCATGATCTTGATCTGATCCTCTCCCTTGATCGTTCGCCGGTAGAATCCATTCAGGCTAGCGGCATCGCGCTGTTGGGGGCACACGAAGATATGGCCGAGGCGCGATTGCAGCTCGCCAGCGGTTGTGTAGTAAATCTCCGTGCATCGCGACTTGCCACCGAGGCCACTCGGCGGATGCAGTTGTATACGGCCGAGTGTTATGCAGACATCAACTTCTCAGCTTCGGAAGTGCAGATCACCAAGCCTAGCGATGATGTGCTCGCTCGTGCCGTAGCTCTTGATGAACTACCAATGGCGGCGCGTTTGGCCGCAAAGGATTCAATATTTGGTACGTTGCTCCATCGTCAAACCTTGGCCGCTCCCACCAGGAATGCGATCCTCGATGAACATCTGGATTTCGCCCTGAGCATTCAGACTGGCTGTTCACCGTCGGTAACCGGTGAAGATGGCGCACGCGCCGTTGACGTAGCCATGCGCATCGTCGACGCACTTCAACAACACGCGTGGGATGGCCAGCAGAGCAAGGCCTGGCGCATTGGCCCTCAGGCGATGATCGAACCCAATATTCTTGCTTTCCCTGCTGCGATTCCAGCTCGCGAGGACCGTCGCCAAGCGGGCTAGTCCTTTTTCTCTTGCTGCTCTTGTTTCTTTTTTTGGTCGAGCCATTCGTACATATTGAAACGTTCTGGGAAAGCGACTTGGCGAGCGGTCGCCCACTCCTCCCAGAGAGCAATCATGTCGTCGCGTTTGTTTGACTCTACTTCTGCCAAGTTATGCATCTCGGTGCGGTCGGCTTCCATGTCGTACAGCTCCCAAGGTTTTTCATATTCACGGACCAGTTTCCATTTTTCCCACCGCACGGCAGCGTTCCCTTCGTGCTCCCAGTAGATTGGGTCAACATGCACCGGCAGGTCATTCCCGGTGAGTAGCGACACCAGT
This sequence comes from Pirellulaceae bacterium, assembly GCA_041739785.1. Taxonomy (GTDB): domain Bacteria; phylum Planctomycetota; class Planctomycetia; order Pirellulales; family Pirellulaceae; genus Aureliella. Next base: position 52,467 of record JBGSNE010000286.1, read on the forward strand.
GAGATTCCTTCACAGGCCGGGATGTCCGTTGGATACTCGGCCCCAGAGAGTTCAATGCAAGTCGCCATGAAGTCGGGCAGATAGGCCATTTGTCGCGTGAACGTTCCATTGCTCTGCGTTGGAATACCTGCCGGCCAATGAGCGATCAACGGTGTGGCAGCGCCCCCCTCATGCAAAAAATGTTTGTAGAGCCGAAAGGGAGTGTTCGAAGCATTGGCCCAGGCGAGTCCCTGTCGCACTCCGTCGGTACCTCCCGGTGGGTTCTTAACCATCGCTTCGTCTCCTCCGCCCAGCGTACCACCTTCTTGGCAAGCACCATTGTCGGACAAAAACAGAATGAGCGTGTTCTCCAGTTGGCCTATTTGTTCCAGTCGTTGAGTAAGCTTGCCAATGTTCTGATCGATCGCATCGATGCATGCAGCATAGGCGGCCATGATGGCATCCAAATCATCGCGCTGCTGGTCAGTTAAAGAATCCCACGTGGGGCCAACGTGTGGTGCAGGTACAATATCTTCTGACCACAGCCCCAGCGTCTGTTGTTTGGCCAATCGCGTGCGCATCAGCGCCTCCCAACCCTCTTTATACTTGCCGCGATATTTCTGAAAATCCTGCCACTTGGCATTCAATGGCCAATGGGGAGCGTTGTAAGCCAAGTACAAAAAGAAGGGTTGGTCGTCGTTGGCCACGGCTTCATCAATATAGTCGCAAGCCTTGTCGGTAAACGCATCTGTTGTGTAGAACCCCTCCTCGCTTTCGACCGCTTGATTACCTTCGGTCAATCCCCGATCCCCCGTTGGCTTGAAGTAATTGAACGCGCCCGAGAGTCCGCCAAAAAAACGATCGAAGCCACGTTGCAGTGGCCACTCGCTTTGCGACTCAAAACCCAAATGCCATTTTCCCGTCATCAACGTGTGGTAACCGCTCGACTTGAGCACTTGTGCCAGCGTGGTGCAGTTGTTGTTGAGATAGCCTTGATAGGGACCTTCAATTCCTAATGGCTGATTGGGTGGCGCGGTCATATGACCGATACCAACTTGGTGCGGATGAAGTCCGGTCATCAGGCTGGCGCGGGTGGGGCAGCAGCGACCCGAATTATAGAATTGGGTGAAACGTAGTCCGCGACTGGCAAGCGCATCGATATTGGGGGTTTCGATTTCGCCGCCATAGCAGCCCAAGTCGGAGAACCCCATATCATCGACTAATACTACAATAATATTTGGCCGCAACGGCTCAACAGCTCTCGCTGTCGCCGACAAGAATACCAGACAAGTGACGCAGATATTTGTACGAACTAGTGAGAGAAACATAAGACACCTCGCGATGACGATTCAAAAACTATTATTGTAACCAGTTATTTGGACCTCATTGGGCCGGATGTTCGATAACGATATCTATCTATGTGTTCCCTCATGACTTGACGTGTTGATTTATTGTCACTGATGAAATGTTGATAAGACATGGTCCCGGATGCCGCGAGGTTAAGGAATTCCGCTACGCCTTAACCGCGGTTGAAGAGCTAGTGGCGGTTTCCGACTACGAGACGTAGCGGGGTCGACAATTTCGACAATTCGCGTAAAACGATCAGCCACGCTTGAGTTTGTAATTTCGCGAAATTTATCGGAGGTTCGACAATGAAAATTGTGGTTGGCAGTGGTGCGATCGAAGCGCAATCCGCGTCCGCGTTGGTAGTGCTCGCCTACGATGGCGACGAACTTAAGGGATCTGCCGCTGAGGTCGATCGAGCGAGTGGTGGCCTGCTACAGAAGCTCAAGGGGGCCGGAGATTTGTCGACCAAAGTGGGCAAGGTCAGTTTGCTGCACCATGTCCCTGGAGTCTCTGCCGATTGCGTGGTTGTGGTGGGTGGTGGTTCGGCCAGCGAATTCGATGCAGCAGCTGCCTTTCGCTGTGGGGGAGCTGCCACGAAACGACTGGCCGATCGGCAGCGAAAAACTGTGGCACTCGACTTTGGCAAACTACTCGACTCAGTTGCCGCTGCCGCAGTCGTCGGAGCTATGAATGGTTGTATAGGTCAAGACCTGTTTCGGGCCGATAAGAGTTTACACGCCTTCGAACAATTGCAGTGTTGGTCGGTAAGTGCATCGACGCTAACCCGCGCACAAAGCCTGGGCGAAGCCATGCTGCTTACCCGCGAGCTGGTCAATCTGCCAGCTAATTACATGTACCCCGAGGCGTTTGCCAAACGCGCAGCACAAGTGGCGGTGAGTAGTGGTTTGGAATTGGAAGTCTGGGATGAACTGCGTTTGCGCCGCGAACGATGCGGCGCGCTGTTGGCCGTATCAGCCGGTTCCTCGCGTCCCCCCAGGTTGTTGATTCTGCGTTACGCAGGGAAAAAGAAGACTGCCCCCTTGGCTTTGGTGGGCAAAGGGGTCACTTTCGATAGTGGTGGTTTATCACTGAAACCTAGCGAGAGCATGTTGGCGATGAAGTGTGATATGGCGGGCGCAGCCACGGTGCTCGGGGCGATGCAGGCGATTGCTGCCATGCAGCTAGAGTGCCCCGTGGTGGCTGTCATTGGACTCGTTGAAAACATGATTAGTGGCAACTGTTACAAGCTGGGTGATGTTTTGACGGCTCGGAGTGGCAAGACGATCGAAATCCATAATACGGATGCCGAAGGACGACTGGTGCTAGCCGATGCGCTCAACGTGGCCTTGGATGAAAAACCATTTCGAATCGTCGACTTGGCGACGCTCACAGGAGCCTGTTTGGTAGCCCTCGGGACAGACATCTGTGGTCTGATGACCAATGACCGCCAGTGGCAAGGGCAACTTGAATCAGCCGCGGAGCGGGCGGGCGAAATGCTCTGGCCACTCCCCATGCACGCACTTTTCGCCGAACAAATACAAAGCAAAGTGGCTGATATTAAGAATGTCGGCGAAGGGCGTTGGGGTGGCGCCATCACCGCAGCTAAGTTCCTGCAAGAGTTTGTCGGTGACACTCCCTGGGCGCATCTGGATATCGCAGGTCCTGCCTTCTACGACTCGCCCAAAGGACACATGGACGCAGGTGGGACTGGAGTGATGGTGCGCACGCTGGTAGAGTTGGTGGAGTCCGGAGTGAAGGAGTAGCGAAATACCATACGGGAATTCAATATGAAATTTCAGCGTTTGATGTTTGCCGCATTATGCATTGCACTGCTGCCGGTCGCCATCGTCTGGGCCCAACGACGCATCCCACTTGAGCCCCAAGAGTCGCTTAAACAAATTGAACTGGAGCCAGGCTTTACGGCGCGGCTCTTAGCGCATGAACCGCAAGTCATCGATCCGGTAGAGGTGGCGTTCGATGACGCCGGGCGGATGTGGGTGGTCGAAATGCGGGACTATCCCGTTCGGATTGCTGAGCAACCGCGTGGACGGATTGTGGTGCTGACTGATACCAACCTGGATGGTCACTACGAAACTTCGCAAATCTATGCCGACGGACTCGAAATGCCCAATGGCTTGGCATTTTGGAAAAACGGGTTGGTCGCCACGGTGGCGGGCAAGCTAGTCTATTTGCCTGATGCGGATGAGGACCTGCGGGCCGATTCAACCGATGTGTGGTTGGAAGGTTTTAAAGAGGACAATGAACAGCTGCGCGCCAACCATCCGCGACTGGGTCCAGATGGCCTGTGGTATATCGCCTGTGGACTGCGAGGCGGAGCGGTTCAATTGGGAAAAGACTTGCGAGCCGGTACGCAGTCGCCGCCGCTGGAGATTGGTAGCCGCGATGTGCGGTTCAACTTGCAGACTCAAAGCATTGAATTGGTTACGGGGCCGGCACAGTTTGGATTGACTTTCGATCCCCTGGGCCATCGCTTGTTCTGCAGCAACCGCAATCCCGCAACGCAAGTCGTCTTTGAGCAGGCTGATCTCGAAGGCAATCCATTGTCTGGTATGGCTCCCAGTGTAGTGGACGTGATTGCGGCCGGCGAAGCGTCACGAGTATTCCCATTAGTCGATGCCTGGACTACGTCTCATTTGCACTCGGGACAATTCACGGCTGCATGTGGTGTGTTTGTACGTAACCGTGGTGACCTGCGGTCCGAGGTTTTTGCCTGCGAACCGACGGGCTGCTTGGTGCGTCGTCAAAGCTCGATCTTGCAGGGTATGCGACTGGTTCCCGAGAGCACCACTGACGCGGCGCCCAGCACCCAGCGGGAGTGGCTGGCCAGTCGTGATGGCTGGTTTCGACCGGTCAACGTAAGCATGGCTCCAGATGGGGAGTTGGTGGTAGTTGACATGCACCGCGCCGTGATTGAACATCCACGTTTCATGCCCGAAGAATTGAAACAACGGCCTGATCAACTTTGGGGAGATCAGGCTGGGAGAGTGTTTTGGGTTGGTGGTGAGACGTCACGACTGAGCGAAGTGGTTAGCGGCCTGCAATCTCAGCCGTTGCGCACTCGTAGCGATTTTGAACTGGCCCAACTGGTAGGCAGTGATAATCTTTGGCTCAGGCAAACTGCCACGCGACTGTTGCTGGAACGCGAGGCGACTGCGGTGATCGGGACGTTGCAACAACATGCCCTAGATGATCAGCAATCCGTAACGGGACGTATCGCTGCCTTACAATTGGCCAGCGTTTTGGCGGAATGGAAAGGCCATGCACAACAGACGCTGAACATCACCAGCTTCCTAACGACTGATCTGTCCACGGCCGACCAACGAGCCATGGCCATCGCGGCCCTGCGTATCGGACGCAACATTCCACAACTATTCAAAGGGCTTCAGCCGCAGTTGGTAGAGTTGGCTGTTGCCGGTGCAGATAGCGGTGTTAGATTCGAAGCTTGGCTGTCGCTGGGGTCATTAGTAACCAGGGAAGAGTGGTCAGCGCCACCAGCCGTTGTAGACAATGCTGCGGAGTCGTGGGGCAAGTCTGCAGATCGCTACCATTTAATAGCCATGGCCGGTGCTTTTCGAGACCAACCGCATTCGTTCTTACATAGCTGGCTGGAAGCGATACGCCGAGCTACCGCATTAAAGGAAGAAGGTAGCGAACAGGTGGCTGAGATTGCTCGAGGATTAACTCAAGCCGTCCTGCGTGGTGAGTTACAAGGAAAGTTGGACTTAAATCATCTACTGCAACTCATCGCGCCGATAGCGGAACGTCTGCCAACGCAGGGTGAACAAGCAGCTCAGCTAGGTGCACTGGTCTGCTTAGAGCAATTGGTAAAACGCAATGACTTTGAAACGCTGCTGGAAGCCAGGCATTGGGAGGAGTTGGCGAGTCTCTGTCGATCTGAAAATAGTCCCATAGCCAATCGCGTAGCGGCCATAGAACTCCTTAGTCATTCCACGCGAGCACGTGATGCGGAGCTGTTGGGAGAGCTGGCCCGCGGCAACTCCACCCCCGCATTGCTCGGTCCACTGCTCGCGGCGTGGAGTAGGGCTGGTGGGGATAGCTCGAATCGCTATCTGCTTGATCGTTTGCCTAGTGCCTCCCCGCAATTGCAACGCGTCATCCTACCGCTGGTGGCGGTCGATCCAGGGCGATTGGAACTGCTAGTGGAACGCTTAGAGACTGGACAGCTTGACCTACGGCAACTGGGGACCGCCGAACTTACGAAGTTGGTGGCGCGGGCCACTGGCCCAACCAAAGAACGCCTGCAATTGCAGCTGGATCGCATCAGCAATTCCAATCGCGCAGAAGTCGTCGCCCAATATAGAGACTGCTTGACGCTCGAGTCGGATGCTACCCGAGGAACAGAAGTTTTTCGCAAGCATTGTGCCTCCTGCCATCGCGTTGGAGAGATCGGCGTGGAGGTCGGCCCCAATATATCCGATTCGCGGACCAAGTTGCCGTTGGAATTATTGACTGCGATCCTTGATCCTAACCTTGCCATCGACAACAACTATTTTCGCTTTACCGTATTGACCGAAGATGGTCGCGTGGTGGAGGGGATAATTGCTGAGGAAACGACCGACGCTTTGGTGATTCGTGGACAAGACAATCGTCGCGAGCGAATTAGCCGGGTTGAAATTGCGGAGATGAAAGCCAGTGGCGTATCGCTGATGCCCGAAGGGATTGAATCGCAGATCGATCAGCAAGCTATGGCCGACTTGATCGCCTTCATTAAGGGCTGGCGCTATCTCGACGGAGCTATCCCAGGACGTTAAATTAGTACAACTCAGGTCGAATGGATACGGTTGCAGTGGAAGTCGGCAAGGCTGTAGCGGAAATCGCCAAGATTTTCGGATCGATCGCAAGCAGATGGTTGATTCCAGCCTGCCGGAAATCTTGGCGATTTCCGCTACAAAACAGCTGCCGAAAATCTTGCAGACTATTTCTGCGAAATAGCATGAGAAGAATTGTTGCTGATGAAAGACGAGCCTGCTAGATTGCAAACGATTGGCTGGAGAGAGTACGTTTCGCTCCCGGATTTGGGAATACGCAGCATCAAGGCCAAGGTAGACACCGGTGCGCGATCCAGTAGTCTACATGCCTTCGAGATGGAATTATTTCGCCGCGATGGCTTGGACTACGTGCGATTTAAGATCCATCCACTGCAGCGCAAGGCCACTAAGGTAATAGAAGTTGAAACACCAGTCTTCGACATCCGTAAAGTGAAAAGCTCCAGTGGCGAGTCTTCGGTGCGGCCTGTGATTGTGACCATTGTCGAAATGATGGGAGAGGCATGGCCGATTGAACTAACACTAGCGAACCGTGACGAGATGGGCTTTCGCATGTTGCTTGGGCGCGAGGCGATTCGCGGTCGCATGTTGGTTGACGCCGGTAAGTCTTACTTTGGTGGCGTACCCAAGCGCAAGAAATCCAAACGCAGAAGTCATAAAGCCGATTGACTCGGCAGTGAACAAACAACTCCGCACCAGCTATTTTTGAGAAAAATCTGAAGTTGTTGCGGATTGTGTTCCGGTTATGCCGATGAATCTAGTGACAGTTGATGTGCGAGGTTTCAACGCTAGCGGGATGTAAGACATGTTGGTCAAGACAAGTCGCTTTGGGCAGGTGCAGTCGAGTCAAGAAGAAGTCATCATTTTCCCGCAAGGGTTGATTGGCTTCGAAGCCAGCCGACATTGGTTGATCGTTCCGGATCCGGAAAATTCTGATGTGGCCTGGCTCCAGTCTATTTCGCAGCCGCAGGTTGCTTTGCCCATGATCAGCCCGCGCAAGTTCGCACCGCAGTACAAGGTAAATATCCCCAATCGACAATTAGCGCCTCTGAAACTTCGCACTAGCGATCGTGTGTATGTGCTCAACGTGGTGAGTAAGTCAGGAAAGACGCTTACTGCCAATTTGCGCAGCCCAATTGTCATCAATTTGACCAAACGTCTGGCCTGTCAGGTGATCACGACGGATCCACTTCCGTTGGCCATGCCCATTACATTGGGAAGTAAGCCTGCGTTGCGAATCGCAGCCTAACATCGCTCCACTCTCCGAGTCTCGAGTTTGTTTTTGGACAGCTCCCAGCCGGTTGCAGCTCGCGTGGTCACAACTTCTAGTTAAATTTCGCCGTTAGACAGCAATAAATGGCCTGGACATTGCTTGCCTGGCTGCCGTATAGACGACAGTAGAATCCAGCTCAGATTCTCGCTTTCTCAAGGGGAGTAATCCGTGATAGAAATAGAATCGACCATCCAGCACTCGCTCGGACAGGAACTCGCCGTGCAGCGGATGCACCATTTGGTGGCTTCCCTGACGCAACGCTTTCCGCAGCAAGTGCATCAAGTCCAACTCCACCTGAAAGACCATTGGGTCGACGTGAGTTTCGCCGCCTATGGCTATGTGGTGCATTGGAAAGCGGAGATCTACGATGATCAGATCACTTTGACCGGACGCATTCCCGATACGGCTCGTAAATTCCGACGCAAAATCGAGCAAGCCATCTTAGAACGGGTAGAACCAGTGTTGGCACTTGGCCAGCAACGTCGCGCGGCCTAATCGCTTTCTTGGCGGTTTGACTATGATTTTCGCGCGCAGGGCGTGAATATGAAAATTTCTTATGGCAGGCCTTAGTTGTTGGCCTGGTGAGTTCGCATCGATGGTTTAACCCGTTGCCGTAAGCGAGCAACCACGTCTCGAGGAGCCTCGCCTATGGCTGCGGATTATAGGGCGAAATCAACCCTCCTCTTGCTAGCACTGGAACCGGGATTGACCTGGAAGCAGTTCAATTCCTACTCTGCCCCAGTTGCTTCCTAATTCCACTGCGCCCTAGGTGCGTCTCGAATTTCGTCGAGCCCATGACCCGAACGTTGACCCAACGAACCCGCAAAATCGCGACGCTGACCAACATGACACCCACCGAGGTCGCTGAAGGTTGGGCGACGATTGCGCTGTGGACTCGTGTGCAACCTGCCGTTGTGCGAGGATGTGGAGTATGGCTGTTGCTGCTGGTAGCCCTGCTTCCTAGCGCAGGTGGCTGTTCCACTCAGAAATATTTGGTGCGGCGAGACACGCCTGCCAATCCACTGGCGATTCCTCTGCAAATTGCGAGTAGCAAGGGTCCACAAGTCAGCGGGCGAACCAATTCCGTCTTGCGGCGTTACGCACTAACGGAAGTCTACGACAATGACCCGGCCGTGTGCTTGGAAGAATTGCAGGCCCTGATAGAGTCCGAGGTCGACGGCGAACTTGTCTATAGCATCGCCGAGCTGGCTTATATTCTCGGCAAAAGGGCGGAAAAACGACACGATCAGGCCCATGCACTTGATATGTACGGCGTGGCGGTCAGCAACGCATATATGTATTTGTTTTCCAGTGAATTTGATGCGGTTCGCAATCCATACGATCCGCAATTTCGCGGTGCATGCGACCTATACAACGAATCGCTCGAATCGACCCTACGCTTGGTTAACACCCAGGGGCAATTGCATCCCGGCAAGAGCTACAAAGTTACTACTGAGCAGCAAACTTACGAAGTGGCTACGGTCGTGCGAGGCAATTGGCACAACGAAGACTTCGAGCAATTCGAATTTGTAAGCGATTTCAAGCTCGACGGGCTCCCTTCGTCGGGGTTGACCTATGGTCTGGGTGTACCGCTGATCGCAGTGCGCAAAAAAGGGGATCCCAACGATCCCCGCGAAGCCTATTACCCCGACGGTTTGAGCTTTCCGGTAACGGCATTGCTGCGGGTGGTGCGACCGGGAACAATGCCCGGAAAGGGTGCTGTGCATCGACACCACTGTGTTTTGGAGTTGCACGACCCCCTGGCATCATCGGACTTATCCTTGGCCGGTCGCTTAGTGCCGCTGCAAACCGATCTCAGTACTTCCTTGGCCTACTTCTTAGATAGCCCTCAGTTTCGTCGTACGGACTCAGCCACTCAGGGATTGCTCAATCCGCAGAAGTCGGACGAGCATCGCGGTATCTACATGCTCGAACCCTTCGACCCAACACGCATCCCCGTCGTCATGGTACATGGGTTGTGGTCGAGCCCTGTCACATGGATGCCGATGTTTAACGATTTGCGAAGTTTCCCCGAACTGCGCAAGAACTACCAGTTCTGGTTTTACCAATATCCCACAGGACAACCGTTTTGGTTGAGTGCTACGCAGATGCGCGAGGAGCTCGAGGGTTTGCGACAGACGCTCGACCCGGATCGTCGATTCCTTGCGCTAAATCAAACAGTGCTTGTCGGGCACAGTATGGGAGGCTTGGTCAGTCGCATGCAGACAATCGATAGCCGTGACGAATTCTGGAAGATATTGAGCGACGAGCCATTCGAAAGCCTGCAAGGCGCCCCAGAAGATATCACCAAGCTGCGACAGGCGGCGTTCTTCAATGCCAACCGAGACATCCGCCGCGTGGTAACCATCGGCACGCCGCATCGAGGAAGCGACTATGCCAATGACTTGACCCAATGGCTGGGGCGTAAGGTTATTAAACTCCCTGCCATGATGGTGGCTACCGGCCAGAATTTGGTGAGCAAAAACCCGGGCGTGTTTCAAAACGCCGATCTGCTGATCAATAACACCAGCATCGATTCACTCAACCCCCATTCGCCCGTATTTCCTGCCATGCTCCGCGCACCCACCGCTTCGTGGGTCACATTCCACAACATCGTAGGGCTAGTTCCCAAGCGGAAGTGGTTTGGCGGCGAAGCACAATCCACCGACGATGGTGTGGTTGCCTACGAAAGCGCTCATACGGACGATGCCGTCAGCGAAATCGTCGTCTCGTCCGAGCACCAGACCATCCATCGCAATCCCAAAGCGATCTTGGAAGTGCGTCGCGTGCTGCTCGAGCATCTTGAAGATGTCCGTGACGAATATCGCGTTGCCCAACAAGTGATCGCCCAACGCAGTCCAGCCGCGACAAGTGCCGTACCCGCTCGGCTGGTGGCCACGCCGGCGAAACCTTGAATTTCGGTGCGGAAAGTGGGAAAGTGGGAGAGTGGGAGTCTGGGATTGATGATTGATGATTGATGATTGATGATTGATGATTGATGATTGATGATTGATGGGTGATGGGTGATGGGTGATGGGTGATGGGTGATGGGTGATGGGTGATGGGTGATGGGTGATGGGTGATGGGTGATGACATGAGGAATGGAGTTCGCCGTGACGGCTCACTCGATAGAACCGGAAAACGATGGTCCTAAATCAAAAATCAATATTCGTCACTCATCACTCGTCAAGCGAGCCATAGAAGTCTGATTTCGGATTAATGATTGTTGATTGATGGGCGAATCTGGGTCTGCGGCGCTAATCGCCCACCACTCCAACACTCCTCTCCAAGCAGATTTCCTTACCGAGCGGGGTGAATTACGCTAAACTAGGTAACAACCTCATTCTTTTACCTTTACTGTCTGTGAGCCCGCGGCGCTGATTCCCGGCTAGCAAGAACACCAGCGATATGGCCAACTCACGCATCGGACCCTTTGCACTCGAAGCACCGCTGTCGAAGCTCAAAAGTAGTGGCCAGGTCTTTCGCGGCATACACCTGGAACAGCGTAAATTGGCGGCGCTGCGAATCTTCCCGATTCCATTGGGTATGACCCCAGAGAGTCGGCAAGCATTTGCCAGCCAACTCGAACAGCTTAAGCAGCTTCGTCACCCCGGCATTGTGCGGTGTTACGGCGGTGGCTTCGATAGCCGCAATGCTTATTTAGCTTACGAATTGATCGACGGAGAATCTCTGGCCAGCCTGCTTGCACGGCGCGAGAAACTTCCTTGGGAGAGTGCGTTGGAGTCGAGTCAACAATTGGCAGAAGCTTTGCAATACGCGCATCAAATGGGTTGGATTCATGGGCGGCTGCGACCCAGCAAGATAATGGTGGCCATCCAAGGGAACGTCAAAATTGGTGATTGGCGACGCGATGCCATTACATCGATGATTGGGAGTGGACCGCCCACCAAGGCGCAAATGCAATACTCGGCTCCCGAGTTGCTTGAGGGAGGCAAACCCGATGAGAAGTCGGATTTGTATTCGCTAGGTGCGGTCATGTACACATTGTTGACTGGCCAGCCACCGTTTTCAGCCGACAAACCCGGCGCGCTCGTCGAGCAGATTCTTACCACAACTCCCCCCGGCGTCAGCTCGCTAGTGCTCGATTGTCCGGTGTGGCTTAATGCGATTGTTGAGCAGTTGTTGGCCAAAGATCCCAAGCAACGTCCGTTTAGCGCCACCGCTTTGCAACTCGCTTTCAAAGAAGCGCAGCGGCGTCAGGCCGAAGGGGTGGGAGTGTTGCAGCATGTAACTAGTGGCTTTAGTCCGTTGCAGTTAAAGGGTGATCGCGAGGAAGCTGAAAAAGTTCTGGGGATAAAACCCAAGCGGCGCCGCAAGCCAGCTGAGTCGCCCTTCTTTGAACGCCCGTGGGTTTTGGTGTTGGGATTATTACTGGCGATCGGAGCTACCGTATGGTTCATGTTACCACTAGGAGAAGATGCGCTGCGCCGCAAAGCCGAAGCGCTGCTTCCACCGGCCACCGAAGAGTGGATGGATTGGAACGAAGCTCGCGATGATTATTTGCAGGGAATTGTCGAGCGTTTTCCTGATAGCAAACACGTCGAATGGGCCACCGAACAAATTGGCTGGATCAATGCCCGCGAGGCAGAACGACGGCTCGATCGGGATGAACGCTTGGGGCGTAGAAATGGCTGGAGCCAAGCTCAGGTACAGTACGCCGAAGCCCGCGAGTTCGAGCGCTTCGGCGATTCGGCTACTGCGTTTGACAAATATCGAGCTATTGTCAGCCTATTCCGTGGCAAAGCGGACAATCGCCCCATCGTCGACTTGGCGCAAGAGGGCCTGTTGAGAATCCGCCAAAAGGGACTTGGCCCCAACGAGCTTCAGAAGTTTTTGACGCAGAAAATGAACGAAGCTGCCACCGCCTACGATCGCGCCCGCATCACTGAAGCTAAACTCAAATGGGAATCGATCGTCGAACTCTATCAGGGCAATCAGGAGGTCGCCCCCATGGTCGATGAAGCCCAAAAAAGACTGCAAGAGCTCGGGCAACGCAAGTAGTTGTCGGAGCAAAGACCGCAGCTCGAATAAAGCGAGGGTTAAGCTGCGATTTTCGCCGCGTTCTTGCTGGGCAGCGATAGGATGCCCAGCAAAAAATTGGTAGTTTACGACGGCGGAGCGTCGTGCGACGTTGTTGGCTATTCCGCGGCGCTTGCTACCGCCTGCTCTTCCTCTTCCGTTGAAGCGGCGCCCTGATTCCACTTCATGCGTCTGGCGATGGCCTCGGCAGGGATGGCTGTGACCTTGGGATTGCCCACCACATCGGTTCGCAGAATGTCATCGGACTGACCGTCTTCGTTGGCCCCTTCGTACTGCACGATATACGCACCCACTTGCAAGTAGTTTTCTTGGTAGACGGGTGGCCAAAACTCTTCGCTGCGGTTGGACAAAGTGCGGGCTAACAGACGCGTGGCCCGTCCGCTGAAGCCGCTCAAGACCATTTCCAGCTGGCCCAGCGATTCACGATAGACGTAGAATACCAAAGCTGTATCCTGTCCACCCGCATAGGCCCATTTTCCGTCCGCTTGTTCGTAGTATATCCCCGGCTCATTGGCTGGCTCGTTCTTGCTCAATCGCATACCTGCCGACGCACTTGGGATGTGAGGGTCGCGTTCGCGATAACGCAAGAAGAACGGACAGCGACGGTCGGAAGCGGTTTCGACATCGTCTTGGGATTCAAACGGGGTGGCACGAAACGTCTCAGCTATCGACACTTCTACTACCGGGTTGCTCTTGACGCTCCCTAGGCAGATCAACGCCTTGTCGCCAGCCGTTGCGCGGAAACTCTCATAGACCTTCGAGGAGCGCCCTATCGCCTCTTCCGGATCAACGTTGCCGGGACTCCAAACCAATGTCTGCTTCAATAGCTCGGGGTGGGCCGGCAGCTCGCGAACGTCCGACTGAGTCAGTTTTCCCGTTCCGCCCAAAGTCGTCACCCCGTTGAGCACTTCGCCCATCAATACCGCGTCGGAGGCGACTACCCAGGCTGTCTCGCGGGCCGTGTCACCATCGGGACAGCGGACCCCAACGCATATCTCCAGTTTTCGCCGCCGGGCTACTACTTCCCAAAAATGCTCGGGCTTGACTGCAAACAGCGCACCGGGGAGCTCGTCGGCGGAAGCGTGCCCATACTCAACCAAATAGTCACACAAACGCGACAACGCATCCAATGGAATATATTTGGCTTCATTCTTCAGCAGAGACGCCACTTGGTGTCGATCCAGGCCTGTGTACTCCACAATCGCCTTAATCGTTCCTGGCCTTTTGCGGCGGTCGGGTGTATGTCCCAGTAGCTCAGCTAATCTGAATTCGTATCGCATGGAATGCGTCTCTTACCTACGTGAAGTAAACAAAGGGTGTGAAGTTTTACAGTGACCCCGCCAATGTCGCTGTTAATGTTAGAATACGCCCCGTTGGTCGGAAATACTAGACCCGCCATAGAACATTTCCATAAAAGTACCATTAGGGTGCGACGAGCGAGCGCCATTCTCTGCAATAGCTGACCCGCTCAACAAACACCATTCGTTCCCGGCTAGTTGAGCGAAAAGCATGGCGAGTTCGGGCTGCAGATTCGTTCCGGTTGAAGCCTGAACCCTTTAAAGGCCCAAGGTACGGGCCAACAGACTCTTGGCCTCTGCCGGACTGGTGGTCCCTTCAATGACGGCACGCCCCCCCCGAAAGATTGTGAGCGTGTGAGCTGCGAGTTGAAGTCGTACAAAAAAGGCATTCTGCTGGACACTTCCCATTGATTCCAGCTTGTCAGCCAGCTGCTCCAGCGAACCGGCACCTGAGGTGATCGGTGAGACGATTTGCACTGCGTTCTTGCCGCACAAGACGGTCGTCTCCGACCTGATTTCACCCGACAAAAAGGGGAATAGTCGCTGACTGCAAGCCATACAGCCGGTTTGTTTGAAGAGTGAGACTAAGCGCAGATCGGTGTGCCAGATATCGATGACCATCAGCTTACGACACACCTTGTCACGATTTCCCGACAGAATTTTTAGGGCTTCGGAAGCCTGTAAGCAAGCGATCAGACCCACGGCGGGTCCCAACACCCCGGCTGAATCGCACGTTTCGAGCACTTCGCGTGGCGGCAGTTCGGGGACCAAGCAACGAAAGCAAGCGGTCTCCCCTGGCAGAACACTCAACACTTGTCCGCTGGCCCCTAAGCAACCTCCATGCACCCAAGGGATGGAATGCCTCACGCTATAATCATTGATCAGAAATCTGGTTTCGAAGTTGTCGGTCCCGTCCAAGATCAAGTTGCAATCATTGGCTAGATTTTCAATGTTTTCAAACGATAGATCCTCGACGACCACTTCCAACTCGATCTGACTGTTGATTCGTGCGAGCATTTCAGCGGCCGCGACCGCTTTGGGACGCGACTGGCGGGCGTCATCTTCGGTGAACAGCGTCTGCCGCTGCAAATTGCTCAGTTCGACCCAATCGCGGTCGAGCAGGCGTATCTTCCCAACTCCGGCCCGAGCCAAACGCTCGGCGATCATCGACCCCAGTGCCCCACAGCCGCAAACCAAAATGCGACTCTCGGCCAATCGCTGTTGCCCCTCAGCTCCGATGGGTGCAAATCGTTCTTGTCGGGAATAGCGGCTCATGAAGTCCGGTTCGGAGTAAGTTTGATAGCAAACGCAAATAAAGGTTTTCCCATTGTACCCAACCAAGCCGCTCGGCTATGGTACCATCCGGAATTACAAGTTAGCCGGGAAAAGGTGTCCAACACCAAAAGCCGGAACGGCCCTGCGGGTGCTTCGCACTTTTGGTGTCGGACACATTTTCCTGAACGCCAAAGAGGGCATCATGCGGACCAGTATCATTGTTCCGATTTATAACGAAGTCGAAAACATTCCCTTGCTCGTCGAACGTATCGGCGCGGTCATGCAACAGCTCGACGGGCCCAGCGAATTGATCCTGGTGGACGACGGCTCGCAGGATGGCTCAAGCGAACTGCTGGACCAGTTGGCCACCCAAGACGAACGACTGCAGGTGGTCCATTTTCGTCGCAACTACGGCCAAACCGCGGCCATGCAGGCCGGTATCGAACAGGCCCAAGGCGAGTATCTAGTGATGCTGGATGGAGATCTGCAGAACGAACCGAACGATATCCCGCGTATGCTCGAACAGTTGGAGGCTGGCTATGATCTCGTCCATGGTTGGCGGAAAGAGCGGCACGATGCCTGGGTAACTCGTAAGCTCCCTAGTCGCATGGCTAATTGGCTGATCTCGCGTGTCACCCGTTTTCCAATTCATGATTTGGGTTGCACGCTGAAAGCCATGCGGCGCGAAATCGCGGAAGAGCTGGAGTTGTATGGGGAGATGCATCGTTTCATTCCCATCTTGGCTCATTGGCGAGGTGCCCGCTGCCTGGAAATGGTCACTACGCACCATCCACGAATCTACGGAAAAACAAAATATGGCTTGTCGCGCACCGTTCGCGTGGTGCTCGATTTGTTGACCGTGAAATATATGCTCGACTACTATACCAGCCCCATGAAACTCTTCGGCCGCGTGGGTTTAGCCTTCATGGCAGCAGGGGCCACAATGTTGCTTGGCACGGTTGGTATGAAGCTCGCGTGGGGCTTAGACATGACGGGCAATCCAATGTTGGTGTTGGGCGGGTTGCTGTGCATTGTCAGTGTCCAGCTTTTTAGCGTCGGGCTGTTGGGTGAAGCCAACACACGTCTTTACTATCGTCGCAACGAACGCAGGCCCTTCGCCATACGCAACGTGGTCAGTAGCCTTGGCAACACACTGGAGCCTTCGCAGGCGATGACGCTACCGCTTAAGCAACCCATCAAGCGCGCCGCCTAAGAGCCAAACTAGGTGTCGGATAGTTCGCGGACCCGAGCAAAATCATTGGCTAGCGTGGTTCTTTTGAGAGCGTCTCATTCCAACCAACACTTGGTACGCCGAAAGTCTTGGCGACTTCCGCTACGACAGCAAGGAATCGGCCAACTAAGATTTTGGCAACAACCAATAGGTCACGGGTATCACAAATAGTGTGAACAACGTAGATGCGATCAGGCCAAAAATTAACGACCATCCCAATCCGGAAAAGATGGGATCGAGCGTAATTGGGATGGCTGACAACATGGCCGCCCCAGCCGTTAGCAGAATCGGCCTGAGGCGCACTACGCGACTTTCCAGTATCGCATCAAACAGAGGCCTCCCTCGAGCCACCGCCTGCTCCATGAAGTCAACCAGGATGATTGCATCTCGGGTTACGATTCCAGACAGGGCGATCATGCCAATCATCGCTGTGGCGGTGAAGAACACGGGGTCGGGATAACCTCCCGAGGGTTGGCTCATGAAAGCGTTGAGCAGGTAAAACCCGGGCATGACTCCTAACACCGTTAGTGGTATAGCCAGCATCACCACCATGGGGATCAGGAACGATCCGGTTTGCGCGACGAGGATGATGTAGATCATGACCATGGCGGCCCCAAAAGCCAGGCCTAGGTCGCGAAAGACGTCGAGTGTGATCTTCCATTCGCCTTCGCCGGCAAAAGTCACGTGCATGTCGTCCGGTATACTCCATGCGATGCCGCTGCCGTTATTAATAAAAGTTCTCCGCTCCAGCGGTATTGGCTCGCTGGGAGTTAAGGAGGCTTGATTGGTCGCTTGTCGATCGGCCAGAATATCAATCACGCATTCCGCTGGAGGCCGGCCGATGCACTCCGCAAACACGTAGGCGATACGTTGCAAATTCTTGTGATAGATCGTTTGGCTAACTGTGGCTGCCTGCCAAGTGCCAAGCTCGGCGAGCACGACAATGTTGCCGGATTGTCCTTTGACCGTTAGCTGTGACAAATCAGCGGGACTCGACCGGAGAGCCCGGGGCAAGCGGAAGGTCAATCGTAGTGGAACCCGCTCGTGATCAACACGTAAGACCTGCTGCGTATCTCCTTGCAAGGCGATGCGAATCGTAGCGGCGATCTCAGCCACACTCACTCCGGCCAAAGCGGCTTTTTCTTGGTCGGGAATGAACGTCATTTTTTGTGTCGACTGTTCACTGACGTCATCAACTTCGACCACTCCAGGCTCGAGCATCATCCGTTGACGAATGATGGCGGCAGCCGTCAAAATCTCATCGTAGGAATTGTCGGGACGGCCTGTGACTTCTGCCACCAGCGAAGCTAACACAGGTGGACCGGGAGGCAATTCGACCACGCTCAACTTGCCCCCAGCCCCGTCAGCGATCTTGGTCAACTCATCCCGCATGCGTAGATTGAGCGCGTGGCTTTGCAGCGTGCGATTCTTCTTGCCGACAAAGTTAACTCGCATTTCCGCTTGATGAGGCATGTTACGAAGATAATAATGCCGCACCATTCCATTGAAGTCGATTGGACCCGGCACGCCCACAAAGCTGGTGTAGTCCGTTACTTCAGGGTTGGTGGCAAGTACTTCTTCCAGGGCTTGTACTACCGCATCGGTTCGCTCGAGCGTGGTCCCCTCAGGCATGTCGAGAATCAACAAGAATTCATTCTTATTGTCGAAGGGAAGCATTTTCAAGGGGACCATGCGCATCGCTCCCAAGCCGGCTGCGGCGGCAGTTAACAAGGCCATGAGCACTAGAAAAAGAATTGCGCGAAAACGAGTTTTCAAAAGCGGGGTCATCAGGGGCTTAAAGAATCGATACAGCAGCGTCTGTTTGACAACTTCGGGATCGTAGGCCTCATGGCCACCAGCAGCTGGGACGGGAGGTGCGGCAGGTGCAGCTGACAAGGATGACGTGAGAGAGGGGGCAGACAGCTGCGAATCATGGGAGGAAGTCGCACCCGGCAGGTGCGACCCACTAGTTAGGTGCGACCCACTTGGCAGGGGGGACTGATGCTCGAGACCATACTCTTCGTTGGGGTAGTGTTTCTTAAGGAGTTGATAGGTCAACCAGGGCGTGATGGTAAAGGCGACGACCATCGACATCAGCATGGCTACTGGTACATTCAGCGCCATGGGCGACATGTACGGTCCCATCATCCCGGTGATGTAAAACATTGGTAAGAAACTGACTATCACCGCTAGTGTAGCGCTGATTAGTGGAGGGCGGATCTCGGCTACCGCATCCAGGACTATTCTACGTGTCGCCTTCTTGCGGTCGTTGAAATGTCGCGCGATATTTTCGACGTCGACAATAGGGTCGTCGACCAACAGTCCCAGCGCTAAGATCAGGGCGAAGAGTGTCACGCGATTGATCGTGTAGCCAAACAGTAAATTGACCGCCAAGGTTAGTCCAAAAACAACGGGCACCGCCACCGCC
Organism: Pirellulaceae bacterium; assembly: GCA_041739785.1. Classification (GTDB taxonomy): domain Bacteria; phylum Planctomycetota; class Planctomycetia; order Pirellulales; family Pirellulaceae; genus Aureliella. Next base: position 71,167 of record JBGSNE010000286.1, read on the forward strand.
ACAATCATCGCCTCCCGAAACCCCAGCCCGATCGTCAGTAGCAAGATCACGATTACAATGGCCACCCCCAACGCTTCGACCAGTTCGTTGACTTTATGGTCAGCGGTCAATCCGTTGTTGCGAGTAATCACCACGTCAACGTCGGCGGGAAGGATTTCATGTTTCAACTCGGTCGCGCGTGCAATTACTGCCTGTGCTACTCGGACCGCATTGGCCCCTTTTTGTTTGCTGATCGCGATGGTGACCGTGGAGTCGCTCAGCAGCGACTCGACAGGAGCCGCAGGTTCGTGTAGGGGCGTGGATGCATGGCTGCTCAGCCCTAGCAGGGTTCCAGGGCTACCAGCATGAGTTTCGAAGCCGCGCGCGGCCCCCCAACCATGGCGTGAGTAGTTAGTGACTTCCTCGGCTCCATCGATGACGGTAGCCACATCTTTTAAAAACACGGGGCGACTGTCGAAGACACCCACCACTAAGTCGCTTAAGGCCTCAGCGGTCGCGAGGCCACCTCGAGTTTCCACCTGCACGACTTCGTCGCCGCGTGTGAAGGAACCGGCAGGTTGAGCTGCGTTGGCACCCTCGACAGCCCGCGTGACTTCAACGGCCGTCATCCGATGTGAGAGTAGCGATTCCGGATCAAGTTGTATGGTCACGGTTCGCGACTGGCCGCCAATCACCGCAGCCCGACTTACCTGGGGAACGACTGCCAAGCGTTCGACCAGTTCCTCGGCCATTCGACGCAGGGCAAAGCTGTCGTTGTTCGCACTCTTGACCGCCAGTGTCACGATCGGCACATCATCGATTTCCACGGGTTTCATGACCCAACCGGTCACACCGGGAACAATGGCATCATCGTTTTCGTTGAGTTTTTTGAATAGTTTTACCAGGCTCCGTTCGCGGTCTTGCCCCACGAAAAAACGCACGGTAATGATTGCCGAATCATCGCGAGACATGCTGTAGACATACTCGACGCCATCGATCTGATAGAGCATACGTTCGAGCGGAGCGGAGACCAGTTGTTCTACTTCAGCAGCTGTGTGCCCAGGGAATTGCACATACAAATCGGCCAGAGGAACGACAATCTGTGGATCTTCCTCGCGGGGTGTAATGAACAGCACCGCCACACCGATGATGACCGAAAAGACGATCAGAATTATCGACAGGTTGGAGTTAAGGAAAATTCGAACAATGCCCGATAGCACATCCGTGTGGCCATCGTCGGGAGCGTGGCGCGTTGACATTAGCGAGTCTCCTCTCGGCTGGCTGCCAACAGCACGCGCTCGCCGGGTTGCAAGCCCGACAAGACTTCGACGTCGCTTCCCAACGCACGTCCAATTTGAATATGGCGGCGTGCGAGTTGTTCTCCCTCCACCATATCTACCAGTGTCAATTGTCCTACGCGCCGCACGGTCGCTGCGGGAATGACAACGATCTGTTCTTCTTCCAGCGGTAATAGGATCCGTCCAAACATGCCGCTGTAAATTCCAGGTGGGCAGGGGCCACTCACCTTGACCTGAAATGAGCGACTCCCAATATCGGCTTGCGGAACAACTTCGCTGACCGTAGCCAAACATTCATGGTCCAGGGATTCGAGTTTGGCCGCTACTTCCTGCCCGACGCGCAGTTTCATCGCCAGCGATTCGCGTACGTTAGCGACCAATTGCATATTATTCGGATCATAGATTGTCAGCAGCGTTTGCCCGGGCGAGACGGTATCGCCGGCTTGCACCTGTTTGTCGACCACGATACCGTCGAAGGGAGCGCTGATCGTTGCATAATCGAGGAAGACTTTGCTTTCGTCAATGGCTCGCGAGGTCCGTTCTACCTCGGCTTCGCTAGTGCGGACCGCGGTTGCCAGCGACTCGTACTCAGCCTGCGAAATCGCGTTGCCCTGTATTAACTGACTGGCGCGTTGGAAGTCGGAACGCGCTTGTGCGAGTCGCGCTTGTGCCGAATCGAGCGCCGCATCGGCTTGTTGCAATCGCGAACGCAAATCATCATCACTCAATCGGACGAGCACATCGCCAGCAGATACCAATTGCCCAGCAGTTACGTTAACTTCGATTACTTTGGCGAGAATCTTGGCCGCAATGGCCGAACGATGCACCGGTTCAATCGACCCCACGGCCGACTCGAAACGTGGCCGACGCAACAATTGCGCTAGTGCAATTTTTGCCCCAGCGGGCAACGGTCTGCCGGCATGAGCCGTGTCACCATCGGGAACCTTCGGACTGAAAACTCCCGCCAAATACATGAGGATCAAGCCGACGCTGAGCGTCCCAACGATGGCGATCGTCCAGGACTTGAGGATTTGCAGAACGTGTGCGAAGGTCGCACGTTTCGATGGTTTGGACATAGATGTTATTGGTTGCTGTAATGTGTTGGTCCGCTTGGTCGTCCCTGCCAGTGGGTCGTCCCTGCCGGGGGCGACATTCTTGGTGGGTCGTCCCTGCCGGGGACGACGATATCCGCGGTGCAATGCTACGGCTTAATGTTGCGTTCCACCCGGTACAACTCTCCTGTGTGCCTCCGACGCTGCGCAGTATTCCAAAGTGTCAGACACCTTTTGAGACAGAGCCTAGTGCCAATCGGTCACTCTCGGCAAGAGTGACCCACTTCATGTGCCAAATCGTCACACTCAACACGAAGCATCGAACGGCTATTGGCAAGCGTCGCAATCAATGGCTTGATTCCATGGCATGCGTGACAACATGTTCATCATAGGACAGATGTTGGTTAAGCCAGCAAATATTAGGCCACACCCCACAAAGGCAGATAAACCAAGGAAGATTGGATGGAGTAACGCGAGCGCCAAGCCAAGTACCACCAGCGTACCGGCCGCGATCCGCATCTGACGATCGACTGGGATTACCGAACGCTTGCCGCGATTGACCGGCAATCCGGCCGACGCCCAGGCTTGAGTCCCACCTTCGACACTAATCACATTATCAAAACCCGCCGCGATGAACTTCTTGCAGGCCATCTCAGCGCGACTGCCACTGCGGCAAATCACATACAACGGTTGATCCGTATTGCCGTTGCGCTGTCCCATGATCTCTTGAGGCTTAAGCGCATCAAGGGGGCTGTTATTGGCGATGGTGGCATGCAGCGATTGGAATTCGGCCGGCGTGCGAACGTCAATTAAGTCGACGCATAGACCCGACTTGCATAGTTCATGCAACTCCGCAGCGCGAATAGTGCGAATGGACATTGGGGCTCCTGATCAACAAAGGAAATAGGAAGAGGCGGTCACTGTAAGCGGCAATTCGACATAGCTAATGCGATCGCCACTGGCCAGCTCAATCGCCTTGCGCAGTTCGCGAACGCTGCCGGGCCAATTCTTAAACGATCACGCGCAGCGCTACCTTGCGGCCTTCGACTTGAATCTGTCCACGAGCAATAGCGGCAATCGTCTCCGGGTAGAGCTGACGTTCTAATTCAGCAACGCGACCTTTCAAGCTATCGGCGGTGTCGAGGTCAAACACTGGACAAGCGCGCTGAGCGATGATTGGGCCGTGATCGTATTCGTTGTCGACAAAATGAACCGTACATCCAGTTAGTTTGACGCCGAAATCGAGGGCGGCTTGATGCACGCGACGACCATAAAAACCTTTTCCACTAAAGGCGGGTATCAGGGCAGGATGGATGTTGACTACACGATTGATGTAATCCTCGGGTATCAGCAAATGTTCAACGTAGCCGGCCATGACCACCACTTGCACTTCATGTTCTCGGCAAAGTGTAAATACATGTTGGCTATGCGCGGGGTCGTCGACATGACCCTTGCGGGACACAACCTTGACTGGAATCGAAGCCTCTGAGGCAAAGTCAATGCCCCGCGCCTTGGCACAACTGCTAATGACTAAGCGAAAATCGACCGGCAGTTCGCCACACTCTTTGCGTTGGATTAGATTTTGCAAAGTGGAACCGGCACCCGAAATGAGCACGGCGATGCGGAGATTGTTCATTGCGACCCCACGACAACTTCGATCAAGAGCTTAATGATCTGCCCAGAAACTTCCAACGTTTGTAGTTCAACGCCAGACGGCGGCTCGCCGAAGACGAGTTCGGTGGCGAGCGTTTCACCAACAATGTACTCCTTATTTTCCTCAATTGCCAGCGAGAACTCGGAATCCTCAAATACAAAGTAAATTCGAATGCGGTCGGTAAATTGGCAGTTCTTCTGTTTTCTCGAATCTTGGACGACTCGCACGATATCTCGGGCATACCCCTCGCGAATTAGTTCGGGTGTCAAATCGGTCGACAAAACCACCACGCAGTGCCTGCCCTGCGCGGCGGCCCAGCCGCTCTTGGCCTTGAGACGCACTTCGATATCTTCCCCCGAGAGCCGCAAGTCTTGATCTCCCAACGGCAAGTCTACATAGCCGTGACTCTGTAGCTCGGCCAACAGTTTGGCTCCGTCCACGCTGCCCAGCTTTTGCTTCAAAGCGGGTAGTTGCTTGCCAACGCGGGGTCCCAGCAGTTTGAAGTTCGGCAGGATTTGATATTCGATGTATGGACTGTTCCCAGCGCTATAGGCAATTTCCTTGACATTCAGTTCCTCGCGAACGATTTGGTCGTGTTCGGTCAGCCAAGCCAAATGAGTATCACTCGCCAAACTTACTTCGACTCGCGCGAGAGGTTGACGCACTTTTAGCTTTGAGTCCATCCGGGTCGAGCGACCCAGCGAAGCGATTTCCCTCAACACTCGCATCCGCTCACTTAAGAGTAAATCGGCGCGGCCGCTGATGGTCGCGGGGTAATCGCACAAATGAACACTCTTCCGCACGCGTCCGCTGATCGATTGTGTCAATGTTTGCCACATCGACTCAGCCACAAACGGCACGAATGGCGCCACCAACTTGCTGACTTCTAGCAACACTTCATACAGCGTCCAATAAGCGTCCGATTTATCCTGACTCTCCGCCGCTTTGGCTTTCCCCCAGTAACGGTCACGACAGCGACGCACGTACCAATTACTGAGCGCGTCAATCAAACCTGAGATCTGTTGACAAGCACCGAAGCTATCGTAGGCATCCATCCGCTTGATGACATCGGCCGTGGTAGTGGCCAGTTCGCTTAGAACCCAACGATCCAATTCTGCCCGTTCGGCTACTGGGCGGTAGCTGGGGGCAGTCGCCAATTCCACAGGCGTCAATTGCTCGAGCGGCCCTTTGGCTTCGCTGGCACCGACAAAGCCGTCGATTTCGGCATAAATGGTAAAGAAGCTCAGAACGTTCCACATCCGTAACAGAAATTCGGGAATGCTATCGCGAATCGCCCGCTCTGAGTAAATGATCGAACTCCAGGGCGGTTGATTGGCGAAGAAGTACCAGCGGAGCGCGTCGGCACCATGATTGTCGAAAATCTCCTGTGGGCTGCGATAGTTGCGGAGTTGCTTCGACATTTTGCCCGTCTTGGAGACGTAATTGGCTCCCAGAGCTTGGCGGGCTTCCTCTTCGGTCAAATAACGTTGCTTGCCATCTTTGCTTTCGTACCACTCGGCTAGCATCAAGCCAAGCACGATGCAGTTTTTAAACGGACGCGGGTAGTCGACGTCATCAAAGAGCATCGTGCTGATGGCCAGTTGGCTGTAAAACCAGCCTCGCGTTTGATCGATGGCTTCACTGATGAAGTCAGCGGGAAAAGCGTTCTTGAAGTCCTGGGCGCCTTGATGTGGATAGCCCCATTGCGCAAAGGGCATCGCCCCCGAGTCGTACCAGCAGTCGATCACCTCCGTGACTCTGCGCATCCGCGCTCCAGCGGAAAATGGAGAATCGTAGGTCACTGAGTCGATGTAGGGCTTGTGAACTTTAAGATCCTCGGGAAGTTCGGGGTTTTTCTGCTTGGCTTGCTCCCATTGCTCGGTCCCAATCAAACCTGATTTTGCGAGCAATTCGGCGTAACTTCCAACCGCCTCGCGCTGCCCCGTCCGTTCGCATTCCCAGATGGGTAGTGGCGTACCCCAATAACGTTCGCGAGACAGCGCCCAGTCGACGTTGCTTTGAAGGAAATTACCAAAACGACCATCGCGGATATTCTCGGGGAGCCAACCAATTTTCGAATTGTTGGCTAACATCCGGTCGCGAAATTCCGTCGTGCGAATAAACCAGCTCTCGCGTGGGTATTGAATCAACGGATCTTGGTCCGCCCGCCAACAGAAAGGGTATTCGTGCAAAATCTGATCGAGCAGCAGTAAACTCCCCTCCTCCTTCAGTTGCCGCACAATGGCTTTGTCCGCATCCTTGACCCACACTCCTTCGTGCTCGGGAACGTCGGAAGTGAACTTGCCGTCAGGGCCCACCGCGCACAGCAGACAGGGCTTGTCGCCATAGGGATCAAAGCGCGCCTGTTCGTTCTGCAGCAATTCATAGTCAACTTCGCCGAAGGCGGGCGCGATGTGAACCAAACCCGTTCCACTATCGAGTGTCACAAAATCGGCTGCCACTACCCGCCAGTACAGCCCCTGTGAGTTGCCATCGCACAATTGCCCCGTGGCAGATTTGAGTTTGGGGTAGTAGGTTTGCGTCGGTGGAACGTAGTGTTGTCCCACCAATTCGCTCCCCTTCAGCGTACGCTCGATGGTCCAGGTGCGTTTGGCTTTTTCGGCAAGGGCGTCGACCAAGCCCGCTGCCACAATTAGGCGTTCGTCACTTTCCGTATCATGGCAGACAGCATAGACGATGTCGGGATGCACCGCGGCAAAGGTATTGCTAGGTAGAGTCCAGGGAGTGGTGGTCCACACGACTAGGGAGGTGCTGGGTTGATCGACCAACGGGAATTTGACATACACGCTCGGATCGGCAACTTCGCGATAGCCTTGCCCAACTTCGCCACTAGAAAGAGCGGTACCACCTTGGGCCCACCACCACACGATTTTGTGACCGCGATACAACAAACCCTGATCGAACAACTGCTTGAGCGACCACCACACACTTTCGACATAGCTCTGATGGTAGGTGACGTAGGCTTGGCTGAGGTCGATCCAAAATCCGATCCGCTCGGTCAGCCGTTCCCACTCTTGCATATAGCGCCACACACTTTGTTGGCATTTTTGAATGAAGGGTTCGATGCCATACTTTTCGATCTCATCCTTGCCATGGATCCCCAGCTCCTTACACACCTCAACTTCGACTGGCAGGCCATGCGTGTCCCACCCAGCTTTGCGCTCGCAGAGGTAGCCGCGCATGGTTTTGTAACGAGGGAAGAGATCCTTGATCGCGCGTGTCAGGCAGTGTCCAGGGTGAGGCAAGCCGTTGGCTGTCGGAGGACCCTCATAAAACACGAATCTTGGCGCGCCAGCCCGCTGCTTCAAACTGGCCGCATAGATGGCGTTTTCTTTCCAGAACGCAAGGATCTGTTCTTCTTGTTTCGGAAAGCTGACTTGAGTGCTGACGGCTTGGAACATGAGCGGGAGCGTCTTGCTAAAGTTTCTTGAACGAGGCTTGTTACGAAGGCCCCAATTTTCACCGCTAGGTGAGTTTGCATAAAGGCCACTTCCTGCTTTCTTTGGAGAGCTGGAAAGCACCGAGATCTCGGGGCACTCCAGAAATCACCAGGTTCGCGTGGTGATTAGCCCTTCTTCGGGGCTGCTGGCCGTGGCGTACAGTCGCCGAGGAATACGACCCGATAGATAGGCTTCACGACCCGCCAGGGCCGCGTGCTTCATGGCCAGCGACATGCGAATTGGGTCGCGTGCATGGGCGATGGCCGAATTGAGCAACACGCCATCGGCTCCCAATTCAAACGCAATGGCCACATCGCTGGCTGTCCCCACGCCCGCGTCGACGATCACTGGATAGCTCGGATCGTCTTCCTTCAAGTATTCGAGGATAATTCGCAAGTTGTTCGGATTGAGGATCCCTTGACCACTTCCAATTGGGCTGCCAGCCGGCATGACACTTGCCGCTCCAGCTTCCTTCAAGTGCCGCGCTACGATCGGATCGTCACTGGTGTAGCACAACACGTGAAAACCATCGGCGACTAGAGTTTTGCAGGCCTCAATGGTTGCCACCGGATCGGGAAGCAACGTCTTGCTATCCCCCAGGACCTCCAACTTGACCCAGTCAGCACCTGGATTCTCCAGCGCCTTCAAGATCTCACGTCCCAGCTTTGCCACGCGAACGGCATCGGCCGCGTTATAACACCCGGCGGTATTGGGGAGCAAAAGATATTGTTGAGGATCGATGTAGTCGAGGATGTTTTGTCCCGAGCGATCATACATTCGCTCGCGCCGCACCGCCACCGTAACGGCGGTAGCTCCCGAGGCGGAGAGCGAATCACGCATCAGCTCAAGCGTATCGTATTTGCCCGTCCCGACGATCAGCCGACTCTCCAGCGCATGGCCGCCCACGCATAATGGCAAGTCTTTCACAAGCGGTGCGTTGGTCAACGTCGAATGGCTTAAGTCTGGCGACATGCGGTTAAGGCTTCAAATTCCAAGTTTCAAATTCCAAGTTTCAAATTCCAAGTTTCAAATTCCAGGCTTTTGGGGGCATAGGCTCGCCAGGCGTGCAAATCTACTGGAAATTCAGTGCCACACATGGGTATGGCAGCAAAATCCCGCAGTACCGCACTGCGACAACTGAGCAAGTTGATCCCGAGCCTTGAAACCTTGAACCGGACACTTGAAACTCAACCCCCTCCGACCAATGTAACGGCTTCGATAATGTCACCGGGAGCTGGGCAATGCGAGGCATGTTGTTCACGAGGTACAATCTCCAAATTCACTTCCACGGCTACAAGCCGGCTACGGATCTCGGCTAGTATGAGCAGTTGCTCTATGGAGGTTCCCACGGGAATGTCTAGCTGTTGACCGTTGAACTGAATGGTGATGTTGTTGGTGGTCATGTGAATCGCAGCAGTTTTCGGTACTCGCGGTGAGCTCCACTACGGAGATAATAGTGAACTGGCGGAGCTAGCAAGGCCATTGGTGGGTTTGTACCCCAATTACTTAACCCGCAGCCGCAGATCCTGGCGGGCGTGGATCTATAGATCCTCGCGAGCGAACCTCGCCTACGGCTGCGGGTTAAACGAAAAAATCAACTGTCGGCTCAAATGTATGTTTAGTTATTCGTCAAAGGCCGCGTCGAAGGCGCGATCGCTGGGGCTAAAGTCCATCTTCTTGGTGAAAGTGCATGCTTCGGCCGCTCCGAATTCGCGGTTCATACCACTATCTTCCCATTCGATACTCAGTGGCCCTTCATACTTGGCTACATTCAATGCGCGAATGATCTCCTCGAAGTTCACGCCACCACGGCCTGGGCTGCGGAAATCCCAACCGCGGCGTGGGTCGCCAAAGTTAAGGTGGCTGGCCAATATCCCGGAGCGGCCATTGAGAGTTTGAATCGCGTCTTTGACGTGTACGTGATAAATACGGTCAGGAAAAGCACGAATGAATTCAACCGGATCGATGCCCTGCCAGATCAGGTGACTGGGATCGAAGTTGAAACCAAACTCTTCGCGATGGCCAATCGCTTCCAACGCGCGCTCCGCCGTGTAGATATCAAAGGCGATTTCAGTGGGATGCACCTCCAAAGCGAACTTGATACCACATTCGCCGAAGACATCGAGAATAGGATTGAAGCGCTCGGCAAAGAGCTTGAAACCATCTTCGATCATCTTCTCGGAGACGGGGGGGAACGAGTAGAGCAGATGCCAAACACTGGAACCGGTAAAGCCATTAACCACGCTCACACCAAACCGTTGAGCCGCGCGGGCCGTTTGTTTCAATTCCTCGATGGCCCGCTGGTTAACTCCCGCGGGTTTTCCATCCCCCCAAACGTAATCGGGCACGATCATTTTGTGCCGCGCGTCAATGTTGTCCAATACCGCTTGGCCCACCAGGTGAGCGCTAATCGCATGGCATTCCAATCCGTTAGCTTCCAGCAGTTCACGCTTCTTGGAACAATAAGCGTCATCCGACATCGCCTTGTCAACTTCAAAGTGATCCCCCCAGCACGCCAGTTCGATTCCGTCGTATCCAAATTGGCTCGTCAACTTAGCCATGTGCTCGAGTGGTAGGTCGGCCCATTGTCCAGTGAAGAGCGTGACGGGGCGTGCCATGGGGTGACTCCTATTTGTCTTAGTTGGGGAAAAGAAGCGAGGACAGGGTTGGTTTTTCGGGGATAATGGGGCCTAACGGCGTGCCACGAGAAGGCTTCTAAGCGTACTAGCTGAAGAGCGTTTCGGGTAGTAGGGAAGTACAGTCGCAATACCCTTCGGGCTTTGAAATCTACCGCTGCCGCTCGTCAGGCGATTGCTGGCTGTGTCCGAAAACTTGCGGAAATCCAGCAGTTTCCCGCGGAATTACTGTAAGGTTTTTCGATTTCCTACGTCTGGTTTATGTCGCTGTTAGAATAAGAGGTATTCCGGCAGCTATAACTTTAGGAGCCCCGCAGGAGATTTCGCGATGCACCGCCATGAATTGACGGAAATGATTAGGCAAGGCCCCGTGCGTATCCGCATGAACAATGGTGACGTTTGGGATATACCCTCTCCAGAATTTGGCATCGTAGGCGACGTGCATGCACATATTTTGCATCGAGATGACGACGGTGTGTTGCGAGGCCGAATCCTGTCGCTGGTCGCCATGTGCTCTGCCGAATTGCTCGGTTCGGTGGAGCAGTAAGCAGTAAGTGGGGCAAGTCAGGCGGGTCACGCCAAGTGGGTCACGCCAAGTGGGTCACGCTTGCCGAGCGTGACTTTTTAGTATTTTTCAGAACGCACCTGCTAGGAATGCCTTCCGCCATTGCAGAACAGGTCAAACTGGCGAAAACCAGGGGATTGGTCGCCTCCGGCAGAGACGACCCACGTTACAGACGACCCTCGGAACAAGTCGCTCCCGGCAGGAACGACCCACTGGCAGAGACGACGCACTGGCAGAGACGACGCACTGGCAGGAACCGACTTTTACTTTCTGCAAATGGCGATCTTCGCGGGCTCGTAGTCGCGTACGTCCCATTCAACCTTGGGCATGGCCGCGACAACGTCGTAATCGCGCTCGGTTTCGCACACGATGCGACTCCCTTCTGGACTGGCCGCGTACATCTCCATCAAACCTTCACACAACCGTTGGCTATCGCTCTTCCACATCTTGTAAGGAGGGCAGCAGTAAACAACCCACGGCAGATCGGGCCAAGTGGCCCGCGCCATCTCCAAATTCCGTAGCCAACGCAGCGTATCGACATTGAAGACGTCAATGCGATCGCTGAGCCTAAGTTTCTCCATGCTGGCCAACATCGTCGATACGGCCGGTCGAGACATCTCTAAGATAATGGCTCGATCGGCACCGCGGCTGATGGATTCAAAAGCCAAGATGCCAGTCCCCCCGAATAGATCGATGGCAAACGTGTTGTACAGATAGCCTCCCAACAAACTGAAGACAGCCTCGCGTGTCCTCTCTTTCATGGGACGCGTTCCGGGGTCACCGTTGTAATCAATCTTTCGTCCTCCCAGCTCCCCTGCCACAATCCTCAATCGCGTCGGAGCAAGCTTAGGGGCGGCTACCGGACGCCGCTGTGGCTCCGTTTCGTCCTGGTGGCGGCCTCGTCGATTTCGATTCATGTGCGTTCAGTTTCAAGGGAAATAATCAATGGACTTCGCGCAAGTAGCCGATCAATTCGGACAACTGTTCAGGCGATAACTTCTGTTCAAATCCGACAGGCATCAATGAGGGACCACCATCCTTTTCATCTTCGATCTCGGCTATCCCCACACGCTTGAGACTGCCATCGCTTACGCCCACCAGCAGTTCTTGCTGATCTCGCTGGAGTATCAACCCAGCGATTACCTGTCCATCGCTCGTCAACAGGTTGCTCTGCCTATATTTGGGTTCCACCGTTTGGTTAGGGTCGAGCACTGCCGTGACCCACTGGTCGAGCGTCCAATGCGCGAGATTCTCCAGCGGCGGTCCCAATTGTGGCTTGCCATCGATCGCACGGTGACAGGCGACGCAGTGCTCCACAAACAGTTTCTCGCCTTGCACCGTTTTCTTGGGAGCCGGCAGATCGGCCAAATATTCAGCGACAACTTGCGCTCGCTCGGTAGGCTTCCCAAACAGCTCAAGGCAGCGATTGCGCAGCTCGCGATCGTCGTAGGTAGCGAGTTGTCCCAGCGTGGCCAAATCTAGCTGAGCGATAGGAATGCTACCACTTTCCAGCGATTCGACAAGCGACTGCGTCCATTGGCGGCGAGAGAGCAAGGTTGCTCCCGCCGACGAGCGCAGGGCCGAATTGAGTTGATTCCACTGGCTAAGCAGTAGCAGGGGAGCAGCCGCCGATCCGCGCATGCGTCGCAGGGCCTCAATGGTCGTGCGTCGCACCTGCGTAGACTTGTCAGGTTGTATGAACGCGGTGGCGATCCTCAGGTCGTCATCCTCCGACACCAAGCCACTCCCGAGAAGATTCACAAAGGTCATCTGCTCAGCTTCCGAAAGCTGGTTCGCCTGTAGGCCGTCTATGATCCGTTTGGTAACTTGGTCCAGCAGTGACTCAAGTTGCGATCCGTTGACCTTGTTCGCTTCCCCATTCGATTTGCTATTTTGGGCAATCGTCGACAGTAATAACAACTGGCCAGCACTAAACGTCGACTGATCGTCAAGTTTTGGCCGCAGATGGGAGCTGGCTAAGGCCTCACGATCCGCCACATTGCAACGCTTCCAAAGTTTGGCTAAGCACTGTTCGACTTGGGCAAAATCTCGCGGTGAAAGCGGGCCCTCACCACTGGTCCGTAGCAGTAGACCTTCGGTCACCGCTAACGCATGTCCCTCGTCGCGAACAAGTGACAAAGCACTGAGGATCCACGGATCGTTGTCGGTCCGAGTGACTATTTCTATTAGACCTTCCCGAGCGTCGAAGGAGGTCTGACGTGTTGAAGTCAACACCCATTGCAAGTCGACCGGCAATCCCAGTTTGCGCGACACCACGTCGCGAAGGGCTTGACCGAGTTCCACTGTTGGCTCAGAGATATTCTCCGACAATTCCAAAGCCAACCGCACCAACCGGGGATCCTCGGCTCGCAGCGCAACTGCGACATCGGCGGGAAGTAGCCAGCCTTTGGCTGTCAGACAACCCAGCGCCGCAGCGCGAACCTCAGGCGACGCATGTTCCGTGGCCATCCGCCGCACGTCTTTTTCAATGCCTGCTATCTTGGCTTCGTCACCCTGCAGGATGGCTTGCAAGGCCAGGTCCCGAACCGCGCCATTGGCGCTGGCCAAGGCCGGTAGAAGATGGGTGGCATCATTCGATAAGTTGATAGCGGGGAGTGGTTGGAAATCTCGACGTGCAACACGATAGATTCGCCCCAGTTGTGAACCGGACCGCAGATCGAGTCGCTGTTGCCACGCGGTGGGTATCCATTCCGGATGCTCGATCACGCGCCGAACCATGTCCACAATCCATACCGTTCCATCGGGCGCGTTGATCGCCCGAACGGGCCGCGACCACGGATCGGTGGATGTAAAGAAGTCATACTGCCCGGCCGTCGGTTGGTGCGTTGCCTTAAAGCTACTGCCAGATGGGCTCAGTTCAATCCGCGCGACTAAGTTGTGCACAGGTTCGCAAACAAGGGCCGAGGTTCGATCCGGTTCACTCACTCCGGAGGCGCGCAACACGATGCTACTACAGGCGCTGGTAAAGCGATTAAAGGCATACAGATCGTTAAAGCGGTCAAGCGTGCGACTGCGCGGATAAACGGGTGGAGCTACGGCGGGAGTGAGCAAGTCTTGGGTAGGACCTCCGATGAGCGATTCACCCTCCAGGTAGCGGCCCTCGACCACGAACTGATACATTGGCCGGCTGTTGTTGTTTCCGAACCAATTTCCAAAATTGTCGCGACTGCGGATGAATTGTGTTTCACTGGAGCTGATTCGGATTTCGCCCGTGTCGGGCTGCCAGGCCACGTCGCGTTGGTTGACCTGATAGGTCACTCCATTGCGATGACTCTTCAGCTCTTTGGTACCATGCCCCGAGGCGAAATGGAGCCAACCGTCGAGCCCAATCTCAAATCCGCTAGCACGATGCTGTGGGTTGGCCTCTTCAATGCCCGTCAACCATGGTTCGATCAAGTCGGCGCGGCCATCATCGTCGGTGTCTTTGGCAAACAAAACGTCGGGCGCCGCAATGATGAGCACGCCGTCTCGCCAGGGCATCACACTGGTTGGATACGACAAACCCTCAGCAAACACATGGGCTTCATCCAGAGTTCCATCGGAGTTGTTATCCCGCAGCCATTTTACGCGACCGCCGCCAGGAGTACCTAGCGGATAGTCGGTCATCTCGACGACCCACACCCGTCCATCGGTCCCGAAGGCCAAGTTGATGGGGTCTTGCACCAGCGGTTCGGCGGCCACCAATTCCACTTGATAGTCCTCTGGAACCTGAGCAGCTTCCAGGGCTTCGCTGGCTGTGAGCGGCCGCTCTTCGCTGTGGGACTCACCCAGGATCTCGCGGACGCGGCGAACAATCAGCGACTGCGTTCCACTCTGCCAACGACCTGGCTGCAAATAGTAGATCATCGAGAAATCGACTTCGTAGCCCCCCTCGCCACGCATCCGCTCGCTGGCAACATAGGCGAAGACATCATCGGTATAGGCGGCCACCCAAGTTTGTTGGGTGGGCAATTCCTTCTCGATTTGCAATTGATAATCGACCACGACTTCGCCACCGAGAAAGACCCACGTGAGTTCGTCGCCGAATTGCCAAGTGTGAATCGGCATCGGGTATGTTTCCGGCAATCGCCCCATCTCTTGTTTGGTCTTGAACATTTCTTCCGCCCAGCGTTTTTCATTGGAGCGTTCATGCTCGCTCATCTCTTTTAGATACGCGGCGGTAGGTTGTTCAGGGGCTAGTCCTGCATAGCCGAAGTGGGCCATCGGAAAATCGCTGTTGGAAAGCAATGTCGCTTGCCGCGGATCTGCCAGTTGTGATTCGATCGCACTGACCAATTCGGCCGCGTGCTGCTGAGCCTGTTCGTAACTATTGCGAGGATTGGGATTGGCATCCGCGCCACAACCGATTACCGGCAGGAAAACACTGCCTGGATGCAGTTGTTCGAGTCGGGCTGCTGAGAGTCCCGCCCAATCGCCACTGATTTGATTGAAGTCGCCGCCCAGTGTGGTGCAGTGGCATGCGTACAGAAAACTAGCGCCCAGCAATGCGCCATCCGCTGTATGGGCTAGCATCAAGCGTACGCGATGGTCGACAACACCCTCGGTCTGCTCTCCGAAACCAGTCCAGGTTCCATCTTTAATCACGCGGCGATTGATAGCGAACTTCGCCTCTGTGTTGGCTAGCGAAAGTACTGCGGATTTTCGAGCCGACATGGCTGCCGCAATCGCTTCCCTTATGGCCGCGCTCATCTTTTCCGTGTAACGCACTGTGGCCGCTTGCTGTTCGGCAGTAGACGGTTCGCGGTAAAGATTTTTCAACAATCCATCGACATGCGGTGCCGCATGGGAGTGTGTGCTGGCAACCGCCAATTGATTGCGGGGGATCGAGTATTGTTGTTCCAGCCACTGAGCTAGCGCGACGGTCATCGCGCTCGTCACTCCGATGCTATCAATCGATACCAGCACTAGCGATTGACCATCGTTGGCCGAATCGGCTGGTGAAATCACCATGGCGCGCGCCGCTAATGGATCGGCTACCCCTGTATGTGAGTCAACACGCGTCGCGTAACCGCTCAGCCGCAACGGCTCATCGGGAGTAACGTCAACTTTGGCCACTCCCACTCGCCATGCCTCGGCAGCCGTTAGACCCGACCAGCTCAGGAGTGCAGGAGCGAAAATTGCTCCCAAGAATACGAACCAACTCAGACGTTGCCGTTGACCAGAAGTTTTGAAGGGAGTTTTGAAGGACATTGTCGCCTCGCTTGGAAATGAAACTATGACCATAGGTTATCACACAAGCGAGGGGCAATCGAGCAGTTGTCAATTCGAAAGTCTTGGCGACTTCCGCTACGACAGTAGTTAGCAATAACGGCTTTCCCAAGCTGCTAAGCCCTCAAGCAATTCAGCATCCGAAGCAATTGCCCCCTGTCGTTGTTTGGATTGAAACTCCAGGCTAAGTGTTTCGAGCTCTGCGGCCTCCTCCATTACCGCCCCTTCCTTCAGGCGGTCGATGAATAGAGTACCGTCCAAGTGATCGACTTCGTGCTGAACGATGCGAGCCTCAAAACTGGTAAGATCGGTTTTGATCTCGGTGCCGGTCAGATCGAATCCGTTAAGATGAATCGTTTTGGCACGTATCACATTGCCATGCACATTGGGAAGACTTAAGCACCCCTCCTCCGCTTCTTCATTGCTGCGCGGACGGGACAGTACCGGGTTGATAACAACGTACTCGACCCCTTTTCCTTGTTCTCCCGTCGGATTCATAATAAACATCCTCAGGGGCAGATTGACTTGCGTGGCCGCTAGTCCAACTCCGCGGTGTTCGTACATCAATTCGAACATTCGCGCGGCGACTCGCTTAAGTTCAGCGTCCACACGCCGAATCGGTTTGGCGACGTATCGCAAACCGGGATGTGGAAAGGTAATGATCGATAGCGAAAGTGGGTCGAATGACGGTCTGTCGGTCTCTGCGGACATGGCTTTGGGCTGGCATAGAGTTAAGCTGCGGTTTCGTAGGTCGCCATGGTCGCTCGACTCTCCGAGCCGTGTGCCCCGCGGAGGCTGGAGCCCCTAACCGGGGCTCGCTTCGGCGTGCCTGGCAACAATGGCGAAATAACGCCAGCCACCCATCATAAACGCTTGAGCTGATTTTCGTGAGTGTGCTTCGTTTAGGCGGTTTGATATAGCACGGATGACAGGGCCAATGACAAAACGCGGATGACCAGGCGGGTACTCGGAGTCGGCAGGTGGCGGGGGTAGCCGGAAAGGTCTAAAGTAATAGGCTCACTGCGTGGTCCTCCCATTTAGGCACGCATTGGTTGTTTTGAAGCGATTATCACGGGGCGAAAGCAAGAATCATGGCTCAAGCAGTTGTCGATCCAGAACAGTTGCGGCAATTCGCGGCGATGCTCAAGCGCTATACGCAACAAGTCCGCGAGTCGACCGCCTCTTTGACACAAGCCCAAGCTCGATTGGCGGACAGTTGGCGCGATCAGGAGCATCGCAAATTTGCGGAAGAATTCGAAGAGCAAATAAAGCTGGTCCACAAATTGTTGGAGTCCTCCGAAAAGCACATCCCCTACCTACTGAAAAAAGCTGAAATCATCGATGAGTATTTGCAACGTTAGAACTAAGATCCGCAACATGAGCCGATTCGATCGTAGCCTATGCGCACTGGTCTGTTTCGTATCGATCCTGAACACGCTCCCGTCTGCATTCTCGCAGGACGGTAGTAGCCTCTGGCAACCGAGTCCACTGGCTCAAACCGCTGCCGAAGCCATCGACGCGGCGGGACTGCGCAGCCACATCCGCTTTTTGGCAGACGATTTGCTCGAAGGCCGCGGACCGGGATCGCGCGGGGATCAACTATCGCAGCTCTATATCTCGACCGAATTGGAATCGCTGGGGGTCGAACCAGCCGCCATGGACGCTGACGGAAAGTCGGGCTGGTATCAGTCGGTGCCGTTGCGCGGACTTTCAACCACAGCACCAGCGACCATCGAGTTTCAAAAAATAGCAGCGGCAAAGAGTGGCAATCAAGCGGCCGATCAGCCGACGCTGACTCTCAAGCATTTGGACGACATGATGGCCGTCAGTGGTCAGGCCGAAGCGAGTGTGGCCATCGAAAACGCGGAGTTGATCTTTGTAGGATACGGAATTCAAGCACCGGAGTACCAATGGGACGATTTTAAAACCACCGATGTCCGCGGCAAAATCCTGGTCGTGATGAATAACGACCCCGAAGATGATCCCGATTTATTTGCTGGACGACGCAGGTTGTATTATGGCCGTTGGGATTACAAATACGAAATGGCCGCCAAGCTCGGTGCTGCTGGCGCGCTGATCATCCATACCACAGCCTCGGCCGGTTATCCCTATCAAGTGGTTCGCAATTCATGGAGTGGCGAAGAGTTTGAATTGGCCGCCACCGCCGGTCCCCGTACGAAGCTCAAGGGTTGGCTAACGGAGGATGCTGCGCAGCGCTTGATGCAATTCGCCGGACAGGATTTGGCGCAGCTACAGGCCGCCGCCCAGTCGCGCGACTTCCAACCTGTGTCGTTGGGTGTCAAGCTGTCGCTCGACCTGCAAGTCGCCGTCCGTGAACAGACCACCGGCAATGTCCTGGGGGTTCTACGCGGTAGCGACCCGACGTTGAGTCGTGAACATGTGGTCTTCACAGCACACCACGACCATTTGGGGTTGGCCGAAGCCCGCGACGCGCGGGGAGACAATATTTATAATGGTGCCATCGACAATGCCTCTGGGGCTGCTTCGCTGCTGATGATCGCACGCGCCATGGCAGCACTCCCAGAACGTCCCAAGCGCTCGATACTGTTCGCCTTCGTCGGTGCCGAGGAACAAGGGCTGTTGGGTTCAGAGCACTTGGCCTTGGATCCGCCGTTTCCTGCGGGCAATATGGCCGCAGTTATCAATATTGACGGTATGAATTTCCTCGGCAAAGCGCACGATGTGAATGTGATTGGAAACGGCAAGTCTAACTTGGACGGCATCGTTGAAGCCGTTGCTAGCTGGCAGGGGCGAACGGTGGTTCCCGATTATTTCCCCGACCGTGGCTACTATTACCGATCTGATCAATTCAGCCTAGCGAAAGTCGGAGTTCCGGGAGTTTACTTACACAGTGGCATCAACATTGTCGGACGCCCCGATGGCTGGGGGAAAGAACAGTTAGAAACCTGGGTTGAGAAGACCTACCATCAGCCGAACGATGAATTCGACCCCAGCTGGGATTTGGCGGGTGCGATCGACGATGCCAGGCTACTGATGCATGTGGGGTTGGAGGTTGCTCAGCGGCCCGAGATGCCGCGTTGGAATCCAGGCGACGAATTCGAAGCGGCTCGCAAGGCAGCGCTCGAAAACCGAAGTAACTAGTAACGCAATCCAGACGCTTCTCGCCAATCGTCATTGAGAATTACACGCTGTACCGTTCAAAGATTGAGGCAGTCGCTTAACTTCAAACCCATTCCCAGGCAATTTCGCCTACGGTGTGAAATGCAATCTTCAAGGTGATACACGAACTCAGGCAGGATTACTCAACGCTGGACGGCGAGCGGGTTTGGCCACGACTTTGATCAGCGGAACCGTGGTGGGGCCGCCATGAAACGTTCGGCCTGTGTCCAGGTAATGATCGAAAACGAAGGCCCCGTGCTTGGCATTGCCAACTCGCAGACAGCGCAAAATGGCTGGGTGACCACACTCGGGGCACTGGACGCGCAGGCCGTGACTGTCAAGCATTTGATGCACGAGCTTCGCGAAGGCTTGATTCTCCGCCAACGAAGCGAAGGCCCAGCCGTGAAAGTGCTGTAGGCGTATTTCGATTCGCTGACCGATTTGTTGTTGTAGGGCAAGCACTTCGGCTGTCAGTTTTTGCACTTGCTCAACTGCCTTGTCGATGCGGGCGGCAGGCATGGCCATGCGTCGCCGTAGGCCGCCATACACCCGTTCCGCAACCAATTTAATGCTCCGCAAGTAAAGCTGGCGCTGGGCCTGCGTGAGCGCTGCAGTCGACTCGCCAGCTGGGCTGTTCAAGGCAACTTCCAGGAGCGCGATCGGTTCTCCCAGGTGTAGAATGGGGCCAAACAACAAGGGATAGCCGGTGGAACTGCCGCTGCTTCCGTCGCTGTTCGGCTGACTGGTACTGGCCGCGGAGGCCAGTGATTCCGGCTTAGTCTCTCCGGCATTCAAGACAGACGTGGTCGTCCCTTTGCCGGTGGACTCAGCCAGCAGTGGTTGCTTCTGCTGCCAGGCAACCTGCACCAACCCTTCGTGCTTCTTCTGTTCATCGATTGAAGCTAGCAATTTGTCCATCTGATAACGCACGCCAAAGATCGCATCGCTGGTGCCGTGCGCCTTCAGCCACGCAACCGCGGCAGAGCCTCCGAACAGACCGCACAGTTGCGGAAGGAGTTGCTCGAGAAACGATTGAAGCGGCAGATCGCCATCGATCAGTTCGCCCAGACTCCGCACCTGGGATGACGGCCTATTGGGAGGCGATCCTGGGAGAAGTTGCAATGTTTGTTGGATCTCTTGGTCCATGTTTCTACAATCCGACGGCGGAGCGTCGGGCCACATTAGGGCTGAAACGCGTATTGGATCTCTGGGGCCGATGTGAGCCGTGGGCCGTAAGGCACAGGGCAGTGTTGGTCGCCCGGCAGTGTTGGCCGCCGGGCAGTGTTGGTCGCCCGGCAGCTCATGCGCCTGAGGCTCACTGATTCAACAAGCCCGTAAGCGGCTGGGCTGAAACTCTGCTAGCGTTGGCGGGTGACTAGCGACGCTTCCCGCGAAAAATCGATTTTTTAAGGCTCTAGACACTTCCCAAGCAGGAATCACCTTGTTTATACTCTTGGTACAACCCGCCGGCAAGGGAGGTAGGAAGGACATTTGGTTCGATCGAATCGATTGTGTCGATCGCAAGGTTGTAAATGGAGCCTGTTTCGGGCTACAACTCGGTTTTGCGAGGGACGGACCCACCACTTTAGTGTCGCGGTTAAACCTGTTGATTGGTATAACCATCATGGTCCCCACCCCATTTTGACTCAAGCCAACCAAACAATTCCGATGACGCTTGTGTTGTGGTAATTGCTGTTTAATGTCGGATAAGTAACCTCCCGCGGTAGCACATCCGGGCGACCGGTTGAGATCACCTTTTTAGATACATCCATTTAAGTCGAAAGCTTGCTATGTCGACCACACCATCCCAAGAGACGGTTGAACAAACCAAGCAACAGATCCGAACGTTGATCAACGAGATCGCCGAGCTGTCGCGGAGCGATATGGCGGGTGATGAGTTTTATCCGGCTGTGCTGAAGCGGATCGTCGATGCCTTGGCAGCCGTAGGTGGCGCCATGTGGTTGCTCGACGAAGAAGGGAAGCTGAAGCTCAGCTACCAAATCAACGTCAATCAGAATCTCTTGGAAGCTGACAGTGAAGATGCCGCCAAGCACTCGAAGTTGCTTTCGCGGTTGTTCATGCGCGGCCAGTCGGAATTGATCCCACCCCATTCGATGTTGGGTGAAGATCAGAACGAAGGGAATCCGTCGCAGTATTTGCTATGCGTGTCGCCACTTTCCGCTGGCAAGCAGACGACCGGCCTGGTGGAAGTTTTTCAGCGAGCCGACTCGGCTCCCAATGTTCAGCGCGGCTATTTGCGTTTCCTCGACCAAATGGCCGGTTTGATCAACGAATGGCTCAAGGGGCACAATTTCCAGAAAGTATCCGACCGCCAAATAATGTGGCAAAAGGCCGACCACTTCGCGCGTTTGGTACACGACAATCTGGAGCTTCGTGACACGGCGTTTACGATCGCCAACGAGGGTCGACAGCTGATTGGCTGTGATCGCGTGAGTGTGGCCATCAAGAAGGGACGCAAATGCAAAGTCGAGGCGATCAGCGGGCAAGATACGATCGAACATCGCTCGAACATAGTCACTGCCTTGAATTCGTTAGCCACGCGAGTCGTGTCGGCGGGCAACTCGCTGTGGTACGACGGCTCGGTTGCCGATTTGCCTCCGCAGTTGGAGGAAGCGGTTGAGGATTACGTTGACCTTTCCCACGGTCGCTCGATTGCAGTGCTTCCAATTCGCCGGCCGGAAAAAGTGATCGAAGGGGATGTGTACTCGAAGGAGACGGTGCAGCGCGAGGATCTATCGAAACGTGAGATCATCGGTGCCTTGATCATCGAGCAGATCGAAAGCCAAGTCCCCCCGGATGCACTCCGTTCGCGTTGCGACTTAGTGTATGAACATGCGGCGCGGGCGTTGAACAATTCGATGAGTCATAGCGATTTGTTCCTGATGCCGCTGTGGCGATTTCTCGGCAGGGCAACTTGGTTGTTCCGCGGTTCGGCCTTCCCGAAGACCATGTCGGTGTTGGCGCTGGTTACGGTTGGCCTGTTGGCTCTGTTCTTGATTCACATCAACTTGGACCTGGAAGCCAATGGCGCCTTGCAGCCGGTGCTGCAAGAGCAAGTCTTTGCGCACGTCGATGGTGAGGTAGAGGCGGTTTACGTTGATCACAGCGACGAAGTCAAGCAGGGGCAACCGCTGCTCAAGCTCCGCAATCGCGAGTTGGAAATTCAAATCACTGATCTCAAGGGGCAGCTCGATGCGGCCCGCGTGTCGATCGTGTCGCTCGGTGAGCAGATTGGCCGCACCAGTCGAACCGGTGATAGCCTGGAGACCTCTCGACTAATGGGACAAGAACGCGAGGCGACCAAACGCAAGGAAACCCTCGAAGCCCAATTGGCTTTAGTCTACGAGAAAGAAAAACAACTCATTCGCACCAGCCCCATTGATGGCATTGTCATGGATTGGCACTTGAAGGAACGCCTCCGCGCACGACCGGTGGTGACCGGACAAGTGCTCGTCAACTTGGCGGATCCGAACGGCGATTGGGAGCTGGAATTGTTCATGCCTGAAAAGCGAATGAAGTTTTTGGATGATGCCGTTCAGAAAGCTGATGGCCAGCCGTTGGAGGTTGACTTCATCCAGCCCATGAATCCTTCACGCGATCACAAAGGTAAGTTGTTCCCTCAAGACGTGCATTACCGCGCCGAACTCGACCCCACGGACGGTGCCGTAGTCAAGCTACGTGTAAAGCCCGATACGCTGGAAGGCCTCAGTCGCCGCCCTGGTTCGAAGGTGATCGCCGACGTGGTGTGTGGCAAACGTTCGGCCGCCTTTGTGTGGTTCCACGAAGTGGTCGAATGGGTGCAAGCCAATGTCCTGTTCTAAGCTCACCTCATCGTCGCACGACTCTCCGAGTCGTGAATTTCAAACCAACGTCGCACGACTTTCCGAGCCGTAACAAGCAACACACTACTAATTTACCCGCTCAGACCTTATCTAATCGTTAGTAAATCTAATCTAGGTTATCCGCCATGAAATACCGTTTACAGCTTGCCGTACTTTTGGGATTGCTGGTCCTGCTGGTCGCTTCCACTTCGGCCTACAGCCAGGCTCCAGCTTTTCCGTCACCAGCCAGCACTGGCGCCGCACCAAGTGGCTCATCTGGCCAAGGGAAATTGATCCGCGTGGACAATGCCCAAGTCGTCTCCATGCACAAGGTGCCCGTAGCGGCACAGGCAGATGGATTGATCTCACAACTATTGGCCGATGAAGGCCACTCGGTGAAAAAGGGCGATACGCTACTGATCATCGACAATCGTGTAGCTATGGCTGAATTGGCTGTAGCAAAAAGAGAGCTGGAAGCGGCGGACAAACAAGCCAAGCAGACCGCCGAAGTCGATTATGCCAAGAAAGCTTCCGAAGTTTCCGATGCGGAATACCAAGATATCTACGAACTGTACCAGCGAAATTCGGCCACCTACTCCGAAGCTCGCCGCAAACAGCTTGAAAAAGAACGCGCTCGATCAGGGATCGACGTCGCGCAAGTAAAGCACGAACAAGACATCCTGACTGCCAAAGTCAACGAGGAAAAAGTCAAGGCATCGGAAGTCAGGCTCGGTCTGTATGAAGTGCTGGCACCTTACGAAGGAGTGATCGTGCAGCGTCTGCACGACGCAGGTGAATGGATTCGATCCGGAGAGCCGGTCTTGCGTTTGGTTCATTTGAACGAAATGAAAGTTGAGACATTTGTTCCGATCGACGGTATCTCCGTCGGAGCCTTGCAAGGTGCACCGATGAAGGTCAATGTGCGTCTCAATGCCCAAGACGTGGCCACATATGATACTCAAGTGGAATTTGTTAGCGCTGAGATCGAATCGCGCCGCGTACGCGTTTCTGCTCGCATACAAAATCAACAAGTCGGCGGGGCATGGTTGCTTCGCGACGGCATGGTCGCCGATATTGAGATTACCGTTCCCAACTAGGGTAAGCCTCGGGGCTGACCTAAGGCAACCCAGGGGGCTGACCGAGAGCGAGTGAATACTTGAGTGACGATTGATGATTGACGATTTTTGATTTTTGAATTGGTGAATGAGCACAATTTGCTCCTCCGATCGAACTCCCCTCGAGGGCCAACCGCACTCAACTCCCAACTCCTAAATCATCAATCATCAATCATCAATCATCAATTCTTACTCCTTACTCCTTACCCCTTACCCCTTACCCCTTACCCCTTACTTCTTCCTGACATAGCGAACGATCTTCCATGACCACAATGGCTGACAGCTTGGTGAACAGTGCGATGCGACCGCTGCAATTGCGGCGTCGTCCCGACCTGGAATCCAACAAGCATCGCTATCATGGGCGAGTGTATTGGGTGGTTAAGGAACCGGTAGGGCTCAACTACTATCGCTTCCACGAAGAGGAATATGCGATTCTGAATATGCTGGATGGCGTTACTAGCCTGCAAGCTATCAAGGATCGATTCCAAAACGAATTTGCCCCTCAGCGGATCACCCTGCAAGACCTGCAACAGTTTGTGGGGATGCTCCATCGCAGTGGACTGGTTGTCTCACAGGCGCATGGCCAAGGGCGACAACTCCGCCGGCGTGGCGACGAAAAGAAAAAGAAAGAGCGACTCGGCAAGCTGGCCAACATTTTTGCGTTGCGATTTCGAGGTATCGACCCCGAACGCATCCTCAATTTTCTCAATCCGTTGACATGGTGGATCTTTACGCTCCCGGCGTTGATTTGCATCGCGATGTTTGGGCTCAGCGCGTTGACGTTGGTGCTAGTGAACTTTGAAGAGTTCCGCACCAAGCTCCCTACCTTCGAACAGTTTTTTGCGGCAGACAATTGGCTGTGGTTGGGAGCCACCATGGCGATTGTCAAAGTCTTGCACGAATTCGGACACGGCTTGAGCTGCAAACGCTACGGTGGCGAATGTCACGAGATGGGTTTCATGTTTCTCGTGTTCACGCCATGTCTCTATTGCAATGTCTCCGATTCGTGGATGCTACCCAACAAATGGCATCGAGTTTTCATCGGTGCGGCAGGGATGTATGTGGAGTTAATCCTCGCCTCCATTGCTACCTACCTGTGGTGGTTCAGCGAACCGGGCATGCTCAACTTTTTGTGCTTGTCGGTGATGTTCATCTGCTCCGTCAGCACGGTCGTCTTCAACGGAAATCCGCTACTGCGGTTTGACGGCTACTACATTCTGATGGATATCCTCGAAATCCCCAACCTGCGTCAGAAAGCGACCGAAGTACTCAAACGTTGGTTCCAACAGTACTGCTTGGGGTTGGAGCTACAAGACAATCCGTTCCTGCCCACAAAGAAGCAGTTTTGGTTCGCATTTTACACAGTGGCCTCGGTCATCTATCGCTGGGTGGTCGTCTTCTCGATCATGATGTTTTTGATGAAAGTCCTCGAGCCATACGGTCTGCAGGCGTTGGGGCGGTTGATCGCCGTCTCGGGGCTAGCTGGCATGATCATTCAACCCATTTGGCAGATTATCAAATTTTTCCGAACGCCAGGGAAAGCAAGCAAGATGAAACAGAAAAACGTGTTGACCAGCCTGGCTATTGCAACAGCTGTCTTGATTGGGATTCTATTCATCCCGTTGCCGTTCCATGTCGACTGCGCCGTAGAAATTCAGCCCAACGACGCACAGCAAGTCTTTGCCATGGTGCCAGGGCGATTGGTCCGCTGGCAAAAACAGCCCGGCGACCGAGTTGAGAAAGACGAGACGATTGCACAGCTCGACAATATCGATTTGCAAATGCAGCTGCTAGAGAGTGCTAACGAATATGAAATGGCGGTGGGGCGTAAGAGCGTATTGATCGATCAGCAGTACATTGATCCTCAAGCCAAAGCACAACTCGACACCCAATCTGAAATTGTGCTCTCCAAACTCGCGCAACTCAATAATATTCGCGACCGCGTTACTATGTTGACAGTTAAAGCCAAGGAACCGGGAGTAATTATTCCCCCACCAAGCAAGCCGGTCCCCAAACAGGTTGAAGCTGAGGAGCAGTTGCCCACGTGGAGCGGAAATCCTTTCGATCAAAAAAACAAGTCAGCCTTTTTCTCGGAATCGGATTTACTGTGTTTGGTAGGCGATCCCTCCAAAATGGAGGCTGTATTGGTTGTCGACCAGCACGATATCGACCTAGTCAACGAGGGGGACGAAGCAGATATTAAGATCGAATCGGCGCGCTTGGATACGTTCTCTGGCAAAATAGAGAAGATATCGGAAATGGAGATGTCAGTAGCTCCGGAGAGTATGGGGATACAGGCCGGGGGGAGGCTCGATACCGAAATGGACTCAAGCGGTCGACTTCGCCCAATTAGTACTTCCTATCAAGCGCGAGTTCCGCTAGAAAACATTGACATCCCCTTGCGCAGCGGCTATCGAGGTCAAGCCAAGGTGTATGTGGGATGGAAATCGGTTGGCTGGCGAGTCTATCGTTTCCTGGCGCGGACCTTCCGTTTCGAAATGTAATCGAGATTCAACGTAGCGGAATTCGCCAAGAATTTCGACAGAGAACAACGCCGAGGTGGAAACGCCGAAACTTTTGGCGAGTTCCGCTACAAAATGACGCTGTGACTCTTGGTGAGTTGCGCGGCTAGTATCGTATGGAAACGTGGTTTTCAATGGGGCAATTGCGTTCGCATCAACGTCGAAGCGAATGAGGAGATTGAACCATGGTTGTTTGAACTAAGTGCCGGACAGTGTGTTTGGTACTGTATTCGCTGAACAGTCAGCACGAGGAGTTTTCTGGAATGGCAAAAACTGAAGAGAGCACTATTGAACGAGAACCAGCCGCCGAGGCCCCCCGCGGGCAACAGGCAGCCGCTCAACAGCAACAGGTTCAAGTTCAAGTCAATGACGAAAAAGCTATGGCCAATTACGCCAATTTTTGTCGCGTCACGGGATCTCCCGAGGAGTTGATCGTCGATTTTGGTCTCAACCCACAACCGGTTGGAGTTCCCAAGGATCCCATTCATGTAACTCAACGGGTTATCATGAATTTCTACACTGCCAAGCGCCTGTTGGCCGCTTTGCAAATGTCGGTACAACGCCATGAAGCCGTCTTTGGCATGCTCGAAACGGACATTCAAAAGCGTCTCAAGGTCCAACAACCGAGCTAGTTCAACCATTTGGCGAGTGCGGCCTTCCAATGGCTTGCACGCTGCCTCGATATCCCGAGAGGGGGACAAGCCCAAGCTTGCCCCCTTTTTCTTTTGCCTCATCCGCCGATCAGCGAGAGGTGTCGAACAAAATGCGAATTCGAAGCCAACCTTCTCTGTCATGGCTTATATTCCCACTCTTCTTAACGCCTCTCTTGGCAATATCGGCAACCTGCTAGACAATGGTCGTTTTCGATACTTAAACCACCACGAGGATTGTTCCATGTCAGACATTAAGAAAGTGGCCATGTTGTTTGCTGGTGGCCCCGCCCCGGGTGCCAATGCGGTCATCGGCACAGCCGCTTTTGCTTTCCTCAACTCGGGAATTGACGTCATTGGCATCAAGCATGGCTACTCGCATTTAATCGATTTTGACGATTCAAAGCCCTTGGTTGAGGGTGAGGCGTACATGCAGATCACGCACGCTGATCTGTCGCACCGGCGTACTTCGCAGGGAATCATGATCGGCACGGCTCGCACGAACCCAGGTAAGGGCGTCTCAGCTCCCGAGCATCTGACCGACCCAGTCAAGAGCGCTCCGCTGAAACGAGTCTATCAGGCGCTGCGCTCGTTGGAGGTTGATGCTCTCATTTCGATCGGCGGTGACGACACACTTAAAACAGCCAACAAAATGAAGCTGTACCAAGACACATTGCCCGCCGACGCGAAACGCATGCCCATTGTGCACTTGCCCAAAACAATCGACAACGATTACATGGGGATCGACTTCACTTTTGGTTACTTTACCGCCGCCGAGTTCTTGGCTACGGAGATGCGGAATCTGAACTACGACGCGGCTGCCGGCCAAGCCTATTTTCTGTGCGAAGCCATGGGACGAAGCGCGGGGTGGTTGGCCTACGGCGCGGCCATCGCCGGTGAAGCTTGTATGGTGCTGAGCGTCGAGGATATTATCGGCCCCCTGCGCGGTGAGGAGCAAATCGTCGATGCGTCCGGCAACAAAAAGACGCGCACGATTATGAACGTCGATAAAATCGTCGAGCGCATCGTCAAGATGATGATCACTCGTGAAAAACAGAATCGTCCTTACGGTGTGATTGTGATGGCCGAAGGCATGGCCGAGTATCTACCCTACAAATATTTGGAAGGAATTCCTCGCGACGACCATGGGCATATTGCCATCGCTTCGGTCAATCTCAGCAAAATGTTGGCGGATATTATTTCCAAGGCCTACAAGGAAAAGACTGGGAAATCGCGAAAAATCAATGGTTTGCAATTGGGCTATGAAAGTCGCTGCGCGATCCCGCATGCTTTCGACGTGATGCTCGGTTCGCAAATCGGAGTGGGCGCCTTCCGCGCATTGGTCGAACGTCGTTTGAATGGAGTGATGGTCTCCGTCGGTGGACAGCTCGATCTGACCTTCGTTCCCTTTGAGGACTTGGTCGACCCCCAAACACTCGTTACCAAAGTTCGCTACATTGAGGTTGGTAGCGATTTTCACCGACTCGCTAGATTTATCGAGACGTACGTCGACGATTAAACCAATTAGCAGACTTTAGAAGTAGGCTCGTTACGAGCCTGCAACTGTGTAGAAATTCCACATGGCTGATAAAGCTGAAGTCCTGTCGCTGGCACAATTGGAAACCTTCCATCATCAGTTGGCTAATTTCCGAACTCAGCTCAGTAGCGAAATAGAAACGCTCCTACTTGAGTTGCGGCGGTTAACTAATTGGCTGGGAGACGATGTGCTCGGCTATTGGAGCGACGAACGGCTCAAGGCGGAACGGAAGTGGGCCGAGTGTCGGGACAGTCTCTCCCGTTGCATGTCTTATGTGCGTGAGGACGAGCGCCGTCCTTGTACCGACGAGAAAAAAAGATTGCAGCTCGCCGAGCGACGGTTGGAACTGTGCCAACAAAAACTGAAGACTACCCAGGCGGCGATTCTGTATTGGGAAACCGAACGCAATAAGCAACAATCGAAAATCTCCCGCTGTCGCGATTTGGCGGATTCGGAAATGCAAGTTGCCTGCCATGTGCTAGGTGATCAAATCGAGCGACTAAAAACCTATGCCAACCTGCGTTCGGCAGCAACTCCTCCAGCAATTTCCTTAGACTCGAAGCAAACCCCATGAGACGCATCAGCCATGATCTGCCCGGCGTGGCACAACGCTTAGCCAAAATGCGCGACACTCTATCCGTCGCGACAGCTGAGACCGAACAGGTTTGGCGTGACGACAAAGGGCAACAATTCTTTCAACAACACGTTTCCCACGTACCTCCGACCGTCAGCGGCTTGGTCTCGAGCCTAACGCAATTGATCGAGCAATTCGAGCGCATCGCCAAACAAGTTCAGGATCCTGATATTCAGTGAAGGAGAGTGGGAGTGAAGGAGAGTGGGAGTGGCGTCGGGCGCGAAATCGTTTAACGCCTAGCCGGAGTAGCCGCGGGCAGCGAGGGTGGGTGACAACCGGAAGCGGTTCCACTCCAGGCTGACCCTGATGTCAAGTGAGATTGCGGCTACGTAGGCGCCGGCAGTGGTGGTCCTGATCGCAGGAGTAGATGGATTTGGATCCGCGTACTTGGGGCTGAAGACCTTGGGGCCTAGCCGGTGGTGTCACAATCAAGGTGTGGTTACTCCCGGCCTCACTCATGCCGTCGCTTGCGCAGTCTGCGATTACAGTTCCATTGCAAACTCTTATAGCTCGGGCGTCTTTTTCATGAATTGACATTGAGTCACTTCAGCAGCCTGCTCCGGCTCGGCGTTAAACAAAAAGTGAGTGGCTGTCCGTTGGCGGGCTAATTCCTCAACTGGGCATTCTCCAACGAAGGGCCTGAATGGCGTATACTGGTTGCGCGTTGCACGGCACGTTTTCCGCGTGGCGGACCAAAGTGCCTCGCCGCCATGAACATCCTTTGTAGCCAGTTCCATTGAAGGCCCCACCATGTCGATATCTTGCATGTACAACTTAGGTTTTCATTCGCGGACAACCCAGTCCGCACGGTTTGTAAGTACCGCGCTGGCCTGTTTACTAGCTCTGTGTTGGCTTTCCTCGCAGGTCATTGCTGCGGAGCAGCGGCCGAATATCTTGTTCATCTTTTCCGATGACCATGCTCCACAAGCCATTGGTGCCTATGGTTCGAAGATCAACAGCACACCGAATCTTGATCGTATCGCCAAGGAAGGAGCGCTATTTCAGAATTCGTTTTGTGCCAACTCGATTTGCGGCCCCTCTCGCGCGTGCATTTTGACCGGCAAGCACAGTCATAAAAATGGGTTTTTGCGGAATGGAAATCGCTTCAATCCAGACCAAACCACTTTTGCCAAACTGATTCAAAAGAGTGGTTATCAGACGGCGGTCATCGGTAAATGGCATCTGGAAACGGATCCCACCGGTTTTGATTTTTGGGAAGTGCTGCCGGGTCAAGGAAACTACTACAACCCTGATTTGTTGCAAATGGATGGCTCGCGCAAGCGATTCGAAGGTTATTGCACCGACATTATCACCGAACACGCGCTCAAGTGGCTGAAAGAAGACCGCGATCCGAACAAGCCTTTCGTTTTGATGTGCCAACACAAAGCCCCCCACCGCAACTGGGCTCCGCACCCACGGCATTTTTCACTCTACAAAGATGTCGACGTCCCAGAGCCAGCCACCTTGTTTGATGACTATTCAGGACGCAGCGAACTACTCAAGCAAAACGAAATGTCCATTGGCAACCATTTTTATTGGTCGCACGACATGAAATTTCATAGTGACAATTATTTCCCAGAGCATTTCCTGTCGGGTATTCAGGACGGAGAATATAATCGCATGACGGCCGAACAGAAGGCGGCTTGGGATGCTGCCTACGAACCGGAAAACCAAGACTTCATCAAACGCATGAAGGCTGGTGAACTAACGGATAAACAAGTGGTGCAATGGAAATACCAACGCTATATCAAGGACTATTTGCGTTGCATTCAGGCAGTCGACGATAGCGTAGGTCAACTACTCGACTTCTTGACCGAAGCTCAGCTCGACAAGAACACGATCGTGATCTACTCCTCAGATCAAGGCTTTTACTTGGGCGAACACGGTTGGTACGACAAGCGTTGGATGTTCGAGGAATCGCTAAAGATGCCGTTCCTGATTCGCTGGCCAGGAGTGCTTAATCCCGGCACGCAGTCGTCCGCTTTGATTCAAAATATCGATTACGGGCCGACTTTTTTGGAAGTCGCTGGAGCTGAGGTGCCGGACGAGATGCAAGGACGCAGTTTGGTGCCGCTGCTGAAGAATCAAGGTCAACCGTCGGCAGCGTGGCGTGACGCGATCTACTATGCCTACTATGAAAACGCGGCGGTTCATAACGTCCCCGTCCACGATGGGGTCCGTACCGAGCGTTACAAACTGATGTTCTTCCCACGCAACCGCGAGTGGAATTTGTTCGATCTCCAACAAGATCCTCAGGAGCTCAGGAGTGTGCATGCCGACCCGGAGTACGCCGACATTTTGAAAGGAATGCAAAAACGATATCGCGACTTGCGCCAGTTCTACGACGTCAATTCAGCAGTCATCCCAGCTACGAAAGGGGATGAAACGAAGTGGGCCGAGCGCGATAAACAATTGACCGCCAATGCACAGCAAGCTGCCGATGCACAACTGGCCTTTATTGGTGATTCGATCACACAAGGCTGGGAAGGTAATGGCCAGAGCGTGTGGGGAAAATACTACAGCTCTCGCCAGGCCATCAATCTGGGAATTGGCGGCGACCGGACTGAAAATATTATTTGGCGATTGACGCACGGCAATCTTGGGAAAATAAAACCCAAGGTAGCCGTCTTAATGATCGGTACCAACAACACCGGGCACTTCATGCAAGACCCCGCCGAGGTGGCTGCCGGAGTGGAGGAGATTCTAAGAATTCTAAAGCAGAAACTCCCTCAAACAAAAATCATCTTGCACGGCATTTTTCCCCGTGGAGCTGGACCCTTTGATGAAGCCCGTTTGAACAACATCGCCATCAATCAGATGATTCGCCGCTTCGACGATGGACAACAAGTGCATTTTATGGAAATTGGGCAAACGTTTCTTGAGTCCGATGGTTCGATTAGCAAAGAGATCATGCCTGACCTTTTGCACTTGAGTACGGCTGGTTATGAACGTTGGGCCAAGGCGTTGGAGCCCAAACTGAAAGAGCTCGGGTTGTAATCTATGCACGTCAGTTGCCACCACTATGATTTGCAATTGCGCGATCCATTCACAATTGCTCGCGGCACGGTTACCGTGCAACCAACTTTGATAGTGCGTCTTGAGCACGACGGATTAGTGGGGCTGGGCGAGGCGACCAGCAATTCCTTTTATGGTGTGACCGTAGAAAGCATGACGACGGCCATACAAAGTATTGCTCAGCGGTTGCTCGATTGGCCGTTGGAGAATCCCGCTGAGCTGTGGCGGGAGCTGGATCCGATCCTGCGAGATTGTCGCTTCGCGCAATGTGCACTCGACTGTGCGGCCTGGGACTTGTATGCCCAGATGCATGGGCAGCCGCTATGGCAGCTATGGGGGCTGCGCGACGACGATGACTACCCACCGAGTTGTTATACCATCGGACTAGACACTCCCCAGGAGATGGTGCGCAAGATGCATGCCATGCCTGATTGGCCTATTTACAAAATCAAGCTCGACGCGCAAGGTGGATTGGACTTGGTCCGCCACTTGCGTTCCCAGACCAGCAGCCGTTTTCGAGTCGACGCCAACTGTTCTTGGCAAGTCAAGAATGTAGCCCAGCTCGCGGAGGAAATGGCCAGTTTGGATGTCGAGTTGATCGAGCAGCCGCTACCTGCTGAGGCTTACCAAGAGATGCGGGACCTCAAAGGCAAATGCGCGCTGCCGTTGATGGCCGACGAGAGCTGCCAGGTCGAAAGTGATGTGGATCGCTGTATCGATGCGTTTGATGCGATCAATATCAAGCTGGTCAAATGTGGTGGTCTGACTCCCGCGCGGCGAATGATTGCGCGGGCCAAACAAAACAACTTACGAGTGATGGTCGGCTGCATGACCGAATCGAGCATCGGCATAGCAGCCGGCGTGCATTTACTCCCTCTGCTCGACTATGCCGATCTCGACGGTGCATGGTTGCTAGCCGAGGATATCGCAGATGGCTTACAATGGCATCATGGCATATGCCAACTCCCGCAACTACCTGGCCTAGGCGTCAAGCTACGCAGCGATTTTCCAGCAATCCAGAGCCAACCACAGAACGAGGATTCTGCCCGCGAATAACGCGAATTTTCACGAATCGAATCGTTAGCAGAAATAATTTCTTTTGATCGACGAGCTAAACAGCGTCAAACACAAGTGGTAATAGTTGAAGTCGTAGCGGAATTTGCCAAGAATTTCGGCACAGCGCTTTCCCCTTGGAAAACCGAAACTCTTGGCGAGGTCCGCTACGGAAGAGAACTCGAAATACATAACTCAGAGAAAAAGATTCAATGACAGAAAAACTGTTTGACCGCGTGGGTGGCGCGGAAGTGGTATATAAGTTGGTCAACGCGATGTATGAAGGCGTTCTGGCAGATCCCGAACTGAAGCCATTCTTCGAACACGTTCAGTTGGAGCGACTGCGCAAAATGCAGTTTGAATTCATGGCGGCTGCTTTTGATGGTCCGGTCAGTTATTCGGGGGCCGAACTCCAGGCAGTGCATGCGGGGCGGGGGATCACGGCTCACCATTTCGCCAAGTTCGTGGGGCATCTGGCCACCGCCATGGAGGCCGAGGGGATTGAGTCGACAATTGTCGACGAAATGCTCGGTAGGCTTGCCATGCACCGCGATCGCATCGTGGGAAGTGCCAACGTGGATGGCTAACGATTCGGTCAAATAACAGCCATCGTTGCGGCATTCGCCAAGGATTTCGGCACAGCGCATTCCCTTTGGAATACCGAAACTCTTGGCTAGGGGCTTGTTAATTTAATCGAATGCTTAAACCTAAGGGGGAGCCGTAAGGGCTTGTTGCTTTAGTGTTGATTCGACGGCACTTTGTTTAACCCGCAGCCGTAGGCGAGGATCAACGGGGCGAACCTCGCCTACGGCTGCGGGTTAAAGAATAAATCCACAAGCCCCTAAATCCGTTCTGTTTCGCCCATGCCGAGTTGCTGCATTTTGCGATACAGATTCGAACGATGCATACCCAGCTGTTTGGCGGCTGCCGCTAGATTGCCGCGAGCTGCTTCGACATGGCGATCGATGTATTGTCGCTGAAATGTTGAGGTGGCATCAGCCAAACTCATATTGGAGGGAACGCTCAGCACATCGCCGGAGGAAAGTGGCGAGAGCACAAACGCCAAATCAGATTCCTCAACCACCGCTCCGCTAGTCAAATAGGCGACGCGTTCCATCAGGTTTCTCAACTCGCGGACATTGCCGGGCCAAGCATGTGAGATGAGTCGCCGGCGGGCTGAATCGGAGAGCTTAGGGGGGGGGCGACCAATTTGATGCCCAAATTGCTCCAAAAAGAATTCGGCGAGCACGATCACATCTTCACCGCGCTCGCGCATCGGAGGGAGTTGAAGGGTGACCACATTGAGTCGAAAATAGAGATCCTCGCGAAAGCGTTTTTCACGCACCAATTTCACTAAGTCTTGATTGGTGGCAGCAATGACGCGGACATCTGTTTGAATGGTCTTCGAGCCACCGACGCGCACGACAACTTTATCTTCAAGCACTCGCAATAATTTGGCTTGACCACCAATACTCATTTCGCCAATTTCGTCCAACAGCAATGTCCCGCCACTGGCCAATTCGAACTTGCCTGCCCGTTCGGAAACAGCATCGGTGAAGGCTCCTTTTTCGTGGCCAAACAATTCACTTTCCAGTAATGTTTCAGCGATTGCGGCACAGTTGACAGCCACAAAGGCCTGATCTCGTCGAGAACTCTGCAAATGCAAGCTGCGCGCTATAACCTCTTTGCCGGTACCGTTCTCGCCCAGAATTAACACTGCCAATTCCGTCGGAGCCACTCGCGCCACGGTATCGCGCAGAGCGCGGATTTGAGGACAGTCGCCAATGAGTTGCAACGACTCAGACGCACTTTTGACCAGTCTGTCCCGACTTTTGATCAAGGCGGCGATGTGCTGCGTGTTTTCGACAGCGGCGGCCGCATGGCGTGCCAATTCAACCAGGAACCGCTCATCTTCAACCGAAAATTTCCCCTGTCGGTGGTTGAGAACTTCAAACACCCCCAACGATCGATTACGACGATCGAGCAGGGGTACTGCCACCAGGGAACGCGTGGCGTATCCGAGTTGTTTTCCGACTTTAGCATTGATCGCTGTCGGATCTCCCGATGCATCCCATCGCTCGGGTTGCCCATGCTTGAGTACTTCGCCTGCGATACCTTGATCGTCGCGGATCCGCAAGGGTTCCCCTTCAACTCCTAAGGCAGGGTGCCCGACAAGTTGGTTAGCCGATTTGTCCCACAGAAAAATACTGGCCCGATCTCCGTGTAGGACGCGGGCGGCGGCCAGGGCCATGTTGTTGAGCAGCTCAGTCAAATCGTGGCTCTGTTGCCAATCGGCAGCCAATTGCAACAGCGTCTGTAGCTGCTCAACCCGCGATTGCAACTCCGATTGGTCGACAGCGATCAATAGTCCACTGCGAAGCATGCGGGCCATGGCTTCCGCTTCGTCAGCGTCGATGGCACCCGCTGGGCTGAGCAACAGTACTTCAGCGGGTTGCGTGCGACCGGTGATGGGGACGGCCAACCAACCCGCGGCGCTCAGCACCGACATTTGATCGCAGGCAGAGGCCGCCAACTCGATGGGGAGTTGTGCCAGAGAGCTGGCCGCGCCAGCTACTTCCCAGTGTTCCCCCTGCTGATGAACCCAAGCCACACGGGCTTGCCCCAATTGCCCTCCTACAGCTGCCAGGGCTTGCTCGCGAAACTCGCCCGCCGACTTGCTCCGAGCGATGGCTGCCAGCAGCTCGCTGGCAATACTGCAATTAGAATAGGTTGGTTTAGCTGTCGTCATGTTATTTCGAAACAGACTGCGTGGGGCTGCAACAGTTAGAAGTTTAAGTGTAGTCCACTGCCCGCCAATGCGACAGCCTGCGGTATCGTCATGAAAAGGTTGGATTACCCACTAATAGTCCGGTGCTGGTGAGATTATGATATTCTCTAGGAAATTCACACGTTAGTGCATCTCAAATAAGAGCTGACCCGCCGCCGGTTGCCTCCCATGTTTCAGTCCCTCTGTGAGAAAAAGCCTAGAGCAACTCGCTGCTATGTCCCAAACGATTCGCCGCATTGGAGCCAGTAAACTCGCGACGGTGTCTGAATACCAGACATCGCAAGGTAGGCATATTGCGTTAAAAGAGTACAACCGCCAGTCGTTGACACCATTGCAACGCGAGCGAATCTTTGGTGCGGCCGAGCGTTGGAAAAAGCTTTCCTTGACCGGGCTCGTCCCTTACTGGGATGTTTCACCTGAGCAGAGCCAATTAACGATGGAGTTGCTTGACCGCAGCGCGGCGATTCGGCTGCGGGAAGGCCCTTCCGATCCGCGGTTGGTATTGCACACAGTTCGCGGTCTCCTATTTGTGCTTGCCCAGTTGCATGAGCAGGGGCTGTTGCACGTCAATCTGAAGCCGACTAACGTTTTCTTCGATACCGATGGACGCGTGCGCCTAAGTGATGGCCTGCTTGTCGATGCGCGCTTGCCCGTGGCGTTACCTCCAGCCATGAACCTGAAGTACACAGCGCCAGAACAGTCCAGCAGTGACTTTGGTCCGATTTCGCCGACAACGGATTTGTATTGCGTCGGTTTGTTAGCGCTCGAAATGCTGGCTGGTGACAGGTTTGCGCGGGCCTTTCAGGGGATCCGAGGCGATGCGACCGATGATGACACGGCTTGGAGCCAGTGGCACGCTTCGTCGCAAGCAGCCCCTCAGGCCAGCTTGTTTGCCAAAGGTTGTCCGGACGAACTAGCCGGTGTCATTGCCCGCTTGGTAAGCAAGCAACCTAGCTTGCGCTATGCAACGGCGCGACAAGCATTACAAGACTTGCCGAACGACATTACCGGCCAGGCGACCACCGTTCCGACCAGCAAAGCAGCAGTCACGGAAAAGAAACGCGAAGCGTTGTCATCCCACGTGATCTCGCGCCCAGCCACTGGTATCGTTTTGGCCATTGCCTCAGGTTCACGGACCGGCGAGATGATTGGCTCCAACGAAAACGAATTGATGGTCGGTTTCGATCACGATTGTTTTCTACGCTTTTCGCGCGACCAGTCTCCGTATGGGGGTGGCAAGGTGTTAATGCGCCGTGGACCACAAGGTTGGTATGCGTTGCGTGTTTCGGGTGATACGGCATTTGTTAATCAACACGCGTTAGAGGAAAAATGCCCCCTGCGTTCGGGCGATATCGTGCGACTTTCATCGCGCGGTCCCGATGTGCAGTTC
Source organism: Pirellulaceae bacterium (assembly GCA_041739785.1). Lineage (GTDB taxonomy): Bacteria > Planctomycetota > Planctomycetia > Pirellulales > Pirellulaceae > Aureliella. Next base: position 108,728 of record JBGSNE010000286.1, read on the forward strand.
ACGATGCAAAGTGGTGGAGTAGCGATCCGTTCGTTGGTGGAACGATTTTTGCCGAGTCAGTCGCAACGTCCGCTCAGCCCGCAGGGTTTGGCTGCTGCCGCCTCATCGGCGGCTAGCGCGGTGGGACCGCATGGTACCGTCGTGTCGGCACCAGCCCGTGCTGCCGCAGCAGGTAAGTCGACACCGCAATCCGTTGCTCCTGTTGAGTCCGCTAATTCAGTACCGACCACGAATGCTTCCCCGCCCAACCGTTCCACCGCACAGCCGCTGGTGCAGGCCAGGCCCGCCCAACCAGCGCCCGGACAAAGGGTATCTGGCGTAACTGCCCGCGATCAGCTGCGAGACCTTAGCTTCTCTTGGCTCAACCCGCAATCTTGGAGTGCCATGTTACGCAATATCATGTTGGGTATTGTGGGAGCCATGCTGGTTATCCTGACTGCTGGTTTGTTGACACTATTTTTTGCGTCTGAGACGCAGACAGATGGCCCACCCTTAGATGACCCGACGCGTCCGTCCGATGCGGGTGAAATGGGTAGCTCGGAATCTGCCGAGGATCTTCCACCAGCCGACATGCAACCGGCCTCTCCTGAGAAATGAAGTAATTACTGATGCAACGTGCTGGTTTAGGTTTAGACTTAGGGACTACGATATCGTTGGCATCGATCGTCGATGCGAGCGGACGGCCGACCGTGGTGGGCGGACCGTCGGGTAGCCATCTAATCCCTAGCGCTATTTACTTTGATAAGCACATAGTGGTTGGAGAAAGCGCGCTGGACGCTGGCCTGAGCGATCCACAAGGCCTGGCAGAAGCCTTTAAACGCGATATCGGCAAGCCGCATTACAGTCGCGAGATTCGCTCGACACAAGTTCCTCCGGAAGTGTTGACCGCATTCCTCATTCGGCATTTGCTCGGAAATGTCCGAGCTACGCACGGCGATATCGACTCAGCAGTAGTTACTGTCCCCGCCTATTTTGATGAACGCAAACGGACCGCCACTCAGCAAGCTGCACAATTGGCCGGTTTGGAAGTCCTGGATATTATTAACGAACCGACCGCAGCCGCCATCGCGCTGGGGCACGAAATGATGTTGGAAGCCCAGCCCACCGACAAGCCACGCCGCTTGTTGGTTTACGATTTGGGAGGTGGTACCTTTGACGTGACCCTGCTGGAGTTTGCAGATCGCACGTTTCGCGCGCTTGGGACCGATGGCGACATCTATCTCGGGGGACGCGATTTCGATGAACGCATCATCGGAATTATTGCCGATCAATTTCGCGATCGGCATGGTGTCGACCCACGGCACAACATTGTAGAAATGCAACGTTTGTGGAAGTACTCGCGGCAGCTCAAACATGACTTGTCGACACAACCCCGAGTACCGGTCGACTTCGATTATGAAGGGATGGTGATTCAGTTCGATTTGGAACGAACCGAATTCGAAGATGTCATCGAGCCACTTGTGGAGCGTTCGATGTCAACCACGCGCGATGTGATTTTGGCGGCTGGCTTTAGCTGGGAAGACATTGACGAATTCATGTTGGTGGGTGGATCAAGTCGCATTCCGATGATCGCGAGCAAGGCTCAGGAGTTGTCTGGATTGTTACCGCGTTTGGCCGCCAATCCCGACGAATTGATCGCTCATGGGGCTGCGTTGTATGCAGCTACCAAGCGCGGAGATATCCTCGATTCGGCCGCCCAGTTCGATGTGGTCAATGTCAACGCGCACAGTTTAGGGGTCCGCGGGACCGACGCGGCTACCAAGCAAAAAGTCAACAAAATCCTCATTCCACGCAATACGCCTCTACCGGCCTCCAAGGTTTACAGCTTTGTCACATCCCGCGACGGACAGAAAAACGCAAAAGTTCCGTTGCTCGAAGGGGAAAGCGAAAACCCCGACTATTGCACATTGCTCGGAGAGTGTTTGGTCAAAATCGATAGCACACTCCCTAAAGGGTCAGGGATCAAAGTCATTTGCAATTATGCAGCCAATGGCACGATCTCAGTGACCGCCAAGTTGGCCAGGAATAATGCGGCAGCTTACGTCGAAATCCGGCGCGACGGCTATTCGACGCTCGAATCACTCGACGTCTGGACCGCTCGCTTGACCTCGGGTGGGGATATTCAGTCGACCGAAGTTCTGTCGCAATTGTCCAGTCGCCCAGCCGCGGTTCCGTTGGTTGATCGGAGCGACAAAGACAAGGTTATCGGCCGCTTGGATGATCTATACCGCTTTATTGGCAAGCTATCGCTGGAGAAACCACCTCCGCCAAAAGCAGAACGGACTCACGAGTTGCTGGGGAGCTTGCAGCTCGAGACCGTGACGCTTAAGCAACTGATTCGACAGCTCGAATTGCGTCATCAACAGACCGAACGCTTTCAAGATCGGCTCGAATTGGCGGGACAACTGGCGCAGCTTAAAATGGCTTGGGAGCATTCGATGCGACTACTCGACCATTCGCTGGTTGTGTTAGGGCGCGAGTGTATGGCTGAGAACCAAATTGATGCCAAGGCAGTCGGTTTTGTCGACGAGGCCCGTGAACTGCAAGCGGTGTTGGATGGCTAGTGGTCCGATGGATGTTAATAGCCGAAGTAAGCCGATGGACGACTACGACGCATATCATTTATGGTTAGGGATTCCTCCAGAGGAACAACCTCCCTCACACTATCGACTGCTCGGGCTTCGGCCTTTCGAGCAGAACGTGGAAGTAATTCGTAACGCGGCTGATCGGCAACGCAGTCACGTCAAACGCTTAGGAGTCAATCAATACGAACAACGCGGCCAAGAATTGCTCAACGAGATTGAGTTGGCCAAGATTTGTCTGCTGCGTCCCGAAAAACGACTGGCCTACGACGAACGGTTACAGAACGAGCTGAATGGTCGCGAGGCACAGCGTCAGCAAACTACTCGTGAGGAGTTGTCCGTCGAGGAGACGTTGATTGTTGGCTCGGATCATAGCTGCGACATCGTAATTGATCTGCCGATCATCTCTGGGATTCACTGCTCAGCCATGCGTCGGCAAGACAAAGTGATCTTGCGTGACTTGAAGTCGACCAATGGTACCTTCGTAAACTTCATGCGCGTCGTGCAACCGGTGAAGATAGCGCCCACCGACCTGATTGTTCTCGGGCGGGACACGCGACTCAAACTTCCGCGATCGTTTTTTCCCGCCGCCGATCGTGGCACGCGTGCTGTCTTCATCGGCCGCAGTGAACAATGCGAAATTTGCGTTGTTGACTCTACCGTATCTTCTTTTCACGCGAGAATTCTTGTCGATGGCGGGGAGTTTTTCATTGAGGATTTCGGTTCCACCAACGGTACCAGCTTGATTGACCATCGTGGTCGAGTGAACAAACTCAGACCCCATCTCCCAACCAGCGTCATCGAATCGGAGGAGGTCTCAATTGGCCAACACAAGCTACCGACTAACGTTCTAATGAGGGACGTCAAACGATTGAGTGCAGATTAAACAACTGCCGCAATGAAGGCAATTGTTGAGAGGTACGGAGATGCGTGGTACACTAGCCCTTCGAGAACAAATCTAGTCTTGGCACCCACCTCAATCGCTCACAATTAGAGTTTCCCCAATGACTCACCACTGGCCACTGCGTTATCGCTGCTATTGCTTTTGCCTGTTGGTGCTGCTGATGGCGTCAACAGCAACTCGTACGAGCCCGGCCGCTGAGCGGACTAGGCCCAATGTTCTGTTCTTGATTTGCGATGACCTCAATTGTGACTTGGGCAGCTACGGGCATCCGCTGGTCAAATCCCCGAACATCGATCGGCTGGCGGCTCGCGGGGTGCGCTTTGATCGCGCCTATTGCCAATATCCGCTGTGCGGGCCGAGTCGAGCTTCTTTCATGACGGGTCTTTATCCCGATCAAACGCTCATCCATCGCAATTCGATCTATATCCGCGAGCACGTCCCCAATGTGATGACCCTTTCACAAACGTTTCGCTCGGCGGACTATTTCGCCACCCGCATCGGCAAGATCTATCACTACAACGTTCCTAAACATATCGGTACCAGTGGGCATGACGATCCTTACTCCTGGAATTACACCATCAATCCACGCGGACGCGACAAAGAGGATGAAGCGCAGATTTTTAGCTTGATCCCCGGCAGCTATGGCGGCACTCTCAGTTGGCTGGCAGCCGATGGCACCGACGTGGAGCAGACCGATGGGATTGCTGCCACCGAGGCGATCGGACAATTGCAGAAACACGCGCAAACTGGTCAGCCATTTTATTTGGCAGTTGGGCTTTATCGTCCTCATACGCCATATGTCGCGCCCAAAAAGTACTTTGAGATGTATCCGCTGGAGAGCATCAATGTCCCGCAGGTTCCAGCTGGGTACCATGAAACCATTCCGGATGCAGCGGTCAAGTCGATCACCCGCAAGAGCGAGCACCGACTGAGCGACAAAGTGGCTCGCGAGGCCATGCAGGCCTATTACGCGTCGATCAGTTTTGCCGATGCGCAGCTGGGGCGGGTGCTCGATGCACTCGAGGCGCATGGGCTGAGCGACAATACGGTGGTACTGTTCACCTCGGATCATGGCTATCACATGGGTGAACACGGACATTGGCAGAAGACCACGCTCTTTGAAAACGCAGCCCGAGTGCCACTGGTTATCGCTGGTCCTGGCGTGACAGAGAAAGGAAAGGTGTGCGACACACCAGTAGAGATGGTCGATTTCTATCCAACACTTACCGAACTGTGTGGACTCGAGATTCCCAAATTTACCTCTGGCGTAAGCTTGGTTCCCGCTCTGCGCGATGTCGGTAGTTTACTTCGCGACAAACGCAGCAATGTTCGCGACTCGGCGTTGACGCAATACGGGAACGGATACAGTCTGCGTACAGAGCGCTATCGCTACACGGAATGGGGGCCAAATGGTAAGGAGGGGACCGAATTGTACGACCACCACAGCGATCCACAGGAAATGGTCAATTTGGCCAAACAGGATTCAGCCCAAAAGACAGTGGCTGAGCTCTCGCGTCAATTGCGCAAACGTATCGTTGATGCGGCCGAAGAGCCCCGCGGCATCGTGCAAAACCGAGTGGATCTCAATCTCAAGGTGCCACAGCCACACGATTAAGTCTATGGTTTGATTCGGCCATCGACCAGATGAATGACTGAATGGCAAGCGGCGGCGATCGTTTCATCGTGAGTAACCATGACGATGGTCAACCCGTCTTCGCGCTGTAGTTCGGCCAACAAGCTTAAGATCTGTCGGCCAGTCTCGCGATCCAGGTTGCCCGTCGGTTCGTCAGCCAACAATAATTCGGGTTGTGCGACTAAGGCGCGCGCGATGGCAGCTCGCTGCATTTCGCCCCCTGACAATTCACGCGGCTTGTGGTGTAGTCGATGTTCTAATCCTACGCGGCTGAGTAGTTCTTTTGCGCGAGCCTTGATGGCAACGCGATTTTTCAAATAGCCTACAAAACCTTCCTTGATCATCATCGGCAATAATACATTTTGCAGAGCGGTGATCTCGGGGAGCAGGTGGTAGAACTGAAAGATCATTCCCAGCTTGGCATTGCGGAATTGATCGCGACGACGACGCGACAACGTGTCTATCCGCTCGCCATCAAAAAAGATTTCACCTGCGTCGGGCGCGTCAAGCGTGCCTAACAAGTGCAACAACGTGCTTTTACCGGATCCACTTTGCCCCAAGATCGCCGTTACCTTACCTGACACGGCGCGGAAGTCACACCCTTTGAGCACAGGCACTTCGTGACGATTTTTGCGATAGGTCTTGTACAGTCCGCGCCCTTCGAGCACATACGGGCTGGCAATCTTCAAGTGCGTCGGTTCCGGATTGTTGGCATCGACACGCCGGCGGGGGACGATGGCGGAGGTGTTGGTAGCTTCCATGGTTTGACTCACACTCAATTTAACTGCACTACTCATAACGAAGCGCCTCCACCGGATGCATGCGTGCGGCGCGAATCGATGGCAAGACACTAGCCATCACGGCAATGAACACCGCTCCCACGATAACCCACACGACCATCCATGGATGGACAATGGTGGGAATGGTTTCAAAGTAATAGACCGTCGGGTCAAACACTTCTTGCCCGGTGACTATCTCTAATAAGTCGGCAATCGAATTGATGTTGGCCACGAACAGCAGGCCTGCGATCGCTCCCACACCAGCCCCAAAAGCGCCCAGCAGGACGCCGTAGCCTAAGAAGATCGATGCTACTCCCGTTCCGCTGGCACCGAGCGACTTCAGTACGCCTATGTCTTTGGTTTTTTCGACCACGATCATGAAGAAAGTCGCTAAGATGCCAAAACCTGCCACAGCAATAATCAGAAACAGCAGAATGTTGAGGATCGTTGTTTCCATTTGCACTGCCGCCAACAACGCCCCTTGAAGATCACGCCAAGTATTAACTTGAAGCATCATCTCCAGAGGGAATTGCGCGCGGAGTGTGTCGCGGACGTGGTTCAAATCGGCCCCTTCGCGGATCCGTAGTTGAATAGAACAAATCGCACCTTGCATGCCCCGCGCCGCTTGCAAGCGTTCGATGGGGACAAAGGCGAAGGTTGAGTCGTATTCACTCATTTTACTTTCGTAAAAGTCGACGACCGTGAACAGTTTGTGAATGGCGGTGGGCGAATTGCCAGCCGAAGGGAAGGTCACGCGAACATCATCACCAGGCCGGACGTAGTAATAGTCATTCACATCGCCGACTTCGTCGCGGTAGCGCGTTGTGCCGATGCTGACCCCCAAGACAATGCCGTCGTGTTGTTCGTGCTCCGCATCAAAGATCCGCGCTTCATCTTCCGGACGTGTCGCCACAGCATCCACGCTCGGGCCGGTCGCTGCGGCTGAACTGCTGGCTCCCGTGGAGGATGACCCGCCCAACGCGCTACTGGCATACTCGGCCGGTGGTGCAGGGAGTGGAGATGGAGTCGCGTCTACGGAAGTTTCCGAATCAACCAGCGAATCTTCCGTGCTATTAGCTGAGACGTCAACCTCACCCACCGAGTCGACCAGCCGCTTGAGGTACTCATTGTTTTGTTGTTCGAGCCCTTTGAGAAATGCGTTTTCCTCTTTCTCAAGCTCGTAGTCCAATCTCATTTGGACGATGCGTTTCTTTTCGACTGCCATTCGTCTGCGGTGCGCCCAACCTGACTCCGGAAAGCTTGCTCGCTCGGGCGCGTAGCCCTGCTCGCGAAGCGCAAATGAGATTTGCGATTGATTGGCGGGGTGCAGCAAATACTTGCTGAAGTCGCTGACGTTGGCGTAGGTGTCCGTGTCGATGCCGATCAAGTTGATCTGTCGCGTAATCGACTCGTTCATATGTTCGATGGTCACCATGGCAGGGACGTGGACCACGGTGGTCATCCCTTCCAGGTCATCACCTACGACCTGTCGAATGCGTTGTTGGATGGCCTTATGGTTGGGCAATCCGTTGGCGCTGTGGCTTTCCACGATCACGTCCGACAAGATGCCGTGCATCCGCTCTTGCATTTCAGTGGTGAAGCCATCCATTACGCTGTTGACAACGATCAGCGTGGCGACTCCCAACGTGACGCTAATCACCGAAGCCAGGGCGATGTAACGCGTCCGCAAGTAACGCCAACAAAGTAGCCATCGGTACATTCAGCCATCCTTAGCCGCAAAAACACCATGGAGAATCCATCCTCAGGTCACAATGGACCGAGATACTATTGGCGGAGTCTAGCGAGATGGATCCCCTGAGCCTACGGCAATTATTTGGTTTTAACCAATACCGTTCAAACAATGCGCGCAGTCCCTTAACCTGGGCTATTCATTGGCCGGAATTGGAGTCGAGAGACTCGCTGATCTCTATTGTTAGAACATCGTTATAGATTCACAATTTTTGGCTCTTCAGAAGAGTTAGTGGGTAGTCAAATCGATTCAAGAATCAAGTTTGATAGGTTTTTAAAGGCATGGCAGGGCAAAAAGAATGGCTTTAGGCGAAAATTATTCGACATTCAAAAACTAAACCTCGGTAAAGCATGAGTCCTACCAAGGCCAAGCGAGACATTTGTTAACCACGAAACACACGAAGGACACGAAAAGTCAGCTCTGATCTTCTTTAATTGCTAGTGCATTCCAATACCCCGTTGTTGGACCACCAAGAATACTAGCAGGGATTTTTTCGTGTCCTTCGTGTGTTTCGTGGTTAATAAAATTCCCAATCCTCCAAGTTCGTGAATGGTTACAAATTCTTTTTGTCCTTCCATGCCTCCGAAAACCTGGCGCCCGGGGTTGTTTATCCACTAATTCTTCTGAAGAGCTTAATTTTTTTGCCTCACATTTTCGTACTTGCACGCTATCGCGCTGGTGTGTCGGGGGCTTGGGATTGCGCGACACAGGAGGAGGTTGAGGCTGATTTGCTAGATTTACCCGCTTGATACCTCCAGGCTTCCACGCTGCCATCGCCTGTGCAGGCAGTGACTCAACCTACGGGAAACTCTCGTCGTCGTAGTGATTTTCGCGATTGGCCGATCGACAGCCTGCTTCGGCTCGGCGTTAAACGAATTCCGCTACGGTTCAACGCCATGTGCTATGTTTCCAGGGGGCTGTCGTTCGAGTTGCATCAACTGCCCACACTACCTAAGCTGCTGGACGCCCGCCGATCGTAAAATTATGTCAATTCCACACGAAAAAGTGCAAAATTCGACCGGCACCGGGCCTGGTCGGGCGCTCAAATGGATCGGCCTGAGTTCGCTGTTGCTCGGTGGATTGCTGTTCGTCAGTAGCCCGAATTATCGGTGGGACGCGAACAAAGGGAAAAGTCCCTACGGTTCGGACTTCCTGCAAGATTGGACCGGGGCAAACATGATCGTCTCCGGCCAAGCAAGTGGGCTATTCGATTCAAGTGCTTTTGACGCTTGGCAACATGACCCGCAACGGATCGGTTTTACCTGGCACGCTGATTCGTTTTATCCCACCGTCTATCCACCTCCTTATTATTTGATGCTCAGCCCGCTCGGCTTGGTCGACTATCGCTGGGCAGTGCTGTTGTGGTTGGGACTCCTGTTGGGCGCTCTGGTAGCCGCAGTTGCTATCATAGAACGACTTTTCGAGAACGGACGGTCCGCTGCTTCGATCCCATGGTTTTGGCCGGCCATGCTCCTGTTTCCCCCGCTGTTGCTGAGCCTAACGATGGGGCAGAAGGGAACATTGTGGCTATTAATTTGCGTAGCCACCTGGAGACTGATGCAACGTCAGCGACCACTGGCCGCAGGCTTGGTGTTCGGATTGTTATCCGTCAAACCAACGCTGTTTTTCTTTTTGCCCCTGGTGATGCTCTATCATCGTCAATGGCGATTTGTCCTGGGAGCTAGTCTTTCCTTCGGCGGATTGTGGATAGCGGCGGCCTGTGTATTACCATTTCATGTGTGGACTGAGTTCTTAGAAATAGCTCGCACCGCCGGGAGTTATCACCAACACGCGGGTTATCAACTCAATTGGTCCTGCAACTTGTTGTCATTGGCAGGCGGACTCGAAAAATCTTGGTTACCGGCTTGGGCCGGCTACTTACTGTTGGGAGTACTGGCGAGCTATGTATTGAGTTTGTCGGTCTTTGCGAAGCGTAGCGGCCAGCACGAGTGTTTTGACATAGGGCAAGGGGTACAGCTGGGCCGAGTAGTATTGGCCACGTGTTTGCTCAGCCCTCATTTTTATGTCTACGATCTAGTCATCTTGTTGCTCCCCATCCGACTGCTGTGGGGAACCCATCGTCCGCAAGCAGTGTTGCTTATCGGCGCGGTATGGTCGGGAATGTTGGCCAGCCAACTGTGCCAAGACACAGTCGGCTTGCCATTGATGCCAATCGTCCTACTGGGAGCTCTCTATTCCTTGTCTACCGTTACGCCGGGCCAATCGTCGGTACGAAACGGTGTGAGTGGCAAGCCGGCGCCATCGAACATATTGCAAACAGGGTTATCCCCCCAAGCGTAGCGGACAGCGACTGGATTGGAGACCGCATCGCTGGAGACTTCGACACGATTGTCTTTTAAGATTTTCGCATCGGCCCACACAAACTTCTTATCTTCGCCGGCAATCGCGAAACCGACTGGGGCAGCGGTATCAAAGGGACGCCAACCGTTGTCTACGTGCTCGAAAGCGACCACGATTTTTCCTTCCGCTTTTTCCAGTGACTTGTAGCGGGGACTGCGACTTGGGATATCAAAGTTGTAGTCGTTGTCTAAAGCCAATCGCGCCAGTCGACGACCGACGTCTACCTTATTCTTGGGGTGGATGTCTTTTCCCTCACCGATATCAATGATGACTGCTTCGCCAGTATGCTTGAGTTTCGACATCGTCATGGTTTGCGCTTCGCGGAGCTCGGCCCAGGCGCTATCGGTTGGCTCAGCCTGTTCTTGCATAAAGTCGGCTAGTTGTACCCAGTAGAATGGGAAATCGCCTTGGCCCCATTCTTTTCGCCAACTGCTAATCATCAGTGGAAATAGTTCGCGATACTGATACGCGCGGCCAGCATTCGATTCGCCTTGATACCATATCGCGCCGCGGATTCCGTAACCCACATGGGACTTCAAGACACCGTTGTAGATATTGGCCGGACGTTGGTTGCCAGAGACTTGGCGATTGAGTGTCTCGATTTGCTTTTTGTCCTCGTCGCTCTGGTCAGCTTTGCTTTTTAGTTCCTCGTATTTCTTGGCTGCCTCATCAGCGCGTTTAAGTAGATCGGTGTAGCTGCCGGTGGTCTCGAGATCATTGCGGCTGATCCAAGCTTCGCACGCCGAACCTCCCCAAGCGTTGTTGATCAGTCCGATAGGGACGTCGAGCGTTTCGTGCAATTGACGCCCAAAGAAATAGCCCACGGCTGAAAAATTGGGGACAGTCTGCGGCGTGCAGACCATCCAGTTCGAATCGGGATGCTCCCACACCGGCTCCTGTGTGCCCACTTGTGGAAAGTTAATCATGCGGATGTGCGGATGATTGGCTGAAAGTGCTTCCAGATCGGGATCGTAAGCGTTGCTCACTTTCCAAGCCATGTTCGATTGCCCAGAGCAGATCCAAACTTCACCGACGAGCACGTCGACCATGCGAATCACATTCTTAGCACCGCGAATTTCTAATGTGTGGCTACCACCGACAGCCAAGGGATCAAGCATCACGTGCCACAGTCCAGTATCATCTGCGGTGGTCGCATGGCTCTGATCGCCAATCTTGACCGATACTTTTTCGCCAGCCGCAGCTTTCCCCCACACTTTGTTGGGTTGATTGCGTTGCAGCACCATGTGGTCCCCAAAGATGTTAGGGACACTCACATCGGCCAGGGCGGATGGTGCTACGCCTAGTGTAAGTACAGCAGTGAGTAACCCTGTCAGCGTTAATAGCTGCCGCAAGACGGATTGCGGAATGTGATACTTCATAATTGGAACCTTGTGGACGGTGAGAAACGTTGATTTGCGGCGAGAGGGCTGGGTGAGTTACCCCGTCCTTCGTTAAATTGCAGGATTAACATAATAGCACAAACCGTCGCCCCATTATTCGGCAATCGAACAGTATTTCGTTTAACGCCGAGCCGTAGCAGACTGCGGGGCTGGAATGGATGCGTTGTTCGAACCGCATTTCAATTCACACCTAGCTCGATCGCAGACTAGTTAGCAGTCTGCGCAGGCGACGGCAGGCGTGGTGTGGGGAGTGCCACGGCGGCGTCTGGCACCACTCGTGCCGTCGCCTGCGTCGCCTCAACACGATCGAAACTTGCAACCTGCTTGGCTTGTCTGTCCGCCAATTGAATTGTGCTGCGCAGGCTGCCTCGTGGCTCCTCCGGCTCGGCGTTAAACGGTTTCAGCGCGGACGAAGAAATATCGCGCCATCGACAACCACATCGGCTTGCTGAAAGTACTCACGCTGGCGTTCAACGATCTCTTTCTGACGCAACACCGCCTGAACTTGAGGAGGACTCAAGAGTTCGCTCAGCTGATTTTCAGTGACAGCCTGAAGTAGGTTGGGCAGTTGACTAACATCTGCCAGCTCAAGCAAGTCGCAATGACCTGAGTGGCTGTCGACGATGAGCTTCAATAGCATTTCTTGCTGTTCAGGGTTCAATGGCACAAACAGATCGGGTTTTTCACCGGGCTTTGGGTAACTTACTCCCAATTTTCGCACTTGGGCATCTAGCGAAAGAGTCTCGAAGCCATTGATGTCAACCAACAGCGAACTGGTGCGCCATCGATAGAGCAGATCGCGCTGATCTGGTGAAACCACCGCGCTGAGTATTTTTCGAAACAACGATTTAGGACTAGTGATCCCCATGGCCAATTCGGAATTCAACTCTACCCGCAAACGGACGGGATCGAGTCCACGCGCTTGCTGCTCTTGACCCGTTCCAGCGAATTGAGCGCGCAAATTGCGAACGAACCGAGTTGCATCCACCACAGCCGCTCCTTCCAACTTTTCGATTTGTGCCAGGTTGAGTTCACAAACGCTTAAGCCCTCGTTGCACAACCTCTTACATTGCTCGAGATAGTGTTTGACGATTTGTGCTTCCTTTTGGTCACTGAGCTCCAGTTGGTGAGGCGTTTGGGTCGGATCAAGTCCTATTGTGAGCCGGTGGAACTGTAGCCTGCCGTCGCTCTCAAAGAGTTGTAGGGAGTAGGCTCGGTTGGCGGGCGCGACAGGAGCAACGCGAAACAATGGAATGCGAATCGGTTGCGCCGGAGGTCGTCTTTCCAAGCGAATGCCGTTCAGCAACATTTTGTCCTGTCGCTGTAAATCTCGAATGATTTCTCGCGGGTCTTCGAGTTGCGAAAAGACGGGTGTCGAACCGATAAGCAAGCCCAGCGCGCATTGGCCCACCCAGAACAACAAAATAAAATGAAGTCGTTGCACAGCCATCTCCTTCGCAAAACAAGTGTCGTCATACTTGAATGCCTCGAGGTTAAGAACTTCCTCGTAGCGGCATTCGCCAAGAATTTCGACATTTTCAGCGGGGAAGGTGTAGGCCGAAATTCTTGCGAATTCCGCTACGCCTTACGCCATTCAGTCCTACTTAGTATTGCAGTATTCCTGTACAAAAAAATGAACAGCATATCCCGACACGATATGACGTCGAGAACTTCGTCGCTGTCTCGAATTATCGCGAACTCGACAGCGACCAGCAAGCGACGTCCGCAGATTTGGTAGTATTGGGGAAAACTACCTAACATCGGACTCAAATCATGATCCCATCTCGACGATGCTGCACTTGGCAATTTGCGATCGCAGTTGGCCTGGCGACGTCCATTGCAATGATCTCCGCTAGCATTGCTAAAGCGAGTCCTCCCACAGGTGACCAGCCGCTGAATGTCTTGTTCATCGCCGTCGATGACATGCGCGTCGAACTCGGTTGCTATGGCTCGCCGATTGTCCAATCCCCCCACCTGGACGCATTGGCTGAGCGGAGCCTGCTGTTTGAACGAGCCTACTGTCAACAAGCAGTGTGCAATCCGTCACGGGCTTCGCTGTTGACAGGACTGCGCGTCGACACGCTGGGCATCTACGACTTGCCAACTCATTTTCGTCAGCGGTTTCCAGATATCGTCACGCTGCCGCAACTGTTTAAGCAACATGGCTACCAGGCCTTCGACATTGGCAAGATCTTTCACAATTACCGACAAGACGACTGGCGTGGAGATGCGGTGAGTTGGAGTGGCCCGCAAGTATTGCATTATGGCAGTCATGGTAACGATCAAGCTGTGGTCACAGGCAATCGACCGCTGGATCAGATCTCCATACCACGCGCTGAAAAGCTCGCGGTTCCGGATGATGCCTAATGGGATGGGAAAATTGCCGATGCGGCCATTGCCAAACTCAGACAACTAAAAGATCAACCTTTTTTTCTCGGCGTCGGATTTTGGAAACCTCATCTGCCTTTCAATGCACCCGCAAAATATTGGGATTTGTACGATGCGGCAGAAGTCAGTTTGCCGCCCAATCCGCAACCACCTGCGAACGGTCCGTCCATTGCATTGCATGCCAGTCGCGAACTGATGCGAAATTTTCCCGACGGTTTGACAGAAGCCCAAGTCAAGACACTCAGGCAGGGCTACTACGCGGCGATCTCGTATGTCGATGCACAGATTGGGAAAGTGCTCGATGAACTGGAACGACTGGAGTTACGTGACAAGACCATTGTGGTCTTCTGGTCCGATCATGGTTTTCATTTAGGGGAGCATGACCTATGGTGTAAGAACTCCAACTTCGAGCTCGATGCGCGCGTGCCGATGATGATTTCGGTGCCAGGTCAAGCAACGGCGGGCAAGCGGACGGAATCATTGGTTGAACTGCTCGATATCTACCCGACGTTGGCGGATCTGTGCCGACTCCCGCAGCCTCATCGGTTGGAAGGAATCAGCCTGCGTCCCATCTTGCAAGATGAAAACGTTTCCGTTCGTGATTTCGCTTTAACGCAGAATCCACGTCCGGCAACAGGTGAAGCGGCCGAACAACCGATCATGGGCTACTCCATCCGTTCTGCCACGCATCGCTACACGCAGTGGCGCTATCGGGAATCAGGCGACGTTGTCGCCAGCGAACTCTATGATCACACCGTCGATCCCCTGGAGACACACAACATCGTTGATGAAACTTCTGCGAAGTCAGTTGTTGCTCGGCACGAGAAGTTTTTGCAGCAAGCGACTTCGCGACCCGAATTTGAACAACGTCCCAATATTTGCTTCATTTTAGTCGACGATTTGGGATGGGCCGACTTGGGGTGCCAGGGGCATCCCTGGCATCGCACACCCAATATAGATCGACTGGCTAGTCAAGGAATGCGTTTTACCGACGCGTATTCTCCCGCGCCGATTTGTTCAGCCGCGCGTGCCAGTATTTTGACTGGCCAGGCCGTTCCACGCGTGGGCTTTGAATTTGTAACGAAGAATCAATCCGGCCGGCAGAAACTAGATCCTCCTCAACCGCTGGAAGCACCGCCCATCATTGTCAATCTGCCGCTCGAGGAACAAACGATCGCCGAGCAGCTTGCGAACCTGGACTATCAGACCGCTTTTTTTGGCAAGTGGCATGTAAGTCAGCACTATCAGAATCGCTACTTGGCATGGCATCCGCAATACGGACCGCAACAACAAGGCTTCCAACATGCCGTCGAGGACTTTGGCGATCACCCTTATGCCTGGTCAAAGCGAGCACCAGTGGAAGCCGCTCATGGCGTCATTCCCGCCGACACTTTGTTCGCTGAGGCGATTGATTTCATTGGCGGCGAACACCAACGTCCGTTCTTCATGATGGCGTCGTTGTACTACGTCCATACGCCTGTTGAAAATCGTTGTCGCTGGTTAGTCGAGCAATACCAGAATAGAATCCCCGCCGACGCTGCGCAGCGCCAGCAGCGATTGGAGTATGCGGCGTTTGTCGAGACCATGGATCATCATGTGGGGAGTGTCTTAGACGCAATCGATTCCGCCGATTTGGCGGACAACACTCTCGTGGTATTGATGTCAGACAATGGTGGCCATCCAGAATATTCCGCCAATGCTCCACTACGCGGATCGAAATGGAATCTTTATGAAGGAGGAATTCGGGTTCCATTCATCGCTCGTTGGCCAGGACAAATTGCAGAGGCATCGACGAACGACACACCCATTATTGGCTATGACCTGATGCCAACGTTTGTAGCTGTAGCTGGTGGCAAGCCGCCTGCGACCGACGGTGCCAACTTGAGCCCTCTGTGGCGAGGCGAACGTTTTGAGACACAGCGCGATCTTGTTTGGCATTTTCCCTACTACCATCCTGAAACTTCATTTAGCACTGCACTCCCCGAGATCGGCATCAACGATTTTGCTGTCAGCCAGACGCGTCCTCAATCGGCATTGCGAAGTGGCAGGTACAAATTAATAACGTTTGCTGAGGATGAGAGGGTGGAGCTTTATGATCTTCAACATGACATCTCCGAGAGTCACAATTTGAGGAACGAGCAACCCGCCCTGGCCGACCAGCTTCATCAGCGGCTTCAGCAGACACTCGACGCCATGCACGCGCGACGCGCGATGCCACGGAATAGTGAGCCGTAACGCGTAAGCGGCAAACTCCCCTCTCATCCGTGCACCGGCTTTGCCATCCGTGCTACTGTTTTGTTAGCACGAAATTTTAGGGATGGCAAAAAAGTGGCGCGAGCTTCCAGCTGGCGTTTTAGGATCGTTATCGAGAAGGCAAGCTGGAAGCTTACCTCGCTTTTTATCATTGACAGAGCACTATACTCAAGTCATTTGTTTAGCACGGATGGCAAGGCCGGAGCACGGACAAAACCTATTGAGGATAGGCTCACTCGCGTGTTTGCGTTTCATCCAATGCGAATAGGGCACGAGCGGTAGCAATCCACGCGGCGGTATGCGCGGGATGGTCGTTCTCTTGCGACGCAAACTGTTGAGCCAGATTGGGTTGCGCGGCGAAGGCCTGTTGCTGTGCCTGCCAAAACTCATGTAACAACTGCAGCTCATCGTCGCTGGCGGGGCGGACCAGCACACTGCGAAACAGTTGCTGAAGTTGTTGCGCGTGTTGCAGTGGATTTTCGGTGTCGGCCAATGCAGATCGCTGCCCCGCTGCCCGGGCCATGTCGATCAGCATTTCATCATTGAGCAACGTCAGGGCTTGAAGCGGACTGTTGCTGCGTGAACGCTTGGCAATGCACGCTTCGCCACTGGGCGCATCAAAGGTGGATGTCATCGCAAAGGGAGCGGTCCGTTTCACAAACGTATACAGGCTGCGCCGATAGCGGTCGGCACCCGCGCTGGCTTCCCATTTAGGGCTGCCATAAGCCACGTCACTAATCCCCTCCGCTTGCGGCGGACGAACCGGCGGACCACCCAGCTTGCGACTCAGTTGCCCCGATGCGACTAGCAAACTATCGCGAAGAATTTCAGCTTCGAGCCGAAAACGGGGTGCGTAACTCAACAACCGATTGCCGGGGTCGAGCTTTGCGGCTTGCGGATTGACCTGGCTGGCTTGACGATACGTGCGGCTGCTGACCAGGCGACGGTGCAGTCGCTTGAGGCTCCATTGGTCTTCGTGCATGAATTGAATGGCCAACCAATCGAGCAATTCAGGGTGTGAGGGGGCTTCGCCTTGCAATCCAAAGTCGTCCAACGTCGCCACGATTCCAGTACCGAATAACGCGGCCCATTGCCGATTGACGATCACCCGCGCTGTGAGCGGATTGTCTCGGTCGACCAGCCACTTCGCAAACCCGAGGCGATCCTTTGGCAAACCGCGCTTAGATTGGGAGAGGAATGCAGGAATACCCGGTTCGACCAATTCAGCGGGCTGCAAATACTCCCCGCGGTGATGTCGATGGGTTGGACGGGGGTGCTGTGCTGGTCGCTCGGCGAGTACCAATGTGGTGGGCAACGTAGGCCGCGCCAGCAGTGCTCGGATTTTGTCAGTGTGCTTGGCTAGTTCGGGAGCCGACAGCAAGAATTGTTCGAATAGTTTTTGGTTGTGCTCCGCGTTCCACTGTGCAGGATCGCGCAGTAGGAGTCGTTCTACGTCGCCGCTGGTGGCTCGCGCCAGGGTGGGATGGTCGGACTGCGTGGCAGAAAAACGAAAGCGACCGAGTGAACTGGCAAAGTGTCTGCCGAACGTCAACGCGATCGTCAACTCAGCGCCTGCCGGCAGTGGCTCAGCCAACTGATAAACCGCCACATGACGTTCGCCCTGACGACCGTCAACGGACCAGCCGGTTTGTACGTCACCATCCAACGAAAATTGCGCAGAGGCTGGATTATTGCCGAAGCGATTCTTCGCGTAAGATTCGCTGGCCGATGCGAAACGTACCGGAATGTCTCCGCTGCTGGCCTTGAGTTCCACTAAGTAGAAGTCCCCCAAGGTCCCTTCGTAATAGGTTGAGCCTGGTCCACGCGCCGGCAATCGCTCGTCGGGGAGCGCTTCCAATCGCAGTGCCGAAATGGGCGAATCGTGCGCGGCAAAGGTGACCACATACTCATCGCGCTTGGCGGTATCTCCCGAAGCGAAAATGGTAGCGTCTGCTTCGATCGTCAAGATCGGCAGATTGGATGTAGCAGTGACGGGCTGCAAATGGGACCAGCGCACCGCATTGGCTCGCTCCACGGCTACCCATTTTTCATAAGCGGCTTTGACTGCCGCCGCGCGGTCTGCTTCGCCGTTCGTGGACTTAGTGGACGAATCGCCTGTGGCTTCACTTGTGGCCTTGCCAGTGGGCGAGGTCTGTGGGGTAGCGGTGTCTGCGGCAAGCGGCCAATGTTGCGGCAATTCCTGTATTAGCCGAGCCGCCTGACGCTGATTGTCTTGCCAGCTTTCATTGAAGTCGCCCGTGCTGAACATCGAAGGCAATTCCAGCGAAGGTTCGTCGGCGTTGTTGAGCAACGCCATGACTTGATAGTATTCCGTATGCGTAACGGGATCGTATTTGTGCGTATGGCATTGGCAGCATCCCAGCGTTAATCCCAACCAAGTTGTGCCAGTAGTGGCCACGCGATCCGTCATTGCATGAAAGCGAAATTCTAAGGGATCAATACCACCCTCTTCATTGAGCATCGTGTTGCGATGAAAGCCGGTGGCAATTCGCTGTGACTGCGTAGCATTCGGAAGCATGTCGCCAGCAATTTGCTCCATGGTGAATTGATCGAAGGGCATGTCTTGATTGAGCGCGGAAACGACCCAATCGCGATAGGGCCAAATCGAGCGATCGCGATCTTTTTCATAGCCATTGGAATCTGCATAGCGGGCCAGGTCGAGCCAGCGACGCCCCCAACGCTCGCCGTAATGCGGCGAATTGAGTAGGTGTGTGATCAACTCCTGGTAAGCAACTTCGTCGCTAGTTGATGATTCAGAATTCGGCCAGATTTTGGCTATCCACATTTCGGCTTCTTCGGGCGTGGGAGGCAAGCCAATCAGGTCGAGGAACAATCGCCGGACGAGGGTATGCGCAGGCGCTTGAGGCGCAGGGAAAAGTCCAACGTGTTCGAGCTGGCTTAGAACAAAGCGATCGATTGGGTTGAGACACCAGGCGGGGTTGTTGACCTTGGGTAGCTGGGGCTCGCGAGGAGCAACAAAAGCCCAATGTTCCGTCCACACGGCACCTTGTTCGATCCACTGCTGCAGCACTTGCTGTTGTTCCGAGGTGAGTGATTTGTTGGAATCCGGCGGAGGCATCCGTTCATCCGGATCAACGGATAGAATGCGTTTTAGTAGCTGGCTATCAGCTGGTTTTCCGGGAACGACGGCAGCAGTTCCTCCTTGTTCGCTCGTTAACCCTTCGAGCGTATCGAGCCGCAAATCGGCTTCGCGCGTTTCAGGATCGGGGCCGTGGCATTTAAAACAAGTATCGGAGAGAATGGGCCGCACATCGCGCACAAAATCGATTGGGCCGTCGGCGCGCAATCCCCAGTTGGCTATCGTGATTAAGAAACCAAAGTTGACGGCGAAAACCAGCGTTCGAATTGCAATGGATGTCGACAAGTTACGCACTGGAATGGCTCGCAAGGGCGGAGGGAAAGTGACTGGAGCAGCGAATGTTTGAGTTGAGTGCATAGGGCTCATTATAGCTTGTGCCCAACGGCAGTTTGCCGAACGGTTGTCAGGTCACGTCACCGAAATTGTCCATCATTTCCGACACTTCTCATCGAACGCCACCACCTTTAGCTGCCAAACGCTCGAAATGACTGCATCTTCGTACTTGTACTCAGCTTTCGGCGGTACTCGTACTCGAAATGTCGAGGGCGTCCGAGTAGGAGTACGAGTACCATTTCATTGAGTACGAGTACGCTTTTGCTGCTAATCTTGGTGGCGATCAGCGAGAAGTGTCTCATTTCCTTCCAATCAAAACTCAACCATCCTCACTCATCAATCGGAAATCCTCTGGTTGCGCCCTGATTGACGATTGACTAATTTGGATTTTGATAGTCGGCGTCCAAACTAGCTTGACTTGGATTCAACTGCCCCAGCCAGTGCCATCGGAATTTTTTTGAGTTATGCTTATCAAAGAGCACTTTCTTGCTTTATGCGCACTCCACCTCATTTTCGAACGACATCCCCGAAGGAATAAGTATGCCTGCTTCGCGTAGCGTTTGGCAATTGCTAGTTATCGTTTGCTGCACGTTTTCAAGCGTCTGTCTGCGACCGGCAATGGCTCAAGAACGTTTGGGCTCCAGTCCAGAAAAATTGTTGGCTGGGAGTGAGTTGAAAGACTACGTGGACAAAGCAGATGAGAATTTCAAATGGGAGATACGCGAGCGCCACACGATTGCCAATTGCGAGGTGTTGCGCTTGCACATGACGTCGCAGCGTTGGCAAGGGATTGATTGGCGGCATATGCTCACGCTCATTAAGCCCAAGAATTTGGATAAGTCGCGTGAGGATGCCGTGCTGGTGGTCAGCGGAGGAAATTGGCAAGAGAACTGGCCCGCCAATGGACCTGCGACGGTTCCGGTAAAAGGCGAAGCGCAGTTGATGGCTGCTGTGGCCAATCAATTCGGCTGTGTCATTGCTGTGCTCTCGCATGTCCCCTTCCAGCCGATGATGGGTGGTAAGAAGGAAGACGAAATCATTGCGGCTACTTTCGCTAAGTTTATCGAAACGCAAGATCCAACTTGGCCGCTGCTCTTGCCGATGGTCAAGTCGGCAGTGCGTGGCATGGACGCAACCACGGCGGCCGCCGAACAAGAGTGGGGAGTTCAGCTCAAGCAGTTCACCGTTACGGGCGCATCCAAACGCGGCTGGACAACCTGGTTGACCGGCGCCACCGATCCGCGTGTTACGGTGATTGCTCCGATGGTGATCGACATGCTCAACATGGGGGAACAAATGAAGTTGCAGGTCGCGTCCTTTGGTGGCTATTCGGAGCAGATCGCCGATTACACTGCACTCAACCTCCCAGCTTTTCTCAGTACGCCCGGTGGTCAGAGTTTGCAGCGGATCGTCGACCCGTTCTCTTATCGTCAAAACTTGTCCCTCCCCAAGCTATTGATCTTTGGAACCAACGATCGCTATTGGCCACTCGACGCCTGCAATTTGTATTGGGAACAGTTGGAAGGAGAGAAACATTTACTGTATGTTCCCAACCAGGGACACGGTATCAACGACTACGCGCGGGTTATCGGGAGCATCTCAGCCATGCATCGCAGCCGGCATGGTGGGAGCCAGTTACCGAAACTGGATTGGGAGTTTGTGCAAGCGCCTGCTGGTGTCGAGCTGGAAGTGACCGCGCAAGGGAAGGTTGACACGGTTCGGGGCTGGGTCGCGCAATCGAGCACACGCGACTTTCGCGATGCCCGTTGGGTAGAGCAAACGTGCAAACATGACGGAGGAGGGCAATGGAGTCTGGCGGTCGCCAAGCCCGCCATGGGCTTTGTCGCCTGTTTTGCCGAATGTGTCTCGGGGGCAGACGCCATTCCGGCGTTCTTTTCGACCAATGTGCAGATTTTTGCGGCAGAGTAGCCCCTGTCCTGCAACCCTGTCCTGTAACCCCGTACGTCAGGCTTTCCAGCCTGACTTCGTCTCTCGTGGAACCCCTCCTGTAGTCCAGCAAAGGTCCGAGTACGCAGTTTGGTGGGCAGAAGGCAGTACCTCTAGTTCGGCTGAAAAGCCTGACGTACGGGGGGATCAAACGCAAAACCTGTGCCTGGCAGCCATCGGAAAGCTAATTTTTTCCAAAAAGTTGCCATATTTCTCCTAAACTCTATCGGCAACGGGGTTTGCCAGTAACGGCGAATGAGGATATATTGTCCCTTTGCATGACGGCCAGCTCGCTCTCAAACCCAGCCAACCATCTTTCTCCGGCGCGCAAGTGTGTCAGGATGCGGACTTATTGCGCAGAAATCCAAACATCTGAGTGGAATTTTCGCGCGGAACTTAGCGGGACGAGCCCCCCATTTCTACATCACGGATCCTTTAGGAGTACGTTTCGTCAATGGCCACTTCTTCGCAACGACGACTACAGCCAACCAGTGTTCGTAAATTCGGTTCTGGGCTTGATACGCTCGAAATTCCAGGGCTGACTGAGCTTCAAACCAAGAGTTACGAGCTTTTCCTCCAGGAAGATATTCCCGTCGATAAGCGGAAGGATATTGGGCTGGAGTCTGTCTTTCGTGAGATTTTCCCGGTCGAGAGCTACGACAAGACGGTTTCGCTCGAATACATTCGCTACGAATTGGGGAAGCCGCGTTATACGCCCGACGAATGCCGGCAGCTACGCCTGACTTTTGGTAAGCCGATGAAGGTTTGGCTGCGACTCAATCGCGAGCAGCCGATCGAAGAAGAGGTCTATTTGGGCGACATCCCAGTGATGCTGGGTGGCGGCGAATTCATTATTAATGGTGCCGAGCGTGTGGTGGTTAGTCAGTTGCACCGCAGTCCGGGGGTCGATTTCGTTGAGGAAATTGAGGCGACGACGGACCGTAAGCTCCCAAGTTGCCGCGTGATTCCAGAGCGCGGCAGTTGGATCGAGATCAATGTCACCAAGAAAGATAGCCTGAGCGTCCGTATCGATCAGAGTGGCAAATTCTCGGTGATGACCTTGCTCCGCGCCATGAGTGCCGGCATGGGGTCGGATAGCCAGTTGCTGCAAGCCTTCTATGAAACGAAAGTTGAGAAGGTGGTTGACGGTCGCAGTGTAGCCAAGATTGAAGGTAAGGTTGCGGTCGACGATGTGGTCTACCCCAGCGATTCAGAGCGGGCAGGCGAGATCATTATTGAAGCTGGGCAGAAGATCACCAAGAACGTAGCGGAAACCATTTGCACCTGTGGTCTGAAGCAGATTGAGGTGATGGAGGCTCCTAAGAGTCCGTTTATTGTCAATGCTTTAGCGGAAGACAATACCAGCAGCCATGAAGAGGCGTTGTTGCGTATTTATCAACGACTGCGCCCCGGCAATCCGCCGCAGCTTGAAAAAGCTCGCACCTTGTTCCATGAAAAATTCTTCGACGTCAATCGTTATCGACTGGGGCGCGTAGGTCGTTTTCGTCTGAACCGCAAGTTGAAGCTGGAAGTAGCCGAAGATGTGATGACGCTTCGCGCGGATGACTTGATCGCCTCCATCAAGTACATGATCGATTTGCACGATCCCGACCACGAGGCGCAATTCGATGATATTGACCACTTGGGTAATCGCCGCTTGCGGACCATTGACGAGTTGGCCAGTGAAGAGCTGCGTAAGGGTTTCCTCAAGCTCCGTCGTACCGTTCAGGAGCGGATGAGCCTTAAGGAAGCGGATGAAATGTCACCGCGAAGTTTGGTCAACCCTAAGAGTATCAGCGCGGCGATCGAATACTTCTTTGGTCGGGGTGAGTTGTCTCAGGTGGTTGATCAGACCAACCCTCTCAGCCAGTTGACTCACGAGCGACGATTGTCGGCCCTAGGGCCCGGCGGGTTGAATCGCAAGCGCGCGGGCTTTGAAGTTCGCGACGTGCACATTTCGCACTATGGTCGGATTTGCCCGATCGAGACGCCAGAAGGTACCAATATCGGTTTGATCAGTTCGTTGGCTATTTATGCTGGTGTCGACGAGTACGGTTTCTTGGTCACGCCCTATCGCACGATCAAGAATGGCAAACTGTCCGATGAAGTCTTGTGGTTGCGTGCCGACCAAGAGGCGGATGCCTACATTTGCCCGGCAGACACTGAAGTCAAGAATGGTGAATTAGTCGCCGGCCCGAACTTGATTGCCCGCTATCACGCCGACTTCCAAATCGTCATGCCAACTGACGTGCAGTATATGGATATTGCGCCGAGCCAAATGGTCGGTGTCTCGGCTGGTCTGATTCCGTTCCTCGAGCACGATGATGCGAACCGTGCGTTGATGGGCTCCAACATGCAGAGGCAAGCAGTGCCATTGCTGGTAGCCGAACCGCCGATTGTCGGCACGGGCATGGAGCGCGAAGTGGCGACGAACAGCGCGATGGTGATTCGCACCAAGCGTGCTGGTAAAGTAACGGCCGTCGACAGCACCCGGATTGAAGTTGGTCCTGATGTCTATCCGCTACAAAAGTATCGTGGCCTCAACGAACGAACTTGCCTAAATCAGAAGCCGATCATCAACTTAGGTGACAAAGTCGAGAAGGGGCAGGTAATTGCCGACGGTGCTGCAACCTATCTGGGCGAGCTCGCGCTGGGTCGTAATGTACTGGTCGGCTTTATGTCGTTCGACGGTTACAACTACGAAGACGCGATCATTATCAGCGAAGAATTGGTGCGAGCCGACACGTACACGTCGATTCACATCGAGGACTTTGATGTCGAGATTCGAGAAACCAAACTCGGTCGCGAAGAGTTCACGCGGGATATCCCCAACGTTTCCGAAAAGGCACTCCGCAATTTAGACGAGACGGGCATTGTGCAAGTCGGTACGTTTGTGCGGCCTGGAGATATCTTGGTAGGCAAGGTCTCACCCAAGAGCAAGACGGAATTGACGCCCGAAGAAAAACTGCTGCACGCCATCTTTGGTCGAGCTGGCGAGGATGTGAAAAACGATTCTTTGGAAGTGCCATCGGGGATCGAAGGGATCGTCATCGATACTCAAAAATTCAGTCGTCGTATGAGCTTGACCGACGACGAACGCAAGGTCTTCGAAAAGGAATTGAAGGAGATCGAGAGTGCCGGAAACGCGGAGATTTCGACGACCTTCACCAACTTTATTCAGCAAATTGAAGCCGCCATTGGTTCGAAACTGACCGACGACGACGGCACGCCTTTAGCCGGTGAGCAGGATCCCAAATTCGTGGCCGAGAACGCCCAGACGTTCAACTTATCGCGACTGATCAACAAGCTCGACGAGAAGCATCACGCTGAAGTCCGCAAGGTCTTCAAGGCGCATTGGCCTGCCGTCGAGGAATCGATCGATCAACGCGATCGCAAACTCAACAGCATGAAGCGTGGTGACGAACTGCGTAGCGGTGTGTTGCAGATGGTCAAAGTCTACATCGCCACCAAGCGTACCATTAGCGTCGGCGACAAAATGGCCGGTCGCCACGGAAACAAGGGGGTGATTTCGAAGGTCTTGCCGATCGCCGACATGCCTCACCTGCCCGATGGTACTCCACTGCAGATTCTGCTCAATCCGCTGGGCGTTCCCAGTCGTATGAATGTTGGGCAGATTTTAGAAACCCACTTAGGGTGGGCTGGCGCCAAGTTGGGCTTCCAAGCCATTACCCCGGTCTTCGATGGTGCCTCGGAGGAGGATATCAACAACTGTTTGGAAGAAGCCGGCCTGCCACGTCACGGCAAGATCCGATTGATCGATGGCCGCACCGGTCTGCCGATGGCGCAGGAAACAACGGTTGGTTACATCTATATGCTCAAATTGCACCACTTGGTCGATGACAAAGTGCATGCGCGGAGCACCGGTCCGTACTCGCTTATTACTCAGCAACCACTGGGAGGCAAGGCCCGCTTCGGCGGTCAACGCTTCGGAGAAATGGAAGTATGGGCGTTAGAAGCTTATGGTGCCGCCTATATCTTGCAGGAACTGTTGACAGTGAAGAGCGACGATGTTGAAGGTCGCACCAAGATCTACGAGTCGATGGTCAAGGGAGAAAACACTTTGGAAGCAGGTACTCCCGCCAGCTTCGATGTATTGACCAACGAAATTCGTGGCTTGGGGTTAAACATGCGTTTAGAGAAGAGAAAACTGTAACGCAGTCATCGTCGCACGACTTTCCATGTCGTGGCCAGTTAGTCGCACGACTCTCCGGAGTCGTGACTGTCCTGGAGGGTTGGCGATCAGCTCCTGGGACGCAGTAAACAGATTACTCAAAACCACACACATTTGATTCATAGCCTTACCGGTTGGGTGCGTCGTACTAGGCCAAGTCGCTGGCTGGTTGCATTCACCCTCAAGCCTTAGGAGCCGCGGAATATGTCGACAGCCGAAACCAGTTACGATCGCGTCAATGATTTCACCTCCGTCAAGATCAGCCTCGCGCGTCCTCAGGACATTCGCAGTTGGTCGTTTGGCGAGGTAAAGAAGCCCGAGACGATCAATTACCGTACCTACCGTCCAGAAAAGGACGGTCTGTTTTGCGAGCGAATTTTCGGACCGGAGAAGGACTGGGAATGCGCTTGCGGCAAATATCGCGGGATGAAATACAAGGGGATGATTTGCGATCGCTGCGGCGTCAAGGTGACTCACTCCCGCGTGCGCCGCAAGCGGATGGGGCATATCGAATTGGCGGCGCCTATCGTTCACATTTGGTTCTTCAAGGCGATGCCCAGCCGCTTGGGCGCGCTGCTCGGTATGAAAACCTCGAGCTTGGAAAAAGTGATCTACTTCCAAGACTACGTGGTGATTGATCCTAAGCAAACTGACTTGCAAGCCCTTCAGCTGCTGAGTGAAGCTGAGTATCGCGATGCGCGCACACAGTATGGCGACGGATCGTTTGAGGCCGGCATGGGAGCTGAGGCCATTCGCACGTTGTTGACCAGCCTCGATCTGTCGACGCTTGGTGAGGCGCTTCGCAAGGAATTGTCGGAGACCAATAGCAAGCAGAAGAAGAAAGACTTGAGCACTCGTCTGAAGCTGGTCGAGTCGATCCGTGACAGCGATAATCGTCCTGAATGGATGGTCCTGGACGTCATTCCCGTCATTCCGCCCGACCTCCGCCCCTTGGTGTTGCTCGACAGCGGCAATTTCGCTACCAGCGATTTGAATGACCTCTATCGCCGGATCATCAACCGTAATAATCGATTGCGTAAGTTGGTGGATCTCAATGCTCCGGAAGTCATCATTCGCAACGAAAAGCGGATGTTGCAACAATCCGTTGATGCTCTGTTCGACAACAATCGCTGCAAGCGTCCCGTGCTCGGTAGCAGCAATCGGCCTTTGAAGTCCCTGACCGATATGATCAAGGGTAAACAAGGGCGATTCCGTGAAAACTTGCTCGGTAAACGGGTCGACTATTCAGCGCGGAGCGTGATCGTCGTTGGGCCACGTCTGCGCTTACACCAATGCGGATTGCCGAAGAAGATTGCGTTGGAATTGTATCAACCGTTCATCATTCGCAAATTGAAAGATCTGGGCCACGCCGATACGATCAAATCGGCGAAGAAGATGCTCGAGCGTAAAGACGAAGAGGTGTGGGATATCCTGGAGCAAGTGATTCGCAATCACCCCGTGCTGCTCAATCGCGCACCGACATTGCACCGCATGGGTATCCAAGCCTTTGAGCCAATTTTGGTGGAAGGGAACGCCATCCATTTGCATCCACTGGTCTGCAAAGGCTTTAACGCCGACTTCGACGGTGACCAAATGGCCGTCCACTTGCCGCTGTCCATCGAAGCGCAAGTTGAAGCCCACACGTTGATGATGAGCACGCACAACATCTTCGCTCCCAGCAATGGTCGGCCGATCATGAGCCCATCACAAGACACTGTGATGGGTTGCTACTTCATTACGATTGAGAAATCGGACATGAAGGGCGAAGGGATGACGTTTGCTTCCATGGAGGAATGCGATCTGGCCTTCAACCAAGGGGTGATTCACTTACATGCCAGCATCAAAGTTCGCTTGCCTAAGCACCGTCGCCTGAAAACCGAGGATGGCACCGGTAAGTTCGGCGATATCATTAGCACAACTTACGGCCGCGTGCTGTTTAATATGATGCTACCCAACGGTATGGATTTCTATAACTATCCATTGCGTGGCAGCGATTTGGCTTCGGTGATTTCCGACTGCTATCAGCGACTCGGTCGTCGGGCGACGATCAATCTGTTGGACGATATGAATCAACTCGGCTTCCGCGAATCGACTAAGAGCGGTCTGTCGTTTGGTACCGATGACCTGGTGACGCCTGATTCGAAATTTACCTACATCGCGGAAACCGAAAAGGAAGTGATGAAGTACAAAAAGCGTCACGACCGTGGTCTGATCACTCCGGTCGAGCGCTATCGCCAAGTGCTCGATTTGTGGACTCACGCCCGTGAAAAGATTACCAAAGACATGATGGCCGCCATGGAACATGACGACCACTTGGGCAATTGGTACGTCAACCCGGTCTACTTGATGGCCCACTCGGGTGCCCGAGGTGGTATTGAACAGATTCGACAGTTGGCTGGTATGCGTGGTCTGATGGCCAAGCCCACCGGTGAAATCATCGAAACGCCAATTAAAGCTAATTTCCGAGAAGGCCTGTCGGTACTCGAGTACTTCTCAAGTACGCACGGAGCTCGTAAGGGTCTGGCCGATACGGCGCTGAAAACCGCTGACTCGGGTTATTTAACTCGAAAGTTGGCCGACGTTGCGCAGAACGTGGTGATCACACTCGAAAATTGCGGGACGACCCAAGGGATTACCAAGGGAGTCGTTTATCGCGGCGAAAAGGTCGAAGTGCGATTGATCGAAGCTATTACCGGTCGCGTCTCGCGACAGAATATCGTCAACCCAGTGACGGATGAGGTAATTGTCCAAGAAAATCAGATGATCACCCGCGATATCGCGCGGAAAATTGAAGAAATGGGCTTGGAGAAGATTCAAGTCCGCAGCCCAATGACTTGTGAAGCGGCGTTGGGAGTCTGCCGTTGCTGTTACGGCATGGACATGTCGACTGGAGCCATGGTCGAAGAGGGGATGGCCGTGGGAATCATCGCCGCTCAATCGATCGGTGAACCCGGCACGCAGCTGACGATGCGTACGTTCCACATTGGTGGTGCGGTGAATACCAGCGTCGAAGAAAGTGAAATCAAAGCCAAGAAGGGTGGTATCGTCAAGTTTGCGAAGATGCGAACCGTGACGAACGAAGAGGGTGAGCAGATTGTGCTCACCCGCAATAGCGAAATGGTCTTGGTGGACAGCAAGGGACGCGAACTAGAGAAGTACGATATTCCTGCTGCGGCCGTTTTGCGAGTCAAAGAAAATGAGACTGCCGGCGAGAATCAAGTGCTGTGTGAGTGGAATCCTCACAAGATTCCGATCATCTGCGAAGTGGGCGGTAAGGTCCGCTTTGACGATGTGGTGGAAGGCGAAACCATGCGGGTCGAACGCGATCCAGGTGGCGGTATCCGCATGTTGATCGTCGATCACAAGGGTGATTTGCACCCACAAATCGTCATCGAAGACGACGAAGGCAAGCCGCTCGACGTTTATTACTTGCCTGAACGGGCTGTGATTTCAGTACAAGAAGGTAAGAAAGTATCCGCGGGTACCGACATCGCTGAAATGCCGCGTGAATCGAAGGGCTTGTCCGACATTACCGGTGGTCTGCCGCGTGTGACGGAGATTTTCGAAGCTCGTAAGCCCAAGGATCCTGCGGTTATTGGCGAAGTCGATGGAGTGGTCGAACTGCAACAAACCAAGCGCCGCGGCAAACGTACCATTCTGGTCCGCAGCGAAAGCGGCGTGGAGCACGAGCACTTGGTGCCTCACGGCAAGCGTTTCTTGGTTCACACCGGGGACGAAGTCAAGGCCGGACAGGCGCTCGTCGACGGACCACTGGTGCCACACGATATTCTGCGAGTCAGTGGTGAAGAGGCCGTGCAACAATACTTGACCCACGAAATTCAACAGGTCTATCGAAGCCAGCGCGTGGAGATCAATGACAAGCACGTGGAAGTGATCATTGCCCGCATGTTGCGTAAGGTGAAGATCGATTCCGCCGGCGACACGACTTTGCTGCCGGGCCTAGTGATGGACAAATTCGAATTCCGTCGCGTCAACAACGAAGTAGCCGAGTGTTTAAAGGTCACTGATCCAGGCGATTCCGACTACGCGCTGGGAACGTTGGTACCCCGCGATGCGTTTGAAGCCACCAATGCACAGGTTGAAGGTTTGGGGGGAACACCAGCCAAGGGCAAGAAGCCCAAGCCTGCCACGGCCAGCACGCAGTTGTTGGGAATTACCAAAGCGTCGGTGCAGAGTAGCAGCTTCATCTCGGCGGCCAGTTTCCAAGAGACCACTAAGGTGTTGACTGAAGCCGCACTTGCTGGCAAGGTCGATCGCTTGGTCGGTTTGAAAGAGAACGTGATTCTCGGTCACCTCATTCCGGCTGGTACCGGCTTTAGGAGCTTCCAAGAATCAGAGGTCTCATATCGGCGTGAAGCGCTCGAGGATCTGGTCAATCGTGGCACCGATGCATTGGAAGAGAGTTTTCCATTGCTACAGAGTCGGCAAACCACCGAGGCAGCCACCGACGACGATCCCGCCGACACCTCCTCCGCGATGTAAACTTCGTTGCGGTCAGACCCTGTTTTCAGGCTTCAGCGGACTAGTAGGCTCGTAACAAGTCGTGCGCAGTTACGGCAGATCAGATCGTAGCAGGCGGTCATGGACGCCGCCTTGCCTTGTACCGGGTTAGCTGTATATCCAATGACGCAAATGTTGATTATATCGACTGCTTTGTATGGTTCAAAAACCGCGTTGAGGATGATCGGGTAGTCGCAAGTTTTTTGCTGGCAGGCAAGGACGGAGATTTTAGCATCTATGGAGACTATATTCGGCTTGAGGTAGAACGCGATGATGGCACATGGCAACGCATCACTGAATTTGAAAACAAACGATTGAAACAAGAAGTTCTTTCGAAAACGATCAGCGTTGATCAAAGAGACATGATTTTGTCACGCTTACTCGAAATTGGATTTCCGCATCCTGGTCATATCCCCAGCCGTATACGCCTCAATCTTGGCAACATTGTTCGGAAATAGATGGAACTTGTTGTGCGTTTTTTAGACTTCTCGCCGTGCGATTGTTCGTCGCAACTACTGATGCTATTCGCGGTCGCGAATTGTTGTCAGCTTGGTTCTGGAGGACAGCCTGAGCACGAGCGGTCATGGAAGCCGCGATGGCCCGTGGCCGCTGTGGCTGGATGCCATTTTCCGTGGAACGCAGAATACGTAGAAGCGAAAACCGGCAAGCGCCAGGGAGACTCGCACTAGCGCAAGCGGTGATCACTGCGATGGTGACCTATTGTTACAATGTCGGCTTTGAATCGAAACTGCTTCACGCATCTGGTCCTGCTCATGCCACTCGGAATCAAACCTACGGTCGATTTCGCGTTCAAGAAGATATTCGGCTCACCGCAAAACTCTGCTGCGCTGATTGGACTGCTCAATGCGATTCTTGCATTGAAAGAGCCCATTGTCGCAGTTGAGGTGCTCAATCCCTTTAGCTATCAGGAGTTCGCTGAAAGCAAGCTAATCGTTTTAGACGTGCGTTGCCGTGACAGCGCCGGTCGAATGCTGAATGTCGAAATGCAAGTGTCGATCATTCGTGGGCTGTTGGAACGCATGGTCTACTATGCTTGCAGCATGTACGTCGACCAATTGTCCTCAGGCGACAACTATGCGAGGCTTCGGCCCGCCATCTCGATTTGCCTGCTGAATCACACCCTATTTGCCAGCAGTCAACCGCACCATCGCTTTCAGATGGTGGATGTAGCCAGTGGTCGTGAGTTGTCCCGAGCGGTTGAAGTTCACACCGTCGAGCTGGCGAAGTATAATTTGGATGAGACAACGATCGCGGGTGCAACGAAAATTCAGCAATGGGCATTTCTAATGCTCTTTGCCCAAAACTACGACTCGGCCGTTTTGAGAAAGTTATTGCCTGGAATTGAGTTTGAGCAAGCCATTGAGACAATAGAAACTATATCCGCCAAAACCGAGGACCGAG
>JBGSNE010000287.1:0-2617 GCA_041739785.1 Pirellulaceae bacterium
CTCGGTCCTCGGTTTTGGCGGATATAGTTTCTATTGTCTCAATGGCTTGCTCAAACTCAATTCCAGGCAATAACTTTCTCAAAACGGCCGAGTCGTAGTTTTGGGCAAAGAGCATTAGAAATGCCCATTGCTGAATTTTCGATGCACCGGCGATCGTTGTCTCATCCAAATTATACTTCGCCAGCTCGACGGTGTGAACTTCAACCGCTCGGGACAACTCACGACCACTGGCTACATCCACCATCTGAAAGCGATGGTGCGGCTGACTGCTGGCAAATAGGGTGTGATTCAGCAGGCAAATCGAGATGGCGGGCCGAAGCCTCGCATAGTTGTCCCCTGAGGACAATTGGTCGACGTACATGCTGCAAGCATAGTAGACCATTCTTTCTAGTAGGCCACGAATAATGGACACTTGCATCTCGACATTCAGCATTCGACCGGAGCTGTCACGGCAGCGCACGTCTAAAACGATCAGCTTACTCTCGGCGAACTCCTGATAACTAAAGGGATTCAGTATCTCAACTGCGACAATGGGCTCTTTCAATGCAAGAATCGCATTGAGCAGTCCAATCAGCGCAGCAGAGTTTTGCGGTGAGCCGAATATCTTCTTGAACGCGAAATCGACCGTGGGTTTGATTCCAAGTGGCATGAGCAGGACCAGATGCGTGAAACTGGTTTCCAATCAAAGTCGACATTGTAACAGCAGGTCACGTTTTCAGATATCACCGTATGTGCTGGTGCGGGGCTACCTAGCCGCTTGCCGCAACGCAGTTTTCGCTTCCACGCTTCCTGCGTTCCAGCGAAAATGGCATCCAGCCACCGCGGCCATCAACCCTCGCGGCATCCATGACCGCTCGTGTTCAGCGCGTCTTCCAGAACTCAGGCCGTAAACATGATTGCGTCTCGGTCATCACCACTCGCGAAATAGCTCAACCTCTCGCCGCCATTTAACCCCGGCCATCAGCAAGTTGCGACCGCGAACAACATCAGCGTTAACGAAACACCAACATGCGGTCGCCTTAGCTCGCCGTCGTTTCAGTTTGACGGCTTCGTATTTTGGACTTGCGGTTTGGGATCATTCAACCGCAATTCTGTAAAGCCATCCGCTGCCGATAGCACTCGAACCGATAAACTCGCGAAATAGTCGCCAGCCGTGAATCTATACTCAGTGCCACGCTTGTTAGATAAAAACAACAAATAGGCCTGCTTTTCGAACTTCATTTCGATTTTCGAGAAGTCCAGGAAATGCGGCGGCTGTGATGCCATGACGGGCGTATTTCGGAAACGGAAATGCGCGACCGCAACAGACCGCAGCATTTCTGCATTTCCCAGGCTTGAACAGAGTGTTGGGCAGCGGGACAAAATAAACGTACCAACGAACCCACAAAATTGCAAAGAGTAGGCAGATTGCAGTGGATGGCCGAGCGAGGCAAGCGGCTTGAAGCAAATTGGGTTTAGCCAGCCACTGCAATCTGCCTACACGACGCAATTTTTGACCGAAGTAGCCCAATCGTTGGTATTGCCCGGCTGAACGCCGAACTTGACGTTCGGCACCAACGTCGTGCGTTGAACCCTGAAGAGTTCTCGCTGCTGCTGAACGCAGCGCGAAGCAGCGATGAGTTGGTTCAATGCTATAGCGGAGAAGTGCGAGCTAGGATCTATACCATTTCCTATATGACTGGCCTGCGTAAGGCAGAGATTGCAAGCCTGTGTCCTCGAAGTTTTCAGCTCGAAGCGGCTCAGCCGACCGTAACCATCGAAGCCAAATCATCCAAGCATCGCAAAAAAGATGTGCTGCCGCTTCATACCGAATTGGTCCCCTATCTGCGAGAGTGGACCATGGGGCTGCGGCCTGGGGAGCCCATATTCCCGAAATTGGCCAGTCGCAAGACGTGGTTAATGGTCCGCAAGGATCTGGAGCGAGCTGGTATCGAATACCGCACGGACGAGGGGATCGCCGATTTTCATGCTGCGGGTCGCCACTCCCATATTACTGAGCTGCTGCGAAGTGGTGCGACAGTTCCGCAGGCCATGGAACTGGCACGCCATAGCGACGTGCGGATGACGATGCGCTACACGCATGTTTCGATCGCCGAGCAAGCGCGGGCGCTGAGATCGATGGCGTTACCTTGTCAGGATTGTCAGGAGATTGTCAGGAAATCGGACTGCTCAGGTAGGCACAAGTCGTCATCGGCTGACACTGATGGGCAGGCAGAAGGTGCGGACGACGTTTCCGCAAACCGTTGCCAGGAAGGGGTTTACGACGCTGATTGCCAGCCGGTGACACTGGCTGGCAATCAGGCCGAAAAGTGGAGGCGGCGGGAATCGAACCCGCGTCCCGCGATATTTCCATGAAAGCCTCTACGTGTGTAGCCAATTATTTGATTCTCGTCCAATCGAGCGCCTATTGACAAGGCTATCGATCAAACCAGCTAGGAGCTTTTTTTAGTCCGCTATGTGCCTAGCACGATAGAAGACGATCCGGAATTGCAACTGACAGTCGGGCGTCTCCGGCGGACCCCCTCAGTCAGGACAACCTTATTTAGGCTGCCATTGCTAGATTTGCATCTGCAACTAAATTTTTAGTCAGCTTTTTACGTGGCCAACTGACCAACCA
>JBGSNE010000013.1:0-3624 GCA_041739785.1 Pirellulaceae bacterium
CAATTCATCGGGCGGTATCTGATGATGCCCACTTCGACCATCGGTCACTGAAATAATGCGCACGCCTGAACCCAGACGGCAATGCCGCACGATAAGGCCTCCGGCCGATACCTCCGCGTCGTCGGGATGTGCGCCGAGCACTAACACGCGTATCGCGGGATCATCTGTGGAATCGCTATTTGCCACTCGACACCTCGTAGGTCACGATGACCAGCACATCGGAAATCGAGAAGGAATCGGGGGCTGTGGGAAAGTGAGTTTGAGGGGCGATGTTACCTGACACGTTGATCAGTTCCGCGCCATTAGCTTCCAAGAATTCGTTGATTTCCGATTCCAAAGCAGCTAATTCGTTCTCTACCCCTTTAAATAGTTTTACTTTGCGCACTATAGGTCCTATTGATAGTTGTTGCGTCGTTGTCGGCTGGCGGCCGGCCGCGTTAGCGATAGCCCCTCGCGAGCGTCATATCGCAAATATAACGCATGCGGCGCTGCGCAGCGACGAACTATACTACGAAACACGGCATGCTCTTCTGGCCAGGGATAAGCATAGATCAGATCGAAGTCTCCCAAATCCATCTTCAACTCCGCGTAGGCGTCGAGTTCGTTGGTCTCCGTGCGATAGAATTCGTCCCCCTGTCGTATGTTCGCGTGAAAGTCATCGGGAATGAATGACCCAACTGCAAAGCTCGGTTGGGCGTCGAAACGAATCGCCAATTGCCGCGCCTCGTGAACCAGTTCAGATTTGACTTCGATCCCATAGGCTTCGAACCCCAATCGGCTGGCCATGATCGACACGACTCCCAAACCTGAGCCCCATTCCAGAAAAGTCGTGGCCCGCTTTCGCAAACCGATCAATCGCTGATAGATAGCAGCAAAGTCCGCACTGACGTAACCTTCGTAGGCCACATCGGTTTCATGCGAGTTCCAGATTGAAGCGGACGCTGACCACAGTTCGTTGAGCTCATCGGCGCACATGGAAGGTTGAGGGATTGCCAAGTCATCGCTTTCGAAATTCATACGTCAGGCTTTCCAGCCTGACCTGAGTGTAGTGGAGGCTTTCCAGCCTGACCGAGTTGGCGGGTTGAAGGATGGTGTGGGCATCAGTGGTACTCAGAGTCAGGCTAGAAAGCCTGACGTACGGAAACGGGTGTCAAGCTAGAAAACCTAGCGTACGGAAAACCTGGCGTACGATCACAAATTTTCCTGCAACCACGCGTATGCTTGCTGGCGAATCGCATCCGGAAAATCGTGTTCAGCGTCTGGGTATACAAATGCCGTTGTTTCCGTCGCATTCAGCATTCTTAACAGCGGACCGAGACTGGCTTCGCACTTGCGAATTCCCTTCACGTCAAAATTGCTGTCGTGTAAAGGTGCGTTCACGAACAACGGTCGTGGTGCAATAGCGGCCAACACCTCAGGAAAATCAAAAGGCATCTGCGCTGGATCTTTGCTAAACTGCGAAGCAATGCGCGGCATGTAGCGATCGCTGCTCCAACCGCTCAGGTCGCCGCCATAGTAGTCGGCAAATGCATTAAACCCACAACTAGTAATGACACAACGAATACGCTGATCGAAAGCGGCGGTGAACAGCGCATTGTGCCCGCCCAACGAGTGTCCAATGGCACCTAGCTGATCGCGATTCACACAAGGCAGCGTCTCCAGCAAATCTAAGCCTCGGATATTGTTCCATATCGCCTTCATGGTACCGCTGTCGTATTCGTCTCTAGACGAAGCAAAGTCAAACGTGTAATCGGCAAAGCCTGGATAGTCGGGGGCCAAACACACATAGCCAGCTTCTGCCAGTTCGTGTGCATAAAAACGACTGGGCTGACCACCCAATCCGCAGATCTGCGATTTGCCAAGTTCGAAATCGGTGGGATGCAAACACAGCATTGCTGGCAGCGGTTTGGAATGCTCGTGCGGTACGAGCAAATACGCCGGTACGCGATCCGCTCTCGCCTTGGTAGCCGTCCCTCCCGAAGAGTTGTCCACCGCATAGGATAACTTGATCCGCATATACTTTCCCGCGTCCTCGATCTGTTCGATTTGGACATCGAGCGGAATGCGTTCCAGCGACTTGGGTAAGCTCCCCATCACTGTTTCCATTTGTCGCAAAATTTGATGTCGCCGCAAACCATGATCAAGCGGAGTCGCCAAGGCAACTGCTCCCTTGTTCGTTAGCACTGTTTCAAAGTCATCGTGCCGCTCATAGTTTACGGCAAACAGATTGGTTCCGACTTCACGAACCATTTCTTCCGCAAAACTTTGAGGACTGTCGTCAATTCCCAGGTTCTCCAACCAATGCAGCCCGGATCGGGATGGTGCCAGGATGTCGATATCCCCGTCGCCATCGAGATCGGCGCAGGTGGAATCGAGATCAATGGCGCAGGTGCCACCATAAGAAATCCAATGCGAGCGCCACGTCTTGCTAGCTGCTTGAAAATCGTACCATTGAATACTTAGCGGATCATTCTCGCCCGGATCTTTGCCATCGTGGCCCATAAAACGTTTGCCCGCAACCAAATCATCCTGGCCATCGGAGTTGATATCAGCCAACATCAAAGTGTGACCACTGGACCAACTGGTATCAATCGCATGGGTGATCCAGTGCGTTTGCTCGATGCTGGGTAGGACGCGCTCTAAAAGTGCACGATCAAGTTCGCGGCCATCGGTCGTTGAAGTTGAAATCGACGATTGCTTTTCACCAACTTGTTCAGTCCAGTACAATCCGATATCGTGCCCACGCGCCCAAATTAAATCGAGATCACCATCGCTATCGACGTCGTGACAGAGAATCGGAAGACCACAGTCTCTGGCTAATTGAAAATCAGCATGCCACAGCCAGCGTCCTTGTTCCAGGTCCTGTGGCGCTTCGGCCCAGCCATTTGGCCCCACGACATCCATGCGACCATCGCCGTTAATATCCCCTGCGCCGACACCATGGCCGATCAGTTCCTCGGGCAAGTTGTGCCGTCGCCACTCGGGGTCGGACGAACCGACGGCGGCGCTGCTCTTGACTTCATACCAAGCTGCAAAGCTGGTTCCACTGGGAAGAACATCAAGTCGTCCATCGCCATTGATGTCGGCCAGTCGACCAGTCTCGCTGGTTCCTGGTTCATCGATCACAATTTTCTCCCACAGCGATTGGTCTGTTGGGTTGGTCGCCTGCACACCGGGATTGCGACACCAATACAGACTTTTGCTGCGATAATTGACGCTGACAATGTCCAGGTCGCCGTCGTTGTCGACGTCGAGCGGCAGGTTGGAGTAATCATCAAAGCGTCCACGAATCTGTTCTACTTCGCGAAAGGTGTGCCGCGTCCAGTCGGGAGCAGCGTACCACCACGCTCCACTGACGATGTCTAGCCGTCCATCTTGATTCATGTCGATAGCTGTGGCCGCGCTAAACTCCGATTCAGCGTTGAGCACATGCGCCTTGAATCCGCGATGGGCTTGAGCCGAGACTATTGACGATAGAACAATAAGGCTCAAACAACAGGCTATTACGGAAGACAGGTGATTCATTTGCCAGACTCTGTAGGATGGGAGTTAGAAATCGTAGCACGACCCATCGTCGCACGACTCTCCGAGTCGTGTTCTGTTACGTCACGACTCGGAGAGTCG
>JBGSNE010000014.1:0-7005 GCA_041739785.1 Pirellulaceae bacterium
CGACTCTCCGAGTCGAGTCGTATGTTGCAATGCATGTTCTACCCGGTCTCGACTCGGAGAGTCGAGCGTCGATGGAACCATTCCCCAATGCGCATTAGCGCGTGAAATCCGGCACATAGCGTGGCGGAGCCGATGCTGGGCGACGCATGGCACCAGCCACAATCGTGATGCCTAGAGTGGCCGTGTGCATGAGCCAACAACCATCATTGGTCGTAATCGTTCGCAGAGTCACGAAGGAGATTAACAGCAGCGTGCCGAAATACAGCAACTGCGTCCATGTGCATTCCACATCGTCCCGTTGCATGTACAAAGCCGCAATAGCCCACAGTGCTATCGCAGGAACCATAAAACTTGACATGTGCACGATTGCGTTGATTGCAGGTTCCATCCGTGGTTCCTTGGTCAATTAGTGAGAAGTGGATAAGCTCAGTCGCTTGAATTGGCTAACAAGTAATGTTGCTCGACTCGCCGAGTCGAAAACACCGTTGTCGCTACCCATGTTCATACCAAATTCCACTTCAAACTCGACACTGCAAACTTGACCCATTCTCGAAAAAAAAGAAAAGTCGATCGATGAGGCGTGGTGGCGACGTATTCTTGTAACGCCAATACCATACAAGTTTCGAAGTGCGGATTTTGTTTAACGCCGAGCCGGAGTAGGCTGCCGATCCGCGTTCGATCAGCCGATCGCGAAAATCACCACTAAGGAGAGAGTTTCTCGAAGGTTAAGTCACAGCCTACGCAGGCGACGGCAGCGTTCGAGCCGGGAAGTATCTGACCGGGAATCTAACTAATCAACCCCAAACCCCATTCTTTATTGCACAATCCCCAATCAACGACACATCAGCCTTCGATGCTCCAGCGGCCACGTCTGCCGGCGCCTGCGGCTTGGCGTTAAACGATTTCCAACCTCAAGCCAAACGAAAAAAGGGGGCGAGCTTTAGCCCGCCCCCTTTTGTCGGAGACTACTATATTGAACACGAAACCTACTTCGTTAGCTCTTCGATTACGCTGTCCAATTCAGTCCAATGTACGCCGGTCTTAATGACCTTACCTGTCTTGTCAACCACGACGTTGAAGGGGAGCGTGAGAATGCCGTAGCTGACTGCCAAATTGCTTTCGAGGCCACCTTGATCGTGCAATTGAATCCAATCGTAACGACTTTCGCGAACGAAATTCTTAGCGATGTCAGCTTCGTTGTCAAAGTTGATCCCGACCACGTGAAATTTGGTCTTGGCATACTTCGATTTGAGTTCGTTCAGAGCTCGCATCTCAGCTTTGCAGCCCTCGCACCAACTGGCCCAACAGTGATAGACGACGGGGCCGCCGAGGTAGGCTTCGGAGGAAAACGTGCGACCGTCGAGCGTGGGGCTACGCAGGCCAAACTTCTGTCCGACTAAGTTCAAACGCTCGATCGCGCCGGTGGCCTTCTTGCCAGCTTGGGTATCACTAAAGTTTTTGGAAGCTTTGGTGTACCACTGCTCAGCAATTTTCGCCTCGCCTGAAAACTCAGCCGACAGGGCAATTTGAATCATGGCTTCTGCCGCATCAGGGCTATCACCGTAGGTGCCGACAAACTTCTGCAGATCCTCCAAGTAGCTTTTCTGCAAGGCTTCGAAGTCCGCCTTGGGATCTTGCATCTTGAGATTGTGCTCCGCAGTTAGTGTGCGGAACAGAACATAGGCTATGTCATCGTTGGTGGGATTGATGGAGGAGAGCTTCCCTGCGAATTCGTTCAATCGCTTAGCGCCGTCCGGGTAGTCGCCCGTCTGTGCGGCCGCACTGACTGTGTCTGCAAACTGCTTGATCCAGGTCGTTCGCTCGGCAGCACTCTCTGCAGCCGAAACAAGTTTTTCCAGGATGTCGGCCCGCATGGCTTGGAGGACTGCCGTATTACCCCCAGCTTGAAGCTTAGCATCGACATCTTGCAATTCGGTGACCAATTTTTGCATGGCTTTGCTAATGCCACCCGCAGCTTCTTCGCCCGCTGCACCAGCCGCACCTCGCGGTGTAAAGGAAGCAGGAAAGAAGATGCTCGCGTCAGAAACAACAGCCCCTTCGTTGACTGCGCGGGGCAAGTCAACAAGACGCCAGGTGTCACCAACTTGGATCATCGTGCCGACCAACAACTGCTTGGCTTTGCCCGCATCCTCCAACAAGGCAACCACGTTTTCATAGACCACCACATCTTTTTCAGAGCCTTCGGTACCAGCTGGGACAATGCCCGGCTTGTCGGCACCAAAGTTGGTCCACTTGCTTTGCTTACTGACAACATTCTGCCCAGCTGCCCAAGCATCAAACTGCTTCGCCGCGTCTGCGACGTGTTGACGGAGCGCGGCTGCCTTCTCTTTGCCGACTCCCAGTTTCGCAATTTCCGCATCGCTGATTAGCAATCGTTCAAACTTGATTTTGTCGCGCTGCGCCGCCGCCCGAACGACTTCGGCAGTTACTTCTTCGGCGGAGATCATCTTCCAACTGTCGATCGTGCCATCTTCGTTTTTGTCGATCCCCCAGCGCAGTCCCTCCGTGCTCAGCCAACGATATTCGTCAGCCGTGCCGTTGGCATTGGTATCCAATTCGCGATAAACCTCTACGCCCGCATTGTAATAGCACCATCGATCGAGTCGATTGTCGCCATCTGTGTCAGCAAACCAACGCAGCGGTTGTCCGCTGGCACCCGTGACCCAAAAGCCTTTGCCATCGGTACGAGCCGTTTCGTCGATTGCGCACTCGGAAACCTTCTCCGCGTCGACCAACTCATAGACCACGTCGGCTTGCCGCGGTTTGTAGGAAAGCGCCTTACTGAGTCGTTCTGTTGCGTCGGCGCCCGAAACAGGCGCGGACAGGCTCAGTGGGACCAGCAAGCTAGCCAGCGCGGTTCGGGTCCAGTTCCATTGCCCTCCCAATCGCCGAACGCTCAGCCAGCCAGGCAGTCGCGAGATGAGAGAAAATCGGGGTGAAGTTACGCGAGTCTGGCAGTGCATCCCTACCTGCTCCTTGTGTATGAGTTCAAAAATCGAAGTTTCCATTCCAACGACAGCGACTTGAAAAATCCGTAATTCCAAGCGGTTATCGTTGTTGTACCAATTCGCTCGGTCCACGGGAATCGAAGTTTTTCAGCCACTTGCAGAATTGTGGACTTTGCTACACAACCAGCAGAATTGCTAGCAACGTCGCTCGACTCTCCGAGTCGAGAACCCAGTCACCTCCCAAATCAATTACCCAACCGTGAAGTAGAGAAGGGTAGGGTAGGGGGTGAGAATTCAGTCAACTTACTGAGAATCATGAAGCGACGCCATCAGTCCATTCGGTAATCCCGAACGTTCGCCAGCAACCATTAGTATTACCCGTACGTTTAAGCAACACTATGATTAGCGTCAATTGCGCCCAACGTCTTGGCGACTTCCGCTACACGGGGCAATCACTTGCCCGCCATCGCCTGCAACGCTCCGCCATCGATGGAAACAGCGTTCTTGAAACCGACTTTCCACTCCACCTCAACTTCAGTTTCCCACCGATTTGCCGACTCATTCAACAACAGCAGCGACGGGGCTTCGTTCACTTTATGCTCTCGATCTAAGCAGACGCGAACTAGGTATTTTCCACTCGGCATTTCAACACTAACACCCTTGTTATCTTGGCTATCGAGCCCATATCCTTTCTGCGCTGTGCTCGCGAAGAGAAACAGTGGGCCGTTAACGATGTGCCTGGGAGTTACCAGCGATTGTGTAAACGCAGTCGGTTCACTACTCCACGCTTTCGATTCTGAGTCCCAATTGAATACAAACACCTGCACCGTCGACAGAGCGGGCCAATCTTCGGGAGCATTGAGGATCTTTAAGAAATGCTCCGTCGGCAGCCAGTTATCTTTGGGTAAAGTCGTAGCATCCTGGTACTCGTCGCGAACCACTTTGGCGTAGTCTTCGATCCAAGCAACAAACGCCTTGTAGGAGTGGTCGTTGACATGGATCTTCAATCCTCCCATATGCGAAACGGGCAGGACTGAAGAGGGAGCCATCATTTTCCCATCTTCGCCTTTGGGCGGCAGTTTTGCCGATGGCTTGAGCACCAGCAAGCTGTGCGGCGGATTATCGATATTGATCATCGGCAAATGTTCCGCGCGATGCTTACGGCTATTGGTGATCCACGTCCGCAGCGTTTGCTCAGGAGTTTCTAGAAACAAATTCATTTTCTGGCCATACTCCGCCACGTAGTCCGCATGACGTTTGCTTGGTTGTTCATGCAACGGATTGTCGATATCGATTTCATGCGGCGTATGGCACGGAAAACAGCGCATACGTTGCGACCACACGTTGCGCACAAAGGAATCGAGCAAGCGATCTTTACGATTGTGCCGCACTACCTCCAACGGCTTGGTTGGACCAATCACCGCAGCGTCACCTTCGCTGGCTGAGATGAGCTCCGTATCTTGGCAACAAGCTTCGATCCAAGCTGCGAATGCTTCGTACTCAGCCTTGCGCGTTTTGGCATGAATCATTTTGGCTCCCGCATCCGCATCCTGCTCCCCCATCGCAATGAGTTTCAAGATCTTCGATTCTCGCGGCGCGCGGACGTTGACCAAGCCCTGCTTTCGCAAACCCTGAAAGGTAGCTTCACTCGAAGGGAGGATATAATCTTTAAGATCAACCGAAGCCAGATGACACTGCACGCAGCTCGACGGATTGGGCGAAGCGAAAATGGGCATGATCCGCTGCTCAAACACCGCTAGCGGCGTCACTTCCGGTTCCGCTGCTGGTAAGGCTGTCGTCGTATAGCTTGCTACTATGAACGAGATCCCCAACGAAATCACAACTTTGCCTAGCATGGGATCGACCTTTGAAATAACGAAAGGAAAGCTTGTGTACGCATCGGCTGAAGAACGAACCTCGTAGCGGAAGTCGCCAAGACTTTCGTCAGCACCCAGCCTTGACTCAGTCTAGCATCAATGAACATGGAAAGTCACGCCACGCATCGAAAAACAATCGTCGCCAGAGAAAACAAGATAAGCGCTCGGCCCACGTCACGCCACCGATCGAGTCACTTGCCGGATAGGGCGCAGCGCGCTCTTGCCCCCAACCTACCGATGAAAGAAATAAACATCCCCAAACAGAAGTAATCAAAAGTCTAAAATGCATGCTAGTGCTTTGTCCAGCTTAAGAATTAGGGTTCGACGCGCCTCGGGAAAAGGTGTCCGACACCAAAAATGCGAAGCACCCTCAGGGCCGTTCCGGCTTTTGGTGTCGGACACCTTTTCCCGGACACCCCACGCGGCCGAGCATCGAACATGCCCGACCGTGGTAGAGCCGCAATGCCCCAGTATTTAATGACGGGAGTCTTAGAATGAGTTTTTATTCTATCTATCATTGGCCGAGGTGTGCCCCAATAGCTCCAACTACGCTAAGCACCAGCGAAACTTCAGTTTCGACTAGAATGTCCTCTATAGATTCGCTGGCCCCTCTTCATGCTGGAGTCCTGACAATGAAACGCGTTACCACGGCGCTATTAACCGCGCACCTCTTTGTTTTATCAGCTGTTTCTTTGCATGCAGACAACAACTGGGCAAACTGGCGCGGCCCAAATTACGACGGCTCGCTGGAAGATGCTTCGCCACCCACGCAGTGGAGCGCAACGCAAAACATCCAATGGAAGGTTCCAGTACCAGGGAAGGGGAGTGGTAGCCCAATTGTATGGGGCGATCAAATATTTCTGCTGAGCGCTATCGATACCGGCCAGCAGAGCGAAGCCGCCACGCCGCGTGCGCAACCCACCAGCGACGCAGGCAGACGCGGGGGACTAAGTCAGTCGCCACCGACGACGGTCTACGAATTCGTGCTGGTCTCTTTCAATCTGAGTGACGGCCAAGAACGTTGGCGAACCGTGCTGACTCGAGCGGTTCCCCACGAAGGTGGCCACGGAACGAACACCTTCGCCTCTTCCTCCGCCGTCACCGATGGACAACATATCTACGCCTCCTTCGGCTCGCGTGGGATCTATTGCGTTGATATGCAGGGCAAGCTGGTGTGGTCGAAAGATTTGGGGAAGATGCAGACTCGCAACGAATTTGGTGAAGGGAGTTCGCCAGCGTTGGTCAAAGACGCGCTCATTGTTCCTTGGGATCACGAAGGCCAATCAGCGCTCGTTGCCTTAGATGCGGCCACGGGCCAAGAACGTTGGAAGACCGACCGCGACGAACGCACAACTTGGGCGACGCCACTTGCGATTGATTATGGAAACAAAACTCAGATTGTTACCAACGGCTCCATTGTGCGCAGCTATGATTTAGCAACCGGCAAACTACTATGGTCGTGCGGAGGACAAGTTTCCAATCCGATCCCCTGTCCCGTTCGAATAGATGATGCAGTTATTTGCATGACCGGCTACCGCGGGAATGCGATCTATGCCCTACCGCTGGATGCCCAAGGAGATATTACCGATTCAAATAAGATCCTGTGGCACAATAGCGACGCCGCTCCGTATGTTTCGTCCCCCACTCTTTACAAAGGCCAACTCTACCTTACGAAGGAACGCACAGGTGCCATGACATCCATTGATGCCAAGACTGGAGATGTATTGATCCCACCCACGCGACTGTCTGAGATTCGCGACGTTTACGCGTCACCTGTTGCGGCCGGAGACAAGATCTACTTCACCA
The DNA here is from genome assembly GCA_041739785.1 of Pirellulaceae bacterium. Classification (GTDB taxonomy): domain Bacteria; phylum Planctomycetota; class Planctomycetia; order Pirellulales; family Pirellulaceae; genus Aureliella. The sequence goes on from JBGSNE010000014.1 coordinate 6,653, forward strand.
GCCGGGATGGAGTCACCACGGTCATCCGCCACGGTACCAAACTCGAAGAACTGGCCGTCAATGAGCTTGGCGAACCGGTTGATGCTTCTCCGGCTATTGTGGGCGATCGCCTGATAATTCGCAGCGCCGCCCATCTGTATTGCATCGGTAATTAATTAGTTGGCACCACCAGCGAGAATATCAGCTCGACGCGCCAGTTTTGAAGTTGCAGTATTTCAACCGCGAAGCGGTGGTGTTGGGTAGCCTGGGGTGCAACCCCAGGGGAAATGTCGCCCGACAACCACCGGCTTGCCAGCGAGCGACCGCGAATGCGGTCTCTCGCTGGCAAGCCGGAAAAACGGGGGGACGCCTCA